>DATJNA010000134.1:0-6474 GCA_035508435.1 Acetobacteraceae bacterium | reverse complement strand
AGCCGGTGCGGCGAAACCCGCCGGAGCGGAGCCGGCCGGCGCAGCTAAACCGACCGGAGCAGCGCCCGCCGCCGCACCTGGGGCGCCGGCTGCGGCGCCCGCGGCCCCCGCCCAGCCCGCCAAGCAATAGCGCCCCGCGCGGGGGCGCGCGTCGCGCAGGAGCCTGCCGATGCGGAACCGCCCCGACTACCTCGCGCACGCCATCCTCGGGCTGGGGGTGGTGTTGTTCGCCTTGCCGGTCTGGCTGGTCCTGGCCGGATCGACTCAGGACAGCAATGCCATCGCCCGCGGCGACCTGTCGCTGCTGCCGAACCTGGCCGGTTTGGCGACCTATGGGCGCGTGCTGACTCAGGGCACCATGGGCTCGCAGCCGGTGTGGCACATGCTGCTGATCTCGCTCGGCATGGCGGTGGCAATCGCGGTGGGGAAGATCGTGATCTCCGTGCTGTCGGCCTATGCCGTGGTGTTCTTCCGCTTCCCGTTCCGCCAGACTGCGTTCTGGCTGATTTTCATCACGTTGATGCTGCCGGTGGAGGTGCGCATCATCCCGACCTACACCGTGATGGCGGATTTCGGCCTGATCAACCGTTTCAACGGCCTGTGGATTCCGCTGATCGCCTCCGCCACCGCCACGCTGCTGTTCCGCCAGGTGTTCGTAGCGATCCCGGACGAGCTGGTGGAGGCCGCGCGCATGGACGGCGCCGGCCCGCTGCGCTTCCTGCGCGACATCGTGCTGCCGGTCTCCGCTGCCAACATCGCCGCGTTGTTCGTCATCTTGTTTGTCTATGGCTGGAACCAGTACCTGTGGCCGCTGCTGGTCGCGACCAATCCGAACCTGGACACGATCGTCATCGGCATTGTGAAGATGGTCGGGGTGGAGACACAGACCGACTGGTCGGCGGTGATGGCCACCGCGGTGCTGGCGCTGCTGCCGCCGGTTATTGTGGTGGTGCTGATGCAGCGCTGGTTCGTTGCCGGGCTGGTCGAGGGGGAGAAGTAGGGCGGGCTACCTTCCGTGTCCCTATCCGGTTAGCGCAGGCTGCCAACCCCTGACCTTCGTGCGCCGACTGCGGCTGGGTCCGCCTGCGCTAACCGGACAGGGACGAACTTCCGAATGCCAAATCCGCCAAATGGCCGCCCCCGGATGCCGGCGGGCGTGCCGCCGGTCACGCGGCCATCGCGGCACCGGCGATCGACCGCCCGATTGCGATCCGAGAACGAACCGTCGCGATGCCGGCCGCTGCTTCGCGCAAACGTCATCGGCGAGATCCGACCAGCAAGTCGGGGCGACTCGCGCGGGCTGCGTAAGCGGCAGAAACCATCGATTGGACAACGTGAGCCCCAGCCATGCCCGACGCGATCATCCGTGCCTGCGTTCTCGACCTCCAGCCGGGCGAAGAGCCGGTGGAATGCGTGCTGGACTGGCGCCGCCCCGACATGTGCCTGCATGCCGATAGCCTGCGCCGGCGTGAACAATGCCGCTGGTGGCGGGAACCGGAGGCCGATGCCGGCGGTTCGAACCATGCGCGAGACTGTGCCCCGCAGCGACACGCCCAGCCGCATGCCCCTGGAATTTTGTGGCCCGGCGGGAAGGGTGGGTAGAAATTCCATCCCTGACGGGGCATGGTGACTGCGGGCCGTTCCTCGGACGGCCCGGCACCATACCCTGAAGGCGCAGTGCCAGCGAGACGACGCCGTCTCGCTGCGCAGAGCGTGGCGGAGGAACAAGGATTTGGCGGACACAACAGGCTCCCGCACCACCGGCTTTGCCCGGCCGGTGGAGAGGATCGACACTTCCCCAGCCATAGCCGACACCACCAAGACCACCACCTGCTACATGTGCGCCTGCCGCTGCGGTATCCGCGTGCACCTGAAGGACGGCCGCATCCGCTACATCGAGGGCAATCCCGACCATCCGGTGAACAAGGGGGTGCTGTGCGGCAAGGGCTCCGCCGGCATCATGAACCAGTATTCCCCCGCTCGCCTCACCAAGCCCTTGCTCCGCACCGGCGAGCGCGGCAGCGGCGACTTCAGGGAAATCGAGTGGGAGGAGGCGCTGTCGCTCGCCGTAGAATGGCTCGGCGCCATCCGCGCCACGGAGCCCCGCAAGCTCGCCTTCTTCACCGGCCGCGACCAGAGCCAGAGTTTTACCGGCTGGTGGGCGAAGCAGTTCGGCACCCCCAATTTTGCCGCGCATGGCGGGTTTTGCTCGGTCAACATGGCGGCGGGCGGGCTCTACACCGTCGGCGGCAGCTTCTGGGAATTCGGCGATCCTGATTGGGAGCATACGAAATACCTGCTGATGTTCGGCGTCGCCGAGGATCATGACTCGAACCCGATCAAGCTCGGCATCGCCAGGCTGAAGGCGCGCGGCGCCAAATTCGTGTCGGTGAACCCGGTGAAGACCGGCTACTCCGCCGTCGCCGACGAATGGATCGGCCTGCGTCCCGGCACCGACGGCTTGTTCGTGCTGTCGCTGGTGCACGAGCTGCTGGCTGCCGACCGCATCGACCTCGATTTTCTCGCCCGCTACACCAATGCCGCCTGGCTGGTGATCCGCAACCCCGGCGGTGCCGACGACGGCCTGTTTGCCCGCGACGCCGACGACAGGCCGCTGGCCTGGGATCGCGCGGCGTCGGCCGCGCTGGATGCCGCCACGCCCGGCATGCAGCCGCAGATCGTGGGCGAGATCGCCCTGCCGGACGGACGCCGCGCCTGCCCGGTGTTCCATCTGCTGGCGGAACGGTACCTCGACGGCCGCTTTTCGCCGGACGTGGTGGCGGCGACCTGCGGCATATCCGCCGCGACCATCCGCCGCATCGCCGCGGAGCTGGCGGACGTCGCCTTCGACCAGGCCATCGAGCTGGATCAGCCCTGGACCGACACGTCCGGCCGGCGATGGGAGAAAATGCTGGGCCGCCCGGTGGCGATGCACGCGATGCGCGGCATCTCCGCCCATACCAACGGCTTCCACACCTGCCGCGCCATCCACCTGCTGCAAATGCTGCTTGGCGCCGTCGATACCCCCGGCTCCTGGCGCTACAAGTCGCCCTACCCGCGCCCGATCCCGCCAGGGCCGCAGCCCGCCGGCAAGGGCAGCACGCCCAATGCGATGCTGCCCGGCATGGCGCTGGGCAATCCGCGCGGCCCCGAGGACCTGCTGCTGAATGATGACGGCAGCCCGGTGCGCATCGACAAGGCGTACACCTGGGACGCGCCGATGGCGGCGCATGGCTTGATGCACACGGTGATCGCCAACGCCCACGCCGGCGATCCGTACCCGATCGACACATTGTTCATGTACATGGCCAACATGGCCTGGAACTCGTCGATGAATTCCGGCGAGGCCGCGCGCAAGCTGGCCGACAAGCATCCCGACGGCGGCTACCGTATCCCGCATGTGATCTATGCCGACGCGTTCTTCTCCGAGACCGTCGCCTATGCGGACCTGGTTCTGCCCGACACGACCTATCTCGAGCGCTGGGACTGTATCTCATTGCTCGACCGCCCGATCGGCAGCCCGGAGGGTCCGGCGGATTCGATCCGCCAGCCGGTGATCGCCCCCGATCGCGACGTTCGCCCGTTCCAGGAGGTGCTGATCGATCTCGCCGTGCGGCTGAAGCTGCCCGGCTTCGTTACCGACGATGGCAGCGCCGTCTATCGCGGCTACGCCGACTACATTGCCAACCACGAACGCCGTCCCGGGATCGGGCCGCTTGCCGGTTGGCGCGGCGCCGACGGCACCGAGGCGGGCGTCGGCGCGCCGAACCCCGGCCAGTTGCAGCGCTACGTCGAGAACGGCTGTTTCTGGCAGTACCACCACGAGCCCGAGGCGCTGTACTACAAGCACGCCAACGCCGCCTATCTGGCGGATGCGAAGCGCCTCGGCCTGATCGACAGCACGGCGCAGATCGTGCTGCAACTTTATAGCGAGCCGGTACAGAAATTCCGCCTCGCCGCCGAGGGCCATGGTCCGAACCAGCCGCCGGCAGGGCAGCGCGACCACGTGCGAAAATATTTCGACCCGCTGCCGATCTGGTATCCGCCCTTCGAGCAATCCCTGCCGGAGCAAGCCGCCTATCCGCTGCACGCGGTGACGCAGCGGCCGATGGCAATGTACCATGCGTGGCACTCGCAGAACGCCTGGCTGCGGCAAATCTACGGTCACAACCGGCTCTATATGCATCGCGGCACCGCCGCCGCGCTCGGGATCGAGGACGACGGCTGGGTCTGGGTGATCAGCCGCCATGGCCGGGTGAAATGCCAGGTCAAGTGGATGGAGGGCGTCAACCCCGACACGGTGTGGACCTGGAACGCGATCGGCAAGCGCCGCGGCGCCTGGAACCTGTCCGACGACGCACCGGAGTCGAGGCGTGGCTTCCTGCTGAACCAGGTGATCTCCGAATTCCTCGATGGCGGCCGCCAACTGAACGCGGATCCGGTGACCGGGCAGGCGGCCTGGTACGATTTGCGGGTGCGGGTCGAGAAAGCCGACGGCCCGGCCGAAACGCTGCCGCGTCCGGCCGCCGTGCACCGGCCGGCGGGGCTGCGGGCGGCTTCACGGAAACTCGCCTACGCGGTCACATCAATGAGGGCGGGTGGGGCACGCGAAGAAACTCCCCCTTCCCGTGTGGGGTTGGGCCACGAAGCGGACCAAGGGCGGGACGAGGAGGCCGTTTGCTCGAACCCTGCCGAGACGCCCCCTCCCCCTGACCGCCCTGCCAAGACGGCGCCTCCCGGCAACGTCGGTCCGCTTCGCGGCCCAAGCCCGCAAGGCGAGGGGGAGAAGGTGCTGCCATGACCTCCATCTCCGCCCCGGCCCCAGGCGCAAAAAAGCTTGGCCTGGTCATTGACCTGGACACCTGTGTCGGCTGCCACGCCTGTGCCGTCAACTGCAAGGAGTGGAACACCTCCGGCCATACTGCGCCACTGACCGATTTCTCTCCCTACCAGGACCACCCGGACGGCGTCTGGCTGAACCGTGTGCACACCTACGAGGCCGGCATCGGTCCCGACAGCCGCACCGTTCACTTCCCCCGCTCCTGCCTGCATTGCGAGGATCCGCCCTGCGTCACCGTCTGTCCCACCGGTGCCAGCTACAAGCGCGCCGAGGACGGCATCGTCCTGGTCAACGCCGAGATCTGTATCGGCTGCAAACTTTGCTCCTGGGCCTGTCCCTACGGTGCCCGCGAGTTCGACCAGGACCAGGGGGTGATGCGCAAATGCACCCTGTGCATCGACCGCATCTACAACACCAACCTGCCGGAAGCCGAGCGCCAGCCCGCCTGCGTCGCCACCTGCCCCGCGCGGGCACGGCATTTCGGCGACCTGGGCGATCCCAACAGCGCGGTGTCGCAACTCGTGGCGGAACGCGGCGGCTTCGACCTGATGCCGGAGCAAGCCACCAGGCCGGTGAACAAATACCTGCCGCCGCGCCGCCGCCCGGCCCCCACCGCGCCGGCGGAGGCGCCCAGCCCGGCCGGTGGCAACAGCCTGCTGCGCTGGATCGATCGGGCCCTGTCGCGATGAACCCTGCCTTCTCGGTCATCCTGCTGACCACGGCCTCGGGGGCCGGCTATGGCATGCTCGCCTGGCTCGGAGTGCTGAACGCGCTGCGCCTGCTGCCTGCCTCCGCGTGGCTCGGTGTCGCCAGCGTGCTGGTCGCGCTGGCGCTGAGCGCGGTGGGATTGTTCGCCTCCACCCTGCATCTGGGGCATCCGGAGCGCGCCTGGCGCGCGGTCTCCCAATGGCGCAGCTCCTGGCTGTCGCGGGAAGCGGTGGTCGCGCTGCTGACCAACCTGCCCGCGCTCGGCTTCGCCGCTGCCTGGTACTTCGCGGGCCGGTCAGCCGGCGTGACGGTGGCGCTGGGATTGCTCGCCGCTGCCGGGGGCCTCGCCACGGTCGCATCCCAGGCAATGATCTACGCCACCCTTCGGCCCATCCGGCAGTGGTGCGATCCACTGGTGCTGCCCAACAAGCTGCTGCTGGCCTGGTTCTCCGGCGCCGTCTGGCTCGCCGCCGCGGTGGCGGTGGCCGGTGCGCTGCCGCGCCTCGTGGCTGCCCTCGGCGTGCTGGCCGGCGTCGCCGCGCTGCTGCTGAAGCTGGCCTATTGGCGCCGCATCGACTCCGGCCGGCCGGTCGCCACGATCGAGAGCGCCACGGGTCTCGGCGCCATCGGCCCGGTGCGGATGCTGGAATCGCCCCACACCGAGGAGAACTACCTGCTGCGCGAAATGGGCTACGTCGTCGCCCGCAAACACGCCGGCCGCCTGCGCCGCATCGCCCTGGCCGTCGGCTACATCGTGCCGACGCTGCTGCTGCTGGCCGGGGCCGTGGCGGGGGTGGCGCTCGACCGCATCCTGCTGCCGCTCGCCGCCGTGCTGGTGCTGCTGGGCATCTATGTCGAGCGTTGGTTGTTCTTCGCCGAGGCCACCCACACGGTGACGCTGTACTACGGCCGGCGCGACGAGCCGT
>DATJNA010000133.1:0-13356 GCA_035508435.1 Acetobacteraceae bacterium | reverse complement strand
AAACATCGTCGCGCTGTGCCGGTCGTGCACGAACTCAGGATCATCTCAGCCGGCTTTCGTTCCGAGCATTTCAGCAGGAGGACAACCTTGCATTTCGATCTCAATGCCTGGATTGGCCAGGTAACCACGGGGCACGGCGCGATGATCCTTGGACCAACACTGGTGGCGGCGATCTCTGGCACCATCACCTGGCGAACCGCGATCCCATTTCTTGCTGCCGGCATCATCGGCCTTTTGTGGCCGGAGAATGCACCGATGCAGGTTGCCGCAACAAACACTACAACCGATGTCGAAGCCTTGATCACGGCATACCGCACTGGGCTTAGCCATGGCGCCACAACCGAAACAACGCCGACCGGCACGGTTGCTGGACCATCGCACCCGGGCGTTGGCGCTTCGGTGGCACTAGCGACGCTGGCCGCAACAGGGCTTGCACTCGGCGCCTGCACGAGCCAGTCGCCAGCAGAGCAAGTCGCCGCAGCGGCGACTGTCGCCAATGGTTTGCTTTGCATTGCGGACGCGAGTGGCAACGTAGTGGCAACTGCGACGACCAGCGACCCAAACGCGCTCAAGGCGGTGAATGCGGCAGTTGCGGCAGGCGATGTGCTATTGACGGATGCCGCGTGCCAGCGCGCACTTGCTAACACGGCCGCCGCGGTCCCCCCCCTCATCGCAGGCAAGCAATGAGAATTCAGAACGTCGCCGGTGACACAAGCACCAGACTACCCAGCGAAAGTGTCTAAAGGCGCTCTAGCCGCCATGGCCGGGCAGCCTGCACCATCCGGCGGGTTGGGGGATGGATGGGCAGGTGACAGGGGTGGTCAGCCCGGCCATGCCGACGAGAGCGCAATCGTGGCAGGGCCGAAGGACCGATGCCGGCGTCCGCCAGCGATACGCTTCCTGCCCAGCCGCGCCGTTGCTTCGTCTCTGGAAGCCGATTGTGTTATGAACACCGCTCGATGTGCGGCGTGCCTCTGTGCCTCTCCGCCGCTGTCTCGCCCGATACAGTTTTCAGCGCTAAATCCGTAGGGCGTTCCGAAAGCCTGTTCCCGACGGAGGCATACGTTGCCAACTGGAGGTCGTTCGCGTTTCCCAACTCCGCAGTGGACCGCTTGTTCTGCCGCAGTCCTCCGCAACGTTCGAGCTCGCCATCGCCATCCTGCTCCGTGCAGGGCGGCGGCTCTTTGAGCTGTCGCGCGCCACCATCTCGGCTCGCGGCCTCGAAATGCCCTTCATTTTCGCACCCGGACTGCACCGCGCCATAAGCGAAAACTCAAGGGGGTCGGCAAAATGCAATCAGCCTATGTGGGCCGCAGCCGCACCGTGCCGCTTCGACAGCCGCGTCACCACGCTTGGCGCGCCCTCCTCATCGCCAGGTGGCGCTAAGGCCGCCAGCAAACTGGCTCGCAACTGGACCAGTTTGCGCTCGTGCTCCACCTTCAGGCCAAATACATCCTTGACATAGAACACATCGACTGCGCGCACCCCATAGGTCGTGACATGTGCCGATGCGATCTGTAGCCCCTGCTCGCTGATCGCTGCGGTAACATCGTGCAGCAGGCCCGGCCGGTCTCGCCCATTCACTTCCAGGACGGTGTAGGTATTGGACGCATGATTGTCGATCACGACACGTGGTGGCACATGGATGGCCCGCATGCGCCGTCCGATCAGCGCCTTTGATAGGCGCCGGATTTCCGCCGCGACGCGCAGCCTTCCCGATAAGGCTTGCTCTATCAGAACCGCCAGTCGCGCGAGCCGGTGCGGCGCATCAAACGTGCCGCCGGCCGCATCCTGAATCCAGAATGTATCCAACGCCATGCCGTTAGTCATGGTGTGAATGCGGGCATCGACAATCGATGCACCCGCCACGGCCAACGCGCCGGATATTTGCGAAAACAGTCCGGCATGATCCGCGCAGTATACGGTGACTTCCGTCACGGCACGCGCCGGCAAGGGTTCAGTATCGACGGTCAGGGGAGCCTGCCGCAATTCGGCGTCGCGCACCAGTCGTGCGTGACGTACATGCGTCTCCGGATCGAAAGAAAGCCAATATCCCGGATAGCCGAGCTCGAGAAACCGATCGAGATCCGCCTTCTGCCAATCAGACAGCAATGCCGCCGCAGCATGCTTGGCGCGTTGAACTCGCACATCGCGCTCGGTTGTGGAGAGGCCGCCGGCCAACACCTCCGCCACCCGCGCGTAAAGCTCGCGCAGCAAAGTCGCTTTCCAGGCGTTCCAGACTTTGGCTGATACCGCGCGCATGTCGGCGACCGTCAGAATGAGCAGCAACCGTAACCGTTCCGGAGATTGGATCGTATCGACCAGGTCCAGGATCGTTTTAGGATCATCAATGTCGCGCTTGAATGCAGTCTGACTCAGGACGAGATGATGCAGCACGAGCCAGGAGACGGTTTCCGTCTCCTCGGCGGTCAGCCCCAGCGCAGGTCCGACTTCCAACGCGAGCTCCGCGCCAATCTCGGAATGGTCGCCGCCGCGGCCCTTGGCGATGTCGTGCATCAGCATCGCCAGATACAGAGCGCGCCGCGATTGCAGATGCTGGACCAGCTCCGACGCAACCGGAGCGATCCCTGATAGCTCGCCCCGCTCCATCGCATTCAGCACTCGGATCGCCTCAATTGTATGTTCGTCCACCGTGAAGATATGATAGGTGTCGAACTGCATCTGGCCGACGATGCGCGCCCAGGGTGGGATGAACCGGCCAAGGAAGCCTGTTTCATTCATCACCGCCAGCCAACGCGCCCCGTCAGGATGCGGGCCGACCGGGTGGCCGGCACGATGATGCTCCGGCACATGGCCGCACATCAGGTCCATGTAGATGTCCGCGGCTTGCTTGTTGCCACGCAGTTCGATCGCCCGGCGCTCATTCTGGATCATAGAGCGTAGCGCCAGCGGGTGGAGCTCCAGCCCGCGATCGCGCGCGATTTGCAAGATGCGCAGCATCTGGATCGGCTCGGCATCAAAATCGCGGCCGGGGATCGGTAGCAGCTTGCCCTCGGCCAACAGGAAGCCAGCGTCCACCAGTGACTTGTCGGTTTCCGCGGTAATAGCCGGAGGACCGAGTGCCTTGCGCAGAATTCCGGGCTCTAGGATGCGTGTCAGCCTCACCACCTCGCGCGCTGTTAAGAAATAGTGGCGCATGAACCGCTCGACGCCATCCTGCTTGCCGTGGCGGGTGTAGCCCATGCGGGCGCCGACCACCGGCTGCATGTCGAAGGTCAACCGTTCCTCCGCACGGCCGGCGACGTAATGCAGATGAAACCGGACGGTCCACAGGAACTCCCAGGCGCGGCGGCCATGCCGCGCCTCGGCCTGGGTCAGGACGTCACCAACATCGGCAAGTTCGCCCATGGTCTGGGTGTCATAGACGTAGCGCGCAATCCAATAGAGCGTCTGCAGGTCGCGTATCCCTCCGCGGCCGTCCTTGATATTAGGTTCAACCAGGAAAGGGCTATCGCCGAAGCGCCGGTGACGCGCGGCGCGTTCGTCCTGTTTGGCGGCAATGTATTCCGCAACCCCGGCATCCCTGCACGTCTGGCGGAACCGGCGGTGGAAATCTCCAAACAATGCCGTGTCGCCGGCGAGATAGCGGGCGTCCAGCATCGCCGTGCGGATCGTCGTATCCTTGCCTCCTTCGACCAGGCAATCTTCGATTGAACGTGTGGCATGCCCAACCTTCAAGCCGAGGTCCCACAGGAAGTAGAGCATATACTCGATGACCCGCAGCACCTGCTGCGAAGGTTCCGCTTCAGTAAGAAACAGCAGGTCGATATCGCTGAACGGCGCCAGCACGCCGCGACCGTAGCCGCCGGTTGCCGCGACGCTGAGCGGTCCCGAACCTCCAAGGCCGGATGGCGATGTGGCGTGCCGGTACAACGTATCCACCACGCCATCGACCAGCTTGCCAAGCAGGCGAGCCGCCTGCAATCCGCTCAATTGCTCTTGCTCAAACGCGTGCTGCACATGGTTCTGGATCTGGGCGAGATGGCGCCGGAAAGCGCCGAGCGCGGCGTCTCGTGGCACCGTCCCAGCGTCATTCTCCAGAGTTACCAGCGCGCTTACGAGTGCCGCCGCGGCGGACTCCGGAGCATTCGTCAAGGTGGCGGCCATCGACATCGGGGTTACGGTACTATGTCCCGGCGGTCGCGGAAACCGGCAGCAGCGCCTTGAGGCGATATACCGCCTCCAGCGCCTCGCGCGGGCTCAGACGATCGGGGTCCAGTTCAGCCAGGGCGTGATGCAACGGATCGGGCCGCTCCGTCTCCGGAGGCTCCTCCGCGGCGCTGCCCGCGAACAACGGCAACGCGCCAAGCGGCGCGCCAGCACCGAGCGGACCGCCATGTTTTTCCATCAATGCAAGCAGTTGCGCGGACCGCCTCACTACGGGCGCCGGAACGCCAGCGAGCTCCGCGACGTGCACGCCCCAGGACCGGCGTGCCGCACCTTCGGCTACCTCGTGCAAAAATACCACAGTGCCCTTCCATTCCTTTACCCGCATTGTGTGCGGCTTCATTCGCGGCAGCCGATCAGCGAGTTCCGCAAGCTCATGAAAATGTGTGGCGAAAATGGTGCGGCAACGCACGGCAGAGTGCAGTGCCTCCAGCACGGCCCACGCGATCGCCAGGCCGTCCAGCGTGGCGGTGCCGCGGCCAATCTCATCCACCACCACCAGCGAGCGCGGGCCAGCCTGATGCAGGATCGCGGCGGTCTCGGTCATTTCCACCATGAATGTGGAGCGTCCGCGCGCCAGGTCGTCGGACGCGCCGACCCGGGAGAACAGTCGGTCCACCATGCCGATGTGGGCGGAGTCCGCCGGTACCGGCAGGCCAGCCTGCGCCAATACGGCAAACAGTGCGTTTTGCCGCAGATAAGTGGATTTTCCTGCCATGTTCGGGCCAGTGAGCAGGAGAACGCGCCGCTCAGGCGACATGTCGCAATGATTCGGGACGAACGCCGCATGGCCGGCCAAGGCCCGCTCCACCACGGGGTGGCGGCCAGCGCGGATCAGGAACTCGTCGCCATCCGTCACGACGGGGCGGCACCATGTGCCAGATTCCGCCAGCTTCGCCGCCGATTGGGCAGCGTCCAACAGAGCCAGTGCGTCAGCGCCAGCGGCGACCTTGTCCGCTTGCTCTAAGCTCGCGCGCACCAGCTGGCCGAACACGGCGCGCTCGCGCGCGGCGGCGCGTTCGCCGGCTTCCGCGATCCGGCGGTCAAGCGCCGACAGCTCCGGCGTCGTAAATCGGGCGCCGTTTGCCATGCCCTGGCGTAAGATCAGTTCCGGATATTCGCGCAGCTTCCCCACGGCAGCGGCCGGCACTTCCATGACGTAGCCGAGCTGCGCGTGATGCCTGATCTTCAGGTTGGCGACGCCATAGTGCTGTGCGCATTCGAGCTGCATGGCGGCCAGCACCCGGCGGGACTCGTCCCGCAAGGCTCGTTCGGCATCCAGCTCGGCATCGAAACCAGCGCGGATGACGTTACCGTCCTCCAGCCGATGCGGCACGGGATCGGCCAGGGCCTCGGCCAAGGAGCGAGCGAGCGCCGCGTCTATCCCCAGCGCCGAACGCGCGGCGGCCAGAGCCGAAGGAAGCGGCCCTTCCAGCGCCGTCTCCGCCTGTTGCGCCACCATCATCCCATGACCGAGTGCGGCCAGATCGCGCGGCCCGCCCCGGTTGAGCGAGAGCCGTGCCAGCGCGCGGGCGATGTCCGGCGCCCCCCGCAAGGCGGCGCGCAGGGTTCCGGTGGCGGCGGGGTTGGCCAGCAACCAGGACCACGCATCCTGGCGGGCCGCGATCTCGACGGCATCGGTCAGTGGCGCGGCTAGCCAGCCAGCCAGCATGCGCGCGCCCGCGGCGGTGGTGGTGCGTTGCACCGCACCGAGCAAGGTGTGGCGGTCGCCGCCATCGCGGGCACGCTGGATTTCCAAGCTTGCGCGCGTCGCCGCGTCCATCGCCAGCACTCCGGCGCGTCCTTGCGGCGCCGGGCGCGCGAGGCGCGGCAGGTTGCCGGCTTGCGTCGCCCGGACATAGTCGAGCGCCAGGGCAGCGGCGACCGCCTCGCCATCGGTGAAACTGCCGAACGCGTCGAGGCTGGCGGCGCCGAACGCCTCGGCAAGGCGGCGGCGGGCAACCAGGGGCGGCGATGCGACCGGTTCCGGTGCGCGGCGGTCTGTCCAATCACCAAGGGCGATGGTTGCGGGTGCCAGGATCTCTGCCGGTTCCAACCGGCCGAGCAAGGCCGGCAATTCCGGCGCCAGAAGCACGGCGGTTTCGAACAAGCCGGTGGAGATGTCGAGCCAGGCGGCGCCGATACCCTCTTGTCCCTGGGCAACGGCGAGCAACAGGTTGGGACGGCCGGCCTCGAGCAATGCCTCCTCCGTCACCGTGCCAGGGGTGATCAAGCGGACGACCTCACGCCGGATCGGCCCCTTGCCGTTGCGGGCTTTGGGATCCTCCATTTGCTCGGCGACGGCGACGCGAAAGCCGCGGCGGATCAACCGCGCGAGATAGGCCTCGGCAGCGTGGCAGGGAACGCCGCACATGGGGATGGGGGCGCCGCCATGTTCGCCGCGCTGGGTGAGGGCGATATCGAGTGCCGCGGCGGCGGCCTCGGCATCGGCAAAGAACAATTCGTAAAAGTCGCCCATGCGAAAGAAGACCAGCGCGTCGGGATGCTCCGACTTGGCGGCGAACCACTGCGCCATTGCCGGGGAGGCGCCTTCAGCACGAGGGAGAGAAGCCATAGGGAAGGTGTACCCGCGCCCGGCGAGCCGCGAAAGGGCCGGCGATCGACTGAAATCGTCGGAATGGGGGCCGCGATCGCCTGTTCGAGGGCACTTGCGGGGCGGCTGCCGCCCCTGGTCGATCAGCGGCAGGAGCACCCGGCTGCGGTTGCGCAGCCCTTGGCGTTCCCTGATCCCATCGAGTATCGCCACCGTCGCGCGTCGCAGCAGCGCTTGGGGCGCCTGCCGTCGGGTCGGTGCCGAACGGTTGTATCAGCGTCTTTTGCGGCTGAAATCATTGGCCAAAACACTCGGCTTGTGGCAGCGCAGCAGCAACCGATGCGACCATGTGGCAATCTGTTGGGGTGAGCGCCCCTGCTGCGGGATGTCGTTTATCGGACGGAGCCCGGAGCCTTGAGTCGCGCGCGAGTCAGCCAGAGCCCGACGATGCCGAGCATGACAATCGCCGCCGACGCAGGCTCCGGCACCGGGGATGCAGGATCCATGACGCGAAAGGTCGTGGCATTGTCCTGAATGACGTATCTGCCCGCTTCGTATGTGTAATAGGAGTAGCCGTCGGGAGCGGCGGAAGTGCCCCAGATGTTTGCTTCGCCGCCGGCAACACTGAGCAAGATGCCGCCGAGGTCGAGCAATGCGCCCTCTGCCGAATTCGCGCTCGGGTAAAGGATGTTGTCGTAATAGAAGGCGCCGGTTGGGGAGAAGGCGTAACCGCCGCCTGGCTGGCCGCCCAATAAACCGGTGATCGCGACGTCGTTGATCTGGCCGCTAAGCGACATGATGTCGAACCCGCCGTTGTCGGCGGCAGCGGTGGTGAGGAAACCCGAACCGACGTCGCCGCTCCCAGACAAGGTCCAGGCATAAAGTGTGGCCGAGGCCGGCTTTGCTGCCGCCGCACAGATCGCCACGGCCATGATCACATTGCTCGCGCCGCGCGCGACATCCGAGAGATGCAACAATTTGTTCTCCCTTTGGGAGCAGGGTTACCCCAACGGGAGTTGCTATAGCTCAATTTCAGCGGCAATTCATCTAAATAAAGCTAGTCATACGTATCTATAATAATATTCGTCTCCAAATAGGCACATCATGGATAGCTGGGGGTAATTCCCGGCGATCCGCCGACACCGAACGCTCTGTCACTGGAAGTGCGAACCTCACCGCCTGTGCCCAGAAGGGCCGGTCCGGCGGGGGCCGTGGCCGGCGGCAAACGGTAGCGATTCCGGGCCCATCCGGCGTCGCGCCGCAGCACCCGCGCGACCATCCGGCTCCTGTGCGATCACGCGTAGACCCGCCAGGGCCGCCGCGTCGAGTTGCTGCCCCTGTCCCGCAGCATGCCGATCGGCAGATGGTATCGCGCAGACAATTCGGCCGGCGAAATGCCAACCTCTGACGCACGGCGCGCGCGAGCCGCCGCCGTCTGGACCGCACCGCAGTGAGGGTCGGAGCCGCGTCCGGGTCCTCGGTGACCTCGGATGCGATGCCTTCGGCGGTCCGGCATCGACCGCCCCGAGTTTGTCTTGCGCAAGGCCTGTGGACCGGCGCTGGCGCGCAAGGGCAATGCCGGAGCGGAGCCGGTCGCATGCCAGAGCGATGGCAGCGCAGAAGGCACGACGAGAGAACATGGCGATCCTCCCGAAACCAAGCCATCCTGGTCGGGTACCGGACTCCACCGACGTGCCGCCCGCGCCTCCTCCACCAGCCGCATGATCTCGGGATACCGCGCCGCGATCGGCGAAAAGTCGAAGCCATAGGCACGGTGATCCGCCCGGCGCGGTCGCGCACTCGGTTCCTCTTGCCGTTCGCGCCGTCCCTCATGCTCGGCACCCCGGCCGCGGTCGGCGCTCGGTTCAGGGTCTTGCTCTGGGTGGCAGAGAGGTCGGGCGCCTCCTGTCATGGCGTGGCACGAAACCGGATGGCCGGGCCGCCCTGCGGCGGTCCCGTTCGCGTCTCGCAACACCGGCGCGCCTGATTCGGCGCGCGATCGATCAGAACGGGCTGGCGCGGGTGGCGTAGCACAACTGCCGCAGCGGCGCGGTGGATGCCTTAATTGACATGAATAGAGCGTGCCTGATCGGCGAGATCATCTCGCCTGCAGGAAACGCAAAGCAACGCCGCCACGAGGATCGCCGCGAGCGCAGCCACGCTCGCGCCGCGAGGCAGTGCATGACCTGCCCGATCGCGCCGTGAACCGCGGCCGGCGCGTCGTTGCTGCCGCGGCAGGCGCCTGACTGTGGCACGAACGGCACGGCGACGAGCGTATCGGGCGCGGCCTCCGCCGGGCAGATCGCGAGCGGCACGCCTACCAGGTCCTCCGGCGGCGGCAGCGCATTGGTGTCGGTCCCAGCCTCCAATGTGTCGATGCTGGCGGATACGACGTTGCCCTCGAGGGCGGCCAAGTGCGATTCGCGCGCCGTGTCAGGCAACCCCACCGGCACGTCCGGCGATGCCTCCGGCGGAAAAGCCGGCGCGTCGGCCGATGCTGCCACTGGAGCGGCCGGCGCTGCGCCCGGCTCGACGGCCCCGAAGGCGTCCGGCACGAGGTCGCCGCAGAAACCGCCCAAACGGCCCGATAGTTTGGCAAACACCTCCCTGGCGTCGCCCATACCCAATTCCGGGGGCAAGGTTTCGGCGATATGCGCGGCGAGCGCGGCAAACAGCAGATGCACAATCGCGGGATCGCATTGCTCTAGCGGAGTGTTAAGAAATTCGTAGAATTCGGGGGGGAAACCGGGGCATGTCTCCGGCGTGAACGGCGACTCGCGGCAATCTATCGACCGCGCGCGGCACGACGCGGATCGCCCTCCGCCGAGCCAACGCGCGAGCAAGCCAGGCCGGGCAGGCTCGGCTGTCGGGACGGAAACAGCAGTACGGGGCCGGCGCGCGCGAGGCGCCCGCATGGGCGCAGTACGCGTGTCGGCATCTCCGGCCGCGGAGCCGTGGCCGTTGCGGCGTTGAGTTTCGGCCGACCGCCGGCGCAGCACGCCGGCATGAACAAGGCCTCCGGCGATGGCGTTGCACACCGCGCCGCCAAGACGGCGAACGAGGCGCGCACCAACCCCTTTGTGGGGTTGCGAGGAGGCGGTCATGGGGGTGATGCAAATCGACTGAGACATGAGCAAGATCGTTCTCACCGCTCCCGGAGGGAGCGTGGTTGCAGTGCGGCGTGTTTACCACGGTCACTAACGTAAGTCAAGAATAATAACATGCTCCGATGCCGCGCGCGACGGCCGACATTCCCCCGCTTGTGCCGTGGGCGCGCGGCGCCGAGTGGGTCGCCATTCCTGCCATTTACCTACGAGGGTCTCCGCGAAGAGCGTTCGATGGGTTGGTCACAGCCGCTCGTGCGGCTGGAGGTATCGCGAAGATTTACCCCGCAGCCGCAGTTGGACATCGTCCAAGCCTGCGTGTCCGAATCGAAGATGATGGTCGAGCAAAACGTCAGGCAGGTCGGTGACGTGACGGCGGGGCAGAGCATGGCGCGGGTCTGGCAGGCCGATCACCCCGACAACGCAGCGCCCGACAGCGTGGAGGAGATCAAGACCCACTACAACAAGAAGTGCAACGAAACCCTCGCCACCTATAGCAACGCCTGCGCGGTCGCGACCTGTACCCGCGGCGCTCTGGAGGCCAATCTCGATGCCACCGTCGCCACCCTGAAGCCGGGCACGCGATGGGAGAACACCACGCCGGACGGCACCGCCATCCTCGCGCCGCCGAATCGCGTCACGCCGGCGGGCCGGCTGTGGCAATACGGCGATGCATCGGGCGGCAAAAATATGCTGCCCGGGCGGTCAGTGCCGGCAACGTCACCGTCCCACTCAAGACCTACACAAAGGACTCCACATCGTTCGCGTCAGCCGGCGCAGCCTTCACGCAAGTGCCGATCGACTTCCAGGCCAACCAGGTCTGGCTGATCACCGGTGCAGGCGCCGGCATGTTCCATGTACAGGGCGATTCGGAGGCCGCGCTGTGCGACGCGAACAACCGGCTGGTCGGACTGATGAGCACGGGCGGGATGGGAAGCACCGGCTATGCGATTCCCATCGACGTCGTGTCTGCACGGCTGAACGTCCACTTCCCCGCCGCAACCAGCGGCACCGTCTGACGGCAGGGTTTGGCACTGTCTCGCACCTATTGATAAAGCGTGCTTTACCTTCACGGTCCGGCCGCAGCATTCCTGGGGCGGCCACCATCCGGTCAGCGCGAAGCAGCGCAGATCGAGTGCGAAGGTGGCGTGGGCGGGCAGACGTGGGCGGGCAGACGTGGGCGGGCAGGCTGCGGCAGGTGGACCGAAGGGAGCCGCGCTTTCGCCTGGCGAACCATCAAGAGCGGCTACGGATGCTTGTCACCATAGATCGCCGCGCTGTTCGCATTCTCTTCCCGATTCAACTGGTGTTGCTGCCCCTTGGTGAGATAGCCGCCATTGGCTCTAACTTCGGCATGCTCCTGCTGCTTGATGGCGCGGTCATCGGTGCGCAACTGATGGGCCTGTTGCCGAGTCAATTCACCGCTCCGCACGCCTTGGTTGATCCGCGCGCGCTGATCGCCGACGCGCGTGTTGACCTCATTACGCCGAGGGTGCTGCACCGCGAACGGCCCACCCCTCGGATTGCCCGGGCTCTGCGCCCAGGCGTCAGTTGCGCAAACTCCGGCCGCCAGTCCCACAATCAACAACAACCGAGACGTTCCGATCATGTGATACCCCCTACGCCGATGTCAGCTGGTTATGTTCGGCGCGCCGGCGAAGGCTGAGGTGCCCCCGGGAACAACGTTGGCTTCGTCCTCGTGGGTGTAATCCGACCCGTAGCCACCTGGCGGCGCGCATCGCAGCATGTCACCCGCTCTTGCCCTCGGTCAATTTTGATGCTGCGGTCAGGCATGCCATTGCGGCTGCCAGAGGGCCTTGGGTGGCAGGCTCGACCCTGACGGCCGGACCGCTCTCCCGCAGCGTTACCGGCGCCGGGCGGCCAGTGGAATACGCCCCATGCTCTGGTTGTGGTCCTGCGGTGCTAGTTCCTGCCGAGGGTGGCGCCAGTCGGCCCGTGTCCTCGACAGCGATACGCACCTGCCCGCGACGCTGCCCTGCCACCTGTCGGCATGAACCGCGCCCCTGTGCTGACCCTGGTGGCCATCGTGGCTGCAGGCAGCCGGGCCGCTGCCCGATACGCCGATAGCTTGGACGGAGCGTCCCGACGGGCTGCCAGACGCCGCTCGGTTTCGGATCGGACGGCGTTGTGGTGGCCGCCACGTGCTGCCAGCGAGGCCCTGGCGGCAACGTATCGCCTGCCGCGGTGGGCCGAACGATGCGGAGCTGCCTGCCGACGGCCTACTCCTGTCACGGCAAGACGACTGCCCTGCGCTGCGCAATGTGCCGATCAGGCATTCAAGGATCGGGGTACACTCATTGGCGTGCCGGGTGCGATGAAACTGGGCACTGGGAGGAGATCCTCTGGCGCTGAAGTGTGCACGTTGTTTATGACGGCAGTGCGGCGGGGAATGATTTAGTCCAAGCCAAGCGCGCGGTTAACCTGCCCCAGCAACTTCGGTGCGGCCTCGGTGGCGGTGGTCCACAGGATGTCGTGGTCGACGTCCGCATAGGCGTGCACCAGGCGGTGCCGCATGCCGATGATCACCGCCCATGGGATTTGCGGCAACTGGTTGCGCGCCTCCTGGCTGACATTGTTGGCCGCCTCGCCGACCGTCTGAAGTGCGTAGAGAAGCGCGAAGGTCAGCATCCGGTTGCTGTCCAGGTCCGCGCGGCTGTGTCCCTCTACGAAGCGGATCGCGTGGCCGAGGGACTCGGCCATGTGCATCAGGCGGATGCGGTCGTCAGGCTTCATACTGCGGCTCTGCCATCCGCACGACCTGGTCTCGGAAATACCGGCTCAGGTCTCCCGCCGTGCGCAGATCAACCTTGCGGCCACCCAGCAGCGGCGACAGTTCGAGTTCGATCTCAGCCATAGTGAACAGGCTGGGCATGGCGCCGGGCTGGAACTCCACCAGCAGGTCCACGTCGCTGTCTGGCCGGCTTGTGCCCTTCAGTGTCGAGCCGAACAGCGACAGCCGGCGGATGCCGTAGCGCCGGCAGAGGGCGTCCAGCGCGGCGTCGTCCCGGAAAATGGGCATGGCATCACCTCGCAGACGCACGGCGCGCCGCCCGTTGCCTGGCAGCAGCCGGCGCCTGTGCTCGGTAATATCTCGCATTGCCGCAAGCAAGGCTCAGTGCGCTGTACTCGCCGAAAGACGACTGAACCGGCAACAGAGGCGTCAGCCGCAAGCCACGATTGGTGCTGTACGAGCCGCGGCAGTGCGGAGCGCAGCTTTTGGGCATGGGAGCTGCCCGTACCGGACCCCAGCACGGAGATCAGGGGCGACGGTACCAGTGACCGGCAGATCGTGCGGGCAGATCACGGCCTGCTCAATCCGTGGGCATTGGTCAACGAACCATTAAGAAATGGCGTCCCGTAGGGGATTCGAACCCCTGTTGCCGCCGTGAGAGGGCGGTGTCCTGGGCCTCTAGACGAACGGGACCACAGCCGAGGCGCGCTATCTAGGCCAGAACCGCCCTCCACTCAAGCGCCCCCTGCCCAAGCCAA
>DATJNA010000132.1:0-2530 GCA_035508435.1 Acetobacteraceae bacterium | reverse complement strand
TTGCCGAAACCTGCGTCACCAGAATTGGGAACGCACCACAGAGCCCCGCGGCAATCCTCCGACCGCCACGGCCTTCGCCTGAGCCAAGAGCGGATTCACGATTGCTGTTTACCGGCGGATTGGCCTGTTGCCCGGTCGAGTTTCACGCGCGAAACTCCTGACTGCAACTTCCGTCCGCTAGCAAGTTTCACGCGTGAAACTTGCAGGTGAAGCGCCGGCAGGGCCAGGTTGGGGACGACCACATCCGCTCGGGGGAGGCGGCGCTGCTGCTATAACCCGCGCTGAGCGCGCCCTTAGTTGGCGGTCCAGGCTGCTTGACCCGCCCAGTTCACGCACGCCAATTTGTAACAGGGGCAAAACCCCGGGCACGGAGGGTCGGAGCAGTTAGCGAGGAGCGTATCGGCATCGGGCCAATGCAGTGGTGAGTCGCAAAAGCCACACCGCAGCCAGGATCGGCAGGCCGGACGATTTTCCCGATTCGCAACGGCAGCAATTTACGATTCAAGCTGCCTGTGCCCCCGCCACCCGACCTCGATACGCTGACCGGCGCCGAGCTGAAGGAGCTGGTGATCCAGCTCATGGGCGAGGTGACGCAACTACGGCAGACGGTTGCGCAGCTACGAGAAGAGAACGCGCGGCTGAAGGGCTTGAAGGGCCGCCCTGAGATCAAGCCGAGCGGCATGGAGGCGGCGACCGAGCCGCCAAAGCCGCCCAAACGGGAGAAGCGCCGCCGCGGCAAGGTCCGGCCGCGGGTCAAGGTGGAGGACCGGGTGGTGGCGGTGGCCGCACCGGCAGGATCGCGCTTCAAGGGCCACGTTGCCTATCTGGTGCAGGACCTTGTGCTGTCGGTGCAGGCGATCCGCTACCAGCGCGAGCGCTGGCTGATGCCGGACGGCCAGACCATCGTGGCACCGTTGCCGGCGGGCATCGCCGGGCATTTTGGCCCCGAGCTACGCCGCTTCGTGTTGATGCTCTACCATCAGGGACAATCGACCCTGCCGCGTCTGACGGTGCTGCTGCAATCGCTGGGCGTCGCAATCAGCAAGCGAGAGGTGCAGCGGCTGCTGACTGAGAAGCAAGATGACTTCCTGGCCGAAGCAGCCGAGGTACTGCGTGCGGGATTGCAGACCGCGCCATGGATCTCCGTCGATGATACCGGAGCGCGGCACAAGGCTGCCAATGGGTTCTGCACCCAGATCGGCAATGACTGCTTCACCTGGTTCGGCACGCGCCCATCCAAGAGCCGGCTGAATTTCCTCGACCTGCTGCGTGCCGGCCATACCGACTTCGTGCTGAACGACATGGCCTTCGGCTACATGCGTGACCATGCCCTGCCCGCCACGCTGATCGGCCGCCTCGCCGAGCAACCGCACACCGCCTTCGCTGACCAATCCGCCTGGAACGCGCATCTCGACCGGCTTGGCTTCACCGCTCTGACCACGACGCCCAACCCGGTGCAGATCGCCACCGAAGGCGCACTCTGGGGCAGCGTCCATGCTCACGGCTTCCTGCACGAGACAGTCGTGCTGAGCGACGACGCCGGACAGTTCGCCGTGGGTCACCATGCGCTGTGCTGGGTGCATGCTGAACGGCTGGTGCACAAGCTCGACGCCTTCACGGATGCGAACCGCGCGGCCCAGCAGCGGGTGCGCACGCTGATCTGGGACTATTACGCCGATCTCAAGACCTACCGGGCCGACCCCGGCAAAGGCCGCCGCCAGGCGCTGCGGGCACGGTTCGATCGCATCTTTCGCCGTCGCACCGGCTTCGTCACGCTGGACCGATTGCTCGCCCGGCTCTACGCCAACAAGGCCGAATTGCTGACGGTGCTCGATCGGCCCGAGACCCCGCTCAATACCAACGGCTCGGAGAACGACATCCGCAGCCATGTCACCCGGCGCAAGGTCAGCGCCGGCACCCGCAGCGATCTCGGCCGTGACTGCCGCGATGCCTTCCTCGGTCTGCTCAAGACCTGCACCAAGCTGCGCATCGCGTTCTGGGACTTCCTCGGCTCCCGCCTCGGCATTCCCGGCGCCCAGGTCATTCCGCCACTTGCCGGGCTCATCCGATGCCGCGGTCAGCCCGCCTGATCGCGCCAACCGCCCGGGGTTTTGCCCCTATTACCGTTCACGGGGGTATGTCATTGGCGGAGGTGGAGGAAAGCAGAGACGCCGGCCAATCGAAACCGCCGGCAACGCATCTGCCAGCGGCCGAAAACCGATCGTCACCGCGGGCGATTGGCCCGCACGATGCGACCAGCCCGACATCGGCCACCGGCTTGACCTTGGAGGTTCGGCACGTGGATCTATCCGTTCAGTTCGACAGTGACGGAGATGGTCGCCGCCAGATCCTGTGGGGGGACAGCGACCGTATCGTCTGCTGGGGACGGTGGCTGCACGCTGACGGCGAAAGCCATGCCGTGCTCGCGGTACTGCCCGCGGCAGAGCATCCTTCACCAGCCAGCCTTGCTCGCCTCGCGCATGAATACGATCTGCGGGGCGAACTCGATGAGGCGTGGGCGGTGCGGCCG
>DATJNA010000131.1:0-105128 GCA_035508435.1 Acetobacteraceae bacterium | reverse complement strand
CCGACGCGCGCCAAGGTGCGGGCGGCGATGACGGAGGTCGGGCTGCTGAACTGACGCGTCGGCGCGCCCCGCTGGAAGCCGGTCGGCGTTGCTTGCGCGATACCGGCGATGCCGCCATATCGATCTGACACGGCCGGTTGTCGCGCTGGTTCGTGGCAGTGCAACGGCGCGAGCGGCCAAGTGGTGTGGCAATGAGCGACGATCAGATTCTGGCGGCTCTGACGCGGCTCGATCAACGTCTGGGCGGCCTTGACCAGCGCCTGGATGGCCTTGATCAGCGCCTGGATGGCCTCGATCGGCGCCTGGATGGCCTTGATCAGCGCCTGGACGGCCTTGATCAGCGCCTGGACGGCGTTGATCAACGCATGGACGGCCTTGCTCAGCGCCTGGATGGCCTTGATCGGCGCATGGACGGCCTTGCTCGGCGCCTGGATGGCCTGGAGCAAGGGCAGAAGCGCCTCGATCAAAGCCTGGAAGGCGTTGAGCAAGGCCAGCGGGAGATTGTGGCGCTGGTTGGCCGCGTCCAGGCCGAAGCAACACGAACCCGCAGCGATATCATGGCGCGCATGGACCGGCTGCAGGATGCGATAACGGCCATCCGAGACGATATCGCGGTCAATTTTGGCACCCCCGACCAGGCGCGTCGCGCCAATGACAACACGCGCGAGGACCTGCGGACCCTCGGCGACGTGGTCGCCGCGATGCAGAAGCAGATCCAGCGTTTGCAAACCGAGGTTCGCGGGCTGAGGGGTGAGGCGTGATCGACCGCGTGGAGCACCTCGGCCCTTTGCACGGAGCGCAACCATGAGTGATCCGATCCCGTTCCGTCCGTACCAGCCTGGCACGCAGCCGGAATATGACACACCCGCCTATGGCAGCACGCGCAAGCGGCATCCCACGCAGAAGCTCCAGGCGCTGCCGCAGACCGTGACCGAAACCACCGGCCCAAGCTTTTCGCCGCAGCGATTCCCGGTCTCGGAGGATCTGACCACCAACACCACCGGCAAGCCGGCGATCGGCGAGCGGATCATCGTTGCCGGCACCGTGATGGACGAAGACGGGCGGCCGGTATCCAACACGATGGTGGAAATCTGGCAGGCGAACGCGACCGGGCGCTACGACCATCCGGGGGATCAGCACGACGCGCCTCTGGATCCGAACTTCCGTGGCGCGGGACGTGTGTTCACCGATGCTGAGGGCCGCTACCGCTTCCTCACCATCCGCCCCGGCGCCTATCCCTGGCCCAACCATCACAACGCCTGGCGCCCTAACCACGTTCATTTCTCCCTGTTCGGACCTGCGTTTGCCACGCGCCTGGTGACGCAGATGTATTTTCCCGGCGACCCGCTGCTGGCGTTCGATCCGATCTACAACGGCACCGCGGACGCCGAGGCGCGGCAACGCCTGATCGCAGCATTCGAGCTGGACCTGACGGAGCCGAACTACGCGCTGGGCTACCGGTTCGACATCGTGCTCCGTGGCCGTGCCGCCACGCCGCTGGAGGCATAAGGCCGATGCCAATCGCCACCGCGAGCCAGACGGTCGGGCCGTTCTGGCATCTGCTGCACGACCCGAGTTGGGCCGACCTGACGCGCTTCGGCGCGGTCGGCGAGAAACTGACCCTGACCGGTGCGGTCCATGATGGCGACGGGGCGCCCTGCACGGATGCCTGCGTGGAGATCTGGCAGGCGGATCCGCCGGCGTCCGACAGCTTCCCCGGGTTCGGCCGCAGTACGACGGACGGCCGAGGGGAATTTCGGTTCCTCACGGTGAAGCCGGGGCCGGTGCCAGGACGCGGCAATGCGCTGCAAGCGCCTCATATCGCGATCTGGGTGCTGGCACGCGGACTGATGAAGGGGCTGGTCACGCGCGCCTATTTCGATGGTGAAGCGTTGAACCAGACGGACCCGCTGCTGATGTCGATCGAGAACCCGGCCCGCCGCGGCACGCTGATCGCGCGGCCGGCCGGAGCCGCGGTGTGGCGGCTGGATATCCGGCTGCAGGGCGACGGGGAGACGGTGTTCCTCGACGTCTGAGGCCAGTGATCCTTTGCGCGAACGCGTCCCGAACCCTGGTCCGTCGAGGTTGCCCCGATCTCCGCTGCGTGTCCGAGGCAGTTCATCATTGCGCAGGTCAGACCGTGGGGCGTGCGCGGCGTGAGGGCGCAATCACACCCGGCACGGCCGAAACCATGTGCCCCAGCAAGCCGCCAATCAGCAGGCCAACAATCCCATACACGGCCGCGTCCAATGCCAAGGTGATCTGTGGCGCATAGGTCTCGAGGCAGGTGCTCAGGACGGCCAGCTTGTCCGCGTCTGGCCGGCGCGTGGCATCCAGCAGGGCTGCTATCGGCCGATCGAGCGGCGATGCCGCTGCGATCAGCGTCGCGGTCCGTGAAAACATGACCGCCCGCGCAATCGACTGTTGCAGCGCCGCGGCGTTGGCAGGTTCCCGCGGCTGGAGGGCACGAATGAGAGCGTCGTCCGCGGTATCCGGCGGCAGGTGATAATATTGCCGCGCATCGGCCTCACGCTGGTCGATGTCGCGCCGTGCCTGTTGCTCGACCTGCTGCAATGCCACGACATAGGCATGGGTTACGGCCGGCACTTGCATCAACAGTACAGCGCCGGCCAGCATGAAAGCGAGCTCCACGCAGTCAGCCACCCAGCGGCCGAGAAAGCGCATCGTATCGTCCCGCAAATCGTGTCCTCGCCGAAATGTCATCGGCCCGGCGGTGACCGCGCCGTTTAGGTGCGCATTCGCCGCGCCGGTGACATGAAACACGCATAGCACCGCGACGCGCTGCCCCACAGCATTGGGCAGGCAGATCCACTATCGCAATTCGGCGAGCAATCGCGGCCGCGAGAGGCTGTGGCAGTACGCGCCGTGCGCGCGACTACGGCGCGCCGCCACCCATGGCGACGCTGACGGCCACGATGCGCTTGTAGTCGCTATCGGCCGTGATCGCGGCAACCTGATCGTAACCCTCGGCAATATTCCAGTTGCACAGGGTCTTCACGGTATCTGCGCCTTTCGGCGTGCGTAGCAGCCGCACCACGTCGAAGATGGTGCGATAGCCGGCCTTCTGCAGCGTCTGAAATCGTCCGGATTGCACCAGCAGGAGCAGTTGCGCCTGGGCGATCCAGTCGATGGCCTCGGTCATCGGCATGGCGATCGCCTCGAAAATGGTGAATGGGTTGGCGCGGGCCAGGTCGGCACAATCCCCCAGACCGAGTTCCTGCATCCGATAGGTTGTCGCGGGATCGATACCCTGGACCAGCTCGAGATTGAAATCTTCCGAATGGTCGGGGGATCGGGTCATGTCGCTGAATTTCTGGGTGATCCAGGCCAGCCCGCGCTCCGGAAACATGCCGATGATGAAGGCCAGGATCGGGCCTGATACCGACAAAGCGGCGTCACTGGAATTTGCCAGCGAATCGGCAGAGAGATGGCGCGCCACGACGGCGACCAATACGGCGACCGCAAGCCGGATCAACAGGCGGTTGAACGTCGCGGGATAGAGCTGCTGAGTGGCGGCGCGGTCGAAGATCGCGGTGAATGCCCAGATGGTCCAGCCCAGGAAGGCGTAGGAGGCGGCCACCAGCGTCTGGAACTCATAGGCAGCCAGATTCGCATCGGTGGCGGGCGATGCCGACGAGGCGCAATGGGCGCCGCATAGCAGTATCACGGTGCGGGCGATCCTTTTGTCGGTCCATCCTCCCGCATCGAGCAGGATGGCCGCAAAGAATCCGTTCAGGCAAAACAGGAAGGCCAGCGGCACGATGTAGTGCCAAAAGGCGATGCGATTGGCGGTCGCGATCCACGCTTCGTGCGCCTCGGTGCGTGCCACGTCAGGGAACGTCGAGCGCAGTGCCGCCATGCGCTTCCTGCGCGTGGCCCGGCTACCGAGCACCGCGGCCAGCGAGAAGAAGGGAATGAGCGCAGTGAACGCGAGCAATGCACCGGTGTGGAGCCCGCCATCGCCGGCATAGAAGTCTCTGACCGGCTCCCACACGGGTGCGATGATCGACATGTTCCCCTCCCATGCTCGCTTATCTGCCAGCATGGGGCGGGGAGCGTGAGCCTATCGTGAGCCGTGGTCCAGACAGGCTGCTGCCGCGGCTCGTCGAGACGGCGGCATCATCGCGAGCGGCTAAACTGTGGCGCCTTCCTTGGTGCGTGCGTGTACGCCCATTTCCTCGTCCCATGGCCCCGGGAACTTGCCCAATCCGACCACATCGCGCTGGAACACAGATTCCTGCCGCGGCCATTGCTCGCGCGGCAGCTCGTATGAGACTTCCAGCCCATTGCCATCGGGGTCACGGAAATAGATGCCGAGCGACAGGCCGTGATCAACGACGCGGTCGATCTTCACATCCTTCTCCTTCATGCGGTGATAGATCGCCTTCAGGTCGTCGAGGCTTGCCATCATGAAGGCAAGGTGGTTCAGCCCGACCTGGCCTTTCTGCTGCAGCGGGGCGTCATCGCCCACCTGCATCAGCGCGACCTCATGGGACTTCTCGGTGTCCGCCGACATGAAGGCGGCCCAGCCGGGGCGGAAATCATAGACGTGCAGGCCCAGCACGTCCTGATACCATTGCTTCGAACGTTCGGCGTTGCGAACGTAGAGATTGACGTGGCCAAGGTGCTTCGGTCGTGTACTCATGGTGTGTTCCTCCGGTATATCCTGTCATGGCGCCCGAACATTTGGGCTCAGTCCTCATCTCTCGCCAAAAAATCCAACACGCGCTGCTTCACCTCCTGCTTGGGGAAGATCGCGTTCAACACCCGCGCGCGGGTGAGCGGGTCGCTGGCGAAGAAGCGCTCATACAGCACCTGCCGATTGCCGAATGCGCTGATCGCGACGTCCTTGGCCAGGTGGAACAGCTTGACCCGCTCGCGTGCCGGCGTGGTGTCGGTGGCGAGGTATTGCTCGATATGGCCGGCCAGCGGCCCCGCCATATCCTTCTCGCTGGGCGTCAGCAGGAAACTGGATGAACCGAGCAACTGCACGATCTCCACCATCCGTGGATAGGCGGTCATGAACAGGTTGCGGGTGCTTTCGATCGGCAGGATGTCGGGGCACATCACGCCCCATTCGTCCGGCTTCGCATCCGCTTCGCCGGCGCGCATGCATGCCTTCATCAGCGTGGTGGTCAGCATCAACTCGGCGAGCTTCTCCTCCACGCCGGGCAGGTGGGCGTTGCCCAGCGTCTCTGTCATCAGCAGTGCGAGGCCGAGCACGAGCTCGCATTTCGCCAGGTTCTTCGCCGTGCCCTGATGCGCGCTGTGCGCCGAGGAATGCGTGCGCTGCGCCGTCATGTTCAGTCGGTCGACGTCGTAGAGCAGGAATACGCGCTCCCACGGCACCAGCACGTCGTCGAAGAAGACGATGCAGTCCATTTCCTCGAACCGCGACGCAAGCGGGTGTTCGAAATGCGACCGCCCCAGGTCGAAGCTTTCGCGGCAGAGAAAGCGCAGGCCGGGCGTGCCGCACGGGATGGCGAAACTCATCACGAACGGGTTATGCCCCTCGGTGTGCTGCGCTGCCCGGGGCGCATAGACGCCGATCTCGTCCGAGATCGGCCCCAGCGTCGCCAGTATGCGGGCGCCACGCACGATGATGCCGGCATCGGTCTCGCGCATCACCTGCAACGCGGTGCCTTCCTGTAGATTGAAGTGACCGGAGACGGTGCGGCTGCGTTGCAGGTTGATCAGGGAGTGGGTCAGCGTCAGGTCGTTGTCGCGGATATAGCGGTGGTAGCGCTTCATGTTCTCGCCGAACTCGGGCCGGCCGGCGGCGAAATAGTCGGCGGCGCCGGCCCAGCAGGCATAGGTGACGTTCATGAAGTCGGGCGAGCGTCCCATCATGCCGCAGGTCTGCCGCGCCCAGTGCAGCATCATGACGCGGCGGCGCTCCAGATCCTCACGCGTGCGCGGAATGATGAAGGAGAGGCCCGCCGGTTCGCCGCCTTCCGGCGGGGTGAACACCATCTCGTCGCGATAGCGGGCGTCATGCTGCATGTCGTACAGCGAGGCCACTGCCTGCGCGCCATTGCGCAGTCCGGGATGCTTGGTCACATCACGCACGCGCTCGCCATCCAGCCAGACCTCGCGGTCCTGCGCCCGCAGCCCTTCCAGGTATTGCTGTCCGCTGCGTGCCGGCATCGCATTTCTCCCGCCGTGGCCTTGCCGCGGACACGGTACGACAGGGAAGCCGGCAGGACAACGAGAGGCTGATGCGCGCCTATGCCCCGCCGCGCCGCCGCATGATTGCCGCCCCGAATGCGCCGAGCCCGAAATTGATCGCGATGCCGGCCAGCGACAGCAGCACCAGCGCCGCGAACATCCGCGCGATTTCCAGCCGATAGCCAGCTTCGAGGATACGGTAGGCAAGCCCCGAGGCGAAGCCACCGGAGCCGGCCACGAACTCCGCCACCACCGCGCCCACCAGCGCCAGGCCGCCGGAAATCCGCAGGCCGGCGAGGAAATACGGCAGTGCCACCGGCAAACGCAGCAGCCACAGCGATTGCCAGCGTCCTGCGCCATAGAGCCGAAACAGATCGCCGAGTTCCGCCGGCGTTGCCGCGAGGCCCGCGGCGGTGTTGGCGAAGATCGGGAAGAACGCGACGATGGTGGCGCACACCACCAGCGAGGCGAACGGGTCGCCGACCCAGACGATGATCAGCGGCGCGATCGCCACGATCGGCGTCACTTGCAGGATCACCGCCCAGGGCTGAATGGCCGCCTGGGCAAGCTTGCTCGCGGCCATGGCCAACGCCATGGTGGTGCCGAGAAACGCGGCCACCAGCAAGGCGACGAACGTCACCACCAGCGTTGAGCCCAGTGACAACAGCAACAGGGCTGGGTCGGCCAGGAAGGCACGCACGATGGCGAGAGGGCCGGGCACCAGATAGACCGGCACGCCAGTCACGCGCACCGCGGCTTCCCAGACGACCAGCGCGAGCAAGCCGAAGAACGCCGGGGCATAGCGATCGATGTTCGGGTTCATGGCCGGGACGAAGCTGCGATGCCTGAGGGCGCGCTGACTATGCGTCAGGCCCGCGACGGCGGATATCCTGATAGGGCGTACCGTCGAGATGCGTATAGGCCGCAGGCTTGCCGCCGGCCGGCGCCACGAGATCGATGCCGGGATAATACGCGCCGTCATCGGGGAGGCGCGATCCGATCTCGAGCACCAGCACGTCGGCATTCGAACGGTTCTGCAGACAGTGGCCATTGCGATCGCCTGCCTTGAAGCCTGCGCCGTCGCCGGCGTGCAATACTTCGTCGCCATCGTCCGTCACCAATGTGACCTCGCCGGACAGCACGTAAATCAGTTCGTCGCCGGTGGTGTGCCAATGCCGCTGGCTGGACCACGCACCTGGGGGAAGCCGCAGCAGGTTGACGCCAAACTGGGTCAGCCCGGCGGCATCGCCAAGGCGGCGGCGTTCCCTGGCCCGGCAGGGCTCATCGTAGGGCGGCGGATAGAGCGTGCCGATCGTCGATTTCAGCGATGCGGGATCAATACGCTTGCTCATGGTTCTTGTCCTCCGCGAAGTGAACGCCTGTCGTTAGTACAATGACCTGCTGGCCACCGCGTCGATGGCGATCACGGCAGGTTCCTCAGCGTTCTACCAATGCCGCCTCCATTGCCTTGGAGATCCGCGCCACCAGGGCAGCGTAGGCGGGATGCAATCGGGTCTCCGGTCCTGGGTGCAGTGGCGAGATTATCTCCTGATCGATTTGTCCAGGACGCGGCGTCATCAGCACGATGCGGCGGGCGAGGAACGCCGCTTCGTAGATCGAGTGGGTCACGAACACGACAGTACATCCGGCGGATTGCCATAACGTCAGCAGATCGGCCTGCAAGCGATGGCGGGTGAACTCGTCGAGTGCGGCGAACGGCTCATCCATCAGCAGCAGGCGCGGGCGCGTCACCAGCGCGCGGGCGATCGAGACGCGCATGCGCATGCCGCCGGAAAGCTGGCGCGGGCGTGCGTCTTCGAAACCCGCGAGACCTACCCCGGCCAGTGCGGCGTTCACTTCCGCCAGCGCCTGGGTCGGCGGCATGCCGCGCAGCCGCAGCGGCAGGTAGACATTGTCGGCGGCGGTGGCCCAGGGCAACAGCGTTGCATCCTGGAACACGAAGCCCACCTCACCCGGCGTCGGTTCATGACCCTCGTCCCAGCGCAATGTGCCACCATCCGGCTGATCCAGCCCGGCGATCAACCGCAGCAATGTGGACTTGCCGCAGCCGGACGGGCCGAGCAATGCCACGAAATCGCCTGCGCCCAGTCGCAACGAAACGTCGCGCAGGGCCTCGACGCCGCCCGGGAAGCGGCGGCCGACGGCACTGACGGTCAGCATGCTCCTCCTGTCATTGCGGGACGTGCCGCCCCGCCGCAATGCCGCCCCGCCGCAATTGCGGGACATCGGCCCCCGCCGCATTCTTCCGCGCGCAGAGTGCGGGGTCGTACTGCTCTTTGCAATGCGCGTTCGTTCCGGAGACACAGATGGGTTACCGTATCGCTCTCGGCGGCTTCCTGCATGAGAGCCATTCCTTCGCCCCACGCCCCACCACCTATGCCGATTTCCTGCATCCTGGCGGGTTTCCGCCGCTGCTGAACGGCGCCGGATTGTTCGAGGCGGTGCGCGGCACGTCCGTCCCAAGTGCCGGCGCGGTCGCGGTGGCCGAGGCCGCCGGCGCCAGCCTCGTGCCCCTGGCATGGGCGTTCGCCAACCCCGCCGGTCCGGTGCAGGACGAGGCATTCGAGCGCATCGCCGCGCTGATCTGCGCCCGGCTGTCGGAGGCGCTGGATGCGGCGCCGTTGGACGGTGTCTATCTGGACCTGCACGGTGCCGCGGTGGTGGAAAGTTTCCCCGACGCGGAAGGCGAGTTGCTGCGTCGCGTGCGGGCCATCGTGGGTGCATTGCCGCTGACCATCAGCCTTGATCCGCACTGCAACCTCACGGCGCGGATGGTGACGCTGGCGGACGTCGTGGTGCCGTTCCGCACCTATCCGCATGTCGATATGAAGGAAACGGGCGCGCAGGCGATGCGCCTGCTGCTGCAACGGATCGCGCGCGGCAAGCCCTGGGCGCGGGCGTTCCGGCAGTTGGATTTCTGGCTGCCGCTCGGCAGCCAATGCACGCTGATGCCGCCGATGCAGGAGGTGATGCAGGAACGCGCCGCGCTGGCCGAGCGGATGGATGCGGTCGAACTGGCGTTCTGCTTTGGCTTTCCCTACGCCGATTTCCCGGACTGCGGCCCGGCACTGGCCGTGTTTGCCGATACGCAGGCGAAGGCCGATGCCGCGGCGGACGCGTTCGCCGCGCATGTCGCCGCGCGCGAGAGCGATTTCGTGCAGGAAACGTTGCCTTCGGCGGCAGCGGTGGCCGAGGCGCGGCGGATCGCGTCACGCGCCTCGCGACCGGTGGTGCTGGCGGACACGCAGGACAATCCCGGCGGCGGCGGCCATGGCGATACCACCGAATTGCTGGCGGAACTGGTGCGCCAAGGTGCCAAGGGCGCGCTCTTGTGCCTGATCAACGATGCGGAGAGCGCAGCGGCGTGCCATGCCGCCGGCGAGGGCGCGAGCCTCGGTCTGTCGCTGGGTGGGAAGTCGGATGGGATGCCGTTCATCTGCAATGCGCGGGTGGTGCGGCTGAACGACGGCAAGTTCACTCTGACCGGTCCGATGGGGGCGGGCAATCCGGGCAATCTGGGACCGTGCGCGCTGGTCGATATCGAGGGCGTCCGCGTGGTGGTGGTATCGCAGAAGATGCAGGCGTTGGACCAGGCGATCATCCGGCATCTGGGCGTGGAGCCGGCGAGCTGCCCGATCCTGGCGCTGAAATCGTCGGTGCATTTCCGTGCCGATTTTGCTTCGATCGCCGAGCAAATCATCGTGGCGATCGCACCAGGGCCGGTGCTGGCTGATCCCGCCATGCTGAACTTCCGGCATGTGCGGGCGGAGGTGAGGCGGCGGCCGAGCGCGCGTTAGAGTGGCTGCGAGGTGACCGGAAGCTGCGGCTGTCATGGCGAAACAAATGTCATTGCGAGGACCGCGTGCGAAGCATGGCGGGCCGAAGCAATCTCATTCGGAGTTGGTCCCGAACCGCAGGGGCGCAACCCGAACCAGGTTGCTTCGTCCCGCGCGTCGCACGTGGTCCCGGCGATGACCGGCAGGCCAGATGTGGACTGAAATCGCCCGCGCCCAGACTGCAGCAGGCGACTTGCTGATCCTGCGCGAGCGTGCCGGCTGCATCGAATTGCGTTGCAACGGCTGGGAGCTGATGTCGAATCGCGCGCATCATTCCGAAGCGGCCCTCGCCGTCCTCGCCTGCGCCGGCGTCGCCGTCACGGAACCCGCTGTCCTGATCGGCGGGCTTGGCTTCGGCTACACGTTGCGGGCGGTGCTTGATCGCGCGCCGCCTGCCGCCGATGTCACCGTCGCGGAGTTGGTTGCCGAGGTAATCGCGTGGAACAGGGGGCCACTCGGCGCCCTTACCAATTACCCGTTGTCGGATCCGCGCGTGACGGTCGTCAACATTGACGTCGCCGCCATGCTCCGCGCCGCTCCGCCATCCCGTTTCGACGCCATCCTGCTGGACACCGACAACGGCCCTGACGCGGTCATGCTGCCCGGTAACGCATCGCTCTATGCCGCCGATGGCCTCACATTGCTGTATGGCTCCCTTCGCCCGGGCGGCATTCTGGCGGTATGGTCGGCCGACCGCTCGCCAACGTTCGCCGCTCGCTTGCGCGCCGCCGGCTTCCGCCATGAGGCACACGACGTGCCGGCGCGCGGCGATCCGGACGATCCGCTGCACACGATCTATCTCGGCGTGCGCCCGTTGATTTCTGAAGTGAGACGTGGGACGCGTTGAGCGCTGCGGAGGACTTGGCGACCACACGTTCCCTGGCGCCGCCGCGCGAGGAGGACAGTGCATGACAACGACCGTCGCGATCGGCGGCCTCGGCGCGATCGGCCTGCCGCTGGCTCGGGCGCTGGATGGCGGTGTGGAGGGCCTCACCCTGATCGCTGTCGCCGCCCGCGACCACGCCAAGGCGCGAGCGAATCTCGTCCGCTTCCGCCGCCCTCCGCGCATCGTGCCGCTGGCGGCGCTGGCCGAGGCGGACATCGTGGTGGAAGCGGTTCCCGCCGCGCTGTTCGAGACCATCGCGCATGCCGCGATCGATGCGGGACGCGTGTTCGTTCCGGCCTCGGTCGGTGCATTGCTGCCACGCATGGATCTGGTGGAGCGCGCCAGGATCACCGGAGCCCGCATCGTGGTGCCGACCGGGGCATTGCTCGGATTGGATGCGGTGCGCGCCGCCGCCGAAGGGCCAGTACAGAGCGTCACCCTGGTGACTCGGAAGCCACCCGCCGGACTGAAGGGTGCTCCGCATCTGGTGCGACGTGGGATCGATGTGACCGGTCTGACTGCCCCGCTGCTGGTGTTTGAAGGCAATGCGTTTGACGCGGCCGCGGGCTTCCCTGCCAATGTGAACGTCGCCGCGGCGCTGGCGCTGGCCGGCATCGGGCCTACCCGCACACGCGTGCAGATTTGGGCAGATCCTGCCGTGACCCGCAATACGCATACGATTCAAGTGGAAGCGGATGCCGCGCGCTTCACGATGACCATTGAGAACGTTCCGAGCGAAGACAACCCGCGCACCGGCAAGTTGACGCCGTTATCGGTGCTGAGCTGTTTGCGGGGACTGGTTGCCACGCTGAAGGTGGGGAGCTGACACCCCAGGTTCGCGCGGCGCTGTCGCAATGATATCTTGGTGACCGCTTCGGACCAGCCACCAGTCACACGAATTGCCGATGCGAAAAGAACCGGTTCTCGGGCCGCGGCAGGCCAAGGTTTTCGCGCAGCGTGGCGCCTTCGTATCGGCGTCGGAACAGATCGCGGCGTTGCAATTCCGGCACGATACGATCGACGAAGTCGTCGAGCCCGCCGGGCAGGTACGGAAACATGATGTTGAAGCCGTCGCAGGCGCGGGTTTCCAGCCATTCCTGCATCTGGTCGGCGATCATGGCCGGCGTCCCGAGAATCGCCGGGCCGCCATAACCACCCAGACGCTGTGCGAGCTGTCGCACTGTCAGGTTTTCTCGCCGCGCCAGCGTAATGGCGCGTTCGCGGCCGCTCTTGCTGGCGTTGGATTCGGGAATGTCGGGCAGCGGTCCATCCGGATCGAAGCGCGACGCATCGGTGCCAAGCGCGATCGATAGCGACGCGATGGCGCTGTCGTAGTGCACCAGGCTGTCGAGCATGGCCCGCTTCTCTTGCGCCTCGGCCAGCGAATCGCCGACCACGACGAAGGCGCCGGGCAGGATCTTGAGGTGATCCGGATCGCGGCCGAGACGCGCCATGCGGCCTTTCACGTCGGCATAGAACTCGCGCGCGTTGTCGATGTTGCCGGTGCCGGCGAAGATCACCTCGGCGGTTTCCGCGGCGAGCTGGCGGCCGTCGTCGGAGGCGCCCGCCTGCACGATCACCGGCCAGCCCTGCACCGGTCGCGCGATGTTCAACGGGCCGCGGACCTTATAGTACTCACCCTGGTGGTCCAATACGTGCATGCGGTCGGGATCGAAATAGAGGCCGGCCGCGGTATCGCGGATGAACGCGTCCTCGGCCCAACTGTCCCACAGCCCGGTGACGACGTCGTAGAACTCGCGGGCGCGGCGATAGCGTTCCGCATGGTCCATATGCTCTTCCAGACCGAAATTCAGCGCCGCATCCGGATTGGACGTGGTGACGATGTTCCAGCCGGCGCGGCCATTGCTGAGATGGTCGAGCGAGGCGAAACGCCGGGCCACGTGATACGGCAGGTCGAAGGTGGTCGACCCCGTGGCGATCAGGCCGATATGGTCCGTCACCATCGCCAGCGCCGAGAGCAGGGTGAAGGGTTCGAAAGAGGTTACGGTATGCGAACGCTTCAGCGCGTTCATCGGCATATTCAGCACGGCCAGATGGTCGGCCATGAAGAACGCATCGAACCTGCCGCGTTCCAGCGTTCGGATGAAACGCTTCAGGTGGGCGAGGTTGAAGTTGGCATCGGGATATGCGCCGGGATAGCGCCAGGCGGCGGTGTGGATGGTGGTGGGGCGCATGAACGCGCCGAGGTGGAGCTGGGGCATGGCAAGGATCCGTCTCACAGCGAATCGCGCAGCGAGCCGGAGATAGGCCATCGCGGGATCATTGCAAGGAGGTCGGCCGGGTCTCGCACGCCAGGACAAGCCGGCCGCCCGGGTCTCGCACCCGGGACTCGCTCGAGGGTTGACGACTCGCTTGAGTGTTGATCAGAGCGCGTGACACGGTGCCGCCATCCCGCCGGCGGTCAACCGGTCGATCCCCGGAAGACCCCGGCGGCACATGCCGCTGCCGGCTTGGCCCGCGAAGTCAGTCCGCGGCGTCGGCCACCTGATCCGCGGCACCGTGCTTGCGCGTCCGGATCCGCGTCAGCGCCTGCTCCACATGCCGGCTGAACACGTATTCTGCCGGACGCTGGTTCTCCAAGGGGATGTCCGGCGCCATCGGCCCGTCCGTGCGGATACCGCGCAGCGTCTGCGCCGCGGCGCGCCAGGGGCGGCGGACCGTCTCGGTGACCGCCGTGGCCTCATAGCCAGAGTGCACCATGCAATCGGCGCATTTTTCATAATTGCCGGTGCCGTAACGGTCCCAGTCAGTTGTCGCCATCAGTTCGCGGAAGGTCTTGGCGTAGCCTTCACCGAGCAGGTAGCAGGGGCGCTGCCAGCCGAAATAGGTGCGCGTCGGGTTGCCCCAGGGAGTGCAATGGAACGTCTGATTGCCGGCCAGGAAATCCAGGAACATGGACGACTGGTTGAACGCCCACTTATGCTTCCATGCCCCTTTGCCCTGCCGGGCAAAAATCCCACGGAACAATTCCTTGGTCTTTGACCGGTTGAGGAAATGCTGCTGGTCCGGTGCGCGTTCATAGGCATACCCGGGCGATACCGAGATCCCGTCCACGCCCATTGCCATCACGTCATCGAAGAACGCAGCGACCTTCGCGGGCTCGGCGGTATTGAACAGGGTCGCGTTGATGATGGTGCGGAATCCGCGACGCTTCGCCGCGGCGATCGCCGCCACGGCACGATCGTATACGCCGGTCTGACAGACCGAGATGTCATGCTCCTCGCGCCCGCCATCCAGGTGCACCGACCAGGAGAACCACTTGCTCGGCCGGAACAAGTGCATCTTCTTTTCCAGCAGCAGCGCGTTGGTGCACACGATCACGAACTTCTTGCGTGCGATGGCACCTGCCACGATTTGCTCGATTTCCCGGTGCAGCAGCGGCTCGCCGCCGGCCACCACCACCACAGGGGCGCCGCACTCGTCGATCGCCTCCATGCAGTCGGCAACCGACAGGCGCTGGTTCAAGATCTCGGCCGGATAGTCGATCTTGCCGCAGCCGGCGCAGGCGAGGTTGCAGCGGAACAACGGCTCCAGCATCAGCACCAGCGGGTAGCGCTTGCGGCCGATCAGGTGCTGCTTCAGCACATAGGCGCCAACACGCAACGCCTGGTTCAGCGGGACTGCCATAGGGTCGGAACTCCTTACGCGTCGGCCAGTTCGGCCGGGAACCGGAAGCGGACATTCTCCTCCACGCCGGTCAGGGTGGAGACCTCGAGCTCGCCGAAACGGCGCAGGCCGGTGATGACGCCTTGCACCAGCGTTTCCGGCGCCGAAGCGCCGGCCGTCAGGCCGACCGATTGCGCCCCCGTGAACCAGGCCGGCTGCAACGCATCCGCGTCGTCGATCAGATAGGCGGGCTTGCCCAGCTCCTCGCCGATCTCGCGCAGCCGGTTGGAGTTGGAGGAATTGCGCGATCCCACCACCAGGATCACGTCCACCGCCCGCGCCAGCTCGCGTACCGCCTGCTGGCGATTTTGCGTCGCGTAGCAGATGTCGCGCACATCGGGCCCGACGATGGTGGGAAAGCGCGCGGTCAACGCCGCGATGATATGGCGCGTGTCGTCCACCGAAAGCGTCGTCTGGGTGATGTAGGCCAGCTTGTCCGGATCGGCGACCCGCAGGCCGGCGACGTCCTCCACCATCTGCACCAGGTGCACCTTTCCCGGCATCTGGCCGATGGTGCCCTCGACTTCCGGATGGCCGGCGTGGCCCACCAGCACGATCTCCCGGCCCTGGCCGGAATAGCGGCGGCCTTCGTTATGCACCTTCGCAACCAGCGGGCAGGTCGCATCGATCACCGGCAGATCGCGCTCGGCTGCCAGTTCCTCGATTCGCTTTGCCACGCCATGGGCGGAAAAGATAGTACGGGCGCCTGGCGGCACCTCGTCCAGCTCGTCGACGAAGACGGCACCGCGAGTCCTCAGGTCCTCCACCACGTGCCGGTTGTGCACAATTTCGTGACGAACATAGATCGGCGGCCCGTACTTCTTCAGAGCCCGCTCGACGATTTCGATCGCCCGTTCGACGCCGGCGCAGAACCCGCGCGGCTGCGCCAGTACAACGCGCATCATGCCATTCGTTCTCCTGCAAGGCGCCAAAGCCGACCCGGCGGCTCGGGTATGACATGGCGACCCCAGGGCGGCAACGCCACCCTGGGTGGCGCGACAGGTGGGGATAGCCGCCGATCATTGCATCGGCTAAGCCAGTCTACCGCTCCGGCAGGACCGGGGAGCCTGTGGCATTACTGCAACAGAGAGCGGCAGGCCAGTGCGGCGTTCCATTCCGCGGGCTCGCCGGGACATCATATGCTTCCCTCGGCAGGTCCGCCCGATTCGGGACATTCATTCAGGGGTAGACATGGCATTGGACGGCAGCGGACTGAGAATGGTCGGCGACGACCTGTCAACAGCCGTCGCACGCGTGGCGCGCACAGTGGAAACTGCCCTCGACAATCTGCTTCCCAGGTCGGAAGGCGCCGAAGCGCGGCTGCTGGAGGCCATGCGCTATGCCACACTCAGCCCCGGCAAACGGCTGCGCGGCTTCCTGGTGACGCAGACTGCCAGCTTGTTCGCCGTGTCGGAGACCTGCGCGGCCCGTGTCGCCGCCGCGGTGGAGATGGTGCATGCCTACTCCATGGTGCACGACGACCTGCCGGCGATGGATGACGACGACCTGCGCCGGGGCAAACCCTCCACCCACAAGGCGTTTGACGAGGCAACCGCCATCCTGGCGGGCGATGCATTGCAGACCCGCGCGTTTGAGGTGCTGGCGGAGGCGGACACCCATTCGGACCCACAGGCGCGCTGCGAACTGGTGCAGGCGCTGGCGAATGCGGCCGGCGCCCGCGGCATGTGCGGCGGACAGATGATCGACATGCTGGCCGAGGGCCAGACGCTGGACGGACCGGCGATCACCAGGCTGCAAGCGCTGAAGACCGGACGGCTGATCCAGTTCAGTGCCGAGGCGGGCGCGATTCTGGGCCGCGCGCCGGCGCCGCAGCGGCATATGCTGGCGGCCTATGGCCGCGACCTCGGGGCCGCCTACCAGATCGCGGATGATCTACTGGACGCCGAGGGCACCACGGAGGAAACCGGCAAGACGGCCGGTAAGGACGCGGCCGCCGGCAAGGCGACGATGGTCGCGATCCTGGGGCCGGAGCGCGCCAGGGCCCACGCCCAGATGCTGGCAACGCAAGCGGCGGCGCACCTCGACAGCTTCGGCCCGCGCGCGAAACTGCTGCGGGATCTGGCTGCCTTCGCCGTGAACCGGCGAAGCTGACGGGAGAGAGAAACAACGCATGAGTCCGGTGAACACGCCATTGCTTGACCGCGTCTGCTTTCCAGCGGACCTGCGCAATTTCTCCGCGGAGCAATTGCGTCAGATTGCCGACGAGTTGCGGGCCGAGACGATCGATGCCGTCTCGGTCACCGGCGGACATCTCGGCGCCTCGCTTGGCGTGGTCGAGCTGACCGTGGCGATCCATGCCGTGTTCGATACGCCGCGCGACCGGCTGATCTGGGATGTCGGCCACCAGGCCTATCCGCACAAGATTCTGACCGGCCGGCGCGAGCGCATCCGCACGCTGCGCCAGGGCGGCGGGCTGTCCGGCTTCACCCGGCGGGCGGAAAGCGAATACGACCCGTTCGGCGCGGCGCATTCGTCCACGTCGATATCGTCGGGTCTCGGCATGGCGGTGGCACGCGATCTGAAGAATGCGCGCGTCAAGGAGGAAGGGCGCGGCGAGCATGACGACCGCAACGTGATCGCGGTGATCGGCGATGGCGCGATGAGCGCCGGCATGGCCTATGAAGCGATGAACAACGCCGGCGCGCTGCACTCGCGGCTGATCGTGGTGCTGAACGACAACGACATGTCGATCGCGCCCCCGGTGGGTGCGATGAGTGCCTATCTTTCGCGGCTGATGTCGTCGCGCAGCTTCCTCGGCCTGCGCGAACTCGGCGCGAAGATGGCCAGGCGCTTCCCGCGCGGTGTCGAGCGCACCCTCGGCCGTGCCGAGGAATATGCCCGCGGCATGCTGACCGGGGGCACATTGTTCGAGGAGTTGGGGTTCTATTATGTCGGCCCGATCGACGGGCACAATCTGGACCACCTGCTGCCGGTGCTGCGCAATGTGCGCGAGGCTGAGGAAACCGGGCCGATCCTGGTGCACGCGATCACCCAGAAGGGCAAGGGCTACGCCAAGGCCGAGGCGTCGGCGGACAAGCTGCACAGCGTTTCCAAGTTCAATGTCATCACCGGCGAGCAAGCCAAGGCGCCGCCAGGGCCGCCGAACTATACCAACGTCTTCGCCGCCGCCCTGATCGCGGAGGCGGAGCACGATCCGAGCGTTGTGGCGATCACCGCGGCGATGCCGTCGGGCACCGGGTTGGACAAGTTCGGCAAGCGCTTCCCGACGCGCTGTTTCGACGTAGGGATCGCAGAGCAACACGCGGTGACCTTCGCGGCCGGACTGGCGACCGAGGGCATGAAGCCGTTCTGCGCGATCTATTCCACGTTCCTGCAGCGCGCCTACGACCAGGTGGTGCACGACGTGGCGATCCAGTCGCTGCCGGTGCGCTTCGCGATGGATCGTGCCGGGCCGGTGGGCGCCGATGGCGCCACCCATTCCGGCAGTTTCGATCTCGCTTATCTCGGCTGCTTGCCGGGCTTCGTGCTGATGGCGCCGTCCGACGAGGCGGAGCTGATGCATGCGGTGAGCACGGCGGTTGGGATCAACGACCGTCCGTGCGGCTTGCGCTATCCGCGCGGCGAGGGCGTGGGCGTGGCGCTGCCCGCGCGCGGCGAGGCCATGCCGATCGGCAAGGGCCGCATTCTGCGCCAGGGCAACAACATCGCCATCCTGTCACTTGGCCCACGCCTGGCGGACGCGTTGAAGGCGGCGGACGAGTTGGCGGCGCGCGGCCTGCCCGCCACCGTCGCGGACGCGCGTTTTGCCAAGCCGATCGACGGCGCGCTGGTGGAGCAATTGGCACGACACCACGAGGTGCTCATCACCGTCGAGGAAGGCTCGATCGGCGGCTTCAGTGCCCAGGTGGTGCAGCATCTGGCGTGGCGGGGGCTGTTGGACCGCGGCCTGAAGCTGCGGCCGATGGTGCTGCCGGATATGTTCATCGACCATGACAGCCAGGCGAAGCAGCTCGCGGTGGCGAAACTGTCGGCGAAGGACATTGTTGCGACGGCGCTGGCGGCGATCGGTGTCGGCCAGGCGCTGCCGGGCGGGCAGGCGATCACCGCGCGATAAGGCGGCTACCGACCTTTGGGCGCGGCCCGCGGCGGCGATTAATGCAGATTTGACGCCGTCCTGACAAAAGAGTCTCTGGCCGCGTTCGCGTGCTCTCGTTAGTGTGAGCATAAGCACAATACATTTTTGCCGCTGCGGCCTTGTGCATGGCGGTGGCCAAATGGGGGAGACAGCCGGATGAGCCAGCCCTTTGTCGGCCAGATCATTGCTGTCGGCTTCAACTTCGCGCCGGTGGGCTGGCACGTATGTGACGGCAGCCTGTTGCAGATCTCGCAGTATGACGCCCTCTATAATCTGATCGGGACCACCTATGGCGGGGACGGCGTGTCAACCTTCGCGCTGCCGGACTTGCGCGGGCGTATTGCCATCCACATGGGGCAGGGCAACGGATTGTCCCAGTATGGCATTGGGCAAAGGGGCGGCGAGGAGCAACATACGCTCACCACGCAGGAAATGGGGGGGCACGCCCATACGCTGGTGGCTGCGAATAACGTGACCCAGGCCTCCCCTGCGAACAACCTCGCGCTTGGGACACCGACGGCCGAACAGATTTACGGCACGGGCGGGACGACCACGGCGCTCGCGTCCAGGTCGATCGGGATGGCTGGCGGCAGTGTGCCGCACGAGAATCGCCAGCCGTATCTCGGCATCAATTACATCATCGCGTTGTACGGGATCTTTCCAAGCCGGTCGTAGCGGCCGGGCCGCCGAGATTCGCGATCGATTGCCGGATGCAGCACGCAGCAACACCGTGCAGGGAGGGCAGGAAATATGAGTGATAAATTCCTCGGCCAGATCACAATGTTCGCGTGCAATTTCGCGCCGCTTGGCTGGGCACAGTGCGCGGGCCAAATTCTGCCGATCTCGCAGTACACCGCCCTGTTCTCATTGCTCGGCACGCAGTTTGGCGGCAACGGCACCAGCAACTTTCAACTGCCCGATCTGCGCGGGCGCATGGCGGTGGGTGCCGGGCAAGGGAGTGGGCTTTCCAACTACATCATCGGCGAGACCGGCGGCGCGGAAACCGTCGCCCTGGCCACCACCAACCTGCCCGCGCACTCTCATAGCCTTCCCGCCTATACGGCTCAGGGCATTACGCCGAATCCGAACAATGCATTGCCGGCCGCGGGCGACTCCACCGGACGCCATGGTCAGGGTACCTCGTTCAACCTGTACAATTCTGGTACCACCTCGGTCACCCTTGCCGCAGGCCAGCTCGCCGCTGGCGGCAGCGCTCAACCGCACCCCAACATCCAGCCGGTGCTGGCAATGAACTGGTGCATCGCCCTACAGGGCGTCTATCCGCCGCGTTCCTGATCCGACACGTCTCTCCAGCGCAAGGGTCCTGCGACCATGTCCGATCCCTACCTCAGCCAGGTCGAGCTGTTCCCGTTCAACTTCGCGCCGCGAGGCTGGGCGCAATGCAATGGACAGCTTCTGCCGATCAATCAGAACCAGGCCCTGTTCGCGGTGATCGGCACCTTTTTCGGCGGCAACGGCGTCAACAATTTCGCGTTGCCGGACCTGCGCAGCCGGGCCGTGGTGGGCATCGGCCAGGGCTCCGGGCTGAGTAACTATGTTATCGGCCAGGCGGCCGGCACCGAAAACGTTAGCCTCAGCTCGCAGACCACGGCGTCGCATACGCACTCTGTGATGGCGAACCCAGGCACGACCGGCGGCACGAATACTCCGGGCAGCAGCGTCGTCCTTTCCACCGGCATCACGTCGACCGGCACGACAGTCCCGATCTACAGTTCGACCGCGCCGAGCGTCACCATGGGCCAGGTGGGCCAGGCCGGTACCGGCGTGCCGCACAACAACATCGGGCCTTACGTAGGACTGAACTACTGCATCGCGCTGCAGGGCGTATTTCCCACACAAAACTGAAACCGCCGTGCACGGGTCAGTTGAATGCGATCTGGTATTCCTGGCAATCGCGCGAGGCGGTCTCGATCGGAATGATATAAAGCTCGAACTGCCGCTGCCCGCCGGCGGTGAAGCGATAGGCGCCCTCGGGCAGCACATCGTCGCGGGCGCCCCGCAGGATCAGCGAAAAGGGCTTGCGCAGTCCCTGCGGCCAGCCCGCGCGCTCCGGCTGGTCCACCGCTGCCAACGTGAGCGTCTGGCTCGCGCCTTCGGCCTGGAATGGCTGGCCGATAAAGGCAATGAAATCGTCCGCGCAAATCTCCTCGGCCATGGCGTCGTGCCTCAGATCGCTGGGGTGGCAAATGCCGGTTGATGGTCCGCCGGCAATGAAGGGCCCACCGCACTGCGCGCCGGTCTCCGCCATGCTGTCAAGCGTTGACGTTGTCACCCCGCATGGCCGCCTTGGCATGCGGCCGGAATCGGCAGCGGACGCGGCCTTTTTGTTCCTGCTGTTCGCCAGCGCCAGGCGCGACGAAATGGCGCTGATGCCGCTGGACGAAGCAGGCAAGCAGTTCCTGCTGAATACCCAGTTCCGTTCCATGATGGCGAGCTATCGCCAGGAATTTCCCAATGCCCGCTTCGAGATCGTCGAGCTCGAACGCACGCCGATTGGCCGCCTGGTCACCGATGTGCAGGCGGACTGCGTCTATTACGTCGATATCGCATTGCTGCCGGAACGTCAGGGCGGCGGCCTCGCCACGGCGCTGATGACCGCGGTGCTGAGGGAGCCGCGACGGCTCGGGCTGCCGGGCCGGGTCAAGGTGCTGTCCGGCAATGCTGCCTCTCTGCGCCTGTGCCGGCGGGTCGGCATGACAATGCGGCGCGACATTCCGCCGTTCGTGGAACTGGAATGGCGGCCGGCTGATTGATCGAGCGGACGCGCATGACGTACTTGCCGCACCGGAATCATTTTCGCACACTGACGTCCGCCAGTTTTCCGCGAGCGTCTGCATGAACCAGGGCATCCACTTCATTTCCGGCCTGCCGCGGTCCGGCTCCACGTTGCTGGCGGCGATTCTGCGGCAGAACCCGCATTTCCACGCCGGCATGTCGAGCCCCGTCGGTTCCCTCGTCAACGCCATGCTGCGGCAAATGAGCCAGGACAACGAGACCGCGGTGTTCATCGACGACGACCAGCGAAAGGCCGTTTTGACCGCGGTGTTCGACGCGTATTATTTCCGTGAGCATCCGCGCAAGGTGGTGTTCGATACCAACCGCCTTTGGTGTTCCAAGCTTCCCGCGCTGGCCGCCTTGTTCCCTCAGGCGAAGGTGATCTGCTGCGTGCGCCATGTGCCATGGATTCTCGACAGCATCGAGCGTCTGGTCCGGCGCAACAAGTTCGAACCCTCCAAGATCTTCAATTTCGAGCCCGGCGGCACGGTATATTCGCGCGTTGAGGGGTTGGGGTCGGGCTCCGGCATGGTCGGCTTCGCCTGGAATGCACTGCGCGAGGCGTTCTTCGGCGACGACGCCGACCGCATCATGCTGCTGACCTACGAGACGTTGACCAACGACCCGCGACGCGCGCTGTCCGTGGTCTATGAGTTTATCGGCGAAGCGCCGTTCGGGCACGATTTCGAGAACATCGAATATGATGCGACAGAATTCGATGCGCGGCTCGGCACACCAGGGTTGCACACGGTGCGGCCGGTGGTACGGCCAACCGATCGGCGCACCATTCTGCCCCCGGATTTATTCCGGCGTATGGAGCAGGATTCGTTCTGGCGCGACCCGGCGGTCAACATCAGGGGCGTCAAAATCGTATAAATGCAGCGCTAATCATGGTTCTCTGTGCCGGGCGATAATTTATTTGCCCGCCGGACTGGCATGGCAATAAAAATGGCAATAAAGTCCTCAGCGCCTGGAAAATCGCGTGCCGGGTCGGTGACGATCGTTCAAGGTCCGCCGAGCATGGCGATGTCGACATGAATTGCCGTTGATCCGCTATCGGCCGGCACACCTGTTCTGCCACGCCGCAGGACCGCGCGAAAGCAATAGAGGCGATACCACTCCGGTCCGTTCGGACGCCTGCCGCCAATGTCGCCCTGGGGTTTGGAAACGATGCATCAAATTCGGAGCGGAATGCGAGATCGAGGTCCGGCCCCGTGCTCCACGCGCCTGGCGCCCGGCGGCGCCGCTGCTGCCGGCGACGGGGGAGTTCAACTCCGAGCGAAGGAGGGTCGGCGGCGCTTTCGTCCGCACCTCTATCCGTGGGCCGCTGTGGCGTGCCTCACAGCGTGCGTCGGACGCGGGGGCGACCATCGCACGGCGGCGGGCGCGGACGACGTCATCGGGCGACCGAATGACCGCCCCAACGGCAACCGAGCGGCGCAGGGAGCATAGCGCATGTCTGGCAGCACCATTGTCTCAACAGCGGGCGCGCTGGCCGCCGCGATCACCACCGCCGACAGTGCGACGCCGTCGTCGTCCACCACCTACACAATCGACATCGCCGGCAACATTACCCTCAGCACCGACCTGCCGGCGATCAACCTGCACAACAACGAAACGCTGGTCATTACCAATGACGGCGGCAGCATTCTCAACGGTGACAACCTTTATCGTGGGTTGTTCGTCTACGGCGGCGACGTCATCGTCAACAACCTGACGCTGTTGGACACGGCGGCGATCGGCGGGGCCGGGGGCGCCGGCGATAGCGGCGGTGGCGGCGGCGGGGCAGGGCTGGGCGGCGGATTGTTTATCGGTCCGACCGGTACCGTGACGCTGAACCAGGTATATTTCTCCGGCAACAAGGCTGTCGGCGGCGCCGGCGGCAGCGTTGTCGGTGGCGGAGGAGGCCTTTACGGCGGCGGCGGAGGCTTGGGGGGCGCCGGAGGTGGTGGTTCCATCGATGGCGGCGACAACGTAGCCGGGGGTGGCGGGGGCATTGGCAATACCGCCTCCGGTGGAGTCGCTTTGATCTCGTCTGGCGGCACCTTCCTGCCTGGTTCGGGCATCCTGCTCGGCCCAGGGTCCGGCTCAGGCGGGACGGGCGTCTCGGGAAAAGGGGCGCCCCTGACGAATCCGGCCGACAGCGACCCGGGCGGCAGCTTCGGCGGCGGCGGTGGCTATGGGGTGGAGGGCTCTTCCTCCGGCAACTTTTACGGCCAGGGCGGTGGCGGCGGCGGTATCAGCGGCAGTTCCGGCTCCAGCCATGGCACCAACGCGAACGGTGTCGGCCTCGGATATGGCGGGGCAGGCGGTTGGGGCGGCGGCGGCGGCGGCGGTTATACCAAGGGCGCCAAGGGCGGATTCGGCGGCGGCGGCGGCGCCGGCTATCTCTACAGCGGGAAAGGCGGTTGGGGCGGCGGCGGGGCCGGTAGCGGATTCGGCTCCGGCAACACCGGTGGCGGCAGTACTTTCGGCGGGGGCACCGGCGGCGCCAGCGACAAGCCTTATGGCGGGGCCGGCGGCGGCGGTCTCGGCGCCGGCGGCGACATTTTCAATGACGGCGGCAGCCTGATCATCGGCAGCGGCACGTTGTCCGGCGGATCCGTCCAATACGGTGCCGGCGGGACAGGGTCGAACTCCACCCAGAACGGCACGTCCGGCCAGGCAATCGGCAGCGGCATCTTTCTCTACGGCACCAATCAGACCGCCACGTTCACGCCGGCGCTCGGCAAGTCGGTGACGGTGAACGACGTCATCATCGACCAGAAGGGAGCGGGCAACGGGTCCAACACCGGCCGCGTCATCCTGAACGGTGCGGGCGAACTGATCCTCGGCGCCGGCAACACGTTCAGTGGCGGCACGACGCTGGAAGGCAGCGGCACGCTCGAACTCAACCATAGCGGCGCCGGCGGCACCGGCGGCATCACCTTCGGCGGCGGCGCCAATCGGTTGCTGATCGAATCGTCCGACCTTGGCGACGGCGGCACATTCGCCAACACGATCACCAATTTCGTCTCCGGTGACGTGATCGACCTGGCGGGACTGACCTTCCACAGCGGCGCGACTGCGACGTTCAACGGCTCCGTCCTGACGGTGATCAGCGGCGGCGCGACCGACAGCCTGAACACCACGTCCGCGCCATCGTCCTTGGACGTGGTCGAGGACGCCGGCGGCGGCTCGGAGGTCATCGATCCTGTCTTTACCATTACCAGCACCGCCGATCTGGCGAACGATCTGAACGCGATCAATGTCGGCGGCGTCGACGCGTTTTTGAATGCCTCCTACGTCTTCGATTTCGTCAGCAGCTTCGCGATCGCATCAACACAGACGATCAACCTGAGCGCTGGGGATACGCTCACTTTCAACGGCGGCAATGCAACGAGCGGCGGCGGCTATGATGTCGTCAGCGGCAGCCTGGTCGCCGGCGCCACGGGCGCATTTGGCAACGGCGCGATGACCGTCGCGTCTGGCGCCGTACTGAACCTGAACGGTTTCAACCAGACGATCGGCGACTTGTCAGGCGCGGGTTCCATCACTCTCGGTTCCGCGGCGTTGACCGAGGGGACGTCGAACTCCACCACCTTATCCGGCGCCATTTCCGGCACTGGGGCGCTGATCAAGCAGGGCAGCGGCACACTGACGCTGACCGGCGCCAACGCTTACACCGGCGCGACGACGATCACCGCCGGCGCTTTGCAGATTGGCAGCGGCAGCACGAGCGGCAGCATCGGCAATACCAGCGGCGTGACCGACAACGCGACGCTGATTTTCGACAACAGCGGCAACGTCGGCTTCACCCAGGCGATTTCGGGCAGCGGCGCGTTGGTGCAGCAGGGCAGCGGCACGCTGACGCTGGGGAGCAATAACAGCTACGGCGGCGGCACGACGATCGATGCCGGCACGCTGGTGGCGAGCGCCGACGCCAGTCTCGGCAACAGTGGCGGCGCGCTGACCTTCGCCGGCGGCGTGCTGGCATGGAATGAGGGCGCGAGTGCCGTCGCGTCCTCGCGCAACGTGGCAATGAACGCGTTTGGCACAATCATTGTTGCGGGCAGCGGGCTCGTCACCATGGCGGGCAATGTCACCGGCGGCGGCGGGCTCACCGTCTCCGGTCCGCTGACGCTGAGCGGCAGCCTGGAGCAAATCGGCAACCTGCTGGTCAATGGCGGCAGCGTGACGCTGAGCGGCAGCGAGAGCTTCGGCGGCGGCCTGACGGTCGAGGCCGGCAGCCTGAATCTCGCCGCCGGTGCCAGCCTGCCGCCGGTCGGCACTGTCGTTGTGAATGGCGGGACGTTCAACCTGAACGGCGTCAGCCAGGCAATCGCCGTGCTGTCCGGCAGCGGCGGCGAGGTCGCACTGGGGACCGGCACGCTGACCGAAGGCAGCATCAACAACAGCAGCTATGCGGGTGAGATCTCCGGCGCCGGCGCGCTGATCAAGCAGGGCATCGGCACGCTGCTGCTGAGCGGCGCGAATGCCATCAGTGGCGGAGTTACCATCGCCGCGGGCACTCTGGAAATCGGCAGCGGCGGATCGATCGGCAGCGGCACGATCGATTTCCTGTCCCCGAGCGCGTCGCTGCGGATCGATGCGACGACCGCGCCTGCCAACCTCATCACGCGCTTCGCGACAGGCGACACGATCGACCTGCATGGCGTCGCGTACGCCAGCGGCGATCGGCCAAACTATGATTCCGCCACCGGCGAGCTTGACATCGAAACCAGCGGCGGCGGCACCGTCGCGTCAGTGTTCTTCGGCCAGAACAATGGCCTTGCCGAGGCATCGTTCACGGTGGCCGAGGAAGCCGGCGGCACCGGCATCGTCATCACCGACGACGTGCCATGTTTTCTGCGCGGCACGCTGATCCGCACCCCGGACGGTGAGGTGCCGGTGGAAACGCTAACGGTCGGCGATTGGGTAGTGACGCTCTCCGGCATCGCGCAGCGCATTGCCTGGGTCGGCATAGGCCGTGTGCTGGTGACGCGCGGCCGTCGCTGTGCCGCGACGCCGATCGTGGTGCGCAAGGGGGCGCTGGGCGACAACGTGCCGCATCACGACCTGCGGATCACCAAGGGCCACGCCTTGTATCTGGACGATGTGCTGATCCCGGCGGAGTTCCTGGTGAACCACCGCTCCATCGCGTGGGACGACCGCGCGCAGGAAGTGGAATTCTACCACATCGAAATTGCGCAGCATGACGTGCTGCTGGCGAACGGCGCGCCGGCGGAGACCTATCGCGACGACGGCAATCGCTGGTTATTCCGCAATGCCAATAGCGGCTGGGATCTGCCGCCGAAGCCGGTTTATGCGCCGGTGTTGACCGGCGGCGCGGTGGTAGACGCGGTGTGGCGGCGGTTGCTTGATCGCGCGGGACCGCGCCCCGGAGTGCTGCTGACCGACGATCCGGACCTGCATCTGCTGGCGGATGGCCAACGCTGCGACGGCGTGTGCGGCGCCAACGGCTGGTTTGCGTTCCGCCTGCCCCGACCGCCACGGACGCTGCGCATGGTATCCCTCGCCGCATCGCCGGCTGAACTTGGCCTGACGCGCGACCCCCGCGTGCTGGGCGTGGCGCTGCGGCAGGCGCGCGCGCGGCAGGGCACGCGCTTCGCCATCATCAATGCCTCCGACGAGGCACTGAGCGACGGTTTCCACGCATTCGAACCCGCATGCGGCTGGCGCTGGAGCGACGGCGATGCGGATTTGCCTGCGGTGCTGTGGCACGGTTTCTCGGGGCCGCTGGAGATATTGCTGCAGATCGGCGGCATAGCACGTTACGTTGACGGAGCGAGGGAGCAAGCCGCGTAACCTCGCCGCGTTCGGTGTCCGGTCGAACCAGGCCGGCAATGGGGAATTCCGGGCCCTTCAGGAGCCAGAGATGCATCTGTACCAATACGTGAGCATGATCACCGGCAAGCCGGACGGCCAATGGGCGGTGCTGGCGTTCGACGTCGGCGTCGCCGGCGCGCCGCAGCCGCCGGTCGGTGCGTTCGTGGAGAATTTCGAAGGCGCAGCCGCGAGTGTGCGCGGCCCATGGATGGCAGCCAGCAAGAGTGCCATGGCGCAGAACACTTCGGTGCATACGGAAACGATGTTGATCAATCGTCTGCGCGAATATCTGAATGGCTACATCGCAACGGAGGGCCGCCGGCCGTACTCGATCGGACTTTACTCGAAGTACAGCCCATGCCTGCATTGTGTGGCGCTGCTGACGCGGGTCGGGTCTGGCGCCAAGCTGCCCGGGTCCGCGGAGGTCGCCACTGTGGGCCCGTTCGGATTCGCGGATGGCTTTGCCACAGACAGCCCCAGCCTGAGCTCGTCCGTCGGATTGTGTTTCTTCGATTGCGACCGCTGGTATGTCGATGCCAGCAAGCACAGCGACACCGTGAAGAAAAGCTGGTACGCGACGGTGGATGCCGCGCGCAACGGCCTGCAGAACGTCTACGCCGGCGGCTGGCAGAGGTTCATAGACGACCCATTGCCCGAACTGACCAACCGGACGGTGTGACAACGGCGCTCTTGCAAGTGGTCACGTCGTGCCGGGAATTCTGCCTAATGTTGTGCGTTGGCAGTACCGGGTCGAACCGCCTCCATCACCAGCGCGTTGGCCGGCACGCCACGTCATGGTGCAGATTCGCCGGCCGTTGCGTCGTTGGCGCGCCCGCAGCATCGACGCTGCAAGTGGTTGGCATGCCATTCGTGTGGCACCGCGCATTCGCCGCGTCGCTACAGCGGCAACAGCGGCAGCGTGACCTTGCTCGGCCGGTCCGCATCGACGAACACCGTGTTCACCGCGATGCGCCGCCGCCGGGCCAGTCCTTCCGGCTCGCCGGTATTCGGGTTGACGTCGAACTTCGGGAAATTGCTCGACGAGATGTCCAGCCGGATGCGGTGGCCGGGCAAGAACAGATTGGCGGTGGGGAACAAGGTGATGCGCGCGCAGACGATCTCGCCGGGCTGGCGGAGGCGCGGCGCCGCGGGGTCTTCCGCATAGCGCAGGCGCAGGATGCCGTCGGTCAGGATCATGGCATAGCCGGAGGGATAGTCGGCCGACGGTGGATGCACATCGATCAGCTTGGCGGTGAAATCGGTATCGGGCCCGTCGGTGGCGACCCACAACTCTGCCTCGATCGGTCCCACCACTTGCAGCGGCTCGGTCAGCGGCGCGGTCTGGAACACCAGCACGTCGGGGCGCGAGGCAAGCGGCAAACAGGGCGCGGAGCAACCGTAGAAGTCCGGCGCTTCCACCTGGTTCCAGCTTCCGGCATAGGCCACCGGATCCAGACTGCTCATCGCGCCGCCGATCGTCGGCACCGGATGGGCGGGGTCGAAATCGTAGGACAGCGGTGACGCCGCGGTTGCCGGGGTCGCACGGTCCAGCCTGCCGTCCCGATGCAGGTGGAACGGAACGAAATCCACCGCGGGCGGCGGCCAGTCCGCGGCGGTGATCCAGCGTCCGCCATGGTGCAGATGTCCCGCCTCGTCGCGGCGCCCGCTACCGCCGCCCATGACGAAGACGCGCACCGCCGGCTCATCGAGCGGTGTGCCCTTCACCACGTGGTCGAAGAAGCGCAGGCGGTAGGCGCGCCAATCGCCGGCCCACGAATCGAGCGGCGCCGCCGGCCCGAACTCCACGTCGCCGAAGCAATGGTTGCTGCGGTCGCCATGCGTCCAGGGTCCGAGAATCAGCCGCTGCGGCCCGCGCGCGGCACGTTTGAGCCCGGTGTAGTTGCCGGTGGCGGTCAGCGGATACGGGTCCCACCAGGACGACATGTGCACGCAGGCGGCACGCGAGTACTGCGCGTGCCAGCCCCCGGTCCAGATGCCGAGCTGCCGCCAGAACGGTCCGTCGGCGCCGTGCGTCCATTGCTCGAATAAATAGGCTTCGTAGTCGGGATGATGGCGCAGTGGGGAATGGCCGGGCTTCCACGGCATGCGGGTAAACCAGTCGCGGATGTCCTCCGATGCGAGTGCCGCGTGCAGCACCGGATCGGCCTGCGCTTCTGGGGAAACCAGCGCGTTCTTGAATGCCCAGGTCGCCTGCTTCAATTCGAACGCGCCGGACTGGCGGATGCCGGACTTCCAGGCATTGGCGAAGCCGCCGCAGTCCAGCACCTGGGCCACCAGTCCTGGCGGGTCGAGGCAGCCCAGCGCCGCCTGCGTGTGGGCGGCATAGGACAGGCCCATGGTGCAGATGCGCCCGTCACACCACGTCTGGTCGCGCAGCCACGCGCAGGCGTCGTAGCCGTCCTCGCCATCGGACAGGTATTTCACGAAGCGGCCTTCGGATCCGTAGCGGCCGCGCGTGTCCTGATAGGCCACGGCGTAGCCATGCGCGGTGAAGTACGCGGCGATCTCGACACGGGTCGCGGGCGTGCGGTCGGCGGCGGTCAGCTCCGAGCGGCTGGTCTCGTGCCGGCCATAAGGCGTGCGTTCCATGATGACGGGAAAGGGGCCGGCGCCGTCGGGCAGGTGCACGTCGGTTGCGAGACGAACGCCGTCGCGCATGGCGACCATGTGGGTGGCGACGGACATGCAAATATTCCCCTGCGGCATGGCGAGGCAAGTAATCCAGAGAGGTTGCTGCGGCCACGCGGAGCTGGCAAGGAACCATCGGTCATCGAGGATTTGCCGCCGGGATGCGTTGCCCGCGGTTCGTGTGCGAGATGACAAGCCGGCGCGTTCAGCCGACGCTGGTCAACGCGACTTGCAGGTCAGCGCGACTTGCAGGTCAACGCGACTTGCAGGTCAGCGAGACTTACAGGTCAGCGAGACTTTGCCGCCCGCTTCGGTCACATATTCGCATTGATAGGTTCCGGGCCCAGGCTCCAGCATAACGGAAGCAGCGTGCTGCGCGTACTGGCATTGCACGTACAGTTGTCGTCCTGCCTTGAAGATGTAGGCGACGTCCCATTCCGACCATGTCCCCTGCCGCGTCTTGTGGAAGTTGTCCGGCTCCAGGTCAGCATGTTCACTCGGCGGTCCATCGAACAGGGTAACCGTTGCCAGTGGCGAGCCTTGCTGTGCATCCGGGCACCGAATTTGTGTGCCGCGCGCCACTGACGGCACCGTCGCCAGGCTCAGCAAAAGCATGCTAATCGATAATATAGAAATTGTCGCCATTGTTCGCATTGCCGTAGGCGCCAAACCTCAACATCCTTTTGTGAATTGCCTTCGCAGGCGGGGTGACCCATTGATCGACGACATTGATCCCCTCCGACGTCTGACTCTCGTAGATCGCCGCATGACCCGAATATTTCGCGTTGCCGTCGAATGTGGCAATCGCAGTTCCGGCCCGGATCGTCGTGTTCCCCTTCACCTGCCCCCCCTGCTTCCAGGCGCCTGTGTTGACCGGGATGGCTGGGCAAACGGTGGTGACATAAGACACGCACTGGCCGCAGTAGTCCGGATTCCCCGTCTTGTTCGCCGGTGGCGCCTGGTCATACGGGCCGCTCGAGGAAGTGCGCGTGCACGCCCATTTGCCCGGCGGTGCCTTGGGATTGCCGAGGTAGTTCGCGGCGACATAAGGCATGCCCGGCCCCCCGATAGAAGCGTTGCCGTCCGTTCGCGTCGGTCCACGAGGCGAACGTCGCCGGCGTTGGTCAGCCGAGAGCATATCGGATCGATCATGATCATGAAAAGCGCGAGCATGCCGTGTTTCGCCGCTGCGTCGGTCGCGCAGCGGTCAGCCGCACCGCGGCGGCGGAGCGGCTGCATGGCTCACAGTGCCAATTGCAGCGCCAGGTGCTGGTCGTTGCGTTGCCATGGTTTCCGCCGGCCATGATCGCCAACCGGTTTCGCACCCGCAGCATTTGACGCTACAAGGCGGCACGCATGCCGCCGCTCCCTCCTTCGCCCTCCCGCATCCCATCCTGGCTGCCGGCTTTGCTCGGCTATTTCATCGCGGTCGGACCCGCCGCCACCGACATGTATCTGCCCGCCTTCCCGGCGGTGGAGCATTCCTTTGGCACCGCCCCCGGGACGGCACAGCTCACGCTGGCCTCGTGGTTTGCCGGGCTGGCGGTCGGACAGATCACCCAGGGCACGTTCTCCGACCGCATGGGCCGGCGGCGCCCGTTGATCGGTGGCACGGGTTTGTTCACCCTCGCCACCATCGGCTGTGCCATGGCGCCGAGCCTTGCGTGGCTGGCGCTGTTCCGGGCCGTGGCCGCATTCGGGGCGTCGGCGGGCATGGTGGTGCCGCGGGCCATGGTGCGCGACCTGGCCGAAGGCCAGCACGCCGCCATTTTGATGTCGCGGCTGGTGCTGGTGATGGGGGTGGCGCCGATCCTGGCCCCAAGCATCGGCGGGGCGGTGCTGACCTTCGCCCATTGGCGGGTGATCTTCGTGATCCTGGCGGTCTACGGCGCGCTGGGGGTCGTCATGGCCTGGTTGGCGGTGCCGGAGACCCTGCCGCCGCAGCGCCGCTCCCGCCATCGGCTGCCGCAGCAATTGACGCGCTACGCGGCGATCCTGCGCGAGCGGGTGTTCCTGACCCATGCGGCCATGGGCGCCGGCGGCAGCTTCTGCATGTTCGCGTATCTGGCCGGTTCGTCGCCGGTGTTCATCCTGGGCTTCGGACTGGCGCCGTGGCAGTTCGCGCTGATCTTCGGATTATGCTCTTGCGGTCTGATCGCCGGGTCGCAGATCAATGCGCGGCTGCTGCCGAAGCTGGGGCTGTCCTTCATGCTGCGGGTGATCGCGCGGATCTCGCTGGCGGCGACGACGACACTCACGGTGCTGGCGTTTGCCGGCGTGCACAGCCTGGCCGCCATCATCGCACCCATGTTCGTGGCGCTGAGCTGCCAGGGGTTCAGCAACGGCAACACCACCGCGGGCGGGCTGCAACGCCATGCAGGGCAGGCGGGAAGCGCCTCGGCCCTGATGGGGCTGGCGCAGTTCTCGCTGGGAGCGACGAGCGGGCTCCTGGTGGGTTGGTTCACCGACGGCACGCCGCGCGGCATGGCAGCCCTGATGATGTGCGGATCGCTGGGCATGGTGATTGCCGATTCGGCGCGGCCGCGGGCATAGTGGCCGGCATGACGACGATCGTTGGTATTCCCGCCTGCGCGCGCATGGTGAACGGGCACCTTCGCCATGACACGCCGGCCCGGTATGCCGCCGCGGTACTGGGCGGCGCCGGCGCGGTGCCTATCATGATCCCTCCGCTCGGTGAGCCGCAGCTCGCGGTGCTGGACCGGCTGGACGGTCTGCTGCTGTCCGGCAGCCCGAGCAATGTGCATCCGGACCACTACGCCGGTGGCGACACCCACACGCCCGACCTGCACGACCTGGAACGCGACGCCACCACGCTGCGGCTGATCCCCGAGGCGGTGCGTCGCGGCATCCCATTGCTCGCGATCTGCCGCGGCATCCAGGAGCTGAACGTTGCTCTTGGCGGCTCGCTGTACCAGACGGTGCACGAGCTGCCGGGGCGGTTCGATCATCGCGGCCAGGGCGACGACATCGAGGCCCGCTACGCCCCCAGGCACCTGGTGACGCTGTCGGGCGGGGTGGCGCGCATCATCGGGGCGTCGAAGATCCTGGTGAACTCGCTGCACCGGCAGGCGGTGGACCAGGTGGCGCCTGGCCTGGTGGTCGAGGCGGTGGCGCCCGACGGCACCATCGAGGCCGTCCGCGCGCCGGCCGCTCCTGGCTGGGTGCTGGGCGTGCAATGGCACCCCGAGTGGGGTTATGCGGACGATTCGGCGAGCCTGGCGATCTTCCGCGCGTTCGGCGATGCGTGCCGGGCCTATCAGGCGGGATTGCGAAAGGCGGCATGAGATGGACCTGGGATTGCATGGCAAGACGGCGCTGATCACCGGCGGTTCGAAGGGCATCGGCCGCGCCTCGGCCGAAGTGCTGGCCGATGAGGGTTGCAACGTCATCCTGGTGGCGCGTGACCAGTCGGCGCTGGACGCGGCGGCCGAGGGCATCCGGGCGCGGCGCCAGGTGAGCGTGCGAACGGTCTCAGCCGATCTGTCGAGTGATGCCGCGGTGCGCCGCGTAGCGGAGGAGGCGGGGCCGCTGGACATCCTGGTCAACAATGCCGGCGCCATCCCGCCGGGGGATCTGCTGACGGTGGACGACGCGCGCTGGCGCACGGCGTGGGATTTGAAGGTGTTCGGCTACATCTCGTTCTGCCGCATCGTCTACGGCGCGATGAAGGCGCGCGGCGCGGGGGTGATTGTGAACGTGATCGGCTCGGCGGGGGAGAAATTCCCGACCGGGTATATTGCGGGGGCGGCGGGGAATGCCTCGCTGATGGCGTTCACCCGCGCGCTGGGCAAGGGCGCCCCGGCCGACGGGCTGCGCGTGGTGGCGATCAACCCCGGCCCGGTGGAGACCGAACGGCATGTGATGTTGCAGCGGGACACAGCGGCGAAGACGCTGGGTGATCCGGAGCGGTGGCGGGAGCTGACCAAGGGCATGCCGTTCGGTCGGCCGGCCACGCCGGCGGAGATCGGCTACGCAGTGGCGTTTCTCGCCAGCCCGAAGTCGGGCTACACCAGCGGGACCGTACTGACGATCGATGGGGGAGGCTAGCCGGAGTTGCAAGGCCGGCATCCCGGTGTCCAGCATTTTCTCTGGCAGACCCACCTTCACTTGTGAAATAGCGGGTTCTCAAAGCAGGATTGAACAGGGACAAGGATTGGCTCCATCTTCAAGCCAATCCTATGTTTCTCGCATATTTCTATAATCCGATCCAGGTCAACCAGTTCGATCTCTATCTTACCTGGCGCCTTTGCCTCCTTCCTCGCATCTTCGGTGAACGTAGTCCTGGTAATGAAGATGCCTTTGGCTATATGACTCCCGATTGCCCCACGAAAGTTCTGGATTTCTTGCGATGATATCTTCTGACCCGATCCATCGTGCTTCTTGGCTTGAAATGCGATTGGTAATGACACGAACGAGTTGATTCGCAACCGGCCGTACCCATCAATTCCGCCGTCTTTGCCAAGGGCGGTCGTCTGAACCTCCCCTCCGTCGGCACGACTAAGCAGTTCCATGCAGAATTCCTCAAATCCTGCGTGAGTCAGGGTCGCCACGATCTTCGCTCTCGGCGAGGTTCAGCGGTCGCTGGAGGAATGGCTGGGGCGCCCGGTCGATGTCGCGCGCCGTGACCGTCTGCGACCGAATGTTGCTGCGGAGGCTGAGCAGGAGGTGGTAGATGCCTTCAGTCCAGCAATTCATTGATTCGGTGCCTATCAGCCGCGCTGCGCTGCGAGGCCTGAGGCCGATGACGGACTCGCCTCATAGGAGTCGAACTTTGGAAACGCAGTACTAGCCGCCAGTCGATCGCCGGCGCGATGTTGTAGAGAACTGCGAGCGGATCGAGCGTCATACCGCCAGCATGGACCTTGCCGCTTGCATCCGCGAGGAGAAAACCCGCGACGCCGTCGAACGCTGTTTGCAGCGCATCAGCGAAGCGCCCTACAGGCTTGGCAATTATCTGGATGACCTGTATCTCGAGGCTCGCCGGAACGCGACGCGCGGAGTGGATGTTCCGCTCGGGCGCCAGTACGACAGAATCAGCGACCGAGAAATTAGGATGGTGTATCGCAGGCGCTACCCGCCATGCGCCAACCAGCCTTCGCAGAAATTGCGCGGCTTGAAGCTGCTGGGCGGGCCGAACCCGACGGAAGTTCGCCGTCCCCGCCCGAGGCATCGTCATGACATCCCGGCACGCACGCGCACCCGGCATCCCAACGACGGCCTTGATCATCGATGCCTGTCTAGTTATCTGACCATTCAGTCTATAGACCGCCTACCGGTGAGACCTTCCACAACCTAGAGCGCCGAATGTCCGGTTGGCCCGTCCAGGACGCTGAAGCAAGGTTCGGTGAACTGTTGGACACCTGCCTCCAGCAGGGGCCACAGACCATCAGCAAGCGCGGCATCGATGCCGCCGTGCTGGTGCCGATCGACCAGTGGCGCCGGCTTCGAGCCGAATGCCCAACCTTGAAGCAGCTCCTGCTGGCGCCAGAGCCGCGCGCCGACATCCCTGTCCCGCCGCGCGGGCAACGCCGGCGCCGCGCGCCCCAGGCGCTCGCCTGACACCGCGTGTATCTCATCGACACCAACGTGGTGTCGGAGCTGCGCAGGCGACGGCCGCATCCGGCGGTGGTCGCCTGGCTGGAGCAGCAGCCGGATCAGGCGCTGCATCTTTCCGCAGTTACGCTGGGTGAATTGCAGGCCGGGGTGGAGATCACGCGCGCGCAGGATCCGGCGAAGGCGGCGGAGATCGAGGCGTGGGTGGATCAGGTCGCGGCCACCTGGAACGTTCTGCCAATGGATGCAGTCACGTTCCGCTGCTGGGGGCGTCTGATGCAAGGGCATTCCGACGATCTGATCGAGGATGCCATGATCGCCGCCACCGCCACGCAACACGACCGCACGGTGGTCACGCGCAATCTGCGCGACTTCAAGCCCTTCGGCGTGCGGACGTTCGATCCATTCCGTGCATGATCGCCGGGCGGGTAGCGACTGCTTGCTGCCGTCGGGCGCCTCGGAGTGTGCCGGGAAAGTCCGACGCTCTCACGCCCTCGACGAAGCTGCGGCGGCAGGCTTCGCCTCATCGGACGCGCGCCAAAGATACCAAGCGGCGAGCGAGCGGTGCGGTGCCCAGCGCAACCCGAGCTCTGCCAGCTCGCGCGGCTTCGGCTGCGCCGCCAGCTTGTGCAGCACCCGGTAACCGTCGCGCACGCCGAAATCATCCACCGGCAGCACGTCGGGGCGGCCGAGGCAGAAAATCAGCAGCATCTCCACCGTCCAGCGCCCGACGCCGCGGATCGTAGTGAGCCGCTCGATCAACGCCTCATCGGACAGGCGCGCCGATTCACTGCGTGTCGGGATCGTGCCGTCCAGCGTGGCGGCGGCGATGGCACGGATGCAGGCGATCTTGGTGGCAGAGAAGCCGCAGGCGCGCAGCGCCGTCTCCTCGGTTGCCAGTACCTGCGCCGGCGTTGGGAAGGACTGCCCCGGGAACAGCGCCTCAAATCGTCCCAGGATCGCCACCGCGGCACGGCCATGCAGTTGCTGATGCGCGATGGCGCGGGTCAGCGCCTCGTACGGGCTGCGCTGCTTCTCCACCACCAGGCGCGGCGGGCCGACGCGCCGGATCAGCGCGGCAAACCTGCGGTCGCGGCTCAGATGGCGGATCGCTTCTTCCGACATGGCGGGACTATCGCGGGAACGCGAGAGCGGAACAATGCCGCTGCTTACGCCACGCATATGCCGCCGCGGTGCCTCCACCCAGCAGCGGTCGCTATCCGAGGGCATGAACCATGCCGCGTCGGCGGCGCCGGTCGGGGCGGAGCAACGAATGTTCTTGAAGCCGATGTCGCGCGGCATGGCCTCCATGCAGGGTCGATTCGGCGTTTTGTCGGCATCCCGAGCGCGGCACGGGACGGTGCTACCGCGTCCTGGCCAGGGAGACCGTCCCCGCTGCCCCACACCAGTCCTTGCTGCTGCCGGTCATGGCGGACTCGCCCTGCCGATCGAGACTGTACTCATCGGCGCACCAGGGACCGCTCGCGTCACGGCCGTGCATCGCCACCTTGCCATGCGCCACGACGATATCGAACACTTCGGTCACTGCCGGGTCGCCGCCGCATTGGAAACTGGCAAAGCCGGTGTAGTGCCCCGAGCGGTCGTCGCCGGACGTGATTTCCAGTTGACCCGGGCAGGCATTTTGCGCGGTGTTGGTGATGGTCCAAGTACCGAGCAAGGATTGCGCCGAGGCACGCTGTGCCCCGAACGCGACCATCCCCGACAGCAGTGCAGGCAGCAACCAGGTCAAGCGACGCATCGGCACTATCCTGACTCAGCTAAGATCCCGCCGCCCATTGTGCGAAGACGTACAGCACCAGGGCAGCTCCCGCGATTACGGCAGTGATCATCACAGCAACACGAAGCCAGTCGTCCATGTCTCATTCGGTGTGACTCGGCACCCGATCGGTAGCACGACCGCGTGAATCCATCCGCGTCGAATTGTTGCATAGAGTGTGGGGGATTCGCCAACCCGGACGCACCGGTCACGGCGACCGGCCCGCACGTTCCGAAAGCCCGCACGTTCCGGACAATGTCCGGCGGTTCGATCCGGTTCGCTGCTGCAAACCGCCTTCCGGCCGAAGCGATGCAAGGCTGGAACCTTTTGCCGGTCTGCCCGGTCGCGCAACGTGGTGCGGCGCAGCGATCTACGCGCGAGCCGCGCATGTGGACCGCGGCGAAAACCGGGCCGGTCACCGGCTTGACCAACGGCATTGGCGTCAGGATTGCGCCGGGTGCGCCCGCCGGCCGGCTTCATCGCCTCGCTCATCGCGACGGGCGTGGCCAAGGCCCCTACTCCGCCGCCGGCTTGCCCCACACCGGCGGATCTACCGCCCCCACCTGCTGCGTGATGCGCGCGTAAGCCTCCGGCCGGCGGTGCTTCTCGAACGCGAAGATCGTGGAGCGGCCGAGCAAGCACATGTCGAGGTTGCAGTCGGCCGTGATCAGCTCGTCATCCCAACTGGTCGCCATGGCGATGATCTCACCTTGCGGGTTGACAATGATCGAATGGCCGAACAATTCGCATCCGTCTTCCGTGCCGGCCTTGGCGGTGGCGACGGCGAAGCACGCGTTCTGATAGCACCCCGCCTGGATCGACAGATGCGAGTGGAACACGCGCAGATGATGCGCCTCGAAGCCGCCGGCCTCCATGTTCAGGCTGGGCGTGTTGTAGCCCAGCATTACCAGCTCGACGCGTTGCAGCCCCAGCACGCGCCACGCTTCGGGCCAGCGACGGTCGTTGCAGATCAGCATGCCCATATTGATGCCGGGCAGGGCGCCCATCGGCGCGCGGATCACCGGGAAACCCAGATTGCCGACTTCGAAATAGCGCTTCTCCAGGTGCTGCACCTTGCGGCGCGGTTCGTATTCCGCGTGGCCGGGAAGGTGAACCTTGCGGTATTTCAGCAGGACCTCGCCCTGCGGATTGACCAGGATCGAGGTGTTGAAACGACGCGGACGCACCAGGCCGGTCTGATCGGCTTCGCTGACAAGTTCCGCGTAGCCGAGATGGAAGCCGATGCCGTATCTGCGCGCGGCATCGAACAGGGGCGCGGTTTCGTTCGACGGCATCGCGGTTTCGAACCAATGGTCGGCTGCCGCGATGTCGGCGTGATAGTGGCGCGGGAAGAACGTGGTCAGCGCCAGTTCGGGGAACACTACCAGCGCCGCGCCACGCTTATGCGCATGCTCCATCAGTCGGATCATGCGTTCCACCGCGACGCTGCGCGGCTCCGCCTTCTGGATCGGTCCAAGCTGTGCGGCGGCGACGGTGATGCTGCGATTGCTCACTGCACTTTGACCCATTTCAGTAAAGGTTCGAGTTGGACGGACACTTCATGTTGCGTGCGGTCCGGTGTCAATCGCGAGGTGTAGTGCACGAAGCCCGGGAGCGGCATGCCGGGCGGCAGATGGTGGGGATCGAAGCCGCCGACCTCGGCCTGGCAGACGAACCGCAGCGCGACAAATCCCCCCGCGACGGTGCGGATGTCTTCCAGCGTAACGGTGGCGGGAAGATCGTCGTTCGCGATCAGGCTCTGCCGCACCAGGGCGATGGTGCCAGGGTCGGTGCAGTTCGGCGGCAACCGGGTGTGGAACCACCATAACGTCGCCACCACGGCGGAGAGCAGGATGGCGAGGCAGGCGAAGACGATGCGCTTCAGCATGGCAGCGGGTGGCGCGGCCTGTTGTCATTGCGAGTTGCCACCGGCCTGACGGCCGACCCGCGGCTGGATGAAACCGCGGCTCCGGGGCGGCAGTGTCGGAGAGCTTGTTCGCCTTGTTTCTTGCGCGGCCCGCAGGACCGACGCGATCCCGCCCCGACAGGGGGTCGGCCTGGTCTTGTGCCCGCTCGATCGGGCCTGCTTCGTCGCTTCGCTCCTCGCAATGACATGTGCCGGGCCAGCCCGCAATGACACGCGGTGCGACTACGCCGGATAATGCGTGTGCAGAACCTGCCCGCCTGACTCCGCCGGCTCCGCATCGATCAGCACGAAGGCAAACACGCAGGGCTTGCCGCTGTTGTTGACCCAGGCGTGCATGGTGCCGCGCTGCACGGCAATGTCACCCTGCGTCATATGAACCATGACGCCGTCGTCCAGTTCCAGGTCGCATTCGCCGGAGAGCAGGATGGCATAGTCCAGCGTCTCGGTGCGATGCATGAACTTGGGCGAACCGGGCGCGAATTCCACGACGCGCACCACCGTACCCTGGCCGGAGCCGACATAGTTGTGGCGCACCACGAAGCCCGCGCGCTGCGCCGCGGCGGCGGCTTCCGAATTGTCCACCGGCATGCGGTCCGTGGACCAGACTTCGCAACGCGCGATGCCGCCGCGCCCGGGGCGGGTGCTGGCGGCCAGGCGTTCGTCGCTGGCGACGATGGCCTTGCCCGCGTCGTTGTGGCCGGTGACGATGCGGCGAACTTCCAGGGTCATGGCTGCCTCCTGCTGCTGGCCGAAGGCAGCTTACCCCTTTTACCTCGGCTTCGTAGCCTTGGTGGTTTGCGTTGGCTTCGTCGCCTCGCTGGCGCTCCTCCCGACGTTGTCGCGGCGTGGGCGATTCATTCCGCGGCGCGACAATCGAACCGCTAACCCGGCGAGGCCACGCGCAACCGCGGTGCCGGCCGGAAGGTGAGCATGATGACCGCGGCACCAAGACCCATCAGGCAAGAGCCGACATAGAGCCGTCCATAGCTTCCGTACATGTCGAAGATGACGCCGCCCGCGAGCGGCCCGAGCGCCATGCCGAGGCTCGACGCCATGGACCCCGCACCCACCACGGTGCCAATGATCGACACCGGGAAATTCTCACGCATCAGCACGGTGTAGAGCGGCATGACGCCTGCGTACGCAAACCCAAACACTACCGCCACGGAATAGAATTCCGCCAGGTCACGGGCGAAGACATAGCAGGCGACGGCGCTCGCTTGCAGCAGCAGCCCAAAGACGAAGGCCTGTTTTGCTCCGACGCGGTCGCCAAGCAAGCCGAAAGCGATCCGTCCAACCAGGCCGGAAAGCCCTTCCACGCTGTAGATCGTCACCGCCGTCGTGACGGGAAGGCCGCAGGAGATCGCATAGCTCACGGTGTGGAACAGCGGCCCGGCATGGGTTGCGCAGCAGAGGAAAAAGGTGAGGGCCAGCACGGCGAATTGGGGGGACGTGAGCGCTGCCCGCGCGCTGATCTGTGTATCGGCGGCGTGGCCCCCGCCGGCATTTCCCGTCCGGACCGGAGCGCGACGCACCAGGAATGCCGCCGGCAGCAACAGTGCCCACACTGCGATGCCGATCACCAACTGCGAGAAGCGCCAGTCGTAGGTCGAGACGAGCCTGGCCGCGATGGGGGCCACGGTCACGGGCGCCACGCCCATGCCGGCCGACACCAGCGACACCGCCAGGCTGCGATGGCGATCGAACCAGGCACTCACCGTCGCCATCAACGGTGCGAAAATCGCACCCCCGCCTGCTCCGACGAGAATGCCGTAGCAGACCTGAAACGCCGTGATGGTCGGTGCCCGGCTTGCCAGCACAAGTCCGAGGCCAAGCAGACTGCTGCCAGCCAGCAGGACGTTCCGCGGGCCAAACCGATCCATCGCCATGCCCCACAGGAAGCTGGCGATGCCCATCGACAAGAAGTCCAGCGTCATAGCCACAGAGATTTCGGTGCGCGACCACCCGGTCGCGACCGACATCGGTGCCAGGAACACAGGCAGTGAAAAGATCGAACCGATCGCGATGCAACCCATGAAGGCGCCGGCGGCGACGATGACCCAGCGATAATTGGAGCTCATGATGTGGTCCTCCGAAGCAGGGGAATTCATCTGCGGGTCTGCCGGCTTACGCCGAAGCCGTCGCGGGCCAAGGATCGGCCCACGCAGGCAGGCGCAGCAGGCCATCGATCCAGCGCGTTATGTTATGAAATGACGCCAACGGCATATCTGCCTCTCGCCAATAGGTTGCCATTGACGCCAACTGGAAGTCCGCAATGGTCAGTCGGCCGCAGGCCACCTGCGCGCGCCCTTCGAGGTGGGCATCCAGCACCGCCGCATATCGCATCAGGTCAGGGATGCGCGGTTCATATTCCGACCTGCTTGGCGGCCCAAGGCCGAACGTCGCCTTCACGATATGCTCGAAGTAAAAGCGCGACACGGCCGGCGACCAATGCGAATAGCCCCACGACAGCCAGCGCAGCACCTCAACTTGCTCCGCGGGATTGTGCGCCGGCCACATGTCCGAGTTGTACTTGACGCAAAGATACGCCATGACGGCAGAGGCTTCCCACAGGACGAGGTCGCCATCCACCAGCGTCGGCGCCTTCTTGTTGGGATTGAGTGCGATATATGACGGATCCTCGAAGCCCCCGCCCATCATGTCGATTTCAACGAATTCGGCGTTCGCGCCGAGCTGTTTGGCCAATGCAAGCACGCGCCGCGGGGCTTGCGCCCTGATCCAGTAGATCTTCATGTCGATTCTCCTTCCCTGGTCTTTGGTCTTCCCTGGTCTTTGGTCTTCCCCGGTCTTTGGTCTTCCCTGGTCATTGGTGCGTCGTGGTGTCGACCCGCGCGGGACGCCGCGGCCTTCGCGCCGAGCCGTTCGCTGTTTGCATGGTGGCATCGCATGGGCGTGCCATACCGACTCATCGGTATGATACATACCAACCAGTCGGTATGCATGCAAGCGCCATTTTGCCGCAAGGTTTGGCGCGCCCTCACCTGTGGGCGCGCCCTCACCGCGTGGGGGACGGACTACCGCATCCGCCGCAGCAGCAGCCGCACCGCCCCCGGATTGGCCGCGTGCGGATGCGCGGCGCCAAGCACCAGAGGTCGGATGTCCGGCAGATTCAGCCACAACGGCAGCTCGCGGCGCAGCACGCCGGTTTCCTCGCCGCTGCCCCGGCCGGTGACCACCTCGACACAGCGCAGCCTGTCGGCATGGGCGGTGCGGACGAAGGCGACCAGGGCGTTGAACGCGCGCTGCGCCGTCAGCCCGTGCAGGTCCAGCTTGCGGGCGGCGGGCAGCTTGCCACCGCGGAAGCGCTGCCAGGTGGCGGCATCGACGCCGCCGGGCGATTCACCAACCGCGAGTGGCTGCGGCGGCGCCGCCGCGGCGGGACCGACCGGCGGCAGCCGAGGGCGCGGCGGCAACGCGGTTTCCGGCGGCGCCAGCGGCAGGGCAGGGGAGGGACGGCCGGGCAACGGCGCGACCTGGCCGACATAGCTCTGCCACACGGCCAGATCGGCGTCGGTCAGGGGGCGCGTGCGAGGCAGCAGAGGAGTCTCCGGCTGGCGTGTCGGCGGATCGGCAGAGCATGGCGAAAGGCTCGGCCTGGCCGAGATTGCTGCGCCGTCGCGTGGCTCGCAATGACGCCGGACGGGCGTTCACGACGGCCTCAGCTCGTCCTGTAGCGTCCTCGCTGCCGGGTGGCCGTGAGACAACTTCAGCAACCGGTCGAGCCCCATTTCGTCCAGGTGACGCACGCCGAGCAAGGCCATGTCGCGGTCGATCTCCTTCGACAGCAACTCGATGGCGTGCAGCACGCCGGCCTGCCCCGCGACGGCGGCGGCGAACAAGAAGGGACGGCCGATCAGGACGAAATGGGCGCCGAGGGCGAGGGCGGTCAGCACGTCCGTACCGCGGCGGTAGCCGCTGTCCACGATGACCGTCATGCCGCCCGCTTCGGCCACGATGCCGGGCAACACCATCAGCGGCGTGGCGGCCTTGTCGAGCTGGCGACCCCCGTGGTTCGACACCACGATCCCATCCACCCCGCAGTCGCGGGCAATGCGAGCGTCCGGTGCCGACAGGATGCCCTTCACCACGAGCGGCCCCTTCCACAGCTTGCGGATCAGCCCGACATGGTCCCACGACAGGCCCGCATGCGCGGCGATCTGCCCCGCCGAGCGCGAGAACAGATTGGGTCCGCCGTCGTGCTCGAGGTTGACGATGCGGGGAATGCCACGCTTCAGCAGCGTTCGCGCGGCTGTCGAGGCCACCCAACCGGGATGCAGGACGCCGTCGCGGATGATCTGGCGGTTCAACCGAATCGGTTGGTGGAACCCGTCGCGGGCGTCCCTCTCGCGGTTGGAACCCACCGGCACGTCGGCCGTCAGCACGAAGACACGGATGCCGGCCGCGGCGACACGCTCGACCATGCCCTCGATCGCTCGGGCATTCGCAGATTGGTAGGAGGCGAACCAGGCGCCAGGACTATGCTTCGCCACCTCCTCCATCGGGGTGATGGAATTGCCCGACAGCACGAAGGGGATGTCGCATGCGGCAGCGGCGCGGCCCATGACGTTGTCGGCGTCGTAGGTGACGGCGGCGGCGCCGCCCATCGGCGCGATGCCGAACGGAGCGGCGTAGCGGCGTCCGAACAGGGTGGTGTTCTGTGAACGGGCCTCGGCGCCGGCGAGAACGCGGGGGATCAGCCGATAGTCGAGAAATGCCGCGCGATTGGTGCCCTTCGAGGTCTCGTCCTCGGCGCCGTTGGCGACGTAGCCGTGGATGGCGTGCGGCAGGACGTGGCGGGCGGCGGCCTCGAAGCCTTCGAGGTCAAGGATGGACCGCAGCCGCCGCCGGTGCCGGACCGTGAGATGGCCGGTGGCATCGACCGCGGACTTGAAGGGTTGCTGCAATGCGGTGACGAAGCTGGCCATATCGTTGCCTCCATTTTCGCGCGCGCCGGTCGCTGGTCGAGGGCCGGCGGCATGGGCCAATAGCGCGGCGGCAGGCAGGCGGTTGCAGCCGGGCGGCGACCGTTTGCTCGCACCTGGGCGCGCTCATTTCCCTCGAGGACGAGGTGGCGCGTCCGCGGCAGGCGGAATCCGCATCGTTACCCGGCGTGAGTCGCGCCGATCGGCTACAGTTCGGACTATCGCCTGGGACGGGCTGCCAGAGTTGCTGTTACCCGGGCGCGGTGTTCTTGGGCGTGCCCCGGAGCGGCTTCGAATGGAATTCGAGGCGACCGCCGGCGATCTCGCCCGCCGCCGACCCGAGCTTATCGAGCGGCTTGGGCCGCTATCATAGGCGGTGCGTCTATCCGATTAGCGCAGGTTCATGGCCTGGCCGGCGCTGCCCGGCCGATCGCGGCGCGGTTTCCTGCGCCAACCCGGTAGGCGCAATAGCCCGGTAGGCGCAATAGGTGGATTTACGCCGGCATGCCAGCCGGACATTGCCTCCGTCACTCGCAGGCAAGGTTGGGGTCGCTGGTCAGAGTGAATGGCCGAAGCTTGCACCGTGCGACAACTGCCGATGGCCTGGCCAATTGCGGCGTCCCTGCGGCCAAGCTCCATTGCCAACATGCACCGGCGGCGATAGGCAGACCCCGCCTGTTCGGGGAGCCACACCAGCCTTGATGCAAACGCGTTTGCGCGCCTTCGCGCCGGCAAAGTTGAACCTGTATCTCCACGTGCTCGGCCGGCGTTCCGATGGTTATCACTTGCTGGACAGCCTCGTCGCTTTCGCCGCCTGCGGCGACCTGCTGCATGCCACCAACGCGGCAACGCTGTCGCTGACCATCCAAGGGCCTTTCGCGGCCGGGCTGTCCGCCTCGGACGACAATCTCGTGCTGCGCGCGGCTCACGCCCTGGCGGCGGAGGCACGGATCGCGCCACGAGCGGCACTCATCCTGGAAAAGCGTTTGCCCATTGCGTCCGGGATCGGCGGCGGCTCCGCGGACGCCGCTGCCACGCTGCGGCTACTGTCCCGGCTGTGGGATTTGACGCTGGAGCCGAACGTGCTGGATCGTGTGGCGGCAAGCCTTGGCGCGGATGTGCCCGTCTGCCTGCATAGCCGGCCGGTCCGCATGGGTGGCATCGGTGAGGTGCTGCGCCCCGCACCGCGCCTGCCACCCTGCTCCGTCCTGTTGGTCAATCCGGGCGTTCCGGTCGCGACCGCCGCCGTGTTTCGGGCTCGGACCGGCGCGTTCTCCGCCCCTGCCGACCTGCCGGCGGAATGGGCAACGCCTGCAAACATGGCTGCCGTGCTGACACCGTTGCGCAACGACCTGGAGGAGCCCGCTTGCACGCTGTGTCCGGAGATCCGGTCTGTGCTGGCAATCATCGGAGCGCAGCCCGGCTGCTTGCTCGCGCGCATGAGCGGTTCAGGTGCAACCGGTTTCGGTTTGTTCCTGGATCATTCCGTGGCACAGCGGGCCGCTGGGCGGATCGCCCGCCCGGGCTGGTGGGTCTGGAGCGGGCCTCTGTCGGACCAGGAATTCGGCAATGAATCCGGGCCGAATGAAACGAAAACCTGAAATCTTGCGGCGTACATGCGTCCTCGAGCATCGGCGCAAGTGAAGTTGCCCCCGCCTTCACCTTTAATGCACGATCGCTACGCTCAGTGGTCCAGAGGAGGGTCCGATGGACAGCGCTCAACAAGATCAGCAGCCTGAACTGAGCTTGGTCTCGTCGGCACGAGCGCTGCGGGTGAAAGGTGGGATTGTGCCATCCGGATCCATGGGCACCGCGGTGCATGTGTCGCCAGGTGAACCAGCGCACGAGATTGAATTCACCCGATCTGAGTGATCGACGCTGCTAACCCCCAATCCCCGCTTGGTAACCGCGTACGCATACCCCTGGTTCACATCGATGCCGTTCCGTTACCCGAACCCATCTCCGGCTCCCCGGCGCCCATCTCACCTCGCTCGCACCAACAGGACAGCGCTGAACCCGGTCAGCAGTGCGAGCATACCATACGGCACGCCATAGCCGCCCAGCGCGGTAACCGAGACCCCGAACACGGGCGGGATCAGCATCACCGCGGCGAACATGATGGCAGTGCCGAGTCCGGTTGCCTCGGTCCGCCGGATGCCCCCGAGATGGGCATAATCCGCGTAGGCAACGCCGGTGTAGCCGCCGGCCGTGCAGCCCGCGAGCATGGCCACCGCGACGGCGCCCCAACCCGGCCACCCGGCGCCGATCTGCCCGGCCGCCACGGCCGCCGCCGCCATGCCGAAGCCATGCACCGCGAGCGTGCGGCTGGGGGTCAGGTATTGGTCGGCGACCCAGCCCCAGAACGGCCGGCTGATCGTGCCGGCCACCTGGTACAGCGCCAGTACGCGCCCCGCCTGCACCAGAGTAAACCCGGCAACCGACGTCAGGTGCACGGTCATGAACGCGACGAAGGTCAGTTGGGTGCCGGAAAAGATGAAGCTCGCGACCGACAGCCGGCGGATCCGCGGGTCCCGCAGCAGCGCAAACGGCTGCCACAGACTGCGACCGAGCGCCCGATGGCCTGGCTCGCGACCGGCATCCCAGCGCCGCCGGGGCAGCTCCATCAGCCCCAGCAGCAGCACGATCGGGCCCAACTCGGTCAGCAGCGCCAGGCGCCAGCCAATCGCAAGCGCCAGAGGCGGCAGAGCCAGCGCACCGAGCACGCCGCCCAGCGGCACGCCAATCTGCCGCACCGACATCACCAGGTTGAACACACGCCGCGGCGTCTGTGGCACCAGCAAATGCGTGCTGGCCGGCGCGGCGGCACCATACCCCAGGCCCAGCACCACCGCCGCCAGCGCCAGCGACGTCACCTGGCCGCTGGCGGCGATCGCCACCATGCCGGCAGCCGCCACCAACACCGCCTGCGTCGCGCGCACCCCGCCATAGCGACGGATCAATCCAGGAGACAGCAGCGCCGACACGATCCCGGTGCCGTACGCCACGGCAACGAAGCCGCCCACCAGCTCGCCGCTGACATGCAAGGCGGCGGCGATCGCAGGCGCGATCGCGGGAATCGAGAACAACGCCGCGGTTGCCAGCGTCTGCACCAGGAGGGTGGCGGCCAATGGGGCGAGCGGCATGGCGCGCAGCGTGTCAGGCGCGGTGGCCGCGCGGCTGACAGGATCATCAGGTCCGGGGTGACGCACCGTCCCTCCGTGTCGGCTACCCGACGCGGCGAAATTGCGGTCGGCTCAGCCGAGGTTGCACGGGTGAGGCGCGCATCCGCCAGAGCGCATCCCGGCAGACCGGGTATCCGCGCGGCGCTGGGCTGCCCGGCCGCCCGCGCGGCATCGCGCTGAGGTCTCGCGCTTTCTTGACGCTCCGCAACACATGGCCGCCCGCTTTCGGCGGTTACCCTGGCGTGGCTTTCACGACCAAGGTTCCCGCCCCATGCCTCTGTCGCGCCTGCCGTTGCAGCGACACCCTGCGCCCGTCCCCGCGGCACAAACCCCGGGCGGCTCGAGCCTGCTGCTGCTGGCGACCAGTGTCGTCATCGTGGCCGGCCTGTATTTCGGTCGCAGCGTCCTCATTCCGATCACCCTTGCCGTTCTGTTGGCCTTTCTGCTCGCACCGCTGATGGAGGTGCTCGATCGGATCCGCGTGCCCAGCGGCATTGCCGCCTTGCTCGCCGTCATCCTCGCGCTTGGCTTCATCGTCGGTATCGGCGGACTGATCGGCAGCCAGGTCGCTGACCTGGTGGGGCAGGTTCCGCGCTACGCCACCACGATCGAGTCGAAAATGGCGACAGTGCAGAACTTCGTCTCCGCGACATTCGACGAGGTGATGGGCGCTGTCGGCCATTCTTTGCATCTCGGGGCGGCGCAACAACCAGGCCTCGGGACGCCGCCGGCGCAGGCGCACGCCGATGCCGGGCAGAAGCCGATCCCGGTCGAACTGCACCAGCCGCCAACCAGCGCCATGCAGATCGCCCAACGCATCGTCGAGCCGCTGGTCGACCCACTGGCTTCGCTCGCCATCGTGTTCATCGTTTCCACCTTCATCCTGGCGCAGCGCGAGGACCTGCGCGACCGCATGATCCGCTTGTTCGGCGCCAGCGATCTGCACCGGACCACCATTGCCATGGATGAGACGGCGCGGCGGCTGTCGCGCTATTTCCTGGCGCAGCTCGCCATCAACATGTCGTTCGGCGGCGTCATCGCCACCGTGCTGTATTTCATCGGCCTTCCGACGCCACTGTTGTGGGGCATCATCGCAATGCTGCTGCGCTTCGTGCCCTATATCGGCTCGCCACTCGCGGCGGTGCTGCCTGTCTTGCTCGCCGCCGCCACCTCGCCCGGCTGGACCGAGGTCGCCTTCACCGTTGCCTTGTTCGGCGGCGGCGAAGCGATTACCGGCCAGGTCGTGGAACCGCTGGTCTATGGCCGCTCCACCGGCCTTTCGCCATTCGCCGTGGTGGTGGCTGCGATCTTCTGGACCTGGATCTGGGGGCCAATCGGCCTGATCCTGTCCACGCCATTGACGCTCTGCCTCATGGTGCTGGGCCGCCATGTCGAGCGCCTGGAATTCCTCGACATCCTGCTCGGCGACCGCCCCGCGCTGCGCCCGGACGAGAGCTTCTACCAACGTATGCTGGCGGGCGATCCCGATGAAGCCCGGGAGCAAGCCGAGGCGTTCCTGCGAGAGGGATCGTTGACGCGCTATTACGATGAGGTCGCGGTGCCCGGCCTGCAGCGGGCGGCGATCGACGCCGGCCGCGGCGCTCTCGCCGGCGAGCCATTGGAGCGCGTCCTGGAAGCGGCCTACGCCTTGATCGAGGACCTGGCGGACGAGGCGGAACCGGCTCCAGCGGCCGAGGCATGGCAAGGCGATCGCGGCGTCGTGCTGTGCATCGCCGGCCGCGGCCCGGTGGACGAGGCCGCGGCGCGCATGCTGGCGCAATTGCTCGAGGAACGCGGCGTCGTCGCGCATGTGGTGCCACATCGAGCGGTGTCGCGTGCGGAGGTGGCGTCGCTGCTGTCGCTCCATACCGAGATGTTGTGCGTATGCTACCTGGATCTCGGCGGCGGTATCTCGCACGTGCGCTACCTGTTGCGCCGCCTGCGCCGGGCACTCCCCAACCGGCCGATCCTGGTGGGCCTGTGGCCGGCCGAAGCGCCAGCCTTCCAGGATGAGCGGATGCGCGTTGCCGTTGGTGCCGACGCCTACGTCGAGACTTTGCAGCAGGCAGTGGAAGCGTGCCTTAGCATGGTGTCGAAGCCGTCCCCGGTGGTCGGATCGCACGCGGCATAGGTCCGGGAGAATTCTGTCACGGAGAACTCGGTCATCGCGAGGCGCCGCAGGTGCGGCAGCAATCGCGGTCGAATGTCATCGCGATGCGCCGGAGACGCAGAAGCAATCGCGGTCGAGTGGTGCACGGAGGGCTGGGGCGAGCAAGATCGGGGTCGCCTCGGCCCCAGCGGGGCCTCACAATGACATTGGCCGCCGGGCCTCGAATGACATTGGGGTGCGGCACCTCCGCGGCCGAGGCGCCTGGAATCCGCGCGTCGATCTGAAACCGTAGGTTGCATAATCGAAGAGTTTTCGCGCACAGTGTCGGCCGATGCCCCGCCACCGCCGCCCCCCCCAAAGCCTGCATCGCCTCGTAGCAATCCTGTTGGCATGCTTGCTGCTGCCGGGTGCTGCATTCGCTAACGAACTGAAAGTCGCCACCTGGAACCTGGACTGGCTCACCGAGCGTCCGGCAAGCGATCCCGCACTGCCGGAGGATGTACATGTCCGGGCGCCGGAGGATTTCGATCGCCTGCGACACTACGCGGAACAATTGAATGCCGACGTGATCGCGATCCAGGAAGTGGACGGCAAAGCCGTAGCGGAGCGCCTGTTCCCGCCGGATCGCTTCTCGATCCACATGACGCATGACGATGTCGTGCAGCGCGTCGGCATCGTGGTGCGTCGCGGCCTGGCCTATGACGTGCATCCCGATGTGACGGCGCTGGATGTCGATCCGGGGCAACATTTGCGCAGCGGTGCCGACATCACGCTGCATCTCGGCGCCGCGGAGCTACGCATCCTGGCCGTGCATCTGAAGACCGGTTGCCGCGATGCGTCACTGACCCGCCGGCGTGGGCGATTCTCCTGCGCGGAGTTGCGCGCGCAGGTGTCACCGCTGCGCGCGTGGATCGCGGCCCGCCAGAGGGAGGGCGTGGCGTTCCTCGTGCTGGGTGATTTCAACCGGCATATGGACGGCAGGGATCAGCTTTGGTCGGCACTGCGCCACACCGCGCCGCTCGTGCGTGCCACGGAGGGGCGCTCCAGCACATGCTGGGGCAGCGAGGCATTCATCGACCATATCATTGCCGGCGGCCCTGCGCGCGACTGGATGCAGGTATCGACACTGCGCGTGCTGACCTACCGTGAGACGGACGAGCGCTGGAAGGACCGGCTGTCCGACCATTGTCCTGTGTCGGTCATGCTGGATGTGCCGCACTGATCCGTGCCCGGCTGAAATGGCAGCGTGTGGCGAGACGAGCAGGCCGGCGACTTATCCGACCAGCGTGCGAACCGCCGCGGCGATGTCGGGATCGAGGAGGGCCGCCAGTTCCGCTGCGTGCTCGTAGTCAGGCATCAGTCGCGACAACGCCGCATCGCGGGTCGTTGCCGGATGGCAGTAGATTTCGCTGCAACCGTCCGGCACTTGCTCGAGCACGCGGCGAAGGCGATCCACGGTCATGTGGCCGCTCCAGGCGATTCCGAAACAGTGGTCATTGGCGATCATTCCGGCGGCGCGGATCTGTCGCCGCAACAGACGGGTCCAGTAGTACAGCGCCCGGTCACCCCATCCCACGTGCGTACCACAGCGCGCCAGCACGGCGGGCGGCTCGGCCGGCACGCGCACGGAACGCAAGCCGAAGTCGCGGCCGATCCGCAGCGTCAATGCACCGACGATGGGATGCAGGTGCATGTGCTTGTGCGCATTGGCATGGTCGAGCCTGAGGCCGGTATCAGCGAACGCCGCGAACTGCGCGCGGATCTCCGCTGCAAGCTGTCGCCGTACACGCGGCCGAAAAAAATATTTTACCCCAAGTAAGAACTGGTCGGACGGGAACCAGCCGGACCCATCGACAAGGTCGGGGATTGTCACATGCGGCAACATCGCCTGTCCTTCGATCGTCACCAGGTGGAGCCCGACACGCAGCCCGGGCAATGCTCGGGCGCGACGTACGGCGTCGGCGGCGGCCGGTGCCGCCACCATCAGGCTCGCAGCATTCAGTACGCCTTCGGAATGCGCGCGCTCCACCGCGGCGTTGACGGACTCGGACAGGCCGAAATCGTCGGCCGAAAAGATCACGCGCTGCATAATTCATCATACAGCATCCACCTCCCCGCACGGGAGGGCTGGCTTTTTGCGGCAGGGCGGGGAGTCGAGCGGTTCCCGAGCGCAGGCCGCGCATCAACGCCGTAGGTGCCCTCCCCCAACCGGGGTCTGCATCGCAGCCCAATCCCACAGGGGAAGGGGGCGCTGCTAACCGGCTCTCCGCTACGACGTCTGCCGCCGCAGGAATGCAGGGATTTCCAACGTCGGCTCCTCGACGCCGTTCGCCAGCCGTACCGATGCACGCGCGCCCTCTGGGCGTTGCTCTGCATGCAGCATCGGCTCGGCCCGCACCGGCGGCGCGGCCTCGGTCGGAACCGGCGACGCCATCCGGCGGCGGAACGCTCCCGTCACGGTGTTGAACAAACTCGGACGCGGCACCTCCGGCAGGGGCGACTGCGTGGCAGGGGCAGCGGTCGGACGCGGCGCTTCATTGAACAAGCCGCTGCCGATACGCGGCGGCAGGCCCGGAGCAATCCGCGCCGCCGTCATGGGTTGCGCCGATGCGACAGCCTGAGCGGCGGTCGGGGAAAGCGCCTGCATCGCAGCTTGCCCATCCAGCACAACATGGCCTTCCGCCATAGGCTCGATCTGGACCGGCGCACGCAATGCTGCTGCCGGCTGACGCAATGTCGCCGTCGCACTCATCATCGGCGCAGGCATCAGTTGCATGCCGGGCTGTGCCGCCATTGCGCTCGTCGCGACATGCGTCGGCATCGGGATCGGGTGTGGCGCCGGCATCGCGCCGCCGCCCACCGCAACCAGCCGCGGACGCGACTCGGTCGCGGCGACTGGCTTGTCGATGCCGGTGGCGACCACCGACACGCGGATGCGCCCCGACAGCGTCTCGTCGATCGCCGAGCCGAAGATGATGTTCGCCTCTTCGTCGACTTCCTCGCGGATGCGGTTCGCCGCCTGGTCGACTTCAAACAGGGTCAGGTCCTCGCCGCCGGTGATGTTGATCAGCAGGCCGCGCGCGCCGCCCATCGATGTGTCTTCCAGCAGCGGATTACTGATCGCCAGCTCGGCGGCGCGGATGGCGCGATTCTCGCCGTCCGCTTCGCCGGTGCCCATCATCGCCTTGCCCATCTCCGCCATCACGGTGCGGATATCGGCAAAGTCCAGGTTCACCAGGCCCGGCGCCATCATCAGGTCGGTCACGCCGCGGACGCCCATGTAGAGAACCTGATCGGCCATCTTGAACGCGTCCTTCCAGGTGGTGCGTTCATTTGCCATACGGAAAAGATTCTGGTTGGGAATGACGATCAGGGTATCGACGTACTGCTGCAGCTCCTCGATGCCCTGATCGGCGCAGCGCGAGCGGCGCACGCCTTCGAATCCGAACGGCTTGGTCACCACGCCGACGGTGAGGATGTTCCGCTCGCGTGCCATGCGCGCGATGACCGGCGCCGCGCCGGTGCCGGTGCCGCCGCCCATGCCGGCGGTGATGAACACCATGTGCGCGCCGTCGAGGTGGCGATACAGCTCGTCGGCCGCTTCTTCCGCCGCGGCCTTGCCGATCTCGGGCTTGGCACCGGCGCCGAGCCCCTGCGTGATATGCGGCCCAAGCTGAATGCGGCGATCCGCGCGGCTGTGCATGAGCTGCTGTGCGTCGGTGTTGGCGACGACGAACTCCACGCCTTGCAGGTTCGCCGCGATCATGTTGTCGACGGCATTGGTGCCGCCGCCACCGACGCCGACCACAGTGATGCGCGGCGAGAAGTCGGTGTGGACCTGCTGCGGAATGGTGAGATTCAGGGTCATAGGGACGTCCCTCCCACGCGACTTGGGTCGACGATCAGTGTGTTAAGCAGGAAGTGCTTCGATTCGCGAAGCATCAGACTCGCTCCCGCAGAAAATTGACGATGCGGCGGAGCAAACCGGCAGGCTGTGCGACTTCCAGATCGATGTCGTGGAGCGTGCGGCCTTCGCCGGCGGCCCAGTGCAGCAATCCGGCAGCGGTGGCGAAGGCCGGTCCCGATGCGGAATCCGGTAAGCCGCGTACAGTATGCGGGCGGCCAAGCCGCACCTGCCTGCCCAACATGCGCGCCGCCATCTCGCGCACGCCGGCGAGTTGACAGGCACCGCCGGTCAGCACGACGCGGTTGCCCGCGGCGCGCCCGAGGCCCGAACTTTCCAGCCGATCCTTGACATATTCGAAGGTCTCTTCGAGGCGCGGGCGGATGATGTTCACCACCATGCTGCGCGGCACCTTGGCGATCTGATGCTCTTCCTCGCCGACCAGGTGCACCGGCACCAGCTCGCGTTCGTCGTCAGGCGAGGACTGCACGTTGCCGAACACGGTCTTGAGTCGTTCGGCATGATTCAACGAGGTGGACAGGCCGGTCGCGAGATCCTTCGTGACATGGAAGCCGCCGATCGGCAGTTGCGCGGTATGCAGCAGCTGACGGTCGGCGAACACCGCCATCCCCGTCGTCCCGCCTCCCATATCGATGATCGTCGTTCCCAGCTCTTGCTCATCCGCCACCAGGGTTGCGAGGCCGGCGGCCATCGGCGCGGAGACGACTTCCGCGATATCGAGATCGCAGCGGGCGATGCAGGCACCCAGCGAGCGGAGCGCGGTGGCGGCCGAATCGATGATATGCAGCCTGGCGCCCAGGGTGGTGCAGAACAAACCGCGGGGATCGGCGACGCCGTCGGTTTCGTCGGCGGCGAAAGTCAGCGGCAACGCGTGGATCACGTCGCGCCCGTCGGCGGCGGCGCGGGCGCGGCCTTCCATCACCACCCGGCGGATGTCCTGCGCATCGACCGCCCGGCCGTGCATCGGCCACTGCACATTGAACAAACGCGATTCGGGCTGGCCGCAGGACAGATTGACGGTGACCGAGCGCAGCCGCGTATCGGCCATGTCCTCGGCCTGGCCGACACAGGCGCGGATGGCTTTCTCGGCTTCCTCGAGATCGACAATGCCGCCGGCACGCACGCCACGGCCGCGATGCCAGCCGAAGCCGAGCACGCGCAACGTGCCGTCGCTTTCGGTGCGGCCGATCAGGCAGGCGATCTTGGTGGTGCCGATATCCAGCACGCCGAAGGGGCCGGCGCGATGATGCCGTGGCCGCTCTTGCTCCTCGGACGGCGGCATGGGCGGGGTCAGCACGCGGCGGGGGGACATTTCGTTCATGGCATTGCTCCACCAGCCCCGTCGAACCCGTCATGGTCCGACAGCGACCCGTTACGGCTACCCAACCACCCGTTACTGCCGCGCACCCATCCGATACGGCCGAACATCCACCCGATACGGCCGAACATCCACCCGATACGGCCGGGGGAATGCCCCCTGCCGCCGCGCATCCATCGGTTATCGCCGGGCTCGACCCGGCCATCTGCGCACGGGCGACCGGGAGCCGGCGCCCGATCAGTTTGGGCATCGGCCCGGCTCAAGCCCGGCCATGATGGGGCGTGGCTCATGTCGGCTTCTTCGCGGGCTGCGGCGGCGCGACGACGTCGCCGGGTTTCGGGCGCACCACCAGCCGGTCCGGCAGGCGCATGTCGATCGCGAGCAGCGGGCGATCCAGCAGATCGTGGCCCTGCTGCAACTGCATCAGCCGATCGAGCGCCATGATCTCATGCCCCTCCGGCAGCATCACGTCAGCGCCACTGGTCATCAGCAAATTCCAGCGTCGCTCGCCCACACGCACGGCGGCAACGACGTATTTCTGCAAGGCGGGGCGCGCGGTCAGGGCATCGATCAACGCGGCGGCGTCCTGTGGCGCGCCGGGGCCAACCACCAGCGGCAGATTGCGAAAATGCGCCACGTCCTGGTTGGCGACGACATTGCCCGAGCGGTCGATCAGCATGAACCTGCCGTTGTTCTGCCAGATGGCGAAGGGGCGGCGTTCCTCGAGATTCACCACGATGGTGTCAGGCAGGCGGCGTTCGACGGTGGCCGACTTGATCCAGGACAGCGTCTCGATCCGCCGGCGCGCGGCAGACAACGAGAAGCCCAGGATCGGCTCGCCCTTGGTCACGCCGAGCGCCGCCCGCAACAGCGGTTCCGGCGTGTTCTGGCGGCCTTCGAATTCGATATGCTGCACGCGCAGTCCGGCGAAGGCGGTCAGGCCGCCGATGCGCTCGCGCATCGTCTCCAGCGAGCCGCCGGCGCTCGGTGCCGCGGAGCGCACCAGGCCGACGAACAGCATGGCGAGCAAGAAGGTGCCCGCAACCCAGGCGGCGGGACGCAGCAGACGCTTCTGCCGGCGCAGCAGCAGTTTCAGCCGCCCGGGGCGGTCGTTGACCGAGTTGCGCGGGCTGCGGGCTACGCGCGACATGCGGCATTCTCCACCATCCAGGCGCAGAGCTGCGCGAAGTTCATGCCGTTCCAGGCGGCTTGTTCCGGCAGCAGCGATGTCGGCGTCAGGCCCGGCTGCGTGTTGATTTCCAGCAGCACGAGACGGCCGGGTTCACCCTGGGTGTCGTCGTAGCGGAAGTCGCAGCGGGTGGCGCCGCGGCAGCCCAGGGCGCGATGTGCGGCGGAGGCGACGTCCAGCGCGTGGCTATAGATGTCGGGATGGATCGCGGCCGGGATGATGTGGCGCGATCCGCCGTCGGCGTATTTCGAGTCATAGTCGTAGAAGGCGCCGGCATCGGCGATGATCTCGGTGACGCCGAGGGGCCTCTCGCCCATGACACCGACGGTCAGTTCGCGGCCCGGGATGTACTCTTCCACCAGTGCCGCCTGGCCGAAGCGCCAGGAGCGCGCGATGTCGGTGCGGCGGTTGTCGCCGCTACGGATGATCTCGACACCGACCGAGGAACCCTCGTTCACCGGTTTCACGACATAGGGCAGGGGCAGCGGATCGCCCGCTTCGAGTTCCGCGAGCGGCACGACGCGTCCGCGCGCCACGGGCAGGCCGTTGGCGACAAACACGGCCTTGGCCGCGGCCTTGTCCATGGCAAGAGCCGAAGCACGGACACCGGAATGCGTGTAGGGAATGCCGAGCCAGTCGAGCACGCCCTGGATCGCGCCGTCCTCGCCGAAGCGGCCGTGCAGGGCGTTGAACACGGCGTCTGGCCTCGGGGTCAGCGCGGCGATGACCGCGGCAATGTCATCGCCCACTTCGACGGGAGTCACGGTGAAGCCGGCCTGACGCAGGGCAACGACCACCTGGGCGCCGGTGGAGAGACTGACTTCGCGTTCGGCGGAGATGCCGCCGTAGAGGACAGCGACATGGGTCATTCCACCACCTCCGGCCCGCGGGCGGGCACACCGACGCGATGGATCTCCCACTCCAAATTCACCCCCGAGGCAGCGAACACGCGCCGGCGCACTTCCTCGCCCAGGCCTTCGACATCGGCCGCGGTCGCATCGCCGGTGTTGATCAGGAAATTGCAGTGCTTCTCGCTGACCTGTGCGCCGCCGCGCATCAGGCCGCGACAGCCGGCGGCGTCGATCAATTCCCACGCCTTCATCCCCGGCGGATTGCGGAACGTGGAGCCGCCGGTCCGCGCCCGCACCGGCTGCGAGGCCTCGCGCGCGACACGAATCTCGTTCATGCGCGCGGCAATCGTGGCCGCCGCACCGGGATAGGCGCGCAGCCGCGCCCGCACCACCACCGCGCCGGGCGGCAGCCGCGTGTGCCGGTAGGCGAAGGCCAGCTCCGCCGCCGCCATGCGACATTGCTCGCCGGAGCGTGTCACCACGTCCACCCAATCGACGATATGGGCGGTCTCGCCGCCATAGGCGCCGGCGTTCATCGTCATGGCGCCACCGATCGTTCCGGGAATGCCGGAGAGGAACTCCACCCCGGTCAGTCCCGCCGCGGCGGCATGCTCGGACACGGTTACGTCCAGTGCGGCCGCGCCGGCGACCACGCCATCTGCTTCCACGTTGATGGCGGAAAACCCGCGCGCCAGCTTGACCGTCACGCCGGGCAGGCCGCCGTCGCGGATGATCAGGTTGGAGCATGCGCCGATCACGTGTACCGGCACGTCCGGCGGCAAGGCGCGCAGCAAGGCGGCCAGGTCGTCGGCATCGGCGGGGCGCACCAGCACCTCGGCCGGGCCGCCCACGCGGAACCAGGTGAACGGCGCCAGCGGCGCGTTGGCCTGCGCTCGCCCGCGCGGCGGCGGCAGCGATTCGAGCAACGACGGGATTTGCTCGGCGGGCATGGTCATGCGGCGCCTCCTGCCGCGCGCCGCGGCGTGACGGCGGCCTGCAGCCCGGCCAGTTCCGCCGGCAGCGCGGCGGCCCATTGCGTGATCGAACCGGCACCGAGGCAGACGACGAAATCGCCCGGTCTCGCGATCACGTTCACCATCTCGGCCAGCCGCGCCGGCGACGGCAGCGCGGCGACCGAACGATGGCCGCGGGCGCGCAGCCCCTCCACCAGCGCGTCGCGATTCACGCCTTCGATCGGTGCCTCGCCCGCGGGATACACATCAGCGACCAGCACCGTGCCCGCGTCGTTCATGCAGGTGCAGAACTCGTCGAACAATGAATGCAGCCGGGTGAAGCGATGCGGCTGCACCACCGCGATCACGTCGCGCGCGCCGGCCTGCCGCGCGGCCTTCAACACCGCGGCGATCTCTACCGGGTGGTGGCCGTAATCGTCGATCACCGTGATGCCGCCGGCCTCGCCGGTCTTGGTGAAACGGCGCTTCACGCCCTTGAAGCCGAGCAAGGCGCCGTGCAGCGTGGCCTGGTCGATTTCCATCTCCAGCCCGACGGCGATCGCGGCGAGCGCGTTCTGCACGTTGTGCCCACCCAGCATCGGCAGGCGGAATGGCCCCAAACGACGCTGGCGGTTGCGGGCCCGGTCCGTGACGATGACCTCGAATGTGGAACCGACCTTGTCCGGGTTCACCCGTTCCGCGCGCACGTCGGCCTGTGGTGAGAAGCCATAGGTGATGATGCGATGATCGGACAAACGCGGGATCATCTGCTGCACCGACGGATGGTCGATGCACAGCACGGCGAAGCCATAGAACGGCACATTGGCGACGAACTGGTCATAGCCGGCGATCATCGCCTCCGGCGTGCCCCAGTGGTCCAAATGCTCCGGATCCATGTTGGTGACGATCGCGATCACCGCGGGCAGGCGGAGGAAGCTGCCGTCGGATTCGTCGGCCTCCACCACCATCCAGTCGCCCGCGCCGAGGCGCGTATTGGTGCCGTAGGCGTTGATGATGCCGCCATTGATCACGGTGGGATCGAGCTTTGCCGCTTCGAGTACGGCCGCGACCAGGCTGGTGGTGGTGGTCTTGCCGTGCGTGCCGCCGATCGCGATGGACCAGCGCAGCCGCATCAGTTCGGCCAACATCTCCGCGCGACGCACCACCGGAATCAGCCTGGCACGCGCGGTGGCGACCTCCGGGTTGTCGCGCCGGATGGCGGACGACACCACCACGACCCGGGCATCGCCAAGATTCGCCGCATCATGGCCGACCGCGACGGGGATGCCGGCATCGCGCAGGCGCTTCACATTGGCGGAGTCGGCGATGTCGCTGCCCTGCACCGAGTAGCCGAGATTGTGCAGCACCTCGGCAATGCCGGACATGCCGATGCCGCCGATGCCGACGAAATGAATCGTGCCGATGGAGAGGGGGAGGGCTCTCATGCCACCCGCCCGCCTTGCCACTGCCATCCGTCATGGCCGGGCTTGAGCCGGCCATCTGCGCAAGGTCGAGGCGAGGCCAGTGCCCGATCAGCCTGGCCAGGTGGACGGGTCAACACCAGCGCGCGATCAGCCTGGGCAGATGGCCGGGTCAGGATCGGCGGCACGTCGGCGTCAGCGGATGCCCGGGTCAGGCCCGGACATGACGAGAACGGCGTCATGCCGCTACCTCGTGGCGCATAAGATCCTCCGCCAGATCGGCCAAACGTGCCGTCGCATCGGGACGCGCGATGCTGCGCGCGGCACGCGCGGCGTGGGCCAGCATGTCGGGTTCGGACAGCAGAGCGATCAGCCGCGAGCATAATGCATCCATCGTGAAGTCGCGCTGCGCGATCACCGACGCGCCGCGCGCCTCGGCCAATGCGCGCGCATTGGCGGACTGATGATCGTCGATCGCGCCAGGCAACGGCACCAGGATCGCCGGCCGGCCCGCCACCGCCAGTTCGGCCACGGTCGAGGCACCGGCACGGGCAATCACCAGATGCGCCTGGGCCAGTCGTTCTGCGACGTCAGGGAAGAACGGCGCGAGATCGGCGGCGATGCCGCTCGCGGCATAAGCTGCGCGTACGCGCTCGAGGTCCTCCGGCCGGCATTGCTGCGTCACGCTCAGCCGTGTGCGCAAACTGTCCGGCAAGGCTGCCAGCGCGGGCGGCACCACATCGCTGAACACGCGCGCGCCGAGCGATCCGCCCAGCACCAGCAGGCGGATCGCGCCATCGGGCGGCGTGTAGCGCAGGTCCGACAGCGCCATGATCGGCGGGCGCACGGGATTGCCGGTGATCACCACCGCGGTGGTCTCCGGCGTTCGGGTCGTGGCGGAAAAACTCAAAGCCATTACATCGGCGGAACGCAGCAGCAACCGGTTCGCCCGCCCCAGCACCGCATTTTGCTCATGCAACAAAACCGCAGGCCGATGGTTGAACAACCGCGTGGCGAGTACCGGTGCGACGCAGGGATAGCCGCCGAATCCGACCACCAGCGCGGGATGCAGTCTTGCCAGGATGCCGCGCGCCTGCGCCACGCCGCCGGCCAGTGCCAGCACCGCAGCGGCGGCACGCCACGGCCCGCGTCCGGCAATGCCGGCGCCGCGAATCACATAGGTCTCGCCGCCGGCAAACACCGCGCTCCGCAATCCGCCCGAGCGCGCATCGGTCATCAACACCACACGCCGGCCGCGCTTGATCAATTCCGACGCCAGCGCCTCGGCGGGGAAAAAATGTCCGCCCGTCCCGCCGGCGGCGATCACGACCGGGTACGCGGCCGGCCCCCTCATGGCGCGTCTCCATGATGCCGCCGCCGCGTCAGCGCGAGCAACATGCCCATGCCCAGCGCCACCGCCATGACCGACGATCCGCCATACGAAATGAACGGCAAGGTCATGCCCTTGGTCGGGATGAGTTCCAGCGTCGAGGCCATGTTGACGAACGCCTGCAACCCGAACCCCGACGCCAATCCCGCGCACGCCAGCACCGAAAACAAATCTTGCTCTTTCAACAGTTTCAGCAGGCAGCGCAGCACGATGAAGGCGAATACGGCGAGGATGACCAGGCACACCACCATGCCGAACTCTTCCCCCGCCACGGCGAAGACGAAATCGGCATGCGCATCGGGCAGCACGTCCTTGACGCGGCCTTCACCGGGGCCGCGGCCGAACAAGCCGCCATTGCCGAACGCCTCCAGCGCCGTGGTCACCTGATAGGTGTCGCCACTGCTCGGGTGCAGGAAGCGCTGCACGCGGCTCTGCACATGCGGGAACAAGGTGTAGGCGAGGAAGCCGGCACCGCCCATCATGCCCAGTCCGGCAACGACAAAGAACAGGTTCATGCCGGCAAGGTAGAGCTGGCAGAGGAAGACGCTGATGATGACCGCCGCCATGCCGATATCCGGCTGCGACTTCAGCAGCATGATGATGACGCCGAAGATCGCGAATGCGATCAGCAGGCCGGGGAAGCGCGGTGTGCGCCTGGCCTCGGCGATCAGCCAGGCGGTGACCACGGCGAAACAGGGCTTCAGGAACTCCGACGGCTGCACCGCCATGCCGGGCAGTTCGATCCAGCGCTGCGCGCCCTTGATCTGGACGCCGATCACCAGCGTGGCAGCGGTGAGCATGATGGCGATGATGCAGCCGGCGATGGCGAGCCGCTTGATCTGTCGCGGCGTCAGCAGCGACACGCCGACCACGATGCAGCCGGCCACGACCAGGAAGAGCACCTGCTTGTAGACCAGCAGGTTGCGCGGGTCGCCGATGCGCACGGCCACCGACGGCGATGCCGCCAGGATCATGACGTAGCCGAAGCCGATCAACACGCCGATCGCGCCCAGCGTCCAGCGATCGACCGTCCACCACCAGCGGCCCAGTACCGAGTTGTCGGCGCGCGAAAGGGTCGGCATCACACGCGCTCCGCGGACAATGCGACGGGTTCCGCGGCGGAGGCTTTGGCCTTCGCGCCATCCCGCGCCAGCGCCGCAACCAGTTCGGCAAAACGATCGCCGCGTTGTTCGAATCCGGTGAACTGGTCCCAACTGGCGCAGGCGGGTGACAGCAACACGATCGGGGTGGCGGTCGCGCGCGCAGCGGCGGCGGCGGCGGCGGCGGCGGCCTGCAATGTCTCGACGCTGTCATGCGGTACGTGATGGGCCGACAGCGTGGCAGACAACATCGGTGCATCGCGCCCGATCAGAAAGGCGCGCACGATGCGGGGGAAGAAAGGCGCCAGCGGCTCGATTCCGCCTTGCTTGGCGAGGCCGCCGGCGATCCACACCACCCGGTCATAGCAGGACAGGGCACACGCGGCGGCATCGGCGTTGGTCGCTTTTGAATCGTTGATGAAGGTGATGCCGTCGATGGTGCCCAGGCGCTGCTGGCGGTGCGGGAGTCCGGGGAAGCTGGCGAAGGCCTGCGCGATGGTGTCGCGCGCCACGTCGAAATGCCGCGCCATGGCATACGCGGCGGCGGCATTCTGCGCATTGTGAGTGCCGGGCAGCGCAGGCGCCGCGGCGAGCATGGCCTGCCATTGTGCCGCGGGCAGCGGGGCGGCTTTGCCTGACACCGTTGCGACCTGCGCGGGTCCGCGGCGTAGCGCTTCCGCCATTGCTTGCGAACCGGCATCGTCCGCGCCGAGCACTGCCAGATCGCCCGGCTGCTGACGGTCGAACACATGCCGTTTCGCGGCGGCATAACCGGCCATGTCGCCGTGGCGATCGATGTGATCGGGGCTGAGATTGAGCATCGCCGCGGCATCGAAGCGGAGCGTGGCGAGTCGCTCCAACATGTAGGAGGACATCTCCAGGACGTAGACGCCGTGGTTCGGCAGCAGCGGCAGTGCCAGCGACGCGGTGCCGAGATTGCCTCCGGCCGCGGTCGGCACGCCGGCAACCGACAGGATGTGGGCGAGCAAGGCGGTGGTGGTAGACTTGCCGTTGGTGCCGGTAATGCCGGCGAAGCGGGCGTGCGAACCGGCGCGGCGGACCGCCTGGAACAGCAGCTCCGCGTCCGACAGGATCGGCACGCCAGCGGCACGAGCGCGTTCGGCGGCGGGATGCGGGCGCGGCAGCAGGTGCGGAATGCCGGGCGACATCACCAGCGCGGCGACGGCGAAGTCGCCTTCGCAGGGATCGCGCAGCGTCAGGCCGCCGGCGGCGTTGCGGGCGGCGGCGGCATCGTCCCAGGCGGCAACGTCGGCGCCCATTGCCAGCAGCGCGCGCGCGACGGCCAGGCCGTTGCGCCCCAACCCCAGCACGGCGAAGCGCGAATCCGCAAACAAGGTGGGGGGAAAAGTGCTCATCGGATTTTCAGCGTCGCCAGGCCGATCAGCGCGAGGATCATCGAGATGATCCAGAAGCGGATCACGATGGTTGGTTCCGCCCAGCCTTTCTTTTCGAAATGGTGGTGCAGCGGTGCCATCAGGAACACGCGCGTGCCGGTGCGTTTGTACCAGAACACCTGCACGATCACCGACACCGTCTCGACCACGAACAAGCCGCCGACGATCATCAGGACGATCTCGTGCTTGGTTGCGACGGCCACCGCGCCCAGCGCACCGCCGAGCGACAGCGAGCCGATATCGCCCATGAACACCGCTGCGGGCGGCGCATTGAACCACAGGAAGCCCATGCCGGCGCCGATCAGCGCAGAACAAAACACCGCCAGTTCGCCGACCTCCGGCACATAGGTGAGCTGGAGGTAATTGGCGAAGATGCGGTTGCCGACCAGGTAGGCGATCAGCGCGAACACGCCGGCGGCGATGATGGTGGGGACGATGGCAAGGCCGTCGAGCCCGTCGGTCAGGTTCACCGCGTTGGATGCACCCATCATCACCAGCATGGCGAAGATGGGGAAGAAGTAGCCGAGCGGGATCAGCAGCTCCTTGAATACCGGCACGGCGAGTTCGGTGTTCAGCGGCGCGCGGGTCAGCACCACGATCCAGATCGCGGCGGCGAGGCCGATGAGTGCTTGCACAGCCAGCTTTACGCGGCCGTTGACGCCTTTGGTGTTGCGCTTCGTCACCTTCAGGTAGTCGTCGACGAACCCGAGCAAGCCGTAGCCCCAGGTGACGCACAGCACGGCCCAGACGTAATGGTTCTTCAGGTCCACCCAGAGCAAGGTGGAGATCGTCATCGCGAAGAGGATGAGCAAGCCGCCCATGGTGGGCGTGCCTTTCTTCTCGACGAGGTGGCGTTCGGGGCCGTCGATGCGGATCGGCTGGCCCTGGCGCTGCACGGTTTTCAGCCAGCGGATCAGCTTGGGGCCCATCCAGAAACTGACCACGAGCGCGGTGAGGCAAGCGGCGCCGGAGCGGAAGGTGATGTAGCGGAACAGATTGAACAGGATGAATTGTTCCGCAAACGGACGGGCGAGATTGTAGAGCATCAGGCGGCCGCCTCCGGGGCATGGGTGGCGGCAGCGTCGAGGGCTGCAACGACGAGGCGCATGCGGCTGGCGAGGCTGCCCTTCACCAGGATGGCGTCGCCGGGCGCGACGGTGTTGGCGACCAGTTGGCCGAGCCTGGCGGAATCGGGCGTATGCGCGCCGCGACGGGCCGGCGGCAGGGCGTCGAACAGGTGGCGCATCAGGGGACCACAGGTGAACACGAGGTCCGCCGCGGCGGCGGCTTCGGCGGCAAGCGCGACATGCTCTGCGGGGCCGGCGTCGCCGAGTTCCAGCATATCGCCAAGGATGGCGATGCGCCGGCTGGCAGGCTGGAGCGCCAGCACGGAGAGGGCGGCGCGGACCGAGGCGGGGTTGGCGTTGTAGCTCTCGTCGAGCAAGGTGGCCGGGCCAGCGTGCAGGACGAGGGGGCGGCGGGTGCCACGGCCGGGAATCGGAACAAACGCCTGCAGTGCGCGGGCAAGTGCCGCCGCCGGCAATGTTGCGGGGGTCGCCGCAGCCGCCGCGCCCAGCGCCGCCAGCGCATTCATCGCCATGTGGCGGCCCGGAGCGTTCAGTCGGAAGCGCAGCGGGCGGTGTTCTATCTCGGCAGAGACGTCGCTGCCGTCGGCGTCGAAAACAACCTCCAGCAGCCGAACGTCTGCCTCAGTGCTTGCGCCGAACGTCACCACCCGTGCCCCCGCGTGTTCGGCCGCCGCGCGCAGGCGGGGGAACATCGGCGAGTCCGCCGGCAGCACGGCGACCCCGTCGGGTTCCAGTCCGGCGACAATCGCGGCCTTCTCGTCCGCGATTGCCTCGATGCTGCCGAGGTAACCGATATGCGCCTTCTCCACTGCCGTGACGACCACGACATGCGGTCGCGCCAGGCGGGACAGCGGGGCGATCTCTCCCGCGTGGTTCATGCCGATCTCGACGATGCAGAACGCGGCATCCGTGGGCAGCCGCGCCAGGGTCAGCGGCACACCCCAATGATTGTTGTACGAAGCGACCGCGGCATGCGTGCGGCCGCAGGCGGACGCGATGCACCGCAGCATCTCCTTGGTGGTGGTCTTGCCGACGCTGCCGGTGACCGCGACGACGCGCCCGGCGAAGCGAGCGCGTGCATAGGCGCCGAGGCGTGTCAGCGCCGCCAGCGTGTCGTCGACGCGCAAGGTTGGAACCATGGCGGCCACCTCCCGGTGGACCATGGCGCCGGCCGCGCCTTTCGCCATGGCATCGGCGACGAAGCGGTGGCCGTCGCCGCTCTCGCCAATCAGTGCGATGAACAAATCGCCGGGGACCAGGGTGCGCGTGTCGATGGAGACGCCAGTGGCGGTGAACGGGGCACTCATAGCGCCACCGGTCGCTTCCGTCAGATCGTGCGGGGTCCAGCGGGGGGAAGACGCGGTCATGACGACGGCGCTGCCTCCTGCGCTCCTCCGGCGACCAACCCTCGCACCACCGCGACATCATCGAACGGCAGGACCGTCCCACCGATTGTCTGGCCTTGCTCGTGGCCCTTGCCGGCGACTGCCAGCACATCGCCGGGACCAAGCGCCTCGATTCCCGCTGCGATGGCGGCCGCGCGGTCGCCGACCTCGCGCGCACCGGGGCAGGCAGCGAGGACAGCGGCGCGGATTGTCGCGGGATCCTCACTGCGGGGATTGTCGTCGGTAACGATCGCCACGTCGGCGAAGCGGGCGGCGGCGGCGCCCATCAGCGGGCGCTTGCCGCGGTCACGATCGCCGCCGGCGCCGAACACCACGTGCAGGCGGCCCGCGGTGTGGGGACGCAACGCCGCAAGCAGCCGCTCCAGCGCATCCGGAGTATGGGCGTAGTCGACATAGACCGCCGCGCCATTGGGCAACCGGGCGGCCAGTTCCATGCGGCCACGCACGCCGGTCAGGTGCGCCAGCCGGTCGAGCGCGTCACGCTGGCCCAGCGCCATGGCGAGGCCAGCGGCGAGCAAGGCGTTGTCGGCCTGGAACCGGCCCGGGAGCGGCAGCACGATCTCGCGTCGCGCGCCGCCTGCCTCGATCGCGATGGCCTGGCCGTCGGGCAGCGGGGTGACATGCAGCAATCGAATCGCGTCGCCGCACTCGCCGACGGTGCGCAGGTCCAGGTGGCGCCGGCGGGCCACGTCGCGCAACGCGTTCAGGCTCGCCGCATCCATCTCGGCGTTGGCCAGCACGGGGGCGCCATGCGGCAGCAGATCGGCAAACAGTCGCAGCTTGGCCGCGCGATACGCCTCGACGCTGCCGTGGTAGTCGAGATGATCGCGCGTCAGGTTGGTGAACGCGCCGGCGGTGAGCCGGACGCCATCCAGTCGCGCCTGGTCGAGGCCGTGGGACGATGCCTCCATCGCCGCGTGGCGGATGCCGGTGCGGCGCAGGCCGGCGAGAATCTCGGCCAGGCTGACCGGATCGGGCGTGGTCAGGCCAGGTCCAGGGTCGAAGCCGGGGGCGTTCACGCCCAGCGTGCCGAGGCTGGCCGCGGGCAGGCCGCTGGCGGTCCAGATCTGGCGGAGGAACTCCACCGTGCTGGTCTTGCCGTTGGTGCCGGTGACGGCGACGATCGCGTCGGGCTGCGGGCCGGCCAGAGCGGCGGCGATCTGCGCCAGGCGGCGGCGCGGCTCCGGATCGTGGATCAGCGGGCGAGGCGGCACGCCTGGGGGCCAGACGGTGTCGGGCGGGGCGAACACGGCGATGGCGCCGCGCTCCACGGCGTCGGCGATGAAGGCGCGACCATCGGCACGGCTGCCGGGCAGGGCAAAGAAGAGATCGCCGGGGACCACCTGGCGGCTATCGGCGGTAACGCCGGCCACGTCCAGGCCGGCGACGGCCTGCCACGCCGTGGCAAACGCGGGGGAGGGGGGCAGCGCGCGCATGAACTCAGCGATCCGCAAGGGCGGCTTCCCGCACTGGCTTACGGGACTGGGTGTCAGCCCCCTCACGCATCGGCCGCACCTGATCGGCGTCACGGCTCGAGCCCGCGATCGCGGGAGGATCGTTCTGTGCCTCATGCCGCTGCGGCGGGCGTGCCTGGGCGGGAGGGATCAACCGCACGGGTTCCGTCGTGCCGGGCCGTTCGTGGGCCACCACCCCGGTGACGGGTGCCGGCGCCGTGCGGGGACCCAGCGCCGGTGCGCCGGGCGGGCGCCCCGGCTCGAGCGGGATGTACAGCGCCTGATTGATCTCCGGCGCGTCCTTGATGTCAGGCAGCATGCCCATCATCGGCGCCATGCGCGCGATCACGCGTCCGGCTTCCGGGGCGGACACCCAGCCGGCGGTCGAGTAGCCGTAGGTGCTTTTGTTGCCGTGCGGCTCGTCAAGCATGATGTAGACGGCGTAGCGTGGGTCGTTCATCGGGAACACGCTGGTGAAGGCGGAGACGTTGAAGTCCTCCTTCTTGCCGCGATAGTAGCCGTGCTTGCCGACCTTCTCCGAGGTGCCGGTCTTGCCGCCGGGATAGTAGCCGGCCACTTCCGCCGCCTTGCCGAACCCGTCGGTCACCACCAGGCGCATCAGCTTGTCCATGATCGCGACGGTCTCGGGCTTCAGCAGTTCCTCGGCACCCGGTGGCTCCTGGCCCGGCGGCAAGGGGTCCATGGCCAGGATGGTGGGTTTGACCAGCCAGCCGGTCGATACCGCCGCCGTGCCGCGGACAACATGCAGCGGCGAGACCGAGATGCCCTGGCCGAAGCCAACCGTCATCACCGTTGCCTCGCCCCAGCGCGACGCCGGCTGCACGATCGGCAGCCCGGCTTCCGGCAACTGGATCGGTGAGCGCGAGAACATGCCCATCGCCTTCAGCCAGGCGCGCTGGCGCTCGCCGCCGACGTCCAGCGCGATATGCGAGGCGCCGAGGTTGGACGAATAGGCCAGCACCTCCGGCAGATACAGCCAGCGATGCTTGCCCTCGAAATCGCTGATGGTGAAGCGGCCGATATGGATGTTGTGCGCGGCGTCGAACTCGTCCCAGATATGCACCACGCCATAGTTCAGCGCCATGGACGCGGTTTGCAGCTTGAACGTGCTGCCCGGCTCATACATGCCGGTGACGCAGCGGTTGAACCTGGTATCGGCAGGCGCCTTGCCGAAATTGTTGGCGTCGTAGTCCGGCAGGCTGACCATCGCCAGCACCTCGCCGGTGTGCACGTCCATCACGATGCCGCAGCCGCCGATCGCCTCGAACTCGTCCATCGCCTGGGCGAGTTCCTCATGCACGATGCCCTCGATGCGGATGTCGATCGACAGCCGCAGCGGCGAGGGATCATCGGTGAGCTGCTGGTCGAACCATTTCTCGACGCCGGCGACGCCATGCTCGTCGACGTCCACGCCGCCGAGCACCTGGGCGGCGAGGTTGCCCATCGGATAGCGACGCTCCTCGCTCGGCTGGAAGTCGATCCCGGGGATGCCGAGATTGTTGATCTTCTCTTCTTCGTGCGGGGTGATGTCGCGTTCGAGATAGACGAACTGCTTGCCGCTTTCGGACAGGCGCTTGATCGCCATGTCGAGGTCGAGGCGGGGCAGCACCTCCTTCAATTTCTTCGCCGCGGCGGCGGCATCGATGATCTGGCGCGGATCGGCGAACACCGAGACGGTGGGCACCGAGATTGCCAGGATCTGGCCGTTGCGGTCGGAGATCTCGGCGCGCTGGCCGGGCAGGGCGACGGTGATCGAGGCCTTGGGCGGGGTCACCATCTCGGCGAGCGGCGGTGCGGGCCGGTGCGGCATCAGCGGCTGGAGGATGGTGGCGTCGGCAAGTTTCGCCACCACGGCGAGGAACAGGATGACGAAGCCGGTGGCGGCAATCACGAGGCGACCGCGGGTCTTTTCCAGGGCGGCGCGGCGTTTGAGATCGGGCGCGGTGATGCGCACATGCTCCATGCGCGGCACGGCATCGCCGCGCGGGGCGCCGCGGCGCTGCGCCGGGCGGCCATACGTGTTGCGTGGGGCGGAATCCGGCTCGGGCGGCTGATCGATCGGATCGCTCATGTCAGCCACCCGCGGTGCTGTAGGGAATCGGCGCGGCGACCGGCATCGCCCGCCCCATCGGCATCGGCGCGGGAGGCGCCGGCATGTCGTGCGCCATGCCGAGGAAGGAGCCGCCAATCGGCATCGGCGGCGCCGTGCGAACCGCCATCACAGGCCTGGCCTCGATGTTGCGCGGCACGAAGGCACGCTGCGCGACGTCTCTTGGTTCGCTGCGGCGACGGTCGGTGGTGTGAGACTGGACATCGGCCACCCGCAGCGGGGGCTTTGTCGCGGCGTGATCGCGTGCCTGGTCGGCGACCGTGGCGACATGCGGCGCGGTCGCGGTTCGATCCGGGTGGCGGGATGTCGTGTCGGTCGGCGGCTTCGACGCCGCTGCCGCAACAACCGACGTGACGCTCGGTGCCGCAGAAGCATGCGCGGCTTCCGGTGCCGCGATGGCGGAATGCGGCGTGGATTGTGCCGACGCGGATGGCGCGGGTGCGGCAGCGTCGGTCGGTTGAGCCGTGGCGACCCGCGCCTCGGCGACGGTCGAGGTGGCGGGTGATGCGGTATCGTGTGCACCGTGATCGGCCGCTGGTGGCGTCGCCTGGGCAACCACCGCGGATGTGGCTGCAGCGGCTGGCGGCGCCCCCTGCGGCAGCGGCGCCGGCAGGCGGCTGTCGAGATCGGCCAGGCTGGTGAACTGATTGGGCGAGACCGTCTGCAATGTCAGGAACTGGGTGGAGAGCTTGCGCAGCCGCTCCGGGTCGTTCAGCAGCGTCCACTCCGCGCTCAGCATGCGCGTTTGCTCGCGCAGCGCGTCGGTGGATTTGACGATGGCGGCGATCTGGTCGTCGAGCAATTTTACCCGGTGCTTCGCCTGATACAGGTAAAGCCCGGAGCCGCAGGCAAGCAGGAAGGCGAGACACGTGACCGGGCGGATCATGGCGCGGGGCTTTCGGCGCGCAGGCGTTCGAGGGCGCGCAGGCGGGCGCTGCGGGCGCGTGGGTTGGCCGCGGTCTCGGCCGCACCGGGGCGGACGGCGCGCGGAGTCAGCAGACGAAAACGCGGGCGGGATTGCAGCAGCAGGCCGCGCGGATCATGCCGCGAGGGCGCCGGGGCGCGGCCGGCCGCCTCCGTCATGAAGCGTTTGACGATGCGGTCTTCCAGCGAATGGAATGCGACCACGACCAGCCGCCCGCCGGGCGCGAGAAGCTGCGCGGTGGCCGCCAGGGCGTGTTCGATCTCGCCAAGCTCGTCGTTCACCCGGATGCGCAGCGCCTGAAAGCTGCGGGTGGCGGGATCGATGCCGGAACGGTCTGGCGGCAGCACGCCGCGGATGATGGCGGCGAGGCGGGTGGTGGTGTCGATCGGCGCCGCGGCACGCGCGGCGACGATGGCGCGGGCGATGCGGCGACTGGCGCGTTCCTCGCCGAGCCGGAACAGCAGGTCGGCGAGGTCGCGTTCCGCCAGCGTGTTCACGAGGTCGGCGGCCGTCGTCCCATGTTTTCCCATGCGCATGTCAAGCGGCCCGTCGGCGCGGAAGGAGAAGCCGCGCCCGGGCTGGTCCAACTGGAACGACGAGACGCCGAGATCGAGCACGACGCCATCGAGGCGATCGACGCCGGCCGACGGCAGCAGCGACAGCATGTCGCCGAAACGGCCTTCGATCAGGTGCAGGCGGGCGGGAAAGCGCGCGGCCAGCGTGGCGCCGCGCGCAATCGCGTCGGGATCGCGGTCGATCGCCCAGACCGTGCAGGCGGCGCGCTGCAGGATCGCCTGCGCATAGCCGCCGCCGCCAAAGGTCGCGTCGAGATAGATGCCATCGTCGCGCGGGTCGAGCGCGGACAGCATCTCCGAGAGCAATACGGGAACGTGCCCGGTCATGACGGCACCGGGGCCAACGTCAGGCCGCGTTCGCGCGCACGCACGCGCGCTTCCGACCGGCGCTTCGCCGCGGCAGACGGCTCCCAGATCTGGAAAATGCGGCCGAGCCCCATGAACACCACGGCGTCGGTCAGGCCGGCATACTCGACGAGTTCATCCGGCAGCACGATGCGCCCTTCCCTGTCGGCCTCCGCCGGATAGGCATCGGCATAGAGCGTGGCGGCCATGTCGTCGTGTTCGGAACTGAACAAGTCGAGACGGTTCAACGGTTCGGCGAGCGCTTCGAACACCGGGGCCGGCCAGGCCTCGATGCAGGGATGCTGATGCGACGGACGCAAAACGAGATGCGTGCCGTTGGTTTCGTCCTGCGCCTTCAAGGCGGCACGGAATGGCGCAGGGACGGACACGCGACCCTTGGCGTCGAGCTTGTTCTGGTGGGTGCCCAGGAAGTGGGTCATCCGCAGCGCGCCGCCTTTCTCGCTCTGTCCCTCGCTCGCGCGGGGCAGGGATCTCTGCCGTGGTGCGGCGTTGGGCGGCTGCCTGCCTGATCAGCCATGTCCCGCCACGTCCTGGAACAACGGCCGTCGTCCTGGGATGGCATGGGATAGCATGGGCGGGCATGGGCGTCAAAGGGATTCGGCCTCGGACCTTGGTTCCGGTCTCACCGGAATTTTCTTGGCAGGCTCAAGGATTTACCCGATCTGTTCCGAGTCCAGCCATGGGTATTGTGGGTGTGGAATAGATTCACTGTTTGTTCCGGAAGGTGGCCGGCCGGCCGAAAGCGCGTCGCAAGATCGTGGTGCCCGGGCAGCGTGATTGGCGCGATTTTTTGCTGCGTACGTTGCGTATCCGGCGCATATCCGATGCGGTAAAGTTACAATTCTGTGGCACGCCGAGCCGGCTTTGCTGATCGGGTCGAAGCCTGGCGAAAGGCAAGGATTGACGCAGCAAGACTGCCGGCGGCATCGACCGCGGAAGCGCTCGACGCAACCAAGTCCGCTTGGTGAAATCTTCCTGCCGCTGCCGCTGACGTTGTGAGAACATCCGCAGACGCAATCGGCGCATTCGCTGCTGGCGAGTGGCACAATCCATGCGACGGCCAACTTCGACGACTGACACAGGCGGCAGAACCTAGAAGCTTCCGCTCCCGAACACGGCCCAGAGCAAGACATACAGCAAGCCCCCCACCAGGAATCCCACCAACGTGCCATTCACCCGCACGAATTGCAGATCCTTGCCGACGCGCAATTCCAGCCGCTCGGTGATGGTCGCGGTGTCCCAGCTGGCAACCGCCTGGGCAATGAAGTCGGACAGGCGGAGCTGTGCCGTGGGCAACAGCGAGCCCACCAGTCGCTCGGCCGCGCTCTGGACACGGGCACGCGCGGTCGGATCGGTTTCCAGCAAGGCGCCGAGATTGGCCAGCGCGCCCTCGATGTAGGTGATCGTGCGGCCGGAGGGATGCGCGGCGTCTCCCTCCAGCGCGATGCGCAGGCGCGCCCAGACGTCCCACAGCCAGGCCTGCATCGTTTCATGCGCAACCACACGGCGGATGGCGCGGCCCATCTCGGCGGCGCGGTCCGGGTCCTCCTCCATGCGCTGAATCTCGCGCCGCACCCATTCGTCGAAGGCGGCGCGCAGTTCGGAGCCATCGGGGCTGACTTTGTCCAGTTCCGCATTGATCGTTGCCAGCACGCGTCGCGCCACCGAGGCGCCGAGTGCCCAGCCGACCAGCCGGCCGCCTTGCTCGCGCACGCGCTCCTCGATGGCGGTGCGGAGCGCGTCCTCGCGACGGGCGAGCAAGGCCTTCAGTTCGGCCAGGATGAACGAGAACACCTCCTGGTGGCGCCCGCTTTCCACGATGCTGGCGAGCGCGCGGGCGACCAGGCGGCCGGCGCCGGGGCCGCCCAACAGGCGGGGTACCAGGCGCGAGATCAGCTTGCGGGCGCGGCCGTCCTCGACGGTTGCGAGCAATTTCGGCAGCGTACCGGCCAGCGCCAGGGCAGCCGGATGGGCGGCCTCGGGATCGGCCAGGAAGCGGTGCAGGGTGCCCGGCAGGTCGAGGCGTCGCAGCACGCTGGCCACTTCCTCGCCGGTAAAGACGTGGGTGGCGACGAACCGTCCCAGCGCGCGCCCGAGCCGCTCCTTGTGGTTGGGGATGATCGCGGTGTGCGGGATCGGCAGCCCGAGCGGGTGGCGGAACAGCGCGGTGACCGCGAACCAGTCGGCGATGCCGCCGATGAATCCGGCCTTGGCCGCAGCCTGCAGCAGATCCGGCCACCAGCCTTCCGGCAGTGCATAGCTGGCGAGAGTCAGAGCGCCCATCAGCACGAGCAAGGCGGTGGCGAAGGCGCGGTGGCGGGCCAGTGCGCGCCGGGCCTCGGCGTCGGGATCGATCATGCGGCGGGTTATGCACCGGCTGGCGCCGGAGGGAAGGTGTATGAGAATGTGGTGCCGGCAGGGAGCAAGCGCGGCTCCCCGACGTGCCTATCGTCGCCGAACCTCCCAGTCCAGAAGAGAGCGACCCGCATGACGCCGGACGACATCAGAGAGCTTTTGCGCAACAACACGTTTCTTGGCTGCCTGCCGGATGAGGCGTTCGACCAGGTCTATCGCAAGGGACACATTGTCCGCTTCCGCAAGGGCGAGACCCTGTTTCGCCGCGGCGACGAAGGCGCCAGCATGATGCTGATCCTTGCCGGCAGCGTGAAGGTCTTCAATACCACGGCGGATGGGCATGAGGCTGTGCTCAACTTCCTGGGCCCGGCCGATGTGGTCGGGGAGATCACCATTCTCGACGGGCTGGAACGCACGGCGTCGGTGATTGCCCTGGAAGCCACGGAAACCTTCTCGCTCCAGCGGCGCGACATAACGCCGGCGCTGCTGGCCAACTCGGAGGCAACGCTCGAGGTCATTCAGATGCTGTGCGGCAAGCTGCGCAGCGCCTCGTCGATGATCGAGGACGGTTTGAACGAAATGCCTGGGCGAACGGCGCGCGGACTGCTGCGGCTTGCCGACCAGCTTGGCCGCCAGAGCAGGGAAGGCATCGTGATCCAACTGAAAGTGAGTCACCGTGATCTCGGTGGCTACATGGGGATCTCGCGCGAAAACACCAGCCGGCAACTGGCCGTTCTGCGACAGCAGGGGATCGTCTCGGTCGATGCAACGAAGATCGTGATCCTGAAGCGCGGGGAGTTGGAGGAGATTGCCGAAGCCGGACGCGATGGTTGAGGGCGAAGCTCTGCGTTCCACCGGCACGGCCGCTATGCTCCACCGGCACTGCGGCAATACGCTTCCCCTCGTCATACGTCGCCGCGTCTGATTTGCCCGGACGCACTGTGTCATTGCACCCACCGTGTCATTGCACCCACCGTGTCATTGCGAGGGCCGCGAGCGAAGCATGGCGGGCCAGAGCACCTCGGTCGGCCAGGCGCACGAAGGTGCGTGCGCGCGTTGGCACGGGATTGCTTCGGCGCTGCCGGGTCTCGGAATGACAAGGTGGGCGAGCATCGTGTCGGCCCCGACCCATCGCGTCGACCATCGGCCCATCAGGCGACCGCCTGGCCATCGTGTCGTCCGCCTTCCCCTCGCATGGATGCCGCGATCTTGCTGCCGGCATCTCGCATCCCCTAATGCAGCACAAGCCAGGCTGGTCCGTCCCATGGCCAGTCGGTAAGGAGGGGTCTGGCCATGGCGCAACGTCGCGGAAGCACGCGTATCGGCGCACCGCTTGTGGCGATGCTGGCGCTGGCCGTGCTGGCTGCCGCGCGCCCGGCAATGGCGGCGGCGCCGAACGGTTGCGACATCGCAGACGTCGTGGCGCATGCGCTGCCCGCGATCGTCAACATCACCGTGGTCAAGGTGATCAGCGGCAAGGGCGAGAACGAAGGCAGCGCCCTGGATGCCGCCAGCAAGACCGGGATCGCCGACACCGCGCCCGCCGGTCCGCATTTCCAGACCTTCGTCGGTTCCGGCGCGATCATCAATCCTGCCGGCATCATCGTCACCAACCGCCATGTCATCAAGGACGGGGCGCAGATCCGCGTCACGTTCAGCGACAAGACACAGGTGCCGGCGCAGTTGATCGCCGCGGCGTCCATGATGGACATTGCGGTGCTGAAAGTGAATGTGCCCGAGCCGCTGCCGACGTTGCAGTTCGCCAACAGTGACGCGGTACAGCCGGGTCAGACGGCGATTGCCGTTGGCAACCCGCTGGGGATTGGCACCTCGGTCAGCGTCGGCGTGGTCAGCGGCCGTGACCGCAACCTGATGCGCACGCCATTCGATGATTTCATCCAGACCGACGCGACCATCAACCCGGGGAATTCCGGCGGCCCGCTGTTGGATTGTTCCGGCAGGATCATCGGCATCGATACCGCCTTGCTGTCCAACAACAGCGTGCTCGGCTCGATCGGGATCGGATTTGCCCTGCCATCCAATGACGTGCGATTCGTCAGCAGCAAGCTGATCTATCCCGAGACCGACCAGCCGAACTGGATCGGGCTGCACTTGCAAAACCTGACCGCGCGGCTCGCGACCATCTTCCGCCGCCCGGCCATGACCGGCGCCATAGTTACGGTAGTGGACCACGACAGCCCGGCGGCGGCGGCGGGGCTGCAACCTGGCGACATCATTGTTGGCGCGGATGGCGAGCCATTGGGCGATGCCGCCGCCGTGCTTCGCTATGTGGTCACCAGGCCGGAGGGCGCGACGATCGAATTGCTGGTCTGGCGGACAGGGCAGATGGAGGAAGTGACGGTGCGCAGTGAGCCCTGGCCGCATATCCGGGCGCTGCGCAGCGATGTGCTGGCCAGCCCCGCGAGCGTGGCGGAAGCGCAGGCCGCGGGATTGGGCCTGCATCTTGCCCCGCTCACCGATACGGCGCGGGCGCGCGACCACCTCGACAGTCGATCGGGCGTCCTGGTCGACAGCGTCACCGCCGGCTCCCAGGCGGCTGACGCGGGCATTGCAGACGGTGACGTCATCGAACGGGTGGGCGAGGCGGCGGCAACGTCGCCGGACCAGGTCATGCACCTGCTGGCGCTCGGAGCACCGTCGGACGGAGACCTCGTCGCAATGCTCGTCGATGACAAGCAAGCCACGAAATGGGTCGCGCTGTATGTCGGGCGGGTTTACGTAGCGAACCTGCTTGCCGCGCCGTTGTTGCCCGGTGGCTTCGGTCCGGTGGAGAACGCGGTCGCAGCGCCGTGACAGACTCTCGCTTTGCACGAGGCGGCTGGCGGCGCGGGCGCGGCTTCACGCGGCGGCAGGATGAGCGGTCAGGACGACGACTCGGGCGCAACGGCCGCGGGCGCCCCGCTGACTGACCTGGCACCAGCGCGGGCGGCACTGCCGAGTGTGAACTGACGCCGGCGCTGGCGGCGGCGGGCGCCGCGGCAATCCCGGCCGCGCAGGCAATAGATTGTTTGTGCACCGGATCGATCGCGCTGGCGCCGGCAGGTGTGCTCCGCGGCTTGCGCCGTCGTGTGTGCCCCGCGGATTGCGCCGTCGTGTGTGCCCCGCGAATTCCGTCGCCACTGTGTGCCCCGCAGTGACACCCAAAGGCAGTGAAAGCGCTTCGGCGCCGTGGCCGGCGATCCCGCAGGATTGATTCGCGACCGCCGGCGGACGGGTCATTGATTGCATCCGCCTCTGCATCGCCACCACGAATTTCAAATTTCGCAATTCCGAATCGCGATCGAGAATAACCCACGAGGAGGAGAGACAGGATGAGCAATACCGCTTTCTCGTCCGGCCCGGACACTGACGGAGGCAGCCGTGGCTATACTGTGTTCCTGATCCTGATCGCGCTGTCCGGCTGGACACTGGCATCCTACGATTTCAACCTGCTGGTTCTGACGTTCCCCGACATCTCGAAAAGCCTGAACCTTTCAGCGAGTTTCGTCGGCCTGCTGGGCTTCATCATCTATGCCTCGATGTTCCTGAGCACGTTGTTTGCCGGCTATGGGATGGACCGCTTCGGGCGCAAGACCATGTGGATGTGGTGCCTGGTGGCGGCCGCGGTCTTCACCGGCCTTACCTATTTCGTACAAAGCTATTGGCAGCTTGCCGTCGTGCGCGCGCTCGCCTCGGGCTTCGCATCGTCCGAACTGGCAATCTCGATCACGTTGGTCAACGAGCAGGTGCCGTCGCACCGCCGGGGATTGCTGTATTCGATCGTGCAGGGCGGTTGGCCGCTCGGCGTATTCCTCGCATCGGGCGTCTATCTCCTGTTCCATCAGCTTGGCTGGCGCAGCGTTTTTCTGTTTGGCGTGATCCCCATCATCGCCGTCATCATCGGCCGCATCTGGGTAAAGGAGTCCGATCGCTTCCTGCATTTGCAGGAAGTCAAACGTGCGGTTGCCACGGGTGATCAAGGTCGCGTGAGCAATCTGCTTGCCAGGTACAGCGTGGACGTGGACGAAGTCACCAAGGTGACAGTGCACCAGCTCTTCGATACCGCCGGTGAGGTGCGTCGCCGGCTGGGCTTGTTGACCGTGGTCTGGCTGTTCTACGCGTCTTCGTGGGTCGCCACCAACGTCTATATCACCTATTGGCTGACGCAGTACGATCATTGGTCCGGTCCCCAGGCAGGACGTCTGCTGCTGATCTGCGGCGGCGTCGGGTACCTGTTCTATGTTCTGGGCGGCGCATTCGGTGAGCGTTGGGGACGGCGCGAAGTGCTGATCTGGACCGGGCTCGCCACCGGCCCGCTCAATCTGCTGTTCATGTTCGTGCATCATCCCGCGGCGGTCTGGATCATCTATTTTCTGATCTATCAGGCGACCAATGGCACATGGTCAGGCGCCGGCTACGCCTACTGGGCCGAGGCGTTCCCAACCCGGGTACGCGGCACCGCGATCGGCTGGCTCGGCGCCATGTTCGCGCTGGGATTGATCATTGGCACCCTGCTTTGGACGATCTTGATCAGCGTCACCACGCCGATGGTGACGTGGCTCGTCATCGCGGTGATCCTTGGCTTCGGCGAATGGACGACGCTGCTGTTGCCACGTATCGAACCCGGCCAACAGCTCGAGGCGGTGGCCATTTGAGGCAACGCGGACCCACGCGCCCGACTTGCGCATCAACAAGCATCGAGCGTTGCTCGAGGTCGCCGCTTCCCAATACGATGGCAGACTCGCCACAACGTGATGTGGCGGATTCCGTGCAGCGGTCGTAAGAGTCCCGTCTATCCTGCAACGACAGGAGACGGCAGATTTGCCATGCCCCCGAAGGTGACGGCAGCTTCGGGCAACGGGAATCGTCGGCTGCCAACTGGCGCATCTGCGCGCATTTGTTTTGCGGGCGTTCGTGCGTACTGCCATGCCGAAGGATGAGGGGAGAGGAAGCACCATGACATTGCGTCAATCGTTGCAAGCCACCGCGGCGCTGTGCGCGCCCGCGACACTCGGTTTCATCGCCGCGGTCAGCGTCGCGGCAGGCGCGCGCGCCCAGACCACGCCCAGCGGCCAGGATTTCGTCAATGCCGCCGGCGACACCGCGAACTGGATCCTGCCGCACAAGAGCTACACGGGCAATAACTATACCGCAGCCGCGCAGATCACGCCCGCCAATGTGCGCAACCTGCGCCTGGCGTGGAAAGGCAACATCGAAGATACCGGCCCAATGGAAGTCTCGCCGATCGTCTATAATGGTACCATGTACATCACCACGGCGCACGACCACGTCTTCGCGCTGGATGCCGCCACTGGCAAGCCGAAATGGGGGTTCACCGACAATCCGCACGTCATCTCGTTCGCCGCCAATCGCGGTATCGCGTTGTTCGACGGCAATGTGTATTTCGGCACGCTCGACGGCCATATCATCGCGCTGAACGCGAAGACCGGCCAGAAGGTCTGGGACAAGCTCGCGGTGGATGACACCGCCAACTCCTTCTATACCATGGCGCCGGTGCCGTACCACGACCCGCAGACCAACCAGGACATGATCTTCATGGGCGTGTCGGATGGGGACTGGGGCGGCAATGGCAACATGACCGCTTACAATCCGCAGAACGGCGCCGTGATCTGGCGTTGGGACACGGTGCCGGGTCCCGGCCAGCCAGGCCACGACACCTGGAGCGGCGATTCGTGGAAGCGCGGTGGTGCCGCCGCCTGGACCGGCGTGACCATCGATACCGCCACCCACACCATGTACCTCGATCTTGGCAATCCCAGCCCGGACTTTCTCGGCACCGTGCGCAAGGGCGCCAATCTCTACACCGATTCGATGGTGGCGCTGGATATCTCCGGTGCCAAGCCGAAGCTGAAATGGTACCACCAGTTCATCCCGCATGACACCCACGACTGGGACCCGCCGATGCAGCCGGTATTGTTCACCGGCCAGGTGAACGGGCAGAGCCGCAAGCTGGTCGCGGCCGGGGACAAGGGCGGCAATTTCTGGATCCTGGATGCCGAGACCGGAAAACTGGTCGACCACACCGCTGTCAGCTTCCAGAAGGGCCAGGACACGGCGCCGACACTGGAAGGCAACATCGCCTGTCCCAACACTCTGGGTGGTGTGGAATACCAGGGTGGCGCGTTCGATCCGGCAACCAACAATTTCTATCTGTCCAGCCAGAACGAGTGCGGCTTCTGGAAGGCGACCAAGGACGCCGTCTACATCGCGGGTGAGTTCTATATCGGCGGCAGCTTTCCCAAGCTGGTCGGGCCGGATACCGGGCAGGTCAACGCGATCGATGTGTCCAACGGCGTGTTCTCCTGGCGTCACCATTTCAATCTGCCAAACTATGGTGGCGCGCTGGTGACCGCATCCGGCCTGGTCTTCTCCGGCAATCTCGGCGGCAACGAAAATGCGTTCGATGCCAAGACTGGCACCATCCTGTGGAGCTACGACACCGGTGGCTATATCCAGGCGCCGACCGAAGCGTATGAGGTGAACGGCAAGGAGTACATCGTCGTCGCATCCGGCGAGGCAGGCAACGCCAAGATTCCCGAACTGCCGACCGATCCGCCGCGACCGAACTCGATCAACGTCTTTACACTGCCGTAATCGGCCGCATGCCCTGTCGACCGAGGGACCTTGCCAGGCCGGCCTGTACTGTCAGGCCGGCCCTCTCCCTGATACTTTGCATGCTCTTGGGTCCGCCGTCGGGCATCGCGTCGCCTGCCGCCGCCGCGGGCGATGACCACCAGCAGGCCGTCGCGACGTTGACCGACGTGAAGGCGGCGATCGGCGAGCTGGTTCGGGTGGATGCGAGTTACGCAACCGGCCCGAAAGCCTATCACGCGGCCGCACAGCGCGCGATCAATGCGCTCGCCGGCGCGCGAGGCGAGGACTATGTCGCAAACGCCGGCACCCCCGGTGATCCGGCGGGTGCCATCGGCCATATCGACTCGCTGCTGGACCGCGCGGCGACACCGGTATGGATCAGCTCGCTGCGCAGTGCGGAAGCGAATGTGCGGGCAGCGATCATCCATCTGAAGGACGCCACCAAGGCCGACGAGTTGATGGACTATGCGGTCGCCGCGTCGCGTGCGCTCACGTATCTGGAGGTCGCACGCGGCCGGCCGAATGAGACCGGCGTGTTCGGCGGGCTGGAAGGCGCGCTGGCCAATACCGAACTTGGCATTCCCGCCGATGCGCAACAGCAGGATGCGTGTCGCGCGCCATCCGCCGCGCCATCCTACGGCACGCATGGCGGTTATATCGCCTGGGTGGCGCTGCCGGCCGGCAATGGCACGCATGACCTGGCAGAGCCGTCAGGTTCAACCAGCCTGTCGGTACAGAATGGCATGATCGTGTTGCGCACCGCGGCGGCCAGGCTGGTTGCCGATGCCTGTGGTGCGCATGCCAAGGCGGATCCTGCCGATCCGCCACCGCCACAGGCCGCAGCGAGCCAGGCCGCAGCGAGCCAGGTCGCAGCGAGCCAGGTCGCAGCGAGCCGGGTGGCAGCGACGTATGCGATGCAGGCGCGGTCCGCCGCGTCGGGCGCGTCGCCGCCCGCGCTCTATACCGAACCCCAGGCCGAGCAAGGCAAGCAGGTCTTCGCCACCCAATGCGTGGCCTGCCATGGTGCCAATCTGCAAGGCACCGCCGCACCTTCGGTGGCCGGCAACGACTTCCTGGTGACAGCGCAGCACAATGGCTGGACGCTCGAGATCATGCGCTACATCGTGTTCGATCAGATGCCGCGCAACTCGCCGGCCTCGCTGTCACCACAGGACGATGCGGCGGTCATGGCCTTCCTGCTTGCATCCAACTGCTATCCGGCGGGCAACAAGCCGTTTCCGTCCGCGGATCAGACGGCATTTGCCAGCATCAAGCTGGGGCCGGTGCCCGGCCAGCATCCGGGCAGGAACGCCAAGGGCGTGTGCGACGTGCGCTGATACCGGTCGATCAAGCGCCTGAATCAGCCATCATCCCGGCGCACCCATAATACGGTGTCCGCAACATAGCAGATAGATCCGGGCAGCCAACGCAACGGTTCGCGATCGTTCCGGCAACCTCATGCACTGCCGCGGAGAGCAGGGGAATCGGGTGAATTTTCTCACCGGTTGTCGCGGACCAAATCCGTCATTGCGAGGCGCGGAGCGCCGAAGCAATCTTGTTCGAGGCAGTGCCCGGACGATTGGCGCGCGGCCCGACCGGGGTTGCTTCGGCGCTCCGCGCCTCGCAATGACATCCGCGCCTCGCAATGACGGAAGAACAGGCCTCGCAATGACGGCGGAGCGCGCGTCTCTCGACCATCCGTGGATACGATGCTGATCAAGATCACCCCCGCCATATCGATCGACGACTCGGAGCTGAGCGAGGACTTCCTGCGCGCCTCCGGCGCGGGGGGACAGAACATCCAGAAGGTGGAAACCGCGGTGCAGTTGCGATTCGACGTGCGCCATTCCGCCAACTTGCCGGACGCAGTACGCGCGCGGCTGGAGCGTCTCGCCGGCCGCAGACTGACCAAGGAGGGTGTGTTGGTGATTGCGGCCCAGCGCTACCGGACCCGGGAACGTAATCGCCAGGACGCGCTGGAACGGCTGCTGGCGCTCATCCGTGCGGCCGCCGCGCCACCGGCACCGCCGCGCCGCGCCACCAGGCCAACCGCCGCCGCAAAAAAACGCCGCCGCGAATCGAAGACACGCCGCTCCACCGTCAAGGCCATGCGGGCGCCGCCGACGCCCGACCAAGCGTAAACAACGGAGGTTGCTGCGCTACTGCCAATGCCGCAGCGCGACTCCACCATTCATTTCGGCATCCGTATGAACAGTGATGGTGCCCGGCGCGGGCCCGGCACAGCAGGGGGCAGTCTGACCTGGGGGGGCTGACCCACACGCCGCCAACAACAATGCCAACGCCAGCATTGGCATCGCCCGAACCATTTGCAATGCGTCCTGGTTAACGAAGCGCCATCTCCCTGGCGGCGCGAATCGGCAGCTTCAGGACCTTGCAGACCGAGCTCAGGTTCGCATCCCTCGGCTGGGTCTTGCCGGTCTCCCAAAGGTAAATGCTGGCGACGCTCACCCCAGCACGTTCGGCAACTTCTGCCACCGAAAGGCCGCGCTTGATGCGCGCATCCCGCAGGTGGGTGGACAGTGAGGGCTTCTTTGCCAACGGTGCGATTCCTATTTTGTAAAGTTGGAAAGCAGTCGCAACCTAGTGAAATTGCACGCTGGATGCAAGTCCTTATCGATCCGCTCCCGGGGCCGATTCTTGCTCTGTCCTGCCGGCGGCGGCATTTGCCGCGGCGCGGCAACCGGGATGGCAAGTCGCGCCTGTCACGACCGGCGGCCCCTCTAATATGGAATCGGCAATCGAAGTCCGCAGTCTGGTAAAGGATTTTGCCAGCTTCACCGCCGTCGATCACATCTGCTTCAACCTCCCCGAAGGCGGCATCCGCGCCTTCCTGGGACCGAACGGGGCCGGCAAGACCACAACCATTAAGCTGTTGACCACGGCGCTGGCCCCCACCTCAGGCCATATCCGCGTTGCCGGCCATGACCCGGTGCGCGCGCCGATGCTGGTGCGCCGCGCTTTCGGCATCGTGTTCCAGGACCCGAGTCTCGATGACGAGCCGACCGCACGCGAGAATCTCAGCCTGCAGGCCACACTCTATAATGTGCCGCGCAAGGAGCAGGGGCGTCGGATTGAAATGCCGCTGGGCTTCGCGGGACTCCGGCAGCGGCGCAATGACTTTGTGAAGCAGTATTGCGGCGGAATGAAGCGGCGGCTGGAAATCGCCGGCGCCTTCCTGCACCAGCCACGGGTACTTTTCTTCGACGAGCCCACGCTGGGACTCGATCCCTAGACCCGAAGCCATATCTGGGAGTTCGTCAGAAGCCTGGCCCGAGAGCATGCCGTGACGGTGTTCTTCACAACCCATGCGACGGAGGAGGCGGAGCGCGTGGCCGACGACATTACGGTGATCGACCACGGCAGGATCGTCGCCCAGGGTAGCGCCGCCGAACTCACGCAGTCGACCGGCGGCGCGACGCTGGAGGAAGCCTTCATCGCACTCACCAGGCGCAGCCAACGCGAGGATGAGGCAAGCCCAGCCGACGGCATGGGTATGATGCGGCGCGCCTGGCGGGGGCGCTGAATGCGCGCCGCCCGGATTCTCTGGCTGCGCCAGATCAAGCGCCGTTCCCGCTCGCGCTCGCGCATCGTCTGCTCGCTTGGCCAGCCGCTGCTGTTCTTGCTCGCACTGGGCTTCGGCTTCGGTCCGGTCTTCGCCCGCGCCGGCAATGGCAACTGTCTCGACTTCGTCGCCCCCGGCATCATGACAATGGCCATCATTTTCACCGCGGTGTTCGGCGGCATCGAGATGATCTGGGACCGGCGGTTCGGCGTCCTGAAGGCAACGCTGGTCGCACCGGTGCCGCGGCTTGCCATCGTGCTCGGGCGTACACCGGGGGGCTCCACCGTCGCATTGCTACCAGGCCTGATCGTGTTCATGATCTGCCTGGTCGCGGGAGTTCGCCCCCACCACCCGCTGCCGTTGCCGATCGCGCTGGGGTTCATGAGTCTGATCGCTCCGGTGTTCACCGCCATTGGCACCGCCATCGGCTCGGTGCTGCGCGACAGGCAAGGCTTTCAGCTCATCCTCCATTGCCTCGTTCTGCCCCTGTTCTTTTTTTTTCCAACGCTTTGTTCCCCACCGCGGGCCTGCCGCCCGTGTTGCAGCTGGCGGTGGCGCTGAACCCGCTCGGCTACGGCGTGGCGGGCATGCGGCAGGCGTTCGCCGGCGGCATGGGCCTCGACATGCCGACCGACCTGGCCGTCCTGGGCAGCCTGGCGCTGATCCTGTTGGGCATCAGCAGCTTTCTGTTCTCGCGCATCGAGGCTTGATATAGTCGGGGGCTGGAGGAGGCGCCCAATCAAACGGTTGCGCTGCCCAATCATTGGGCAAACTGCTGCCCAATCAATCATGCAATAATCGCCTATATGCCGGGCACATCCGCGCCGATGCAGCGGATTGAAGCTTGGCACGCCGCGTGCAAACCTAAAGGGCTGCCATGTGCTGGCGACCATGGGCAGCCTTGCAGACAAGGAGGGCCCGGGCAGCCGGGACAAGGCAATGAAGAAGATCGAGGCTGTCATCAAGCCGTTCAAACTGGATGAGGTGAAAGAGGCGCTCTTCGAGGTCGGACTGCAAGGCATGACCGTGCTGGAGGCCAAGGGCTTCGGCCGCCAGAAGGGTCACACCGAGCTCTATCGTGGCGCCGAGTACGTTGTGGACTTCCTGCCCAAGGTGAAGATCGAGGTGATCTGCGACGATAGCGTCGTGGAACGTGCGGTCGAGGCGATCATGACCAGCGCCCGCACCGGACGCATCGGCGACGGCAAGATCTTCATCTCCTCGATCGAGGAGGTGATCCGCATCCGTACCGGCGAACGTGGCGAAGACGCAATTTAAACGCTGCCGCCCATAAACCGCTTTCGGCCCCCGGCGGAAACGAGTAGAGGGGCCGGCTCAGATGGACCCGCGCGGTGCGGGTCCGTTCCACCCAGCCGCGTCCTGCCGCGCAAGCCGCAGGCGCCAACGCGGCGATCTGATAGAGGACGGGGAAAACTGGTATGGCGAGAAAGCCCGCAGGCGCCGAAGGCGTTGGCAAAGTGCTCGAAATGCTCACCGAGCATTCCGTGGAATACGTGGACCTGAAGTTCACCGATCCTCGCGGCAAATGGCAGCACACCGCCCAGCACGTCTCTACCATCGACGAGGATGTGTTCCGCGACGGCATCATGTTCGACGGCTCCTCCATCGCCGGTTGGAAGGCCATCAACGAGTCCGACATGACCCTGATGCTGGACCCTGACACCGCGGTCATGGATCCGTTCGCCGCCAAGCCGACGCTGTCCATCATCTGCGATATTATCGAACCGTCCACCGGCCAGCCCTACACCCGCGATCCGCGCAGCACCGCGAAAAAGGCCGAAGCCTACCTGAAGTCCACCGGCATCGGCGACACCGCGTTCTTCGGTCCCGAGGCCGAGTTCTTCGTGTTCGACAGCGTGAAGTTCGGCACCGGCGGCAACTACGGCACCTATCAGCTCGACAGCCAGGAAGGACCAGGTTCAAGCCTGAAAGACTATCCGGAAGGCAACATGGGCCACCGCCCGGCGGTGAAGGGCGGCTATTTCCCGGTGCCGCCGGTCGACAGCGAAGCCGACCTGCGCGCCGAAATGCTCTCCACCATGGCCGAGATGGGCGTGGTGGTGGAGAAGCATCACCACGAGGTAGGGCAGAGCCAGCACGAACTCGGCATGAAGTTCGGGCCGCTGACGAAGATGGCCGACAACCTGCAGATCTACAAATACTGCATCCACAACGTCGCAGCGAGCTACGGCAAGTCCGCCTGCTTCATGCCAAAGCCGATCTATGGCGACAACGGCTCCGGCATGCACGTCCACCAGTCGATCTGGAAGAGCGGCAAGCCGCTGTTCGCCGGCAATGCCTATGCCGATCTGTCGGAGACCTGCCTCTACTACATCGGCGGCGTGATCAAGCATGCCAAGGCACTGAACGCGCTGACCAACCCCACCACCAACAGCTACAAGCGCCTGATCCCGGGCTTCGAGGCGCCGGTGCTGCTGGCCTATTCCGCGCGCAACCGCTCGGCGTCCTGCCGCATTCCCTACACCACGAATCCCAAAGCCAAGCGCGTGGAAGTGCGGTTCCCGGATCCCGCGGCAAACCCCTATCTGGCATTTTCCGCCATGCTGATGGCGGGACTCGATGGCATCCGCAACAAGATCCATCCGGGCGAGCCGATGGACAAGGATCTCTACGACCTGCCGCCGGAAGAGCTGCGTGGCATCCCCACCGTTTGCGGCAGCCTCCGCGAAGCTCTCGGCGCGCTCGAAGCCGATCACGAGTTCCTGCTCGCCGGCGACGTGTTCGGCCAGGACCAGATCGAGAGCTATATCGAGCTGCGCTGGAGCGAGGTCTATCGCTTCGAGCATACGCCGCACCCGGTGGAGTTCGAGATGTACTATTCGGTCTGACCCGCCGCTCCCGTCGCATCCGAACAATACCCCCGTCGTCCCCCAGGACGGCGGGGGTTTTCTTTGCGAACAATGCAGGGCGGTGGAGAGTTTGCCCCCTGCCGCCCTCGAGCGATCGCGACGCAGCCGGCACGAAAGCGGCTTGTTCACTCTGACGGGGCGGTGGGCATCTGCACATGCTTTGGGCAAGATTCGCCTTCCCGCCTTGCCATGACATTCGTGAAATCCTGCCCCACCGTCCCCGTCACCTTTGGCACGATTGTTGATTGCGCCTGCTGACGTGACGCTCCGGCCGCCTTCCAGCCTCCGACGTCACGCGAGACAGGACAGGAAACGGCATATGCGTGCAGCGATCTCTCCCGTCGGCCGGTTGGAGGGCGGGGCCACATGAAACTCATCATGGCCATCATCAAGCCGTTCAAACTCGACGACGTGCGAGAGGCGCTGACGCCGCTCGGCGTGCAGGGGCTGACCGTGACCGAGGTCAAGGGTTTTGGCCGCCAGAAGGGCCAGACCGAAATCTACCGCGGCGCGGAATACCACGTCAGCTTCCTGCCCAAGGTGAAAATCGAGGTCGTGGTTCCCGCCGACCTCGCCGAACAAGTGATCGAGGCAATCGCCAAGTCCGCCCATACCGGCAAGATCGGCGACGGCAAGATTTTCATGTTCGACATTGAGCGTGCCATGCGGATCCGTACCGGTGAAGTGGACGCCGCCGCGCTTTGATCCCCGAAACAAGGATACCGGAATGAGTCTTCGAACCCGCCGCCCCGTGCGGCTGCTTGCTGTGTTGCCCGTATTGCCGTTTGCCGCGTTGCCAGGACTGCTGCTTGCCGCGTTGCCAGTACTGCTTGCCGCGTTGCCGGTACTGCTCGCCGCCGCGCCGGCTGTCGCCGCCGATACCCCGCCACCCGCGCCGAAAATCCCCGCCGTCGATACCGGCGACACCGCCTGGATGCTCGCCAGCACCGCGCTCGTGCTGATGATGACCGTCCCAGGCCTCGCGCTCTACTACGCGGGCATGGTGCGCAAGAAGAACGTGCTGGCGACGCTGATGCAGTGTTTCGCCATCACCTGCATCGTCACCATCGTCTGGACCGTGGCCGGCTATAGCCTCGCCTTTACCAACGGCACCGGCGGGCTTGCGCCATATGTCGGCGACATGTCCCGCTTCATGCTGGGCGGCATCTGGGACCACATCAAGAATGGCGTCGACACCGGCTTCATCCTCGGCGCCGGCACCGACGCCGCTGCGCCGCAGACGATCCCCGAGACCGTCTACATGATGTTCCAGATGACCTTCGCGATCATCACCCCGGCGCTGATCGTCGGCGCCTTCGCCGACCGCATGAAGTTCTCGGCGCTGTGCATCTTCATGACGCTGTGGTCGCTGCTGATCTACTCCCCGGTGGCGCATTGGATGTGGGCGCCGACCGGTTGGGGCGCGATCAACGGCCAGCTCGATTTCGCCGGTGGCACCGTGGTGCATATCAATGCCGGCATCGCCGGCATGGTGTGCTGCCTCGTGCTGGGCAAGCGCGTCGGCTACGGCAGCGACAACATGGCGCCCTATAATCTCGCGTATTCGGTGATCGGCGCCTCGCTGCTGTGGGTGGGCTGGTTCGGCTTCAATGCCGGATCCGCCGTCGGTGCCAATGGCCGCGCCGGCATGGCGATGGCGGTAACGCAGATCGCCACCGCAGCCGCGGCGCTGGGCTGGCTGTTCGCCGAATGGCTGGCGAAAGGGAAACCCTCCGTCCTGGGCTGCATCTCCGGCGCGGTCGCAGGGCTGGTGGCAATCACCCCGGCCTCGGGCTTCGTGCTGCCGGGCCCATCCATCATCATCGGCGTCGTCGCCGGCGTGATCTGCTTCTATTGCTCCACCAGCGTGAAGCACATCTTCGGCTACGACGACAGCCTCGACGTATTCGGCGTTCACTGCACCGGCGGGATCGTCGGTGCGTTGCTGACCGGGGTGTTCGCCTATGGCGCGCTGTCGGCAACCGACGCGAACCCGGCGGGCAGCCCGGGCAGCCTGCACCAGCTTCTGATCCAATGCGAAGGTGTCGCGGCCACGCTGATCTATAGCGGCGTCGGCACCCTGATTCTGCTCTATCTAACCAAGGCCATGGTCGGCCTGCGAGTCAATGAGGAGGAGGAACGCGAAGGTCTCGATCTGGTACTGCACGGGGAGCAAGTGTTCTGACCGGCGGGATTCGGAAGGGTGCTCTCGCGCGAGAGCGCCCCTTTTTGCATCCGGATTTATATGTCGGACCCCAAATAAAGCATATGGATTATATATATGCCTCGGGGGCAGGACTTGCTGTCAACAACCACCAACAAGAGCAATGGAGCCCAGCAAAATGCGACTTTCGATCACCCGCGGCGCGCTTTGGTTGGCCGCGACCTGCCTGAGCGGCTTTTTCGCTGCGCCGGCCCTGGCACAGACGACGGCTCCGGCACCGTCGGCTCCGGCCGCAACCTCCGGCACGGCAACCACGCCCGCGGCGGCGCCGGCCGCGCCCGCGGCACCGCCGCCCGGCCTCTGGATCAACGGCATCCATTTCGGTCTGCAGCTCGAGGGCGGATTCACCGCCAACCCGGCCAATCCCAACGATGGCGTCAATTTCGGCGAACTATTCAACGACCGCGCCAACCAGCCGCAGTTGAACCAGTTGCTGCTGACCATCAACAAGCCGACGGATCCGAATGCCACCGGCTTCGACTGGGGCTTCAAGCTGCAGGGCATGTACGGTTCGGATGCGCGCTACACCCATTCCCTGGGTGTGTTCGACATGAACCCCGGCCCGGGCTGGGAAAACCAGTTCGACGTGGTCGAGGCAGCGCTGCTGCTGCACATTCCCGGCCCGACCTCCGGCGGAACCGACGTGACCGCCGGGCTCTATCCGACGCCGCTGGGCTACGAGGTGATCGATCCGTCCGGCAACCCGTTCTATTCGCACTCTTATATCTTCAGCTTCGGCTTGCCGCTGAAGCACACCGGCATCATGGCCACGACGCACGTCTCACCGTTGCTGGATATATACTACGGCATCGATACAGGTGTGAATACGACATTCGTCCAGGGCGTCGGCGACGACAACAGCGCCCCGGCCGGACTCGCCGGCTTCGGCCTCAACATGATGGGCGGCAATCTGACCGTCCTGGCGCTGACCCATATCGGGCCGGAGAATTCCACCCTGTTGCTCAACACCTTTGGTTATAGCGCCAACGACTACCTGCGATTCTATAACGACATCGTGGTCACCTGGAAGGCGACGCCCAAGCTGACCCTGGTCACCGAGGCCAACTGGATCCGCGACGACTTCGACGGATTCTTCACCAAGGGCAAGCCATCGCCGGCCAACGCCTACGGCGTCGCGCAATACTTCGAATACACGCTGAGCGACATCGAGACGGTCAACGTACGGGCGGAAATATTCCGCGACGACAACGGATTCTTCGTTGCCGCGTTTCCCAATAACGTCGGGTTGGGAAACAACAACTTCGTCGGAGCCGAACTCGGTGTGCCGGGGGCGACAGGGGCCGGCACCGGGGGCGTGGGTACCACCTATGGCGAGATCACCGTCGGCATGACCTTCAAGCCCAACCTGCCGGCGCCGATCACCGGCCTGCTGATCCGGCCGGAGCTGCGGGTGGACAGCGCGCTGACCGGCGGCCATCCGTTCGGTACCAACGCGACGGCGAGCAGTCAGGTCACGATTGCCTCGGATTTCGTTCTGACGTTCTGACGCCAACGCCGGTGGCCGATGCCGCTCTGCGGCAGGGGCCGCCGGCATATCTGTGGCGCAAGGCGGCAGGGGCCACCGGCATACCTGCGCCGTACTGCGGCAGGTACCATCGGCAGACCTATGCCGCTATGCCGCAGCGGCCGCTGGAGCGCGTGCCGTTACGCGGAACGGGCGACCGGCCTGGCGCAACGCCGCGGGCGCCGCTGCCGCGGACCTCACTCCCGCGGCGCGGTCTCCGCGATTTCCGGGTTCTCGGAGAATGCCGCGAACCACGCGGCCAACCGCGGGCGCTCCGGCCGCCATGGTTCGGCAGCAAAGCGGAAATCGAGATAACCTAAGGCGCAGGCCACCGCGATCGAGCCGATATCCACGGTCCGATGCGGCGGATCCAATTCCAGCATGTCCAGCGTGCGCTCGACCGCGGCTCGCTGGCGCGCGATCCAGCCAACCCGCCCGTCATCCCGCGGCTTCAGCATTTCGCCGCGGCGCGGCACCGACGCGTCCAGGATGCCGTCGCCCATCGCCTGGAAGCGCAGCGCCCGCCAGCGCGGCGCACCATGATCGGGGAACATCGGCAGTGCGTCGCCAATGCTGTCGAGGTATTCGCAAATCACCGGACTATCGAACAACGACAGCTCATCGTCGGTGACCAGGCAAGGGACTTTGGAGAGCGGATTGCAGACCAGCAGTTCCGGCGGCGAAAGGTTGGCATTGACCGGCACCTTCTCGATCCGCGGCGCGATGCCGCGGCTGATCGCGCAGGCCATCACCTTGCGGACGTACGGGCTGGTCGGCGAATAGAATAACTTCACAACGCGCTACCCTCGGAACGTGTCCTTTTGCGCGCGCAGTTTCGCCAGGCTCGCCACATCGGGCGCGCGCATGAACGGGTTGGCGGCGAGCTCGTCGGCCATGGTCGAGGGCACTGTCGGCGCTCCGGCCGCGCGCTGCTGCCGCGCCTGCGCCGTGCGAGCGACCAACGCGGCATTGCCGCCGTCCACGCTCAGCGCGAAGCGCGCATTGCTCTCGGTATACTCATGGCCGCAGCACACCTTGGTGCCCGGAGGCAACAGCGCCAGCTTGCGCAGCGAGGCAAACATCTCGTCCGCGGTGCCCTCGATCAAGCGGCCGCAGCCGAGGCTGAACAATGTGTCGCCCGACAGCAATATCTCGCCATCGGGGAAGAAGAAGTTGATCTGGCCGCGCGTGTGGCCAGGGGTGTCGATCACCCGCGCCGTGGTGCCGCCGAACGCCACGCTATCGCCTTCCCGCACCGCGACATCCAGCTTCGGCAGCCGATGGGCGTCCGCCGCCGCGCCGACCACCTTGGCGTTGAAATGCGCGCGCACCTCGTCCGTGCCGGCGGTGTGGTCGGCATGGTGATGCGTCAGCAGGATCAGGTCGAGCCGCCCGCCGGCCTTCTCCAAGGCAGCGATCACCGGTTTGGGCTCTGCCGGATCGACGATGGCCACGGCGCCGGTCGCGCTGTCGCGCAGCAGCCAGGCGTAATTGTCGGACAGGATCGGGACGGGTTCTGCGGTGATTGCCATGACGTCAGCCTAGCACCACGCCACGCGGCGGCAAGTCGTCAAACCAGCGATACTTCCGTGAAAGAAAAGTTGTAATAGGAGAACGGTATGCCCGCCCGCTGCAGGGTGACAGGACACGGGCGACAGGACACGGGCGACAGGACACGGGGGACAGATGCGAGATCGGGCGTCAGTGTTGGCCGGCATTGCCGCGCTGCTGGTGGTTGTGCGGCTTGGTTTCGCTATCGAACCGGCGCACGCGGCACCGGCAACGCTGACCCTCGGCGGCACTATCAACGGGTCGGTTGATGGCACGGCATTGACTGACGCTACGCCCTTCACAGTGATCGCGAGCTTCGCTCCGTCCACCAACCTTGCGGGGCGAGGTTCCGGCGTCGACGTCTACCCCGCGGCGCTGACGTTCCTTATCGACAACGTCGCGTACAATGTCGTGCCGTATGCCGGCCTTCTGGCGGAGACCATCGGACCGCCCGCCAACCCTGGCCTGGGCACCTATGGCGTTGTGATTCCGTCGTACACCGGACCGTTGAACGCGTTCTTCAACACCGCGACCACAGGTGTGGGCACCGGCGGCAGCGCGCAGACGGTCTTCTCCAACCCGACGGTGTACGAGCAACCGACCCTGGCGCCCTATTTCGTCGAAAACCTGGTCGGCGGCGGCACGCTGGTGGTGACGGATTTCGTCAGCCTGGACGGCACGGCGAGCGAAAGCGTGCCCGAACCCGGCAGCCTTGCCTTGTTGGGCCTCGGACTGGCGCCGCTCCTCATGCTGCGGCGCCGGGACCCCAACTGAGCGACGCACGCGCTATCCAGCCCGGATGGTGCTATAGCAAGCCGCCATGGCGGCGGACGTACACGCAGCGGCGGACTTCTACGGCACCACCCGAGGGCTGGTCGCGGCGCGGCTGCTGCGCGAGCGGCTGTTGGCCCTCTGGCCCGAGTTACCCGGTCAGTCGGTGCTCGGCATCGGCTTCGCCGCGCCCTACCTGCGGCTGTGGCGCGCACAGGCGGAACGCTGCATCGCGGTCACGCCGGCGCAGATGGGGGCGACGCGCTGGCCTCTGGGCCAGCCATGCCTCGCCTGCACCGCCGAGGAGGACGCCCTGCCGTTCCAGGACCTCAGCTTCGACCGCATCCTGCTGGTGCACGGTCTGGAAGCGGCGGAGAACGCGCGGCGTCTGCTGCGCGAGACCTGGCGAGTGCTGAAGGATGATGGCCGGTTGCTCGTCGTGGCGCCGAACCGTGCCGGCATGTGGGCCTACTCCGAGCGCACGCCGTTCGGCCATGGCCAGCCCTATTCGTTCGGCCAGCTCGGGCGATTGCTCGCCGCGTCGCTGTATCGCGTGGAACGGCGCGACACCGTGCTGTGGGTGCCGCCGATCGAACGCAGGCTGGTGCTGCGCAGTGCCGAATTGTTCGAACGGTCCGGACGGCGGCTGATGCCTGGCATGGCGGGGCTGATCGTCACCGAGGCGGTGAAGGACGTCTATGCCGCGCTGCCGCTGAAGCCCTCGCCGCGCCGCCGCCTGGTGTTGGCGGACGCGGCTTAGGGCCCATCCGCCAATAAACGATTCTGGTTTGGTTGGGATTCTCGACAAGCCTGATCTGCCACCGGTTTTCATCCGACTCCCCTGGCGTTTCGTCAGGCAAGTCGAGCCGGGCCGCGGCGTCCGGCAGCCGAGGCAGGACCTTCCGGGTGATATTCTGCCGGATAGCATGCAACGGAACTTCATCGCTGCTATTGGCGCCCACAACTCCGGGCGTCTGCAATCTCGGGGTTACACCGGTCTCCGAAATGCGGTTCCGGTTCCAGGATCACGGGATGTCTGTCAGCGAGCCACAACCGGCCATGGAGGCCGGTGACAGCGCACAGAGTGCGGCCCGGTTGCGGACTTCAATGCGGACTCACGACGAACTCCGCGCCGTTCACGCGCCGATCCTCGCCGCCGCTAACAACAATATCGTCGGAGACTCCCTCGCGCGGTCAGTCGCGCCGTAGCGCCACCGCGGCCCCGGCAACGCTGGGGCCGACCGCAATGCTGAGATGACCAAAACATGCAGCTTCGCGCTCGCCGGGCTTGTGGGCCTGTCTCAGTGGCCCTGATTCCAATTGCTGATGAACTGCATCATTTTGCCCTGCATCAAATTCCGCTCTTGCATGTTTTGACTGTTCGCCATGTCGAACAGTGCTGTCCTGAGTTCGGTTGCGCCCGGTGTGTCCTTGAGCTGATAGAGCCAGGTACACAGGATAATCACCGCCATTTCGGTACACTGCCCGACGAACGGGTGATCGTTGCTTTCCATTTCGGCCGGCATAAATGTGTATTCGGTTTTCGCTCCACCCAGCCCGGTGCCGCCGACGAGGCGCTTGATCTCCGCCCCGAAATTAGCCGCCTGAATCGGGAGAACCGGGAGTTCCAGACTGATTGCGGTTGGGTCCTGAATCATAGCCTCATCGTCGTACCACAAACCGTCGCAGGTAAACCTGTTCTTGGATCCCATGACGCTGGCAACGACCGTCTTGACCTGAGCTGCCATATAGCTGCTGGGATTCCACCCGACGACAGCGGAGACCTGGCCGAAGACACGTGCAATCATGGCCGTGTGGCCATTATAGGCATAGCCGACGCAAGCTTTCGGCGACCAAATATTGAATGTGCTGTAGAGCCTGTAGCCGATCGACGATCCCTGTCCCTCTCCCGGGGCATTGTGGTACAGTCCGCGCATGCTGGAAACCGATACCAGTCCAATCGAGTTTTTGCCGGGTATGTTCGCTGCAACCGTCATGCCTTGTCCCCCACCGACAGATTTTATCACAGGCCCGTCCGGCCTGTCGTCATCTAGCGCCCGGAATCACCGAAGCGCAGCAAACGGGTGGGCCTTGCCACTCGGCCTACGAGGCCAGCTCCCGATGACACACGCTTCAGCGATAGTTGGGTACTAGGGCCTCGTTTAAAGCAACTTGTGCATGTCGGACAAGGGGTCATTACACGATTCGACAGGTCGTCCCATCCAAACCGGAGAAGTCACTTTCGGGCCAGTGCGATCAGTGCTGCCGCCTCCGTGTCCGCCTGGATCGTCTCATATCCGGCCTGCGCCGCAAGTCGATCCATCTCGGTCGAGGCCATATCGCCAAGACCACTTTTTCCCACGATGCGCACTACGCGCCGCAGCCTGGCACTGTGCAACGTGGCTGTAGTTGCTCGATATGCTCTGCCACGTGCGGCGAAGCAGGCCGCATGCTGGCAACATCGCTGATTCAGTCGAACCGTTGCCGCAGCCTTGGTAGCAATGATTCAACCTCAGCCCGGAACCGAGCAATCTCGGATATATTTTAGGAATCAGTCCAGTGTAAAATCAGTCGGTCGTCTGCCGCGTCAATCTCGACACGGTGCATCGCCATTCTCGTCGCGTCGCGGAGCGAATGACCCCGGGGCAAGGCCAGGTTGGGTCCCGCGCGGCGCATTGATTTATTGTCGACGCCCCGCGTGGGATCGGCTGGTCACAGCGCACAGCTTCGCGGTCACGACCCTTGACTGAGCTCGATGCGCCAGGTTTCGCGCCATGCTTGTCGGCGCTCGCTGTAAATGCCGGAGGGGCACGACCTGCCGGGCATCGTCCACCAGGGGATCAAGATCGTTCGGAAGGCACTCCCCTCCAGGCGCAGGCGATTGCTCAAAGCGGGCTGCGCATCCCGGCAGGCTCTTGCATCCAGGGGGCCGTCCACAGATGCGAGCCGGGCCCGTACTGTCGTCGCGGGGCCGGCCGCGGCAATCTCGGTCGGGAGGTCTCGGACGGCCCGTGTCTCACTCGATCGGGATTGCCGCGACCCCCTCGGGCCTCGTAATGACAGAGGCTGGCCAGCGCCTCCCCTCATCCTGGAAACGGTCTGAAGGGCTTATCGCCCCGTCAGGATGCGCTCGACAAGCTGCTTCACCGTGGGGATGAAGCCGTTCGAATAGAACGGGTCCCTGGCGAAACGAAACGCGTTGTGGCCGCTGAACATCAGGTTGTGGTCCAGCGCGCCCGGCTCGTCGGCTTCATGGGCGATATCCTGCAGTGTTTTCTGGATGCAGAAGCTGCGCGGATCGGGCCGCTTGCCGGTGGAATGGTCCGGCTCGTTCTGCGCCCAATTGGAAAACCGGCACTGCGACAGGCAGCCCATGCAGCCTACCTGGTCCGCCAGGATCTCGCGCGCCTTCTCTGGCGTGACGAACACCAGTGTGGAGTCCGGCGTGCGCAGCGCCTCGGTGAAGCCCTGTGCCTCCCAGGAGCGGGCATGTTCGAGGTCGGCCGGTGTGAGGTACACCGGACGCTTGCGCGGCCCGACGCCGTATTCGGCGACATGCTCGCCGATCGGCTCGGCGGTATAGGCGACCTGACGTTCGTTCCGCTCGCGCAGCTCCTGGATGAACCCGTTGTTCACCGCGCTGGAATAGAAGCCGGTGGGGCTGAAGCGGTTCAGGAAGACGTCGCCTTCCTGCAGCGTGCGCAGCCGCTCCTTCCAGGCGTCGCCGATCGGGCTTTCCCTGGTCAGCAGCGGGCGCGTGCCGAACTGGAACGCGATCGGCCCAAGTTCCGGATTGTCGATCCAGTCCTGCCACTCCTCCAGCCACCAGACGCCGCCCGCCATGATGATCGGCGTGTCGTGCAGCCCGAACTCGCGCATCAGCTTGCGCAGCGCGAGCACGCGCGGATAGGGGTCTTCCGGCTTTGTCGGGTCCTCGCTGTTGGAGAGGCCGTTATGGCCGCCCGCCAGCCAGGGATCCTCGTACACCACGCCGCCGAGCAAGGACGCGGCCTTTGAGTACGCGCGCTTCCACAGTGCGTTGAATGCGCGGGCCGATGAGATGATCGGGTAGTAGTAGACGTTGAACCGTGTGGCGATCTCCGACAGCCGATAGGGCATGCCGGCGCCGCAGGTGATGCCGCTGATGATGCCCTTGGCTTGCTCCAGCACCTCGGTGATGATGCGCTCGGCGGCACCCATCTCCCACAGGATGTTGGCGTGGATGCGGCCCTTGCCGGATGCCAGCTCATAGGCACGCCGCGCCTGCGCCAGGGCGCCGCGGACGGCATAGGCCACCAGCTCCTCATGCCGCTCCCGCCGCGTGCGGCCGTGGTAGAGCTGCGGGATGCGCCAGCCATGGTCGTCATAGCTGTCGGCGTTCACCGCACTGAACGTCCCGACGCCGCCGGTCGACGCCCAGTTGCCGGATGAAATGCCGTTGGAGATCGACACGCCCTTGCCGCCCTCCACCAGCGGCAGGACCTCCACGCCTCCCATCCGGATCGCGTTGATTGCTCTCATTGGCATTCCGCCTTTCGTCCGGCGACCAGCGGTGTCGACCCGCAAGAGCCGACGCCGGCCGCCTGTCACATTATCGTTACGCGGCGACCGTGGTCATATGCAAGCGGCAAGCTCGCACAACCGCACAAACCCGTTGGCATGAGCGGCCCCGGCCACCATCCGCCGGCGATCCGGACCAGCCATCCGCCGACGGCCCAGAGCAATCAACCATCCGCCGCCGGTCCGGACCAAGCATCCGCCGACGGTCCCGACCAGCCAGCCGCCGATGGTGATGGCCAGCCATGCGGGGATGCCCCCGGCGCGCCATCCGCGTCTCAAGACGGTCGCGGATGGCCAGTGAAAGCCCGGCCACGGCAAGGCGCAGCGGATACTACTCCCCGATCACCGGTTGCTCGCTGTCCTGCGGCATCGGGCCAGGCTCGAACGCCTCGCGTCGTTCGCCTTGCTCACCCCGCTCGCGGCGCTCGCCACGCTCGAAGCGGTCCCGCCGCTCGCCGCGGTCACCACGGTCGCGGTCGCCACGCTCGCGGTCACGATCGCCACGGCCCGGCTTGGCGCCGACTTGCTCGGTGATGTCGGCGCCGCTGGCCTGGTCCACCACCCGCATCGACAGCTTGACCTTGCCGCGTTCGTCGAAGCCGATCACCTTCACCTTCACCGAGTCGCCGACATTCACCACGTCCGTGGTCTTGCCGACGCGGCCCTGCTGCAGCTCGCTGATATGCACCAGCCCGTCACGCGAGCCCAGGAAGTTCACGAACGCGCCGAAATCGGCGGTCTTCACCACCTTGCCGGTGTAGATGATGCCGATCTCCGGCTCGGCGACGATGCCGCGGATCCAGTCGATCGCCTGCTGGCTCTGCAACGCGTCGGTGGCGGCGATCTTGATCGTGCCGTCGTCGTCGATGTCGATCTTGCACTTGGTGACTTCGACGATCTCGCGGATCACCTTGCCGCCGGTGCCGATCACCTCGCGGATCTTTTCGCGCGGCACGTTGATCACCGTGATGCGGGGCGCGGTCTCGGCGACGTCGCCGCGGTGGCCGGTCAGCGCCTTGGACATCTCGCCCAGGATGTGCATCCGGCCCTCGCGCGCCTGCGCCAGGGCGATGCGCATGATCTCCGGCGTGATGGACGTGATCTTGATGTCCATCTGCAAGGCAGTGACGCCCGACTCGGTGCCGGCGACCTTGAAGTCCATATCGCCGAGATGGTCCTCGTCGCCAAGGATATCGGACAGCACGGCGAAGCCGCGGTCTTCCTTGATCAGGCCCATGGCGATGCCTGCCACCGGGCGCTGCAGCGGCACGCCGGCATCCATCAGCGCGAGACTCGACCCGCACACCGTCGCCATCGATGACGAGCCGTTGGATTCGGTGACCTCCGACACGACCCGCAGCGTGTAGGGAAATTTCTCCTTCTCCGGCAGCAATGGGTGGATGGCGCGCCAGGCCAGCTTGCCGTGGCCGATCTCACGCCGCCCGGGCGAGCCGATGCGGCCGGCCTCACCGACCGAATAGGGCGGGAAATTGTAGTGCAGCATGAAATGCTCACGGTACTCGCCCGCCAGCGCGTCGATCACTTGCTCGTCCTGGCCGGTGCCGAGGGTCGCGACGCAGAATGCCTGCGTCTCGCCACGGGTGAACAGGGCCGAGCCATGGGCGCGGGGCAGCACGTGGACCTCCGCGACGATCGGACGAATGCTCCGGGTGTCGCGGCCGTCGATGCGGATGCCGGTGTCGAGGATGGCATTGCGGACGATGTCGGCTTCGAGGTCGTGGAAAACGGCACCGGCCTTGTCCACGTTCAGGCTCTCGGCAGACAGCACCTCCATCACGTGCTTGCGGACGGCATCGACCTTGTCGTGGCGGGCGCCCTTGTCGGGCTCGCGATAGGCCTCGGCGAGCCCGGCGCGGCCAAGCGCGCCCACGCGCGCCTTCAGCGCTTGCTCCTCCTCGGAAGGTTCCGACAGTTGCCACGGGTCCTTCGCGGCGCGCTCGGCCAGTTCGATGATCGCCTGGATCACCGGCTGGAAGCTCTCATGGCCGAAGCTGACGGCGCCGAGCATCACGTCCTCGCTCAGTTCCTGCGCCTCGGACTCGACCATCAGCACGCCGTCGGACGTGCCGGCCACCACCAGGTCGAGCAAGCTGTCCTTCACTTGCTCCATGGTGGGGTTCAGGATGTACTGGCCGTCCCGGTAGCCGACGCGCGCCGCGCCGACCGGGCCGAAGAACGGGATGCCCGACAGCGTCAGCGCGGCAGAGCAACCGATCATGGCGACGATGTCGGGGTCATTCTCCAGGTCGTGGCTCAGGACGGTGGCGATGACCTGGACCTCGTTGCGGAAATTGTCCGGGAACAGGGGGCGGATCGGGCGGTCGATCAGGCGGGATTTCAGGGTTTCCGCCTCGCTGGGCCGGCCCTCACGCTTGAAGAAGCCGCCGGGGATCTTGCCCGCCGCGAATGCCTTCTCCTGATAGTTCACCGTGAGCGGGAAGAAGTCCTGGCCGGGGCGGGAGGATTTCACGCCCACGGCGGTGCAGAGCACGATGGTGTCGCCATAGCTGGCGACGACGGCGCCATCGGCCTGGCGCGCGATCTTGCCGGTTTCCAGGACGAGCTTGCGTCCCCCCCAGTCGAGTTCTTTACGGAAGTAGTTGAACATTCATGCGTCCTTACTGATGCGCGGCATCGGCGGACGGCACGCCGGTCGATTCCGGCCTGCGACCCTTCGGGGCGGGAGGCGGCGTCTCGGGTCGCATGGAGAGGGCTGCGCCGGAGGCTCAATGGCTGGGCGCAGCCGCGGCCATGCGGCCGGAAACGCCGTCGCGGTTCCCACGCCTGGGGGTTTGCCGGATCGGCGGTCTGTCGGTCCGCCGCGTGACGCGGCGTTGGAGGCGTTCAGCCCGCCTCCTTGGGCGTTGCCCCGCCTCACCATGAGGCCGGGGGTCGGCGCCGGATGCCTGCCATATAGGGGCAGGCGCCGGCTATTTCACTTCATCGTCAGTCCCGTCATGGCCTGGCCCTGCCATCTGCGCCGGCTGGTCGGGAGGCGGTTGACGGCGCCCGATCATGGGAGCGAAGCAGGCCTGGTCAAGCCCGGCCGTGACGGAGCTACGTTACCGTCGCAGGCTAAGCCGCCCGATCAGCGATTCGTAGCGGGCGTGGTCCTTGGCCTTCAGGTAGTCGAGCAAGCGCCGCCGCCGCCCAACCAGCATCAGCAGACCGCGCCGCGAATGGAAGTCCTTCGCGTGGGTCTTCAAATGCTCTGTCAGGTTGCCGATGCGCTCGGACAGCAGGGCGACCTGCACTTCCGGGCTGCCGGTGTCCGAGGGAGCGGTGGCGTATTCGCCAATGAGCACCGTGCGGCGCTCCGCGGTGATCGACATCGTGCTGGTCTCCTTGTGGCCCTTTGGGACTCGCCTCGGGCCGGGTTGCGTTCAGGCGGCTGGTACAACGTCAGCCCGAGAGCCGGGCTGCGTCACGCCGCTGGACCTGCTTCGCTCGGGGCCGGCGCCGGGATGTCGGCCAGCGCGGTCGCGATCGGGGGCAAGAGTCCAATCGGGGCGGGGGTATTACCCGGACGCGGATATTTGTCCAGGGCAGTGACCTGACGCCGCTCCGACTGCGGCCGGGTGGGGCAAAGCAGCAAAACCCTCTCCGCTTCCTCTCCTGCCTCGGCTGCCTCCCGGTATGAAACGTTGCTCGGCGCGTGCTGAGGTTCAGCGAATGGCCGCCCTTTCCAATCATGCCGATCTTATCCATCACGCGACTGGTCCTACCTCTTCGCGGTGGGCTGTCTATCGCCGGGACTGGAACGCGCATGGCCTCCGATATCGAGTCGGCCGACATTCCTACAAGAGACTGTTGGCTTCCCACCCAAAGCTGCAGTCCGAACTGCCACACCACTGCTCCGCCCGCCGATTTGACAACCCCCACACCCCCGCAGCCAACTACTCACCCCTCAGCGCCCGGGAGAAACAAGTGACAGCGAACCCAAACGGCTTCTCCACCTCCCGCCTCGCGCGCCTCGATGACGTGATGCGGCGCCGCTACGTCGATACCGGCCGCCTGCCCGGCATCATCACCACCATCTGGCGCCGCGGCGCGCTCGCCCATGCCGGCCTCTCCGGCCACATGGACATCGAACGCGGCAAGCCGATGCGCGAGGACGCGATCTTCCGCATCTACTCCATGAGCAAGCCGATCACCGCCGTGGCGCTGATGATGCTGGTGGAGGAGGGCATGCTCGGCCTGGACGACGACGTCGCCACGCACATTCCCGCCTGGAAAGACCAGGGCGTCTATGCCACCGGCATGCCCGGCCTGGTGCCCACCGCCGGGCCGGCCTTCATCACCACGCCGCCGAACCGTCCGATGAAGGTCATCGACCTCGCCACCCACACCTCCGGCCTCACCTATGGCTTCCTGAACCGCACCGCCGTCGATGCCGCCTATCGCCGCCTCGGTATCGCCGGCCTCAACGCCGAAGGCGGGCTGGACGCGATGGTGGAGTCGCTGGCCGGACTGCCGCTGGAATTCTCCCCCGGCACCGCGTGGAACTACTCCGTCGCGATCGATGTGCTCGGCTACCTGGTGCAGAAGCTCAGCGGCATGAGTTTCGGCGAGTTCCTGCGTACCCGCTTGTTCGAACCCCTGGGCATGACGGACACCGCCTTCTGGTGCCCGGCGGAAAAAACCGGCCGCCTCACCACCTGCTACATGCCGCGCGAGGGCGGCGGGATCAAAGTGCAGGACGATGCCGGCGCCAGCGCGTTCGCGGCCCCGCCGAAACTTGAATCCGGCGGCGGCGGCTTGCTCTCCACCGCGCATGACTACATGCGCTTCTGCCGCATGATGCTGAACGGCGGCACGCTGGATGGCGTGCAGATCCTGAGCCCGAAGACGGTGGCCTTGTTCTCGCTGAACCACCTGCCCAACAACCAGGAACTCGCCGACATGGCGCCGCCGGGTTTGTTCAGCGAGTCGGGCTATGCCGGCATCGGGTTTTCGCTCGGCTGCGGCGTGAACATCGATGTTGCGAAGACGCGGCTGCCGGGCACGCTGGGCGAGTATTTCTGGGGCGGGGCGGCGTCCACCGCGTTCTGGATCGATCCGCGCGAGGACCTCGCCGTGGTGTTCATGACCCAGGTCCTGGGCAGCGACGCGCGCCTGACCCTGCGCCGCGACCTGCGGACGCTGGTCTATGCGTCGATGACGGAGTCGTTCGCCTGATCCAGGCGAGGCTGCCCATCCAGTTCGCGGGGGCGCACAGGCCATCGTCGGCCATGGCGGCGACGGCCAGCCGTTGCGGCAAGCGGCACGGCGACTGCGATGGCCCGCAGCATGCCGCCGCGCCTACAGCACCCGCTCGGGCTTCAGCATGCCGTCCTCCAGGCGGGCCAGCCCGACCACGCGGCCCGCTGCCATGGCGCGCACCAGCCCGCCATCGGGATCGGCGTTGCCCGGAATCCGGCCCATCAGCGTGACCAGGCTGATCGCCTGGCCATGCCTGAGGCCGCTGGCCTCCGCCTCGGTCAGGGCCAGCGCCGGCATCTCGGCCAGCGCGGTGGCGACCGGAAGCAGCAGGTCCGGTGCGGCGGGGCCCACCTCCCCGCCGGCGATTCTGTCCAGCGGAATGGCCTGGGCATCGGTGAACGGGCCGACGCGCAGGCGGCGCAGGGCCTCGACGTGGCCGAGCGTGCCGCATGCGACGGCCAGATCGCGCGCCAGACTGCGCATATAGACGCCCTTGCCGGAGGCGACCTCGAATACGGCGTGGTCGGGGTCGGGACGTTCGACCAGTTCGAAGCGGTCCACCCGGGCGGGACGCGGTTCCAGCACCGGGGCGCGGCCCTCGCGGGCCATGTCGTAGGCGCGCTCGCCCGCCACCTTCACGGCAGAGAAGGCGGGCGGCGTCTGCATGATGTCGCCACAGAACAACGGCAGGGCGGCCTCGATTTGCTGGTTGCTGGGGCGGGCGTCGGTGGCAGCGGTGACCTGGCCGTCGGCGTCGTCGGTGTCGCGTGCTTCGCCGAAGCGCAGGATGAAGCGATACAGCTTGGTCCCGCCCATGACGTAGGGGACGGTCTTGGTGGCCGCACCGAACGCGATCGGCAGCACGCCGGTGGCGAGCGGATCGAGCGTTCCACCGTGCCCGGCCTTTTGCGCGTCGAAGGCGCGGCGCACGCGGTTCACCACGTCGGTGCTGGTGAGGCCCGGCGGCTTGTCGATGATGAGCCAGCCGTCGAGCGGACGGCCGCGCGGCTTGTGGCGAGGCATGGGCGGTGGGGTCCGGAGAGGGCGGGGTGGGTAGGCGTGCTGGTTTGCACTGTCAATCGCGTTCCGTGGCCGCGGCCAATCGCGTTCCGTCGCCGCGGCGCTCCCAGGCCATCCGGCACATCCACCATGACATTCCTCATCCTCCGTCACCGGCCGCATTCGTCCGGCGTCACTGGCCGCTGGTCGCGCACCACCCGAAGCCATACCCGCATGTTCCGGACTATCACGGCATCCCAGCCGGTTCGGCGGCCCAGACGGATCATCGCCACGGCCCAGTGCCGCATCGCTTCACTCTGACCCTTGACGCGCCCCGCACCGCGCGGCGCAAGATCGGCCCAGGCGGCGTCCGCCGCAGGAGGAACGGCGCATGACGACGGCTCTGCCCATGGAGCATATGATCGACCTCGACCACGGCACGATCAGCCGGGAGATCTTTGTCTCCCCCGACTTCTACCGCGCAGAGCAAGAAAAACTGTTCTCGCGCGCCTGGCTGTTCGTGGGTCACGAAAGCCAGATTCCCAAGCCAGGCGATTTCTTCGTCTCCCGCATGGGCGAGGAATCCGTGATCCTGTGTCGCGACGCTCACGGCAAGGTGCATGTGTTCCTGAACTCGTGCCGCCATCGCGGCATGAAGGTCTGCCGCTATGAGCAAGGCAACACCTCGCTGTTCGTCTGCCCATACCATTCCTGGAGCTACACCACCGACGGCAAGCTGCAAGGCGTGCCGCTGTATCGCTCGCTGTATGAAGGCACGCTGAATCGCGACGACTGGCCGCTGATCGAGGTGCCGCGTCTGGCAATCCACAAGAGCACGGTATGGGCGTCGTGGGACCCGGCGGCGCCGGAGTTCCTCGACTATCTCGGTGGCGCGGTGGATCACCTCGACCAGGTGCTGGATTGCCGCGACGGACGGCCGGGCGGATCGGAAGTCATTGGCGTGCAGAAATGGGTGTTCCCCTCGAACTGGAAATTCGCCGCCGAGAACTTCCTCGGCGACACCTACCACAACCCGTCGCACCGATCGGTGGACATGATCGGCATCGGCCCCAGCGGCCAGCGTGGCGTGAAAGGCCGCCGCGACAATGAATACGACAAGGGCCAGCATGTCTGGGTGGCGCACCCCGCCGGCCACGGCATGCACAGCGTGCTGATGCCGGGGGAGACGGAATACGTGCCGTCCTATCAGCAATACCCTGCGGTGGACGAGTATTTCCGCCACTGCTTTTATGAACGCAAACGCCGGCAGGGAGCGCAGGCCCGGCTGTTGCCGTTCACCGGTTGCATCTTCCCAAACACCGCCTATCACGGCCGCCAGCCGCGAGCGCTCTGTGTGTGGCATCCGCACAGCCCGACCGAAACCGAGGGCTGGCGCTTCTTCCTGGTCGATGCCGACGCGCCAGCCGAAGTGAAGGACGTGCTGCGCCACTATTACATGCGCTACTCCGGTCCAGCCGGCATGACCGAACAGGACGATATGGAGAACTGGCTCTACGCCACCGCTGCATCACGCGGCACGATCGCCCGGCGCTATCCTTTCAACTACCAGATGTCGACGGGGGCGTACAAGACCAACGACCCGATTCCCGGCGACGTGTCGTTGCAAATTACCGACCAGACGCCGCGCAACTACTATCGTGTCTACGGGCAGTATCTCGACGGTGCACCCTGGGATGCGCTGATCGGGCGCCCGCAAATCCGCGAGGCAGCCGAGTGATGCGCTCGCTCGCCTGGTATCAGCTCCGCGAGGAGATCGAGGACTTCCTGTACATGGAAGCCG
>DATJNA010000130.1:0-30187 GCA_035508435.1 Acetobacteraceae bacterium | reverse complement strand
GCGGTGTGCTGTGCCGCCGGCGCAGCGGGCGGTGCGACGTGGGCTCCGGCTGGCGCCTCCGATTCGGCTTCGGCAGCGGTCACGGCGGGCTGCGCCGCGGCCGGCGACTTCGCCGCGCCGGAGGCTTTCGCCGTGGCTGGCTTCGCCGCTGCCTTCGTCACCGGTGCGGCAGAGGCAGGCGTCGCCATTGGGCTCGCGGCATTGGCCGCAGAGGGGTTCACCGCCTCGGTCGACGATACGGCGGCAGGTTTCGCCTCTTCCGCCGCCGGCTTGGTGAGCGGCGCGCTCTTGGTCGCCACCGCCGCCGCGGCGGCCCGCGCCACCGGCTTGGGCGCGCGCTTTGCCGTCGTGGCCACCTTCGCCGAGGCCCTCGCGGCCACGCCCGAACCCGTGTTGGCCGGCGACGCGCCCTGGCGAGTGGGTTTCTGCCTCGCCTTTGCCGCCGTCCCGGATGCCTTCATGCCTGACACCTCAATCCTTCGCCTGTTGGCAATCTTTGGGGCCACGCCGTCAGCCGCATGGCGTGCGGCCTCGCCGTCCCGCCCCAACGGATCGCACCTGTGGGATAGCAACGCAGCCGGCGCCCGGCTGGCGCCACTGTCATCGCCTGTCACCCTAATATAGCATCACAGGGCTGTTACGTCAGGGGGTTACTGCCCCGTGTTCAGGGCTTCCCGGGCTCAGGCGAGAAAAATTGTGCCTTGCCCGGCTTGTCCTTCCAGTCATCGGCGTCGTCCGGCGGTGCTCCCTTTCGGGTGATGTTGGGCCATGCCGCCGCGTAGGTCCGGTTTTGCTCCAGCCAGGCGCCCGCCTTGTCGTCGCTGTCCGGCACAATGGCTTCAACCGGGCATTCCGGCTCGCACACACCGCAATCGATGCATTCGTCGGGGTGGATGACCAGCATGTTCTCGCCGACATAGAAACAATCAACCGGGCAGACTTCCACGCAATCCATATACTTGCAGCGGATGCAGCTTTCGGTGACCACGTAGGTCATACAAACGGCCCCTGTGACAGGCGAACTAGAGCGGGCGATATGCCGACGATTGTTCCCCCGCGCAAGATGGCGCCACGGGATCGGCCAGATCCTGGTAGAGCAAACGCGCCTCGGTGGCGGGGCCGCGGCGGGCGGCGAGCGCAAGCACACGCAGCACCCGCACTTCGCCCCGTACCGGCAGGGTCACGACGTCGCCGACACGCAGCCGCGCATGCGGCTTGTCGGTGGGCTGACGGTTGATGCGAATGCCGCCCTGGCCGACCAGGGCGGCGCAATCGGCGCGGGCGCGCATGACCCGGGCGCACCAGAGCCACTTGTCCAGCCGTTGCCAGTCGCGGTCTTCCCGGTCCGGGATTGCTCGGGGCTCCTCTTGGTCAGGTCATGCGCTGGCGCCGTGGCGGCGAAGGGCGGCCAGCGCGGCGAATGGCCCATGCGCCCGCGCCGGCTCGGGCCGCGTTGCGGCTGGCGGGCGGCGTCGGCGCGGTGGCAGCAGCATGGCAGGTGCCGGCGGTCCGTACTCCTCGGGCCCCAGCCCGGAACCCGGCAGAATCCGGAACCCGAGCGTCCGCAAAGCCACCGGGAGCAGGTCCGGCTTGATCGCGAGGCGGGAGGCAAGGCCCGGAGGCACCGCGGTGGCGCCGCGCCGGGTGCCCCAGCCGAGTTCTCCGGCGACTTGCTCGGCGATGTCGAGCCGCAACAGCACTGGGCCGGCGGCGATCCAGCCCAGCGCCGCGGCAAAGCCCGCCGGCCAGTCCGGCGGGCAGGCGAGCGAGACCAGACCCGGTGCCGGCAGCGTCGGCACCGCAATCCCGTGCTGCAAGGCCAGAAGCTGGGCGCGCATGGCTGCCGCGCGCGGCTTCAGCAGAGCGGGAATGAACAACGCCAGACGCCCGGCGCGAACGCCGATGCCGCGCAACTGCTTGCGCAGTGTGGGCGACGGCTCGATGCCGTCGGCCGCGCCGACGAGGCTGGGTGCACTGGCGTGGCCAGAGGGGGCGTGACCGGAGGGGGTGTGGCCGGTAGGGGCGTGTCCAGAGGGGGCGTGACCGGAGGGGGGGTGGCCGGTAGGGGTGTGGCCGGAGGGGGTGTGGCCAATGGCGCCGGTCCGGCCGGACAGGGTGCTCGCCGGCCGCGAGGCATCCCGCGCGTCGCCGGTCACCGGGATCACGCCCAATGCCTCGGTCAGGCGGTGCAGGCTGCCGCGCGCGCCGGGGATGCCGTCGCCCGCCGCCACCGCCGCGAACAAGGGCGCGAGATCGGCGCGGATGCGGTCGTCGATATAGCGCTGCAACCGGGCGCGCAGGCGTTCGCGCTGGACGCCGTCCAGGTGTTCGCTGTCCAGCACGCGCACCGTTGGTCGTAATGCGGTGGCGCCCCGTGTCAGGCGTGCGACCGGTTCGCCGTCCCAGGTAATCGCGTGGTGCGGGTTCAGGCTCAACGCGGTGTCAGGCGCCGCCTCGAGCGAGGCCACGCGGCGTGGCATCTCCTCGCGCAGGGCGCGGCGGGCGGCCCGGAGCACAAGCTTCTTCTCGTCGCCCACCGCATCCGGATCCGGCAGGAAGGTGAAGCCGGCGATGCGGCCGACCGGGTGACCCTCCACCACCACCTCGCCGCGGCGGGTAACGGCCGAGAGCAGGTCCTGGCCGTCTCCCGCTTCGAGGCGGCGCATCAGGTGGGCGGCGCGGCGATCGACGAAGCGGCTGGTCAAGCGCTCGTGCAGGGCGTCGGACAGCAGGTCCTCCACCTCGCGGGCGCGGCCTTGCCAGTGCAGTGCGTCGGCGACCCAGTCCGCGCGGGCGGCGATATAGGACCACACCCGGATGCCGGCGAGACGCTGCATCAACGTATCTATGTCGCCCTCGGGACGGGCCAGCGCCGCGATCTGGCCCGCGAGCCAGTCGGTGGGCAGGCGCTTGTCGCGCGCGACGTGGCCGAACACGCGGGCGCAGAGGTTGGTGTGGGTATCGTCCGCCAGTTTGCGGAAATCCGGAATCTGGCAGGCGTCCCACAGCAGCCGCATCATCCGCCGTCCGTGGGCGAGGCGGCGCATCTCCGGCTCGCGCGCCAGGGCGGCGAGGGTCTCGAGGTCCGACGCGTCGTTGCCCTTCACCAGGCCGGGGCCAGGCGGCGGCGCGGTCAGGCTGCCCAGCAATGCATCGATGTGGGTAAAGTCCAGGTCGCTGTTGCGCCAGCAGAGTTGCTCCAGCGGCTCGAAACTGTGGGCCTCCACGGCGGCCACGGTCTCGTCCAGCAGCGGGTGGCATTGCGCCGTGGTGCCGAAGGTGCCGTCGCGCATGCCGCGACCGGCACGGCCGGCGATCTGGGCCACTTCCGCCGCGGCCAGCCGGCGCGGCCGATGGCCGTCGAATTTTCCCAGGCCGGCAAAGGCGACGTGGTTGACGTCCATGTTCAGGCCCATGCCGATCGCGTCGGTGGCGACCAGGAAATCGACTTCCTTGTCCTGATAGAGCGCGACCTGGGCGTTGCGAGTGCGCGGCGACAGCCGGCCCATCACCACGGCACAACCGCCGCGGCGGCGGCGGATCAGTTCGGCAATGGCGTAGACCTCACCGGCGCTGAACGCGACCACCGCGCTCCGTGGCGGCAGTTTGGCAAGTTTCGCCGGCCCCGCATGCAGAAGCTGCGACATGCGCGGGCGTGTCTCCACGCTGGCCTGCGGCACCAGCCGTTGCAGCAGCGGCCGGATGGTTTCGGCGCCGAGGAACATGGTCTCCACCATGCCGCGGGCGTGCAGCAGCCGGTCGGTGAACACGTGGCCGCGATCGGGGTCGGCGCAGAGCTGGATCTCGTCCACCGCGACGAACTCGGCGTCGCGGTCGAGCGGCATGGCCTCCACGGTGCAGGAGAACCAGCGGGCCTCGGGCGGGACGATCTTCTCCTCGCCGGTGATCAGCGCGACGTAGCGGGCGCCCTTGCGCGCAACCATTCGGTCATAGTTCTCGCGCGCCAGCAGACGCAGGGGGAAGCCGATGATGCCGGAGGAATGGCCGAGCAAGCGCTCGATGGCGAGATGGGTCTTGCCGGTGTTCGTCGGACCGAGGACAGCCTTGACGCGGGCGGCAAAACCGGAATCGAAGCCGGGCATGGCGGGATGGTTGTGTCTGGCGGAGCGGATTGCAAGCTTTTCCGACAGGATGGTTTACCGTTTTTTCGTGGCGGAACAGTGACAGCCGGAGCATGCCGATTGCTCCAACTCTCGCGGGCTACGGTTTCCTGTCGGCCGCCGCCGGCCCGAGCCGCTGCGCACCTGGACCGCGGCGATGCCGGCCAGGTTCGGGGTGGAGCAACACATCCTGCCGAAGGGTGTGCACGCCTGTGCAGACCACGTCCGCCGGGCAAACCTGACCAACGCGAATCAGTGCTGCAGGCCATAAAGTGTTGCAACGCAGATCAAGCTGATAGCGCAGATCACCGTAAAGCGCCGATGGTAAATCCTTAATCTGCGCCTTAACCTGCGCCATCCCTGTAGTCTTGGTTGAAATCCTTCTGCCGTACGCCCGTCGCCCGTACGAGGGGCCGGCAACCCGAATTCACCTGCCAATCATCCGCCGAAGGTTGGTCGATGGCGCCTCAAGCCTCGCGACCGCGTCCGACCGAACTGCGAATGCAGATTTCGTGATCTATTGCGTGCGGGTGAACGAAAGTACGACAGCATCCAGCCCTGCCGGAGAGACGATCAGGCGGATTTGCGAACACGACCCGTCATAATCGCAACGCATGGTCGTCGCTGCACCGAGTTCGTGCATTTCGCGCAAACACCGCAAATCGAATGACTATGGTAACTATCGAGGATTGTCGCCAGGCCTGGTCGCAATCCAGCCTGGTGTTGCGCCGGCGATTCCGGTTCGACGTCAGGCAACGACACGAAACTACCAGGTCCAGACATCTGTTGCGCGGGTTTTCCTGGCCTCGCATGGTCGTGTTTGGACCTGCATGGACGCGGCGGATAACCTACGCTTCGCTGTCCTCGCAAAGCGCCTGGATGCGCCAATTCCCGCGGTCGCCAGTGATCGACGCCGGAGGGCAAATCATGAAGATCGTCGTCATTGGTGGCACCGGCCTCATCGGCTCGAAGACCAGTGCGATCCTGCGGCAGGGCGGCCATGACGTCGCGGCCACCTCGCCCACGACCGGCGTCAACACCCTCACCGGTGAGGGTGTCAAAGCGGCCGTCGCCGGCGCGCAGGTCGTGATCGACCTCGCCAATTCGCCCTCGTTCGACGACCAGGAAGTGCTGGAATTCTTTCAGACTGCCGGCCGCAACCTTCTCCCGGCCGAGGCCGCGGCCGGGGTCCGCCACCATGTCGCACTGTCCATCGTCGGCACCGAGCGCTCGCCCGAGATCGGCTATTTCCGCGCCAAGATCGCCCAGGAGAGACTGATCGAGGCCTCCGGTGTTCCCTACACCATCATCCGCTCGACCCAGTTCCTCGAGTTTCTCGGTGGCATTGCCGATTCAGGTGCAAAGGGAAACGAGGTCAGGATGTCGCCCGGCCTGTTTCAGCCGATCGCGGCGGACGACGTTGCGTCCATCGTCGCCGAGGTGGCTCTGGCGCCGCCGCGTAACGGCATCATCGAGATCGCCGGCCCCGAAACAGCGCCGTTCGACGACATCATCGCCCGCTATCTGAAAGCGGTCGGTGACCAGCGTAAGGTGGTGCGCGACCCTGAGGCCCGATACTTCGGCGGCCGGGTCGAGGAACGTTCGCTGGTGCCGTTGGGCCAGGCGCGCCTCGGCCGGATCGGGCTCGACGAATGGCTGCGTCGTTCGCGGCAATAAATCCGTCGTCTGCGGCAATAAATCCGTCATTCCCGGCAATAAATGCGCCCGATCCTTGCCGCGGTGCCGATCATGCCGCCAGGTTGCGCCAGGCCGTCCGGGCGCGCGATGTCGTTCCGCCGACACCAAAGGCCTTGAGCCGCGCGCTTGCTCCTGGCAAGCTACCGGGCAGTAGATACGCCGCCAGATCGGCGGCACACAGAACGTGCCAGGAGGCTTGTCATGAACGCGCCGGTCCACGTCGATCCGATTGCCGACGCCTATAGCCTGCCGCTCGATCAGATCGACGTCAGCGATCCGAAGCTGTATCAGAACGACATCTACTATTCCTATTTCGAGCGCCTGCGCCGCGAAGATCCGGTGCACTGGACGCAGGACGGCATGTACGGATCCTACTGGTCGGTGACGAAGTTCAAGGACATCATGCAGGTGGAGACCAGCCACCAGCTCTATTCGTCCGAGGCGAAGCTTGGCGGCATCACCATCACTGACCGTCCGATGGCGTATCGGCGCCCCAGCTTCATCTCCATGGATCCGCCGCGGCACGACGAACAACGCAAGGTGGTGAGCCCGATCGTCGCGCCCGCCAATCTTCAGAACATGGAGCCGATCATCCGCGAGCGCACCGCGCGCGTGCTGGACGGACTGCCGCGGGGGGAAACCTTCGATTGGGTGCAGCGCGTGTCCATCGAGCTCACCACCCTGATGCTCACAACATTGTTCGACTTCCCGCTGGAGGAGCGGCGCAAGCTGACCTACTGGTCGGACATCTCGGTGGCGGATGTGAACGCGGGCGGCATTGTCGATTCCGAAGCCAAGCGGCTGGAGTTGCTGGCCGAGGCCGTGGAATACTTCACCGCGCTGTTCCATGAGCGCCAGGCGCGGCCAGGCGGCTACGACCTGATCTCCATGCTGGCGCATGGCGAGGCGACAAGGAACATTGTCAACGATCCGGCCGAGTTCCTCGGCAACCTGGTGCTGCTGATCGTCGGCGGCAACGACACCACCCGCAACTCCATGAGCGGCGGTCTGTGGGCGCTGTGCAAGCACCCGGCCGAATATCAGAAGCTGCGCGACAACCCGGCGCTGGTTACCAGCATGGTGCCGGAGATCATCCGCTGGCAGTCGCCGGTGGTGCATATGCGGCGCACCGCGCTGGCGGATGCCGAGCTGGGCGGCAAGCAGATCAGGCAGGGCGACAAGGTGGTGATGTGGTACGTCTCGGGCAACCGCGACGAAGACTCCATCGACCATCCGAACGAGTTCATCATCGATCGGGCGCGGCCGCGGCATCACATGTCCTTCGGCTTCGGCATCCACCGCTGCGTCGGCAACCGGCTGGCGGAGCTGCAACTTACGGTGCTGTGGGAGGAGATCATGAAGCGCTTCCCGGTGATCGAGCTGATGGGCGAGCCGCAGCGGATCTATTCGAATTTCATTCATGGGATCTCGGGATTGCCGGTGCGGATTCCGGCATAGCCGGGGTGATCGTGTGCCGTCTCGGAGCATCAGCTTCGCGTCTCGTTGACGGATGGTAGAGAGATCGCCGTCCCGTTGACCTGGTTCCCGCGCCTTCCGGGTGCATCACCGGTCCAGCGGGCGAACCAGGCATGATCGGGCGCGGCGAAGGCATCCATTGGCCCGACGTCGATGACGACGTTGCCGTGGCCGGCCTCTTGCGAGGCGCGTGCAGCAGGTGTTTTTTCTATCGGAGTCGGGTCTCAAGCAGCGGCACTGGTCCACCACTGGCCTGAACCCTTGGTTCGCTGACCGGTCCCCCGGATTCGAGGCTATCCCGATATGTTCGTGGCAGGGTTGCTGTTGCCACTCCGGGGCGGGGCGGCAGGACGCGGGGCGGCAGGACGCGGGGCGGCAGGACGCGAGGCGGCAGGACGCCAGGCGCCAGGACGCGAGGCGGCAGGCCGAACGGCGGCGGCCGGCGCGCCTTTCGCTCGCCCAATGCATTGAAATCCCGCGCCGTCGCCCGCATATCGCGCCCCGCAAGGAGGACTTTGTTATGAGCGACACCATGACAGAGCAACATGCATTCGGCGCCGAAGTCGGCCGCCTGCTGGATCTGGTGGTCCACTCGCTCTACTCGGAGCGCGAAATTTTCTTGCGCGAGCTGGTGGCCAATGCGGCCGATGCCATGGATCGCCGCCGCTTCGAATCCCTGACCGACCCCAAGCTGTCGCCTCCGCCCGAGGCCAGGATTCGCATCGTCCCGGACAAGCCGGCGCGCACGCTGCACATCGGCGACGACGGCATCGGCATGACGCGCCAGGAGCTGATCGACAACCTTGGCACCATCGCCCGCTCCGGCACCCGCGCCTTCGGTGAGGCCCTGGCCAATGCCAAGCCGGAGGACCGTCCCAGCCTGATCGGGCAATTCGGCGTCGGCTTCTACTCCGCGTTCATGGTGGCCGACCGCGTGGAGGTGACGTCGCGCAAGGCCGGGAGCGAGGAAGCGTTCACCTGGGCCTCCGACGGCGCGGGCGCCTTCACCATCGGCGCCGCCACGCGCGAAACCGCCGGCACGGATGTGGTGCTGCACATCAAGTCGGATGCCGAGGAGTATCTCGATCCGTACCGCCTCGAGACGGTGGTACGCAAATGGGCCGACCACATCACCCTGCCGATCACCATCGCCCGCGACGGCAAGGACCAGCCGGCCAACGAGGGCAATGCGCTGTGGCGCAAGCCGCGCGCCGAGGTGACAGAGCAAAACTACAAGGAGTTCTACCGCCATCTCGGGCATATGTTCGACGACCCGTGGGCCACGTTGCACTGGCGTGCCGAGGGCTTGCTCGAGTTCTTCGCCCTTTTGTTCATCCCCGGCATGAAGCCGTTCGACCCGCTGGACAACGACCGCGAGTCGCATGTCCGGCTGCATGTCCGCCGCATGTTCATCACCGACAAGGCGGAGCTGCTGCCGCCCTGGCTACGCTTCGTGCACGGCGTGGTGGATACCGAGGACCTGCCGCTGAACGTCTCGCGCGAGATGCTGCAGACGACGCCGGTGCTGGGCCGCATCCGCAAGGCGCTGGTGAGCCGCGTGCTGGGCGAATTGAAAAACCGCGCCAAGGAAGCGGAAGACTACGCCAGGGTCTGGGAGAATTTTGGCCCGGTGTTGAAGGAGGGTATCTGGGAGGATACGGAGCATCGCGCGGAACTGGCGCCGCTGCTGCGGTTCCGGTCCTCAAGCGAGGAGGGCTGGACCTCGCTGCCCGACTACGCCAACCGCATGCAGACGGGCCAGGACACGATCTGGTATCTCGCCGGCGACACGGCGGATGCGTTGAAGACCTCGCCCCAGCTCGAGGGCTTCCGTGCCAAGGGGCTGGAGGTCTTGCTGCTGTCCGACCCGATCGACGCATTCTGGCCCGAGCGGCTGGACACGTTCGAGGGCAAGAAGCTGAAGAGCGTCACCCAGGTCGGTGACGAACTTGGCAAGGATGCCGACGCTCCGGATATCTCGCCATTGCTCGCGGCGATCAAGGAGGCGCTGGGGACCCAGGTCTCCGATGTGCGTGCCACGGCGCGCCTGACCGACAGCGCGATCGTGCTGTCGGCGCGCGAGCATGGGCCGGATTTGCAGATGCAGCGCCTGATGCGCCGCGCGGGCCGCGCCATGCTGCCGGGCGCGCCGGTGCTGGAGGTGAACCCGCGCCACAAGCTGATCGCGGCGCTGGCGGGGCAGACGGACAACATGAAGCTGATCGCGGAGGCCGCGGCCACCCTGTTGGACCTGGCGCACGTGCAGGAAGGTGACCTGCCCCGCGACCCCGGTGCGTTTGCCCGGCGGGTCACGGACTTGCTCGCGCGGTAGGCGGGGCGGCAGGAGCCGGCTGGATCACGTTTCGGCGCGGGCCCGTGACCCCGCATCGGCTGCCAGGAGTGACCCCCACTCATCGACGATTTCGGTAATCTTGTCAGTGGGGTGTGCGTTGTCGGGAGGGGTCATCAGGCAACGCTGAGGGAAGCGGACCCTGACGCGCTGGCCGTCGACGGAAATCATGGGAGGGGTCATCAGGCAACGCTGAGGGAAGCGGACCGGGACGAAGCAAGCTCGTTCGTCACAATGACATGGGGGGTGCCGCGCTTTTGCGCTGCCAATGACCGGCGCAGTGTCACGCGTTCACCAGCACATTCTCCGGGCGCGGCGGAACTTCCCCCCGCTCCACACGCAGCACCTGGCGCGTGATCATCGCATTGGTCGGGGCCGGCACGCCAACCCTCGCACCTTGTTCGGCGATGAACCCGTTCATCAGTTCGATCTCGGTGCGCCGGCCCTTTGCCATGTCCTGTGCCATCGAGGGACGCTGATACGGCGCACGTCCGCCGCCTTCCGCCGCCGCCAGCAGCAGGCCCTCGATCTCCGCCATCGCGCCCCGATCATCTTCCGAAGCAAGCGCCAGCGTCTCCGGTGGCAAGGCGCCGACCTTGCCGAGCCGGTAGCCCAGCGCCTGGCCGACGCGCACCGCCTCGCCACCCAGTTTGATGCACACACGGCGGACCGCGTCGTGGCGGTCGCGCTCGTTGCCGCCCATGCCGGTGGCAGCCGAGACACCGTTGCGCATCGCATTGACACACAGCTTGGTCCAGCGCTCACCCCACAGGTTATCGGTCGCCTTGGCGTTGTCGCAATCCTGCATGATCGCGGCGATCGCCTGCGCGCGTGCGGTGATGCGTGAGCTTGGCTCGCCGACATAGAAGCCGACGGCGTCGGGCCGTTTCATATAGCCGCGGCGGATGTGCCCCGGTTGGTACAAATCGACGCCCACCCCGCCGCCCACGATCACGCCCAACGTGCGGCCCCAGCCAACCACGGATGCCACGCGTTCCTCGTTGATGCAGTTCTGCATTGATACCACGCAGCCGGCGGGCGCGAGATACTGGCGGATCATCTGCGTGGCCCAGATGGTGTCGTAGGACTTGACCGAGATGAACGCGATGTCGATCGGCCGCTGCTTTGCCAGGTTCTGCGCTTCCGTCAGGTGCATCGCCGGCACCGGCACGGTGCGGCGTTCCGCCTCGGTCATGCCGTAGAGGTTCATGCCGTGCGCGCGGATTGCCTCGACATGTGCCGGCCATGGGTCGATCAGTGTGACGTCATGCCCCGCATGCGCGAGGCTGGCCCCGACATAGCCGCCGACTGCTCCGGCGCCGACGACGGCGATACGTGGCTTCATTCCCGGACTTCCTTTGCGCTATCGGTGCCCTGCCGTACTACACGCGCGGCGGCGCCACCTTAGCGGCATCGCTCCGGCGCGCAAACGCGGCATCCAGTGTGAAGAGCTCGTCGCAGCGAACATGCTCAACCTCGTGCTGGATTACGCCATCGGCGAAATCGCCGCCGGCGTGCAGCATCGCCAATCCTGTTTGAGCAGCAGGACGGTCAACAATGACATTGCGGCTGTCTGCGATAGCCGCGATCGATGCTTCGACGTCGGATCGAGTCGAACGATCCGTCCGTTGCCGCACCCAGGCAAGCTCGCACAATACTACATTTGACACGAGAATAGTTGCGCGACGCCGATCGCCCCCGCCGCGGCGCTGCGGAGCAACGTCAGCGCCAGAGTGGCGTCGGGGGCATAAGCTTTTGCGACTCCGGGGTGGCGCTTCTGCGATGCTGGACGCTGGTCCGCCATGGTGCTGTCAGCGCACCGGCAGGCTCAGCGGTGCGATCTGATCGGCACGGCGGTGCGCCCAGTCGTGACGCGGCACATCGGCCTCCATGCGCGCCTGTGCTTCGCCGAGTTGCGCCAGCGCCTCGGCATGATCGAGCGTCAGCACGCGGCCGGCGTCCACCACCTTCTCGCCATCCACGAACACGCTGTGCACGGCGCGATCGGCTGCGGTGTAGACCAATGAGCGCAGCGGATCGCGTGCCGGCAGCATGAACGGATTGGTCAGATCGATCAGCACCAGGTCGGCGCGTGCGCCCGGCGCCAGCCGGCCGAGGTCGGCGCGTCCCAATGCGGTCGCGCCACCGACCGTTGCGGCATGAAACAGTACCGCGGTGCTGGTGGCATCGATGTCCTGCGCCGCGACACGCGCCAGGATGGCGGCCAGCCGCATCTCTTCGATCAGGTTGTGCGGCGAGACGTCGGTGCCCAGACCCATGTTGATTCCCGCGCGGCGATAGCGGCCGAAATCCTCCAGCGTCTGGCCATAGCGCGCGAAGGGCGAGGGGCAATGCGCCACCGACGCGCCGGTCTCGGCCAAAGTTCGCACGTCATCCTTGGTGTGCCAGCGCGTCCAGGAATGTTCATCCGTGAAGATGGCGTGGCCAAGGACGCTGCGCGGGCCGAGGATGCCGATGTCGCGCGCCCAGCGGATCGGCGTGCGGCCATGCCGGCCCAGCATTTCGTTGAACTCATTGACGCTCTGCGCGCAGTGGGTGGTGAAGGGCAGGTCCTGCGCCTCCGCCGCTGCCCAGCTTTCGCGCAGCAGCGCCTCGGTGCAGGTGTCGATCTGGGCGGGAAACACCACGCCCGACAGCCGCCCGCAGGGGTGGCGCACGGCCTCGGCGATCAGCGCCAGAGCTTGTTGCAGGCCGCGATGCCCGGCAGGCTCGTCCCAGGCGTATCTGAGCTGCCACTCGTTCTCCAGATGCCAGCGGGCGGACGCGAAGCCGGGTGCGAGGAACACGCGCAGGCCGCTCTGTGCGGCCAGATCGATCCACCAGGGATCGGCGCCGGAGAGGTCGGCAACCGAGGTGATGCCGGTGCGCAGCATCTCGCAATAGGCGACGGTCTTGCCGGCGCGCCGGCCCTCGGCATCGCTACGGAACGCCAAGGAGCGCTCGTAAAGTCCGCTCATGAACATCGCCGGCACGCCATGTTCCTCGCGGATGCCGCGGAAGAAGGGCTCGGTGCTGGGATGGGAGTGGATGTCCACCAGCCCTGGGATCAGCATCATCTCGCGTCCGTCGATGACGGTATCGGCGCTGCCGGGAAAGCTCTTGCCGACATGCAGGATGGTATTGCCCGCGAACGCCAGGTCGGCGTCGCGCAGGTAGACTTGCTCGCCCGCCGCGACGTCCCAGGCGATGATCCAGGCCGCGTTCCGGATGCAGGTGGTGTGTGCCATGCGCCGCCCCCCAGGTTTGGTTACTGGATTGAATGCGAGAGTTGCCGCGATCAGGCAACCCGAGCATGCGACTGATGGGGAGGGGTTGCGGCGGCCCCGTCAGGTCTGGACGCGCGCGAAGACGATCACGCCATTGGCAGGAATGACAACCGAGGCAGAAGCCGCGAACCCGTGCATCGGACCGCCGCTTGCCCACACGCCGCCATGGTTCCCGGCGACCTGTGGATTGGGGAGGTTATCGTAATAGTCGCTGTTGAAGATTTCGCTCCAGAAGCCGGCGAGGGGGAAGCCCAATTCGTAGGTCCACCAGGTCGCCTCGTTCAGCGACCCGATCACGATGACGTCCTGGCCGGTCCCGTCGATCCAGCGATGGAAGGCGACAACCCGGTCGTCATCGGACACGTAGTAGGGGTGGACGTTATCGCCGCGCAGCGCGGGTTGGCTCTGCCGCATGTGCAATGCGTCCTGCGTGAAGCGCAGATGGTCGACCATATCCTGGTCGGCACCGTTGGCTCCCGCCCACCAGATCAGATGCGAGGTGTCGGCAGGATCGTCGTTCCACTGTTTGTCTTCCAGGAATTCCTGGCCCATGAACAGTTGTGGGATACCGGGAGCGGCGAGCAAGATCGCGGTGGCGAAGCGGCTTCGGCTGCGGGCGTACCAGGATCGGGTATTTGACGCATCGGCCAGCGAGGGAATGCGTGGGCTTCTGCCTGCGAGGACGACGTCGTGGTTTTCGATGCAGGTCACCGCACGCCAGGCGTGGTCGAGCCCGGGCGGGTAGAGCGAGGCTGCAATGCCTGACAGTGGCACATAGGCCGACGCGCCTGCCGAAGCCGCCCCGAGGGCACTGCGCACCGCGCTCCGCAGGGCGTCGTGCTGCACCACGTCGAAACCAGCGCCGCCCTCCGCGGCGGGCGCCAGGATCGGCGCCCGGCTGGTCGGGATGTCAGCGAACTCGCCCGGCCAGAACTCGGCGTTTTGCAGGATACGCGGCTGAAGCTGCCGCAGCATGGTGGTCAGCTCGCGGCAGAAGACCCAGCCACTCGCCTGGTTGGTCGACAGCAGGATGCTGATTTCATCGTAACGAAACCCGTCGGCATGGAACTCCTCGACATAGTAGCTGGCGTTGTCGAGCAAGAACTCGCAGACATCGTCGTTCCACATGGCGAAGGCGAGCCCGCCGGTGCCACGGTCCTGGTTGGTGAAATAGAGGCTGTCGTTGTTGTTGCCGAGGTTCGGGACGCGGTCGAAGTAGTACAGGCAGTTATCGTCGCCCGCGCCGTTCACGCTGAACCCGCCGGCGTGATTATAGACCACGTCGAACGTCACCGCGATGCCGTGGATGTGGCAAAGGTCAACCAATGCCTTGAGCTGATTGGGACCGGGCCGGAGGTCAGGCAAGGCCAGGGGTGCCAGGCCCTTGCCGCGCAAAATCTGGTTCAGACTTGCCAGGTGGGCCGGCAGATCGGCCGCCGCCGCAACGAAAGGGAAATCCGGCGAGAACAGGTCGGCGCCGCTGTAGCCGAGGGAGGGATTCGACTCCATTTCGTCGACCGGCAACGGTTGCAGGACATTGACGCCGAGGCGCGCGAGGTAGGGCGCTTTCGCGGCGACATCGAGAAACGTCGAGGCGCGACCCGGCGCGGTGACCGCGTAGGTGCCGATGTGGGCCTGGTAGATTACCATGTTTGAGAAGTCGGGCGTCTGGAACCCCGCGTCGTGCCAGGGGTACGCCGCCGGGGCGCGCAGCACGCTCGCGGTATCGGGGAACTCGGTGGCGCTCGCGAGTTCCCTGGCATAGGGGTCGCGCTTATAGCCGGCCGAACCCGGTCCCACGACCCAGAAACGATATTGGTCGCCGTCGACAGCGCCCGCTTGGAAGCCGGTCCAGTAGCCGCTCGGATCGCTCCTGACCAACAACCGGTCGTCGGTGAGGCCGCTTTTCGCCTCACCTCCGAACACGCCATGGAGATAGACCGCCGTCGCGCGCGGTGCCCAGACCCGGAATGTCGCCCCGCCGCTGACCAGGGTCGCGCCGGTGGGCGTGGCGGCCGAGATGTTCTGTTGCGACAGCATGGTCTCTCCCCCTTCCGGCGGCGCGTCCGGACGCGTGCCGGCCCGCCCGCTGTCAGTCTGCCCCGATCGCGCTGACGGCGCTGACGGCGCTGACGGCGCTGACGGTGTGCAGGGTGGCGGCAAACTGTGCAACGCGGGATTCGATCTGAGACTCGGACAGACATCCGAATCCCATCAGCAGGACCTGACCGAGGCCGCTGTGTCGGCTGAGTTCGCCACCGTGACGGCTGACCTCGCCACTGTGGCGGCTGACCTGGCGGCCGTGATTGCTCACCTCGGTCACCGGGACCGCGGCTTCCAGCCCGCAATGGGAAGCAAGGCCCGCCAGCGCGGTCGTCGATCCGGCATGTGCCGGCGGCGACCAGGCGAGATGCAGTCCGGCGCCGCTGCCCCAGATCGGCGTGGTTGCGCCGAAATGCCGCCGCAACGCGCTCACCAGAGCGTCGCGCCGGGCGGCATACGTCTTTCCCAGCCGATGCAAATGCCGTGCATAGCCCCCGCCGACCAGGAATTCGGCAAGCGCGGTCTCCTCCAGCCACCGGTTACTGTCATCGAGCAACCGCCTCGTGGCCCGCGCCGCCGCCGCGAGGCGCGGCGGCACCACGATGAAGCTCAGGGTCAACCAGGGGCCCAGCGAGCAATGGAAGCCGCCGATCAGTACGACACATGCCGAGCGATCCAGGCTCATCAGCGGCGGCACTTCCATGCCTCGGTAGCGCAGCTCGCCCTCGCAATCTTCCTCTACAACCACCGCGCCGCTGCGCGCGGCCCACTCCAACAGCGCCGCGCGGCGGGGTATGGCAAGGGTGACGCCAAGCGGTCGCTGATGTTCCGGGGTTACGTGCGCCAGCACCACCCGGCCGGACGGCAGCAGACCGGTACACAGGCCGTCGGCGTCCACCGGGACGCGCGCCAGCGTCGCGCCGGCGCTGACGAAGATCGCGGCGGCACGGGGATCACACGGATCTTCCACCACCGCGCGCGCGCCGGGGCGCAATAGCAGATGGCCGACGAGGTGCAGCGCCTGCTGACGGCTGTTCACCAGAACGATCTGGTCCGAGGACACCGCGAGCCCGCGTGAGGCGGACAACCAGCCGGCAATCGCGCCACGCAGTCGCGGATGGTCGTTGGCTTGTTCGCAGGCAAGCCGAGTGCCGAACCGGTCGAGCGCGCCGCGGGTCAGTGCCCGCCAGCGTCCGGCCGGGAACAGTACGGGGTCGGGCTGACCGATCCTCAGGCCACCCGAAGCATCGGTTTTGAGCGAACCGTGCTGCGTCGGCATCGTCGGGCCACATTTCCGCGCACCGCGAGCCGGACCGCGTGCAACGAACGTACCTTTTGCGGGCAAGGTCTGCAGATAGCCCTCGGCGATCAACCGTTCATAGGCTAACAAAGCGGTAATGCGGGAAATGGCGAATTGCTCGGCCAGCATGCGGGTGGACGGCATGCGAGCCCCTGGTTGCAGTCGTGCCGCGGCGATCAATTCGCGCAACTGGTCATAGAGCTGCTGCTGCAACGGCTGGTCGCGTACGAGCTTCAGGGGTATCAGCACCGCCTCGGCTCCGCCGATGTCGCGCAGGCTGCCAAGGCGGTTGGTTGCTCCGGCATCTCAGTCCTCCCCGACGCGGGCAGGCGCACTGGGCACTTTTGCCCGCTGCGCGTGCCGGCTAAGATGACCCGGAAACGATGAACAAATCGTAAGTTCAATGCGTTGATCCATATCAATGAGCACACACCATCTTCACCGCATACGGACGCACTGGCCGTCGTGCGGCCGCGCGTAGAGACAATGGGCCGGCCAAGTCGGCCCGCAGGGTAGAGGTGTCCCGAGAATGGTTGCTTTCCACGCCTATTGCCGCCGCACGCTGGACGACATCCGCTCGCAGGGGCGCTACCGCGAGTTCACGCCGCTGCAAAAGCAGGCCGACCGCTTTCCCTATTACCGGCGTCCCGACGGCAGCGAGGTGCTGGTGTGGTCGTCGAACGACTACCTCGCCATGGGCGGCCATCCGGTGGTGGTGCAGGCGGCGTGCGACGCTGCCCAGGCGATGGGCGCCGGCGCCGGCGGCACGCGCAACATCAGCGGCACCAGCCCGGCGCATGACGCGCTGGAAGCCGAGCTCGCCACGCTGCACGGCAAGCAATCCGCGCTGCTGTTCACGTCAGGCTTCGTTTCCAACCAGGCGGGCCTGTCCACCATCCTGAACAGTACGCCGAACGGGCCGAACAATCCGTGGCACTGCTTCTCGGATGCCAAGAACCACGCATCGATGATTGCGGGGATCAAAGGTTCCAAATGTGTTTGCCATGTATTCCGGCACAACGACATGGCGCATCTGGAGGAGTTGCTGCTACAGGCGCCGGTTGGCGCGCCCAAGCTGATCGCGTTCGAATCGGTCTATTCGATGGATGCCGACATCGCGCCGATCGGCGCGATCTGCGACCTGGCCGCGCGTCATGGCGCGATGACATATCTCGACGAAGTGCATGCGGTGGGCATGTACGGCCCGAACGGCGGCGGCGTGTCGGAACGTGATGGCGTCGCGCATCGGCTGGACATCATCGAGGGCACGCTGGCCAAGGCGTTCGGCTGCCACGGCGGCTACATCGCCGGCGATGCGGATGTGGTGGACTACATCCGTTCGGTGGCGCCTGGCTTCATCTTCACCACCTCGCTGCCGCCGATGACCGCGGCCGCTGCGCTGGCGAGCGTGCGCCACGTGCGCGCCGACCACGCGCGCCGCGCCAAATTGTTCGAGCGCGCGGACGCGCTGAAGCGCCGCTTTGACCGGGCGGGGCTGCCGCGAATTCCGTCGGTCAGCCACATCGTGCCGCTGCATGTCGGCCAGGCTTCGCTGTGCAAGGCCGTCAGCCGGCGCCTGCTGGACGAGTTCGGCATGTATGCGACCCCGATCAACTATCCCACGGTGCCACGCGGCGAGGAGCGGCTGCGGTTCACGCCGACGCCGCTGCACACCGATGCGATGATGGCGTCGCTGGTGGACGCGCTATGTTCAATCCTCGCCCCGGCGCAGCGGGCGGCGGCGTGACGATCGGCGAACGGTCCCGCCGTCGTTGCAAGGCCCGTGGGGCCGGAGCGATCCGCCTCGGGCGGTTGCGTTGCGCGCGCGCCGTCCGATCGAGACTGCTGCGGCCCTTTGGGCCTCGCAATGACGCGGGCAGATCGGCGATCGGCCGACGCCATGACATTGGCGGTTCGGCCATCGGACGACGCTTCGACACTGCCGGCTCGACCGTGGAGCGACGCTTGCTTCCATGACCACCGAACTCGGCCACTTCGCGCTGATCCTGGCACTCTGCGTCTCACTGGTGCAGGCGGTGGTGCCGCTGGTGGGCGCATCGCGAGGCAACCTCGCCTGGATGGCGGTCGGCCGTAACGCCGCACTGACGGAATTCGGGCTTGTGGCGCTGGCAATGCTGTCGCTGATGCATGCCTACGTCACCAACGACTTCTCGGTTATCAACGTGATTGAGAACAGTCACACCGACAAGCCGTTGCTGTACCAGATCACGGGGGTGTGGGGGAACCACGAGGGCTCGATGGTCCTGTGGGTGTTCATGCTCGGGGTGTGCAGTTCGGCACTGGCGCTGTTTTCGAACAACCTGCCGCCGCAGTTGCGCGCCCGCGTTCTCTCCGTGCAGGGCATGATCGCCGCCGGCTTCCTGCTGTTCATTCTGTTGACGTCGAACCCGTTCCTGCGCACCTGGCCACCCGCGGCCAACGGCCAGGGGCTCAATCCGGTACTGCAGGATCCCGGCCTGGCCTTCCATCCGCCGTTCCTCTACCTCGGCTATGTCGGGTTCTCGGTCGGCTTCGCCTTCGCCGTCGCCGCGTTGATCGAGGGCCGGGTGGACGCCTCGTGGGCACGGTGGGTACGGCCCTGGACGCTCGCCTCCTGGTGTTTCCTTACCATCGGCATCGCCATGGGGTCCTGGTGGGCGTACTACACGCTGGGTTGGGGCGGCTGGTGGTTCTGGGACCCGGTCGAGAATGCGTCGTTCATGCCCTGGCTGGTCGGCACCGCGCTGATCCATTCCTCGATCGTGGTGGAGAAGCGCGACACGCTGAAATCGTGGACCATCCTGCTGGCGATCATCACCTTCTCCTTGTCGCTGGTGGGCACGTTCCTGGTGCGGTCCGGCGTGCTGACATCGGTGCACGCCTTTGCCACCGATCCGCGCCGCGGCATGTTCATTTTGCTGCTGCTGCTGGTGGCGATCGGCGGCGCGCTGACGCTGTACGCGATCCGTGCTCCCGCGCTGAAGGGCGGCGGGTTGTTTGCACCGATCTCGCGTGAGGGCGCGCTGGTGCTGAACAACCTGATCCTGTCGTGCGGCTGCGCTACCGTGTTTCTCGGCACGCTGTATCCCTTGTTCCTGGACGCGGTAGGCGGGCCGAAACTGTCGGTCGGATTTCCGTTCTTCAACCGTACTTTCGCGCCGCTGATGGTGCCGATGATCCTGGCGGTGGGTGTCGGCCCGCTGCTGTCCTGGAAGCGCGGCGACCTGCTGGGCGCGCTGCAACGCGTCTGGGCCGCCTATGTCGCGGCCGCGGTCGCGGTGCTGGTGGCCTGGTCCGTCACCCACCGGCATGAAATCTTCCCTGTGCTGGGCTTCGGCCTCGCCGCCTGGACCGGTGCCGCAGTGATCGTCGAATTCGCCGAGCGCGTGCGATTGTTCCGCGTCGGCTTCGGTGAGAGCGTGCGGCGCGCCATCCATCTGCCACGCGCGGCCTATGGCATGACCTTGGCCCATTTCGGCCTCGCCGTATCGATCGCCGGCTTCTCCGCCTCCGCGTTCGACAGCCAGGTGATCGCCACTGTGCATGACGGCAGCGTGCTGAAACTGGCCGGCTATGAGCTGCGCTTCATGGGTGTGGAGCGCGTGCCCGGCCCCAATTTCGCAGGCAACCGCTCCACCGTGGAAATCATCCGCAGCGGCCGGGTGGTGGCGGTGGTGCACCCCGAGCAACGCTTCTTCCCGGTGCAGCAGCAGACCACCAGCGAGACTGCGATCCGCACCAATTTTCTCGCCGACCTCTATGTCGCGCTGGGTGACGGTGACGCGGCCGGCAACTGGACCCTGCGCGCGTACTGGAAGCCGTTGGTGCCTTGGATCTGGATCGGCGCCATCATCATGGCATTCGGTGGCGTGGTGAGCCTGAGCGACCGGCGCTGGCGCGTCGGCGTAGCCGCCCGCGCGCGGCGCCGGCCCGTGTCGGTGCTGCAGCCTGCGCCGGGCGAATGATCGCCATGCGCCGTCTTCTCTACCTGGTGCCTTTGCTCTTGTTCGCCGTGCTTGCCGGCTATTTCGTACTTGCGTTGCGGCCAGGCTACGACCCGCATGTGCTGCCGTCGGCAATGATCGATAAGGAAGCGCCGCACTTCGACCTCGCCGGGCTGGACGGCAAGGGGCTGGCGCTGACTGCCCTCAAGGGCAGCCCGGTGCTGATCAACTTCTTCGCCTCCTGGTGCGTGCCCTGCCGCGAAGAGCAACCGGTGCTGATGCGGCTCGCCAATCAGGAGCATGTCCCGCTGTATGGCATCGATTACAAGGACCAACCGGAGGACGCGCAGAAGCTGCTGGCGGAGTTCGGCGATCCGTATCGCCGGGTGGGGCTCGATCCCGACGGCCAGGTGGGCCTGAACTTCGGGGTATACGGCGTGCCGGAGAGCTACGTGCTCGATAGCACGGGCCATATCCGCAAGCGCTTCGTCGGCCCGTTGACGGCGGAGGAAGTGAACAAGGAGCTGCTGCCGTTGCTGCTGGCACTGCGGAAGTGATGCGGTGCGCCGAAGCAGGGTGGCAATACAGCGACGCTGCCCCTCCCCGCGAGGGAGGAGGTTGGGGGGAGCGGCGTGCACAGACGAAGGCTGCACGTCTACCAACCCCTCCCCCCGCCCTTGGTCTGCCTGGCGGCCCAAGCCCGCGCAGGGAGGGGGCGTGTTCTACCGGGGGCGCCCGCATCGCTCTGACGACCCTCCTCACAATCCTCCTGCTGTGCCTCACCGCCCAGGCTTTCGCGGTCGAGCCCAGCGAACGCCTTGCCGATCCGCGACTGGAAGCCCGCGCGGAGGCCATCGGCCATACGCTGCGCTGCCTGGTCTGCCAGAACGAGTCGATTGAAGAGTCGAACGCCGGCCTCGCCCATGACATTCGCGTCTTGCTCCGCCAGCTTCTGCTGCAGGGCGACACCGACGCACAGGCACGCCAGGCGATCGTCGCGCGGTACGGCGAGTTCGTCCTGTTGAAGCCACCGGTGCAGCCGGCGACCTATGTCCTGTGGTTCGCGCCCGCTTCCCTGCTGGTGATCGGTTTTATCGGCATCGTGTTGTGGCTGCGGCATCGCCCCGCCACCGAGGCCGGTCCCGCGCCTCTGACGCCCCAGGAACAATCCCGCCTCGATGCACTGCTACGCGAGGCCGACCGTTGATGTTGGCCGGGTCAGGCCCGGCCATGACGCATGAAGGCCGGGCGAACGTCCGGGACGAGGCATGATATTTTTGCTGTTGTTCACCGCCGTCGCCTTGTGTGCCGTGACAGTGGTCTGCCTGCCGTTGGTGCGCGGCGTGCCCATGGTGGCGGAACGCGGCCAGTTCGACCGCGCCGTCTATCGCGATCAGCTGCAGGAAGTGGAGCGCGACGTCGCCCGCGGCGTATTGAACCCGGCGGAGGCCGGCTCGGCACGGTTGGAAATCCAGCGCCGGCTGCTCGCCGTCGACGCGGTCCCCCGGCGACAGGTTTGGTCGGAGCCCAGCCCGCGATTGGCAGCGTTCGTCGCGATCCTGGTGCTGGGGGGCGCGACCGGCCTTTACCTGCATTTTGGTTCGCCCTCCCTGCCGGACGCCCCCTTCAATGGGCGCCTCGCCCAACACGAAGCGGACGCCGCGCATGGCCAACACATGGACATGCACCAGGCGGCACAGGCGTTGGAGCAAAAGCTGCAGGCCAGCCCGAATGACGGCGCTGGCTGGGTCTTGCTCGGGCGCACCGAAGCCATGCTCGGCGACTGGCAGAAGGCGACCGATGCCTATCGCCAGGCCGTCGGCCTGGGCCGGACGAGTCCGGACGTGATGGCCGGCTATGGTGAGATGCAGGTGCTGGCGGCGGGAGGCATCGTGCCGCCGGCAGCGCACGCCGCCTTCACTGCGGTGCTGGCCGCCGATCCGAAGAACGAGGTGGCACGCTACTATCTCGCCGTCGCCGATGCTCAGGCTGGCGAGGACAAGCGCGCGATCGATCGCTGGCTGGCTCTGGCCGCGGACCTGCCCGAGGATTCGGCGATGCGCGAGGCGATTGGCCGTGGTGTGGCCGAGGCAGCGAAGGATGGCGGCATCCCCGTTCCGGCACTGCCCAAGGGCGCCGCGCCGGCCCCGCAGCCGCAGGCATCGGCGGCGGCGCGGCCGGGACCATCGCAGGACCAGATGGCGGCCGCCGGCAACATGTCGGACGCGCAGCGCAAGCAAATGATCGAAGGTATGGTGGCGCAGCTTGCGGCCCATCTGCAGCAGGCGCCGAACGATCTGGATGGCTGGCTGCGGCTGGGGCGTTCGTATGCCGTGCTGGGCGACACCGATAAGGCGGTGGCGGCCTTCGCACGCGCCGCTGCCCTGAAGCCGGATGATCCCGGCATCAAGATGCAGGAATTCCAGGCGATGATCGCCGGGTTGCAGCCGGACAGTCCGTTGCCGCCCTCGGCGGTGGCGCTGCTGCACCAGGTGGCGACCGCCGCGCCGGATGAGCCCGATGTGCTATGGTACCTGGGCATGGAAGCCGCGAGCAATGGCAAGCCCGATGACGCGCGGCGCGAGTGGACAAAGCTGCTGAGCCAGCTGCCGCCCGACGGCGAGGACGCGAAGCTGGTGCGAACGGCGCTGGATGCGCTGAAGCGGAAGTAGGGACGGGCAGCGATCGGCGGCCGCGAGCGCCGAAGCAATGCCGGTCACGCGCGCGGGTGCCGGATCAAGATCGAGGATGCCGCCGGCGCCATCTCCGAAGCGCCGAAGCAATGCCGGTCACGCGCGCGGGTGCCGGATCAAGATCGAGGATGCGGCCGGCGCCATCTCCGAAGCGCCGGAGCAATCCCGGTCACGCGCGCGGGTGCCGGACCAAGATCGAGGATGCGGCTGGCGCCATCTCCATCCCGGTCACGCTCGGGCGGGTGCCAGATCGATCGCCTGGCGCAGCGCCTCCAGCAAGCTGCCTTCGTCGGCAATTCCCTTGCCGGCGATGTCGAAAGCGGTGCCGTGGTCGACCGAGGTGCGGATCACCGGCAATCCGACGGTGATGTTCACCCCCGCCTCCAGCCCCAGGACCTTTATCGGCCCGTGGCCCTGGTCGTGGTACATCGCCACCACGACGTCGAAGTCGCCGCGCCCGGCGCGAAAGAACAGGCTGTCGGCGGGCAACGGGCCTTCCACGCGCCAGCCGCGGGCGCGGACAGAGGCGATCGCGGGGTCGATCTTTGCCTCCTCCTCGCCATGGCCGAACAAGCCATGCTCGCCGGCATGGGGATTGATGCCGCAGACGCCGATGCGGGGGTTGGCAATGCCGGCGCGTTCCAGCGCATCGTGCGCGCGCGCGATGGTGCGCTCCACCAGGCCGGGGTTGATGCGCGCCACCGCATCGATCAGGCCGATATGCGTGGTGACGTGGATCACCCGCAGCCGCGGCGCGACCAGCATCATCGAAACCTCGGGCGTGCCGGTCAGTTCGGCGAGCAATTCGGTGTGGCCGGGATAGATGTGGCCGCCGGCGTGCAGTGCTTCCTTGTTCAGGGGGGCGGTGCAGATCGCGTCGATGGCGCCGCCCTGCGCCAGGGCCACGGCGCGCTCGATATAGCAATAGGCGGCGTGGCCGCATTGCGCCGACACCTGCCCGAACGCCATGTCCGGCGGGATCAGCCCCAGATCCAGGCAATCGACGGTGCCGGCGGCAAACCCCGCCTGTGCCGGGCCGTCCACCGCCCGCACACGCAGGCTGGAACCGACCACCGGCGCCACCTTGCGCAGCCGGCCGGCGTCGCCGATCACCAGCGGGCGGCAGCGATCGTAGACCTCGGCATGACCGAGCGCCTTGATGATGATCTCGGGGCCGATGCCGGCGGCGTCGCCCATGGTGATGGCAATGATCGGACGCGACATGCTGTGTCTCAGGTTGCTGCGGGCAATGGTGCCGTCCCTCGCAGGACGGCCCGGCAATGCTCCAATGTTTCCGGCGTGCCGAAGGCACCGGCCTTGGTTACCACGGGAAGCGGCCGTGTGCCCTCCGCGGTGCAGAGCACGACGCCGGGCTCGATTTCGCACACGAGGCACAGGCCGACCGCCCCGAGCGCCGCCAGCAAGGCTCGCGCGGTGTCTCCGCCGGTGGCAGCCAGGCCGCCGATGCGATCAGCGAAAGGCCGGAGCAACCGGGCGAGCGCCTCGCACAAGAGGCCGCCCTCGCTCAGGTCCGGTGATCCATCGGCGCTGATGCTGACCACCACGTCGTGGTCGTGAGCGAGCGCGGCCGCGACCTCTGCCGTCGCGGTCTGCCAGTCGGGATGAGCATTGCCGCGGCGCAGCGCCTCCGGCGGCACCGCCACCGCCACGACGTCGGGCTGCGCCGCGACATGCCGAGCCTGCGCCCGCGAGACGCCTGACAGACTGCCGACCACGACCATCACTGGGCCTGCCAGTGTAATCGCGGGCACCGAGTGGGCCGCGGTCATGCCGGTCGCAGCCGGCAGATGCCGCGCGAGACCAGCGGATCCGACCCAAAAATGACGGCCGCGCATGCGGGCGGAAGCGATGGCGATAGCGCCGAGGTCAGTGTCGGTCTCGGCATCGCACACGATCGCGGCCGCGCCATCCCGCGCCAGGCGTTCCAACGCATGGCCAAACGCCGTTGGCTCGCCGCGAACGAGATCAAGCCCGGCCCGCGCCGTCCGCACGCCCGCTTGTCCCAGCATGGCCGCGATATCGGCAATCCCGGTCAGCTTTTCGTTGCGCCAGATCTCGGTTTGCTCCAGCGGCACGTTCTGGACATAGACCCGTCCGTTCCAGGTGGTCCGACCGGTGTCGGGGAAGGCCGGGGCGACGATCGCCATGCCGGCGATCGGGATGATCGCCGCCAGTTCTGCCGCGATGTTGCCACGCATGGTGGAGTCGATCTTCTTATAGAGCATCGTGCCAGGGGTGAGATGGCGCTGCACCAGCCGCCGATGGACCGCGGCGGCCCGCGGCGCGGGCAGGTGCCGGGAATTGGCGTCAAGCGCCAGCACATCCGGATTTGCCGTGACCGCGTTGCCGGAGAACAGTACGACGCTCGACAAGCCGGCCCGCCGGAACGCTACCGCGCAATCCGCTGCGCCGGACAGGTCATCGGCGATCACCAGGATCTGGGGCACGATCGGATCGTCCACGCGAGGAACTCACAGGTCCCGGCACCAATCATATCGTTATTTGCCGCGCCATGGACAGGATGAACCGCGTAGCCTTGTGCCGGCTGCCGGCAGAGCCGCGCGCAACAACGCCATCCGCTGGCATCGGCGGTTCGATACCGCGCTTGCCGCCGGCAGCATCAGACCTGCCGGAGACGCCCGATGTGGTCCGAATCCCGCCAGCGCTGGTCGCAGACCCGCGATACTTGTCGCGAGTGGGAGCAATGACCGGCAGGCGGTGAGCGCAGCGGCATGTCACCATCGCGGCCGCAACGGAGAGGGACGCCGATGCCGGAACGTGTCGCAGCGAGGACCTACGGAACCGTCAGCCGGGACAGGCAGAAGGACCTGAGCGGCCTTGCCTTCGTTCAGGGGCTGGCGAACGGCACACTGCCGCTGAACACGATCGCGCGGACGCTCGGCTACGACGTGAGCGAGGCCGAAAACGGGCGGGTCGTTATCGTTGCGGAGCCCAACGACACTTTGTTGAACCCGGCAGGGACGGTGCATGGCGGATTTGCCGCGACACTGTTGGACAGTTGCATGGGCCTCGCGATTCAGTCGACCTTGGCAAGAGGCTTCGGTCAGACCACGGTGGAATTCAAGATTTCGCTGGTCCGGCCGATCACCATCGAAACCGGGGCGATCGAGGCGGAAGGCACGGTTTTGAGTAGTGGGCGACGCATCGGCACCGCGGTGGGGAGAATTGTGGATCGCAACGGGCGCTTACTGGCGCATGGCACGACGACCTGTTTGATCTTCGAAGCCTGAGGCGACGCGCAGGAGGCGACGCGCGGGATGGCAACGCCGACGACCTGGTGATACGCGAGGCAGGCGGCAGGCGCGCCGGGCAGCTACGCCCTGATCCGCGCCAGTGTGGCGGTGGTGGAATGGCCTGGCAGCAGGTCCGCGAGCGCGACCTTGCCACCCCAGCCGCGCACCAGGTCGGCCCCCACCACGCGGTCGAGGGTATAGTCGGCGCCCTTCATCAAGAGGTCCGGGTGTAGCTCGGCGATCAGCGTCTCCGGCGTATCCTCCTCGAAGACGCAAACCATATCGACGCTGGCGAGGCTGGCCAGCACCGCGGCGCGAGCCGCCTCCGGCTGCACCGGCCGCTTCGGCCCCTTCAGCCGCCGCACGCTCGCATCGGAGTTCAGCCCCACCACGAGGCGGTCGCATAGCGCCCGCGCTTCCTCGAGCAAATGAACGTGGCCGGGATGCAGCAGGTCGAAACAGCCATTGGTGAAGCCGACGCGCCAGCCACGGCGGCGCCAGCGCTCAACTTGCTCGGCCGCCTCCTCGCGCGTGACGATCTTGCGCAACGCGCTGCGCTGGGGGGAGAGGGCGAACATCAGGTCCGCCTGCCGGGCGACGGCGGTACCGGCCTTGCCCACCACCACACCGGCCGCGAGATTGGCCAGCCGCACCGCGGTCTCGATGTCGCTGCCGCCGGCGACGGACGCCGCGAGGGTCGCCACCGCGGTGTCGCCGGCGCCGGAGAGGTCGTAGACCTCGGCCGCCTCGGCGGGGAAGTGCCGCGCGCCGGCATCGTCCACCAGCGTCATGCCGTCATTACCGCGTGTCACCACCACGGCGCCGAAACCATGCCGCGACCGCAGCGCGGTTGCGGCAGCCACGATGGCTTGCTCGGTGTCCACCGGCATATCGGTGGCTTCCGCCAGGTCGATGCGGTTCGGCACGATGACGTCCGCACCGGCGTAGCGGGCATGGTCCGGCCCACGGGGATCGACGATCAGCCGCCGCCCTGCCTTGCGCGCCATTTCCACCAGCTTGCCGGGAACGTCGCCCGCCAGCACGCCCTTGCCGTAGTCCGACAGCACGGTGACCGAGGTGGCAGCCATGGCGTCGCTGGCGATCCGCACCATGCGCTCGGCGAGCTTCGGGTGGATCGGCGCGGTCTCCTCGCGGTCGGCGCGGAACAACTGCTGGCCGGCCGCCACGTAGCGCGTCTTCAGCGTGGTGGTGCGCCCCCCCTGCACCAGCAGCCAAGGCTCGACGCCGGGCTGGCCGCCGACCAGCGCGGTGAGGTCGGACCCGGTCTGGTCGTCGCCCAGGACGGAGATGAAAGCGACCGCCGCGCCCATCGCGGTGAGGTTGCGCACCACATTGCCGGCACCGCCGGGCAATCCGATCTCGCGGGTCACCGACAGGATCGGCACCGGCGCCTCGGGGCTGATCCGCGTTATGTCACCGTAGATATAGCGGTCGAGCATGACGTCGCCGACGACCAGTACACTGGTATTCGCCAGCCGGCGTACTGCGGCAGCGAGATCAGGATCTGGCTGATCGGCGAGAGGCTCGCCCGGCGGGATTTGATTCATGCGTGCCGCGTAATGTGGCCCATGCCCCGGCGGCAAGCAATCTTCACGTGTAGAGAAACCCCAATTTATCGGCTTCCAGAACCACACAGGTCAGCGCGCCGCCGATCACGGCGCCGGTATCGATACCAATGCGGTTGGCGCCGATGAAGGGTTCGCGGCGCGGTGAATGGCCATGCACGATCACCGCGCCGTGATCTTGTTTTGAGGACAGGAACGGCTCGCGGATCCATAGCAGGTCCTGGCGGGTCTGCTGCGCGAGCGGCACGCCTGGCCGCACCCCGGCATGGACGAACAGATAGGGGCCGATGCGATGGTGCAGTGCCAGATCGCGCAAAAACAGCAGATGCGAGATAGGAATACGAGTCACCCAGTTCTGTTGGGCGACGTTGCGCGGCACGCCCCAACTCATGAGTGAATCGGCGCCGCCGTTGCGCAGCCACAGGTCGGCGGCGTCCGCATCGGTGCGCGCCAGCGCGGCGAGCATCATATGCTCGTGGTTGCCCATCAGGTTGACGACCTGCTGCGCCGGCACGGGCGGACCGGCCAGCAGCCATTCCACCACCTGCGCGCTTTCCAGCCCGCGATCGACATAATCGCCGAGGTGGATCAGCACCGCTTGCTCGGTTGCGCGCGCCGCCAGATCGGCGGCGATCCTTTCATGCATCTCCACCAGGCGCTCGAAGCAGCCATGCACGTCTCCCACGGCATAGACGCGCTGGCCGGCGGGGAGGGTGGCGGGGGCAGGCATCAACTCCAGCATTGTCACAAAGTAGGAGCCGGCGTCGCAGGGTCCAACACTTTTCGTGTGGCGATTGCTCACACCCCCGCCGACCCGCTACACCGGAATGAAAGCGCCAACCGGAGGAACCCGATGGACATCGAAACCGTCCCCGTCGCCGCCACCGACGCCGACTGGCAGGCCCGCGTCGATCTCGCCGCCGTCTATCGCTTGCTCGCCAGCCACGGCTGGGGCGATGTGATCTTCAACCATGCGGCGATGCGCTGCCCTTCCAACCCGCGGCATTTCCTGATCAAGCGGCACGAACTGCTGTATACCGAGGTGACGGCGTCGAACCTGGTCGAAGTCAGCATGGACGACGATCTGGACGAGCGGTCCGGGGTCAACCGTCCCGGGTTCACGCTGCACAGCGGCGTGCTGCGCGCACGACCGGACGTTCATTGCTCCGTGCACGTGCATCCGGATGAGGGCGTCGCGCTGTCCGGCCTGAAGCACGGGCTGCGGATGCTGTCGCAGGACGCGATGCGGTTCTACAACCGTGTCGGCTATCATGAGTATGAAGGCATCACCGACAGTTTCGACGAACGCGAACGGATTACCGCGGCGCTGGGCAAGAACCGCGCGCTGGTCATGCGCCACCATGGCGTCACCACGGTCGGTGTGACCGCGCGCGAGGCGTTCAGCCTGATGAAGCAGTTGGTCCGCGCCGCCAGGATCCAGCTCATGATGGAGGCGACGGGCGCCGAACTGTCGGAGATTCCGACGCAGATCTGCGAGCATGTCGCGGCGCAGTACGAACAGCATGACAGGGGGCGGGCATCGGCTGAATGGCCCGCGTATCTTCGCATGCTTGACGGCATCGACGACGGCTACCGGAACTGAGCATCCGAGTCCGGTCCCCACGCCGGTGGGGACCAGTCCGCCCGACCGCTATTGGAATTTGGCCGGCCGCTGGATGCTACCGGCGGGTGCCGTCGCGAGGGTGCGGCCACCATGACCACACCCCGGACCCTGCGCACGGCGCGGCTGGTGCTGACGCCGGTGAACGGCGCCGACCTGATCGAGCTGATCGCCATCAAGTCGGATCCGCGCGTGTTCGCGGTGATGCTGGGCGGGGTGCGGACCCCGCTGCAGACACAGGAAGAGCTGACCAAGGACGTGATGGCCTGGGGTGCCGACGGCTTCGGTATCTGGTCGATCCGCGAGGCGGGCAGCAACCGGTTTCTCGGCATCACCGGTCTTGAACGCCGCCCGGACGGCCGCGGCGTGGCGCTGCGGTTCGCGCTTTGGCCAGAGGCGCAGGGGCGCGGGCTGGCACGCGAGGCCGCGGCTGCGGCGCTGCGTTTCGGCCATCAGCAGGCGCGGCTGCGGCGCATCGTCGCGGTGGCGCGCGCCGGCAATTTTGCCTCGCGCAGCGTGCTGGGCGGGATCGGCATGCGGGAGTGCGCGACCTTCGTGCAGAACGGCTGGCCGATGGTGGAATACGAAAGCCTTTGGACCTGAGACCGGAAGATGGACCGTCGCGGCCTTACCGATTGTATCCCTATCCGGTTAGGTTGTGTGGACGGAATCCCAGCCATGCGTAATTTGCGGATTCCCGAATCGGTATTTCATCGAATCACTGGGTGGTCGGCAAGGGAGGCCGGCCATGCTGACGCAGATGACCGAAGCGGATTGGGAGATCGTGCTGACG
>DATJNA010000129.1:0-40522 GCA_035508435.1 Acetobacteraceae bacterium | reverse complement strand
CCACGGCATTCCGGAATACTGGATCGTCAACGTGGCCGGCGACCAGGTTGAAACCCATCGGGAACCGAAAGGCGAGCAATACACGAAACTGGCCTTTGCACGGCGTCACGACGTGCTGGAACCCGTGCTGCTGCCGGGTGTGCGGCTGTCGGTCGCCACGATCGTGGGCGCCACCGCCTAGCACCACGGCAGGGCCAGCCGCCACCCGCGACGGACTCCGCCCCGCTGCGCTAAACCCCCCGGATGCTCCGCAATGTCCTGACTGTCGGCGCCTGGACGATGGCAAGCCGCGTGCTTGGCTTCGCCCGCGACATGCTGATCGCGGCGACGCTCGGCACCGGCCCGATCGCCGACGCCTTCTTCGTCGCGCTCCGCCTGCCCAACCTGTTCCGCCGCTTGTTCGGCGAGGGCGCGTTCAACGCCGCTTTCGTCCCCGCCTTCTCCGGCATGCTGGCGGCCGAGGGCCGGCCCACCGCGCGCCAGTTCGCCAACGAGACCCTGGCGGTGATGGCGTTATGGCTGGGCGTGCTGACGCTGGCCGGCGAGATCTTCATGCCGCAGGTGATGGATGTGCTGGCGCCCGGCTTCCGTGCCAACCCGGGCAAGTTCGCCCTGGCGGTGACGTTCTCCCGCATTACCTTCCCCTATCTGCTGCTGATCTGCCTCGCAGCGCTGGTATCCGGCGTGCTCAACGGGCTGGAACGGTTCACCGCGGCCTCCGCCTCCTACGTATTGTTCAACGTGATCTCCATCGCCTTCCTGCTCTGGCTGACGCCGCATGTGCCGACGGCGGGCCATGCGCTGGCCTGGGGCATTACGGCGTCGGGCGTGGCGCAGCTCGGGCTGCTGTTGTGGGCGGTACGGCGGGCCGGCATGACGCTGGTTCTGCCGCGCCCGCGCCTGACCCCGCGGGTGCGGGTACTGCTTCGCCGCATGTTGCCGGGCTTGCTCGGCGCCGGCGTGACCCAGTTGAACCTGGCAATGGACGTGATCATCGCCAGCATGCTGCCGCCCGGGACGGTGTCGGTGCTGTACTACGCTGACCGGGTGCAGCAACTGCCGCTGGGCGTGATCGGCACGGCGGTAGGCACGGCACTGCTGCCGCTGCTGTCACGCCAGGTGCGGGGGGGCGAGGCCGCCGCCTCCACCGCCACGCTGAACCGCGCGATCGAGTATGGCTTGTTCCTGACCCTGCCGGCCGCGGTGGCGTTGCTCGTATCGGCCTGGCCGATCATGTCGGTGCTGTTCGGCCGCGGCGCCTTCGGGGCGCATAGCGTCGAGCTGTCGGCGCAGGCGCTGGCCGCATACGCAATCGGACTGCCGGCCTTCGTGCTGGTGAAGGTGGTGGCGCCCGGCTTCTTTGCCCGCGCCGACATGGTGACGCCGGTGCGGATCGGGCTGGCCGCCGTCGGGCTGAACCTGGCGATGAACGTGGTCTTCAACCTCAGCTACGTGCTGACCGGGCTCGGCGTGGTGGTTGGGCCGGCCGCCGCGGGATGGCTGCCGGGGCTGGCGCAGATCGGACCGGCGCTGGCAACCAGCCTGGCGGCGATGTTCAACCTGGGATGGCTGGTGGGCGTCCTGGCGTGGCAAGGGTTCCTGCGGCCGGATCGGCAGTTGTGGCGGCGCTGTGCCGGTATGCTGGGCGCGGCGCTGGTGATGGGCCTGACATTGGCGGCAACGCAGCATGTATTGTTCTCGCGCACCTTGCATGGCGTGGCACGCTTCGGTGCGCTGGCGTTGCTGGTCACCTTCGGGCTGGCGGTGTACGGCGTCGGAGCGCTGGCATTCGGCGCCGCGGACTGGCGCCTGCTGCGACGCAAGCTGCATCGGCCAAGGCCGCCGCGCGTGGCGGTTAAGTCAGGTCCCGGCAATGCCTCGGAGAAGTGAGGCGACATTGGTTGCGCGATCAGGTTTTCGTGCCGACGATCGGCGCCACCATGACCGTTGGCGACTTGCCTGCTGCAACCCTCGTGTCTCGGTGGTGACTCTGCTCAGTGCTCTCATGCCGACAGTCCGGCGGGTCGGCCGTTTCGAGGGCTGGTATGAATTTCAGTCCTTCAGCAGCCGTGACGCCCACGCCTCCACCGCATCGCCACTGCTCATGTCGGGCTGCACCAGCCCGTCGATCATGAAGGTCGGCGACACGTGGATGCCGTTCTGGCGCGCGTATTTGCTGTGCCATTTCACCTCGCGATCGAGGTCCGGAATGGCGAACGCCGCCGCCACCGGAACACCGCTGTAGCGCTCGATCCGCGCGATGATGTCATTCGGTGTCGCGTCCATATTGGGACCGCGACAATGACGTTCGAATTCGAATTCCTCGCGATGCGCCGCCACCGCCGCCATGACGGCCTTTGCTGCCTGCTTGCCGCGCTCCAGCGTGGACGCCGCCAGGATGCAGCGCGTGATCACGCCCGAATACATGTGCCACGGCTGCGACTGTAGCCTGACCTTGACGGTAATGCGCGCCTCGCCCGCCTGCGCCAGCAGGGGGTCGAGCTTGCCGAAGGCCCGCACGGAAAACGGGCAGGTCGGCTCGAGGAACATCTCGAACACGCGCGGCCCGTGACCCCAGGCCAATGGATCGGCGCGCCATGTGCTATGGCTCATATTTCAACCCTCCGTCTTCGGTGCGGTCTCCAGCGCCGCGACCCGAGCTTCCAGCGTCGCAATGCGGTTCGCCAACTCGTCCAGCCGCGCCTCCGCTGCCTCCTGTCCGGCGCGGGCATTGGCGGCCATCTCGGCCATCGCGTCCAATTCCTCTTTGCGTACCAGCTCCAGCCGGCGGATCGCCTCGTCGATGCGGGCGCGCACCAGCGCCTCCGCCTCCTCGCGCAGCCCGGCCAGGGCCGACAGCGCGCCGCCGGCCACCCCGGCGAGGTCATCGAAAAACCGTGGTCGATCGCTCATCGCGCCAAACCTCCCGATCCGCCGCCGGTCGCTTCCCCCGCCGGCCGTCCCTCCGTATAACCCGCCGCCATGATCCTGGTCACCGGCGGCGCCGGCTTCATCGGTTCCAACCTGCAGGCCGCGCTGGCGGCACGCGATCACGAGACCGTGGTGGTGGACTGGCTGGGGCAGGGCGACAAATGGCGCAATCTCGCCAAGCATCCGCCCGCCCGCCTGATTGCGCCACCGGACCTGGAGGCCTTCCTGGACACGCACCCCCCGGTGGAAATGATGTTCCATCTGGGCGCCATCAGCGAGACCACCGCGCGTGACGGCGACCTGACCTGGGCCACCAACGTGGAGCTGAGCCGCACCCTCTGGCATTGGTGCACGACGCGAGAGGCTCGCTTCGTCTATGCGTCGTCCGCGGCAACCTATGGCAATGGCGCCGCGGGGTTCGACGACGACCGGTCGCTGTCGGCATTGCAGAAGCTGCGGCCGATGAACCTGTACGGCTGGACCAAGCATGCATTCGACGTGCGGGTGGCGCGCGCGGTGGCCAACGGCAGGGATACGCCGCCGCAATGGGCGGGGCTGAAATTCTTCAACGTCTATGGTCCGAACGAATACCACAAGGGATCGATGATCTCGGTGGTGAAGGTGAAATTCGACGAACTTGCCGCCGGCGGTCCGGTCAAATTGTTCCGCTCCGACGTGCCCGGCCTGGCCGATGGCGAGCAAAAGCGGGATTTCATCTGGATCGGGGATGTCGTGGACGTCATGCTGTGGCTGCTGGATACGCCCGGCGTTTCCGGCTTGTTCAATGTCGGGACGGGTCGGGCGCGCAGCTATCTCGATCTGGCGCACGCGGTGTGCGACGCCGGCGGCCGACCGCGCGACGTGGCCTTCATCGACATGCCGGCCGGGTTGCGCGGGCAGTATCAATCCTTCACCCAGGCGCCGATGGACCGTCTGCGCGCTGCCGGCTACGCCGGCCAGTTCACGCCGCTGGAAGAGGGCATACGGCGCTACGTGCAGGACTATCTGACAGGCGATGACCAGTATGCGTGAGCCCGCACCGCAAGCGATGCTCCGCATGTGTGGCTCCGCGGACGAGGTTTCCTAGCCGCATGCTTTCCGTCTTGCTGTATCCGTCGTTCAACCCGGTCATCGTCCATCTGGGGCCGTTCGGCATCCGCTGGTACGCGCTGGCGTACATCTTCGGGCTGGTGCTGGGCTGGCGGCTGATGCGCCGGCTGGTGCTGCTGCGGCCGCAGGTCGCATCGCCGCTTCAGGTGGACGATTTCCTCACCTGGGCAACACTGGGCGTCGTGTTGGGCGGCCGCCTCGGCTACGTCTTGTTCTACCAGCCGGCCCTGTATTTCACCCATCCGGTCGAGATCTTCGAAGTCTGGGATGGCGGCATGAGCTTCCATGGCGGCATGCTTGGCGTCGCCATCGCCATCATCATCTATTGCCGCCACAACCGCATCCCCGTCCTCGGCTTCGCCGATCGCCTGGCGGTGTGCGCGCCGATCGGGCTGGGCCTCGGCCGCATCGCCAATTTCATCAACGGCGAGCTATGGGGGCGGCCCGCGCCGCTATGGTGGCCGGGCGCCATGGTGTTTCCCAACGCCATCCCCACCGCCACTCCGTCGCCCGCGGTCTATGACGCGCTGCGCAACACCGTCTGCGCCGGGATCGACCCGACACTGTGCCTTCCGCGCTATCCCAGCCAGCTCTACGAGGCCGTCATGGAGGGCCTGGTCCTGTTCCTGGTCATGTTCGCGCTGTCGCGCCGCGAGTCCCTGCGCGAGCGCTTCGGCTGGATCACCGGCGCCTTCCTGGTCGGCTACGCGATCGCCCGCAGCACCTGCGAGTTCTTCCGTGCCCCGGACTTCTTCCTGCGCTTCCTGGTGGTCGATCTGGGCCTGAGCATGGGGCAGTTGCTGTGCATTCCCATGCTGATCGCCGGCATCGGCCTGATCTGGTACGCCAGCCGGACCCGGGTCGCCGCGCTGCAATGATGGAGCGGCTCGACGCCTTCATGGCGCGCGCCAACGCCGCCTACTACGCTACCCACGACCCGTTCGCCGATTTCACCACCGCGCCCGAGATCACCCAGGTGTTCGGGGAATTGCTCGGCCTGTGGGCCGCGGTGACCTGGGACCTGCTGGGCCGTCCCGCGCCGGTATCGCTGGTCGAGGCCGGCCCCGGCCGAGGCACCCTGATGGCTGATGCGTTGCGTGCCGTCGCCCAGGTGGTCCCGGCCTTCCATGCCGCGCTGTCGCTGCATCTGATCGAAACCTCGCCTCGCCTGCGCGCCCTGCAGGCGGACCGCCTGCCGGACGCGACCTGGCACGACACTCTGGCCACGGTCCCGCTCGCGCCCATGCTGTTGCTCGCCAACGAGTTCCTCGATGCGCTGCCGATCCGCCAGTTCGTCCGCCGCGGCGAGGTGTGGACGGAACGCCACGTGGTGGATGGGAGATTCGTGGAGCAAGCCCTGGAATCTCCCCCTCGCCTCGCGGGAGGGGGTTGGGGGGAGGGGTGCGTTGAGACGACAGATGCGATTCGACGCACCCGCCACCCCCTCCCGCGAGGCGAGGGGGAGTCTATCGGCGTCATCCACGAACTCTCCGCCCCGGCCGGTGACTTCGTCGCCGACCTCGCCGCGCGTCTCACGGCCCAGCCCGGCGCTGCGGTGATCCTCGATTACGGCCCAGAGCAATCAACCACGGGCGATTCCCTCCAGGCTATTGCCAACGGCCGACCCACTGACCCGCTGTCCGCACCGGGCAGCGCCGACCTCACCGCCCACGTCGATTTCCAGTCGCTTGCCGCCATCGCCCGCACGGCCGGCGCCGTCGTCCACGGCCCCATCCCACAAGGCCCATTCCTGGCGCGGCTCGGTCTGTTCCAGCGCACCGACCGGCTCGCGCAGGGCCAGCCGCCGCGCCGCGCCGCTGCCCTGGTCGACGCCGCTCAGCGTCTCGCGGAGCCGGACCGCATGGGACGCTTGTTCAAGGCCATGGCGTTCTGCCACCCTTCCTGCCCCATCCCGCCCGGATTCGCCGTCTGATTCGCATGCTGCCCGACCCGCTCCGCTCCCCCACGCTGCCTGTGCCGCATGGCTTCTTCACGCGGCTGGGCGGCGTCTCCGCCGGCCCGTTCGCCAGCCTGAACTGCAGCCTGTCCAGCGCCGACAACCGCGCAGCGGTGTTGGAGAACCGCGCCCGCGCCGCCCGCGCCATCGGGGCCGAACCGGAGCGAATGCTCGGCCTGACGCAGGTGCACGGCGCGGCAGTCGTCCACGCCGCGACCGCGTGGCCCGTTGGGCAGGGACCGCGTGCCGACGCCATGGTGACCGACCGCCCCGGCATCGCGCTCGGCGTCATCACCGCCGACTGCGCGCCGGTACTGCTGTGCGACGCCGACGCCCGGGTGGTCGGCGCCGCCCACGCCGGCTGGCGCGGTGCGTTGGCGGGCGTGCTGGAGGCGACCGTCGCCGCCATGCAGGCGCTGGGGGCGAGCCGGATTGCAGCGGCGATCGGCCCCTGCATCGGCCAGGATTCATACGAGGTGGGCGCCGACCTGCGCGACGCGGTGCTGGCGCGCGATCCCGGCGATCAGGCGCTTTTTGCCCCCGGCCGGCGCGAGGCGCACTGGCAGTTCGACCTCTCCGGCTACTGCGCCGCCCGGCTTCGGCGGGCCGAGGTGACGGTGGACTTGCTCGCGGTCGATACGCTGGCAGACGAGGCACGCTTTTTCAGCCATCGCCGCCGAACGCTGGCCGGCGGTGGACCGATCGGGCATCAGGTGTCGGCGATACGCCTGGGCTGAATCCAGGCTCGGGCGGCCACGCCACGGTGCATCATCGTGCGTGAGATATCGCCTATCCCTCCGCCATCGCATGCACGCGGCGGAGGAAATCCTTGGCGCGCGCCTGCCCTGGATTGGCAAAGAATGTCCGCGGCGATGCGTCTTCCAGCACCCGCCCGTGGTCCAGGAACAATACCCTGGTGCCCACCTCGCGCGCGAACTGCATTTCGTGGGTGACCACCAGCATGGTCATGCCCTCCTCGGCGAGTTCGCGAATCACTTCCAGCACCTCACCGACCAGTTCGGGATCCAGCGCCGAGGTCGGCTCATCGAACAACATCAGCACCGGACGCATGGCCATGGCGCGGGCGATGGCGACGCGCTGCTGCTGGCCGCCGGAAAGCTGGATCGGCCGCTTGGCGATGTGCGACGACATATGCACCCGCGCCAATTGCTCCGCGGCCAGCGCGCGGGCGTCGGCCGGTTTGATGCCCAGCACGCGCCGCGGTCCGATCGCGACATTATCCAGCGCGCTCAGATGCGCGAACAAATTGAAGCGCTGGAACACCATGCCGATGCGGCGGCGCTTGCGCGCGGTGGCGGCGGGCGAATCGGCAACCAGGCGGCCGTTGCGATGCTCGCCCGCCATGTTCACCCCGTCGACGACCACCTCGCCCGTGGTCGGCACCTCGATCCTGTTAACGCACCGTAACAGAGTCGACTTGCCGGCACCGCTGGGGCCGATCACCATCACGATCTCGCCCGGCATCACGTCGCAATCGACGCGGTCCACCACCGGCACTTCGCCGAACACTTTCGAGAGGCCGCGGATGCGAAGCAGCGGTTGGGTGGGGAAGGTCATGCCAGCCGCCGCTCGACGTATTCCGATGCCCGCGACAGCGCCGAGATCATCACCAGGTAGTACACCGCCAAAGCCGCGTACAACTCGAACGGCACGAACCGCTCGGCGATGATCAACTGCGCCGACCGGGTCAGCTCGGTGATCGAGATCACCGACAGCAGCGAGGAATTCTTGATCAGCGTGATCACCTCGTTGGTCATCGGCGGGGTGATGCGGCGCAGCGATTGCGGCAACAGGATGTGCACGATCGACTGCCGCGTGGTCATGCCGATGGAGAGTGCCGCCTCGGTCTGACCCACATCGATCGATTGCAGTCCCGCACGCACGATCTCCGCGATGAAGCCGGCCGAGTTGAACGCCAGCGCCACCACGCCGCTCCAGAACGACGACAGCTCGAAACCGACGCGCGGCAGGGCAAAATACACCAGGAAGATCTGCACCAGCGCCGGCGTGCCGCGCACGAAATAGACATAGCCGCGCACCAGCGTCTTCAGCACGCGCAGGTCGGAGACGCTGATCAGCCCCAGCGTCACTCCCACCAGCGAGGCCAGCGCCATGGCCCAGAAGGAGATCTCCAGCGTGACCAGGGCGCCACGCAGCATGTACGGCACGGCATACCAGACAGAGCCCCAGTCGAAGCCGCCCATCGCGGAACGATCAGCTCGGCAGCACCTCCGGTAGCGTGTTCGGCGTCTCCATGGTGCCGCCGAACCATTTCATCTGCAGCTTCGCCAGCGTGCCGTCCGTTTTCATCGCGGCGAGGTTTTCGTTCACGAAGTCCCGCAGTGCGCCGTCCTCCTTGCGGAAGGCCATGCCGAAATAGGCGGTGATGTCGGATACGCCGCCGATCATCTTGAATTTTCCCGGCGCGTCGCGCATCACCACCATCATGGTGGACTTCGAATTCACTACCGCATCGACCCGACCGTTGATCAGATCCTGATAGGCCTCCGGGTAATGCTCATATTCCTTCACGCTGGCATAGCCGGGCATGCCCTTGGCCTTCAGCTTGGCCTCGAAGGTCTTGATGATGCCGGCGGCGGCACTGCCGAGCTGCACGCCGACGATCTTGCCAGACAGGTCGTCGGCCGTCGCTATCTTGGTCTCGTTCGCGCGCAGCAGGATCACGTTGCTGGCGTCGGCGTACGGCATGGAGAACAGTACCTTCTCCGCCCGCGGCGCCGTGATCGTCATGGCAGAGACGATGCAGTCGAACTTGCCGGCATAGAGGGCGGGAATGATGCCGCTCCAGGCGGTGTCGATGAAATGCGGCTTCACACCCAGCTTCGGGCAGATCAGTGCCATGATATCGGGGTCGTAGCCGACGATCGCGCCGTCCTTGAAGAATTCATATGGCACGTACGCGGCCTCGGTGCCGATCTCCAGCACGCCGCGCTTCTTGGCATCGGCCATCGCGTCGGCGCGGGCCGGACGGATGGCCGGCAGGCTCAGCAGCCCGGCCGCGCCGGCCCCGGTCAACAGCGTGCGTCTACGCATCGAGCGCCTCCCCTCGGTTGGCAGTCGTGTCTCTCCTAAGCAACCGCCATGCCAGCCCATTGCGAGGACCGCGAGCGAAGCCCGGCGGGACGAAGCAACCCGGTCGGGCCTGGGCAGGCCGGTCCATGTGCCATCCGACCGGGATCGCCGCGCCCCGCTCGCTTCGCTCGCGCTCTCGCAATGACATCGGCGCGGCGCTGGCACGACGCTTGCTGCGCGCTGCCCCGTTTCCCCGATGCAGCGAGGCTCCCGATGGGCCGCAAACCCCTTCACCTCGGCTGGTTCATGAACTTCACGCCTGGCGAGTGGGACCATCCGCTGTCGGTCGGCGGCTCGCCCTGGGACGGGCGGTTCTATGTCGATATGGCGCTGGCGCTGGAGCGCGCGTGTTTCGACTACATCATGATCGAGGACACGCTGATGGTGTCCGAAGCCTATGGCCACAGCGCCGAGGCCGCGCTGAAGCACGCCCTGCAGGTGCCAAAGCACGATCCGTCGCCGCTTGCAGCCATCATCAGCGCGGCGACGCGGCGGCTGGGCGTGGTCGCAACGTTCTCCACCCTGGCCTATCCGCCCTGGATGCTGGCACGCCTGTGCGGCACGCTCGACCACATCGCCGGCGGGCGGTTCGGCTGGAATATCGTCACGTCAGGCGAAGATGCGGCGGCGCAGAATTTCGGCATCGATAAATTGCCGCCGCGCGAACAACGCTATGCCATGGCCGACGAATACGTCGACCTGGTCTGCCAATTGTTCGATTCGTGGGATCCCGATGCGGTGGTGTTGGATCGGGAATCCGGCACCTATGCCGATCATCGCAGGGTGCGGGCGATCAACTACGAGGGAAAATTCTTCAAGGTGCGCGGGCCGCTGAACACGGTCCGCTCGCCGCAGGGACGCCCGGTGTTCGTCCAGGCAGGCGGCTCGCCGCGCGGGCGGGCGTTCGCCGCCAGGCACGCCGATTCGATCATCGCCACCGCCAACGGCATCGCCGGGATGCAGCAATACCGCGACGATGTGCGCCGCCACGCGGCGTCGTTCGGGCGCAATCCCGATGACATCAAGGTGTTGTTCCTGGTCTATCCGATCCTGGCCGAGACCGACGCGGAAGCCTATGCGAAGCGCGAACGGATGGTCTCCTCGCCGGCGTTCATCGAGCGCGCGCTGGCCAGCGTCTCCACCGTGACGGACATCGACTTTTCGCAATTCGACCTCGACCAGCCGCTGCCGCGGCTCACCACCAACGGCGAGCAAGGCTCGCTCGACAAATTCGCGCAATGGGGCAGCGGCAAGACACTGCGGCAGCTCGCGATGGAGCGCTTCGGCACGGTGCCCTCGGATGTCGAATTCGTCGGTTCCCCGGACACCGTGGCGCAGCGGATGGGGGCGGTCGCGGAAGCAGTCGGCGGCGACGGGTTCCTGATCAGCACGCCGTTCCAGCGCACCAGCCGCCGGTTCATCATCGAGGTGACCGAAGGGCTGGTCCCGGCGCTGCAACGGCGCGGACTGGCGCGCACGTCGTACGTTGGGACGACGCTGCGCCAGGTGCTGGGGGAGTTCTGATTCTCGGTCCGCCGCCGGCTGCCCAGGTTTCGTTCAGTCGTGCCCAGGTGGCGCGCAAATCGTCCTTGTTCTGATCAGCGACATCTGGGCCCTAAGGCGACGGTGGTTCGGGGTCCTCGCAATGACATGGCGATACGCGCCCGCGCCCGCGCTACCTCACTCCAGCAGGAAATGCGCCTCGGTCGGCGTGCGGCCTACCCCGTTGATCGGCAGGATGTCCTGCGGACAGGCAGAGAACGCGATCACCAGGTCCATCTCCGCCCGCAGCAGCACGTAGCTGCCAGGCGTCGATACCGGCGGCTCGAACGACAGCACGCCGTCCGACGTCCATGGGATGTTCATGAACAGATTGAGAGGACTGGGAGTTTCCGGCGGGGCAAGGCCGATCGTGCCCAGCCCTTGCGCCAGGTTGTCGGTGCAGTTGTCGTGGTACCCCGGGCAGCCGAGACACCGGTAGCGATACACGTCGCATGCGGCCATCAGAGTGTCATGGATGCCGCCCGAGGTATCTTCCACGAAGGTCAGAATCGGCCGGCGGTGATTGCTCAGCATCGAATCGCCCACCGAGGGGATCAGCCGCTGGATGCGCGCACGGCTGTGTTCCATGGACATGAACTCGGTCATGTCGTCGCGGCGGAAGGCCCAGGTGTCCACCACTTGCTCGCCATGGGTGTTGATCACCCTGATGCTCTGGCCCTTCGTGACCAAGGCGGCCTTGCCGCGGCGCGCGGGGATGGCAATGGGGCTGCCCGACATGGACATGTGTCCTCCCGTTTGATTGCGATGGCCTGGTGGATTGCCAGAAACGGGCCAACCGAGACAGCAGTCGCAAGCGTCGCCGGTGGCCCCGCTGGTGGCGGCGGCGCAGCGAGCCCGTCGACGACCTGCGCAGCAAGCCGATCGGCGACCTACGTTGAGCAAAAATCCGGCACGATGCCGAGGTTGACGGCAGGTCGCACCCCGATACGCTGTCAAAACACGCCGATGCTCCGTCAATATCGGCCATCCAAGGTCGGAATTGCTGGTACATGCCTTGCTTACAGGCAACGCTGCCAATGCCTTGAGCAAACGCCTCGGGAACACTGCGCAGTCATGCAAACGCCGCCCCGCACCGTATGGACCTCACGCCACAGAGCGGCGCCGTGAACCGGCGCCGGCGTCTGTTGCGAGAAGCCAACGAAATTGCCGCCACCGCCTCGCTCGCCTGCATCGTCGCCGGCTTGCTCACCGGCGCCGTCGGTGCCGTCAGCCTGCTGCGGAGCCTGCAATTCGGCCCTCCGCTGGGCGAGATACTGCACTTCGGACCCTATAACGGCTGGGCGCCGGTCTGGCGCATCGACGCGGTGCGGGTGGCCGACCAGCAGCATTGCGTGCTGCGGCCCGCAATCATGGCAGCCTCGCGCGGCAGCATGGTCGTAGAGCAACGCCTGGGCGATGGCCGGACGTTCGTCGTGCACTGGGCCGGCGGCCCCACCAGCGATCGCCCCACAAACTGCGGCAGCGCGGCCGACCTGGCAGTGCGCCTGACCGCGATGCAGACGCTGCTGAACGCCGACGCCGCCGGCCAGCATTGGCACTTCGTCGGCCCCTGAACGTCTCCGGTCCGCATCCACCCGGCATGCCACTTGCTTTCCCGCAATCGTGTGTGTGGAATTCGCACGACCGGTCGCCGCTGCGCCCGCGTCGGGCCAAACGTGTCGCCGGCGGACACCATCACGCTCAGGAGCATGGTGAACATGGCCGCACGTCCGTTCCATCTCGGCTGGTTCCTGCAAGGCTCCAGCGTGCAGGCCTGGGGCGAGCCATGGACCGGCCATATCGGCACCTCCTGGATGGTCCCCGAACTTTTCCTCGACATGGCGCGCTGTCTGGAACGCGCCTGCTTCGACTACATCTTGCTCGAGGACAGCTCCTATGTTGGCGAAAGTTATAATGGCTCCACCGAACTCTATCTGAACCACGGCATCGCCGTGCCGCGGCAGGATCCCTCCGTGGTGGCGTCGCTGATGACCACCGTGACGTCGCGTATCGGCATCGTGCCGACGTTCGGCACCTACGCCTATCCGCCCTACCTGCTGGCGCGGCTGGTGGCGACGCTCGACCAGGTCTCGCAGGGCCGCATCGGCTGGAACGCCGTCACCGGCAGCTCGGATTTCGCCGCGATGAATTTCGGCATGAAGGGCATGCCGGAACATGACCTGCGCTATGACATGGCCGACGAATACATGCAGGTGGTGCGCGCGCTCTGGAATTCGTGGGAACCAGGCGCCATCATCGCCGACCGCGCCGCGGGCGTGCTGGTCGATCATGCCAAGGTGCACGCGGTCAATCATGAAGGCCGCTTCTTCAGCACCCGCGGTCCGCTGAATTCCGGCCCATGCCCGCAAGGCCAACCGGTGATCGCGCAGGCCGGCGGCTCGCCGCGGGGGCGTCAGTTCGCGGCGCAGCACGCCGACACGATCGTCGCACACACGAAAGGCATCGCGGCGGCGAAAGCGTACCGCGACGATGTGCGCCGCCGCATGAAGGACAGCGGCCGCGATCCCGACCGCTGCAAAGTACTGTTCTTGGTCGCGCCGATCCTCGGCCAGACCGAATCGGAGGCGCAGGACCGCAAGCAGATGCGCCTGGACCGGGCGCGGCAGCAGATCCCGCAGCGCCTCGCGCATCTCGGCAAAGTGACGAATATCGATTTCGGAAAACTGGACCTCGACCAGCCGCTGGGCGAGCTGACCACCAACGGGCATCAGCAGACACTGGAGCAATTCGCCCGCGCCGCGCCAGGCAAGACGCTGCGCGAGCTGATGGAATACTACAACACCACCGCCTTGTCGGTGGAGCTGGTCGGCACGCCCGATGCCGTCGCCGCCCAGATGGCCGAAGCCATGGAAGCAATCGGCGGCGACGGTTTTCTGTTCTCGATGCCGAACGTCAGCCGCCGCACGCTGGCAGAGGTCGAGGATGGGCTGGTGCCCGCCTTGCAGGCGCGCGGCCTGACCCGCGCCGCCTACACGCACAAGCAGTTCCGCGACAATCTGTTGGAATTCTGAACAGCACAGGGGGCGCATGTCATGACGAAACAAGGTCATCAGCTCGGCCGTCGCCAGGTACTCGCGCTTGGCGCCGCCGCATCGCTGGCGAGCTGGCGCGCTTTGGCGGCTGACGCACCGCTGCCCACGATCCCGCCAATCCCGGAGAAGCTGAAAGGCACCGGCGAGCTGCGCATCGCGGCCTACGGCGGCACCGGACAGGATGCCGAACGGAAAGCCTACTACCAGCCCTTCGCCGAGATGAGCGGCATCAAGGTGCACGATTTCCCCGGTGCCGACATCAACAAGGTGAAGGCCATGGTGGAGACCAACACCGTGGAATGGGACGTGGTGCAGCTCAGCCAGGGCAGTGTCGCGAACCTGCGCAAGCACGGCAACTATTTCGAGAAGCTCGATTACGAGCTGGTGGATACCGCCAACATCGATCCGGTGTATCGAACCGATTACGCCTGCGACATGCTGGTGTGGTCCGAAGTGATGGCCTACCGCACCGACGCGTTCAACGGCGCGGTGCCGGTGGGTTGGCAGGATTTCTGGGACACCCGCAAGTTCCCCGGCGACCGCGCGCTCGGCGGGGCCGGTCCCAGCACGCCGGAACTCGAATTCGCGCTGATGGCCGCCGGGGTGCCGCCCGACAAGCTGTATCCGATCGACCTCGACAAGGCGTTTGCCAGCTATGACAAGATCAAGGCCAGCATTGTGAAATGGTGGGAAACCGGCGCGGTGCCGGTGCAGATGCTGACCGACAAGGACGTGGTGCTGACCTCGGTGTGGAACGGCCGCATGGCGGCGATCCAGGCCGCAGGCGTGCCGGCCGCGATAAGCTGGGACCAGGGGATGCTGAAGCGCGACTGTTGGGCGGTGCCGAAAGGCTCGCCCAACAAGGCGAACGCGATGAAGTTCATCGCCTTCAGCACCATGGCAGTGCCGCAGGCGCGGCTGTCCTACCTGATCCCGTATGGCTTTGTGAATTCGCAGTCGGCGCAGTACGTGGTCCCGCAGCAGCTCGCATTGCTGCCCAGCGCGCCGGCCATCAAATCGCGGCTGGTGCCGTATGACTACGCGTGGTGGTCGCAGAACCGCGACGCGGTGATCGCGCGCTGGAACAAATGGGTGCTGGCCTGAGCGCGGACCTGCCCCAGGTCGACTCGCCCCACGTCGTGGCCGGGCGCGACCCGGCCATCCACGTACAATCCAGCGACTCTCGTGCCATGGAGCAAACCCAATCAGCGGGGGAAGATGGCCGGATCACGCCCGGCCGTGACGCGGCCAACTCGTTGCTCGACCGCGGCGCGAAAGTCTCGCTGGCCGGCCTGGAAAAACGCTTCGACCTCATCGGCGCCGTCGCCGGCATCTCGCTCGAGATCGGCTCCGGCGAGTTCCTCACCTTGCTCGGCCCGAGCGGCTCGGGCAAGACCACCACGCTGATGATGATCGCGGGATTCGAGACCCCCACCGGCGGCGACATCGCCATCGACGGCCGTTCCGTCATCGGCACGCCGCCACACAAGCGCAATATCGGCATGGTATTCCAGAACTACGCCCTGTTCCCGCATCTGACTGTGGCAGAGAACATCGCGTTTCCCTTGAAGCAGCGCGGCATGGACCGTGCGGCGCGCGCCCGGCTGGTCACCGACAGCCTGGCGATGGTGCGACTGCCCGGCTACCAGGCGCGCTACCCGCGCCAGCTCTCCGGCGGCCAGCAACAGCGCGTCGCATTGGCCCGCGCAATCGTGTTCCAGCCGCGCCTGCTGCTGATGGACGAGCCGCTGGGCGCGCTCGACAAGCAGCTTCGCGAGAGCCTGCAACTCGAGATGCGGCGATTGCACGCCGAGCTCGGCATCACCTTCATTTACGTCACCCATGACCAGGAAGAAGCCCTGATCATGTCCGACCGCATCGCGGTCATGAATGAAGGCCGCATCGCCCAGGTCGGGCCCCCCGAAGCGTTGTATGACCGTCCCTGCGACCGCTTCGTCGCCGCATTCATCGGCGAATCCAATTTCCTTCCGGGCGTGGCACGCGGCATGGAGGATGGCATGGTGGTGGCGGATTGTGGCGGCACGATCCTGCGCGCCATCGCAGCGGCGCCGATGTCGCCCGGCAATCCGTTGACGCTCACCGTGCGGCCCGAGCGCATGCATTTCGCGAACGGCGTCGCCGAGGATGCCGCGGGACAGAATGCCATGCGCGCGACCGTGACGGAGGCGGTGTTTGCCGGAGAACGCTGCCGTTATCTGCTGCGTTGCGCGGACGGCACGGCACTGGTGCTGAAGGAACCGTCGCGCGCCGCAACGCGCCGCCGTCAGGTGGGCGAAGAGTTGCGGATCGCCTGGTCCGTGGCCGATACGGTGGTGGTGTGAGCGCGGGCACCCCCAGACTCCCCCTCCCCTTGCCGGCCTGGGCCGCGAAGCGGACCAAGGTTGGGGCGAGGGGCAGTATTCTGGCCGAGCATAGCGGCCAGTTCCTCCTCGTCGCCCCGCTCGTCCTCTACATGCTCGTGTTCTACGCCGCGCCGGTTCTGGCAATGCTGGCGCGCAGCGTCATCGATCCGCATCCCACGCTGCACAACTTCGCCCGGCTCAGCCACGACGCGGTCTTCTTCCATGTCTTCGCCAACACCGTGCTCACCGCCGTCATCGTGACCGCGGGTGCGCTATCGCTCGGCTATCCGGTGGCACTGGCGCTGTCGCGCATGCGCGGCACCGCCGCCACCGTCACCCTCATCATCGTCCTGCTGCCGTTCTGGACCAGTGTGCTGGTGCGCAGCTACGCCTGGATGGTCCTGCTTGGCCGCCATGGCCTGATCAACGAGGCGCTGCGCGCCGCCGGCGTGATCGACACCCCGTTGCGCCTGCTGAACACCGCCTTCGCCGTAGACCTGGCGATGATCCACATCCTGCTGCCCTACATGATCCTGCCGATCGCCGGCGTGCTGCGCCAACTCGACCCCGCGCTGCCGCGCGCCGCCGCCGGCCTCGGCGCCACGCCATGGGGCACCTTCCGCCAGGTCGTGCTGCCGCTCTCCATGCCCGGCGTCATCGCCGGCACGCTGTTGGTGTTCGTGCTGTCGCTGGGCTTCTACATCACACCGGCCCTGGTTGGCGGACCGCGCGACATGATGCTGTCGCAACTCATCGCGCAGCAGGTGGACCTGCTGAACTGGCCCTACGCCGCCTGCCTCTCCGCGACCTTGCTGTTGGCAACGCTGGCCTTGCTCGGCCTGTGCCAGGCGCTGCCGGGCGTGCGCGGCGCGTTACGGCCGGCGATACGATGAACCGCCCGGCCCTTCGCCTCGCCGTCGCGCCGGTGCTGCTGTTCCTGGCGCTGCCGATCCTGCTGATCGTCATCGTATCGTTCTCGTCGGCCAGCTATCTGACCTTCCCACCGCCTGGCTTCGGACTGCGCTGGTATCGCGTCTATTTCAGCAGTGCCGACTGGCTGGTACCGACATGGCTCAGCCTGGCGATCGGCGCCGCGGTGGTGGCGTTGGCGACGACGCTCGGCACGCTGGCCGCGCTGGGCCTGGACCGCCTGCCGCGCGCCGCCAGGGGTGCCGTCGCGGCACTGGTGCTGTCGCCGATGATCGTGCCGGGCATCGTGGTCGCCATCGGCGTCTATTACGCCTTCGCACGCTACGGGCTGATCGGCACGCCGCTCGGCCTGGTGCTGGCGCACACCTGCCTGGCAGTGCCCTTCGTGGTGACCAGCGTCAGCGCCAGCCTCGCCGGCTTCGACCGCCGCCTCGAGCAAGCCGCACGCAGTCTTGGCGCCACGCCCTGGGGCGCGTTCCGTCAGGTCACGTTGCCGCTGATCCGCTCCGGCATCCTGATCGGCGCATTGTTTGCCTTCATCACCTCATTCGACGAACTGATCGTCGCCTTGTTCCTGTCCGGCTCCGGCGCCATCACGCTGCCGCGTCGCATGTGGGACGATCTGCGTTTCGCGATCGACCCGACGATCGCCGCCGTCTCCACCTTGATCATCCTCCTCACCGCGGTGCTGCTGGGCGGAGCGCATTTGCTGCGCGTGCGCACCGGCCGCGCCAACGGTCGGTGACCGCCAACGGTCGGCGGTTGCCAACGGTGGGTGACTGCGAACGGTCGGTGACTGCCAACGGCGGATGACTGCCAACGGTGGGTGACTGCCAACGGTCGGTGACCGTGGCCATGGCGGGATTGGTGTGGGGCTCGTGCGGCTCGCTTCGGTGCCAACGATTCACCACCACGACACCAAGACACGAAGCAAGGATTCTGCATGCGATGCTCTGCCGTGCGCGGAGATTGCCGGGCTGCGGCCGCAGCTTCGTGTCCTGGTGTCGGTGTGGTCAATCTGTCCCATTGCCGCTTTCAGTCGAACGTGCGCCGCAGCCGCGGCAGCACTTGCTCGCCGTAGAGCTTCAGGAACCGTACCTGGTCCGGCCCCGGCGCATGGAACACCAGGTGACGGAAGCCGAGTTCGACGTACGGGCGGATCTTCGCCACATGCTCGTCGGGATCGGTGGAAACGATCCAGCGGCTCTCGGCCCGCTCCACCGGCAACGCGGCGGAGAGCTTCTCCATCTCGCGCGGGTCCTCGACCGAGACCTTCTCCTCGGGAGTCAGAGCCAGCGCCGCCCAGTGGCGGGTGTCCTGGCGTGCGCGCTCGCGGTCGGTATCGAATGAAACCTTCATCTCGATCATCCGGTCATAGTCGGGCTTCGGCGCGCTCGCCGCCTTGATGCCCTCGGCGACGTTCGGCAGCAGCGTCTCGGTATACAGGTCCCATTTCTTGCCACTGGTGCAGATGAAGCCGTCGCCGCTGCGGCCGGCATATTTGGCCACCGCCGGGCCGGCGGCAGCGACGTAGATCGGCAGCCTGCCCACCGGCTTGTCGTAGATGGTGGCGTTCTCGGTGCGGTAGTACTCGCCCGCGAAGCTGACATGGTCCTCGCGCCATAGCCGGCGGATCAACTGGATGGCCTCGCGCATCCGGGCGAAACGCTCCTTCGTCTCGGGCCACTTCATCCCGGTCGCAGGCACTTCGTTCAGCGATTCCCCGGTGCCGACGCCAAGCACGATGCGGTTGGGAAACAGCGAGCCCAGCGTGCCGAACACCTGCGCCACGATGGAGGGATGGTAGCGGAAGGTCGGCGTCAGCACGCTGGTGCCGATCGCGATCCGCTGCGTCTTCGCACCCAGCGCCCCCAGCCAGGCCAGCGCCGACGGCGCGTGACCATCGGTATGTTTCCAAGGCTGGAAGTGGTCGCTGACAAATACGGAATCGAAGCCGACTTGCTCCGCCAGGCAGGAGAATTCCAGCAACGCGGTCGGAGCGAATTGCTCCGCCGACGCCTTGTAACCGAGCTTGAGCATCAACCACCTCCGCCAATGACGGGGGAAGGCTACCGCCCCCTCTCGGGTGCGGCAATCGCGCCGGCCTCGCTCACAGGGTGCGGCAATCACGCCGGGCTCGCTCACGGGTGCGGCAGTCACGCCGCGCACGCTGGCAGGTGCCCAATCGCGTCGCGCACTTGGGCGGGTGCGGCAGTCGTGCCTGATGCGTGCGCCTGTCGATCTTCCCCAGACCATCTCATTCTTCATTAAAAAGTTATTAACTATTCGACGCCCCCGCACCGGCCCTGCCGCAGCCGTCAGGTGCAGGATCGCGTTCGAGCGGACCTGCATAACGGGTGATTAACACTGAACGGTCCGGCAGCCTGGATTCCGCTCGGCGGGGCAACAAAAAAATCCGGCGAAAGCATCCTGCAATGGAGAATCGAAAGGATTTTGTAACCATTGCAATGAGAGGGTCGCACGGAAATAGGAGCAAATATCTTTAAATGAGACATTATCGGCCAAAACCGTCACAGGATGCCTCCCATATTACTACTACAGGTTGTATGCAAGCGCCCGCGCCGCTGAACGCGCAGACAGTTGACCGTGCCCGCAGCTCTCGCCGCCGGGTCGAGGTTTGGTTCGTTCGCGGCCTGATGCTGCTGGTGGTCTATGGGATGATGCTGATCATGCATGGCGTGCTCAGCCAGGCGTTTGCCGTGCTACAGCAGCAATTGGCCGCCCGCTGAGGTGACGGCCCCGCAGCTCTCGCTGATGCCGTTCCGCCGCTTGCAGCACAACTCTCCCAACACCCTGACCACGCCCCGCTACCCTGCCTCGCCGACGATCCGGGAGAAAATCTCGCTTATGCGAACAGTTAGTTTTGATAACGAGTGCCGCAAGCTGGGCAGGTCATCGGCCGCTATGCCAGCCGTCGCCGTCGCGCGCAGAACAGGACGCAGGCTCGCCTCCGGCAATTCGTCCGGTGCGCCCCTGCCTACCGTGATGCGCAGCATGCCCTGCACCGTGCGCCAGACACGATCGGCCTGAATCAGCAACGCGGCATCATCGGCGGCCAGCCGGCCCGCATCCGCCAGCCGGCGCAGCGCCTCACAGGTGTTGGGGCTGCATACCTCCGGAGCCTCGCGCGCCGCGGCGAGTTGCAGCATCTGTGCGATGAACTCGATATCCACCAGGCCGCCGGCGCGCTGCTTCACGTCCCACTCTCCGTCCGGCGGCAGGTCGCGGCGCATCCGTGCCCGCATCGTGGCGGCATCGGCGCGAATGCGCGCGGGGTCGCCGGCATTGGCCAGTGCCTCGGCGATCGCCGCCGCCACGAGCCGGCGCAGCGGCGGCGACCCGGCGACGACGCGGGCACGGGTCAGCGCCATGCGCTCCCAGGTCCACGCGCTCTCCATGTGGTAGCGGCGGAAGCTCTCCAGCGACACCGCCACCGGTCCCTTGTTGCCCGATGGCCGCAGCCGCATGTCCACGGCGTAGAGCTGGCCATCGGACCCCGGCGCCGTCAGCGCCGCGACGAAGCTGTGCGCCGCACGGATGAACCACTGGCTGGCGGGGATGGCGCGTGCGCCGCGGCTCTCGGTCTCGTCCTGTGGATGCGCGTAGACCAGCATCAGATCGAGATCGGAGCCCGCCATCATCTCGCGCCCGCCCGCCTTGCCAAGCAGCACCACCGCCATCGCGCCGCCGCGCACGGTGCCGAAGCGGGCGGAGAAATCCGCCATCACCGGCGGCAGCAGCGCGGCAAGCGCGGCATCGGCCAGGGCACTGCGGCGCTCGCCCGCCGCATCGGCATCCAGCCTGCCATCCATCGTCGCCACCGACAGCGCGAAATCCTGCTCCTTCACCGTGCGGCGGATGATGTCGAGCGTCTCCTCCAGCAGCCGCGCGTCGCGCAGGCGGCGACGCAGCAGGCGCCCCGATGGCTCTTCCTCCTCCTGCGGCGACAGCAGTCCCTCCAGCGCGGCCGGGTGTTGCGCCAGATAGTCGGCGAGCGGCGGCGCGGCACCCAGGATCGCCGCCACCCGTCGCAGCAGATGCGGGTTGCGCTGAAACAATGAGAGGAGCTGCACACCGGCAGGCTGCCGGGCGATGAAGGCGTCGAAGCGGACGAAGGTCGCGTCCGGATGCGGCTGCCCCGCCAATGCCGCCAGCAAGGCCGGCAACATCTGGGTCATCAAGGCACGTGCCCGCTCGGAACGGAACGCGCGTACATGCCCCGCCTGCCAGCGCGTCACCGCGGCGACGACCCGGGCCGGCTCGCCGAAGCCCATGGTACGCAGCGCGGCGAGCGTCGCTTCCGACACCTCCTCGCCGCCGAAATCGAGCAAGGGCGCGGCGGCAACTTGCTCGTCCAGTGCCTGCGGGACCCGCTCAAAGACCTCGGCGTAGTGCGAGCGCACGCGCGCCAATCGGTCGAGCAATGCATCGGCGAAGGCCGCGGCCGAGGCGAAGTCCATGAATGTTGCGATGCGCGTGAGCTGGGGCTCCGAGTCCGGCAAGGCATGGACCTGCCGGTCGGCGATCATTTGCAGCCGATGCTCCACCTGGCGGAGGAAGCGATAGGCGTGGTCCAGCTCCTCGGCGGCCCGGCGCGGGATGTGGCCGGAGCGCACCAGCAGGCGCAGGGCGTCGAGCGTGGCGCGTGTGCGCAGCCCCGGATCGCGCCCGCCCCAGACGAGTTGCAGCGTCTGCACCAGGAACTCGATTTCGCGAATGCCGCCTACGCCCAGCTTGACGTTGTGGCCGAGCACGGCGTCGATGCCACCCGACCCGCGCTGTGCTGGTGCCCGTGCCGGTCCGGCCGCGCCTTGCGGAACCGGCTGGTTCGCGTTGATCCGCTGCTTCATCGCGTGAATGTCGGCGACCGCGGAAAAATCCAGGCCGCGGCGCCAGACGAACGGGCGGATCGCCTCCAGGAACGCCGCGCCCAGTGCGAGGTCCCCGGCCACCGGGCGCGCCTTGATCATCGCGGCGCGTTCCCAGTTCAGCCCCATGCTCTCGTAATAGGTAATGGCGCTCGCGATCGCCACGGCAGGCGGCGTTGCGGCAGGGTCCGGACGCAGCCGGAGGTCGGTGCGAAAGACATAGCCGTCGGCGTCACGTGTCTCCATCAGCGCCACCAGGCCGCGGGCAAATCGTGCCGCGAACCCGGCCTGGGCGTCCCCGGCGGAGCGTTCCGTGTATACTGGCGCCGCCGGGTCATAGAGCAAGACGAGGTCGACATCGGAGGAATAGTTCAGTTCGCGTGCGCCGAGCTTGCCCATGCCGAGCACTGTGAACCCGCCCCCCGGCCCCGGATTGCCCGGATCCGGCAGACGCAGCTCCCCGGTATCGTGCGCGACGCGCAACAGATGCGCGACGGCGAAGGTCAGCGCGGCCTCGGCGAGGTCGCTCAGCGCACCGCTCACTTGCTCCAGGCGCCACGCCCCGCCCAGGTCCGCGACCGCGGTCGCCAGCGCCACCACCCGCTTGGCGCGCCGCAGCGCCGCCATCGCCTGGTCGCGCCGGCTGTAGACCGGCACCACACGCAGCGCGGCGAGGGCGTCGTCCACCACGTGCTGCGGACCGCGGGCCACCAGCGCGCGCAGCGCCGAGGCTTCCCGCACGGCGAGATCGCCGAGATACGGGCTGTTGCCGCCCAGCGCCGCCAGCATGTCCCGAACGGCGGCTCGCTGCGCCAGGCGGGCCTCGGCGCGGCCAACACTCGCGAAGCGTTCGATCACGCGGTCGGCGGCGGTTCGGTCATGTGGCGCGGGCCAATGGGCAGGAAACATGCGAGGCAGGATAGCGCGCGCAAATCCGGCCCGCGAAGCGAAGCCAGACAGCCCCCGCTCCGCTGGTGGGAGGCGGTTGGGGGGAGGGGTGCCTGCACCGCGAAACGTCGCGACCTTCACAGCCTTCCCGCCAAGCCCCTCTCGCGGACCCCTCTCCCCAATCCCCTCCTGCAAACCCCTCCCCCCAACCCTCTCCCGCCAACCCCTCCTCCCAACCCGCTCTCGCAAAACCCTCCTCCCAACCCCCTCCCGCAACCCCGTCCGCCCAACCCCCTCCCGCAAGGGGCGGGGGAGCCTTTGTGCTCCCGTGCGACGGGAGCGATGTCGCGGTGATCCGGCATGTCGGCGCTGTCGCGCACCGGCTCGCGGCGCTGGCGCTTGGAATGGCGGTCATCGCCTCGGTACTGGTGGCCGGCGCGGCCTGGCGACTGTCGCAAGGGCCGGTCGATCTCGCCTGGCTCACGCGACGCCTGGAGAACGCCGTCAACGCCGGCGGCGGGCCGGTGCGGCTTGCCATCGGCAGCACCGCGCTCGCGTGGGAGGGCTTTCGGCTGGGCGTGGACCGTCCGCTGGATCTCCGCCTCACCGACATCCGGCTGACCACGAACGGCGTGCGACAGGTCGATATCCCGCGCGCCGAAGTCTCGCTGTCGATTTCGGCCTTGTTGCTGGGGCGCGTGCAGCCGCGGGCGCTGGAACTCGACCATGCCAGCTTCACCCTGCTGCGGTCCGCCGGCGGGGCAGTCAGCATCGACCTGGGCAATCCGCCCCCGCCTGCCCACGCGCCCTCGCCGCCTGCCCCGGCTTCGCCCGCGTCCGGGGCGCCGACCGGCGCGCCCCTGTCGGCGCTGCTGGCCCAACTGGCACGGCCCCCGGCGAGCGACACCACATCCGGACCCGGCTGGTCGCGCCAGTTGCTCCGGCTACGCATCGAGGACGCCGTGGTGACCGTGATCGACCGCGCCCTCGGCGCAACCTGGCACGCGCCACGCGCCGACATCACTCTGGTTCGCCAACCGCAGGGCGGGATCGACGGGTCGATCGCCATCGCCCTGGCCCTCGGCGATCAGCACGCACAACTCGACGGGACCGCCACGCTGTCACCGGACGCCACCGCCACCCATGTCGTCGCCCGGCTCAGCCCCGTGGCGCCGGCGGCGCTGGCAGGCGCCTTGCCGCGGCTCGGCTTCCTGCGGGCCATGAACGCTCCGGTCGCGACCGAGCTGGAGGCGGATCTGGGGCCCGCGCTGGAACTGCGGCGCGCGCGCGTGGCGCTGCATGCCGGGCCAGGCATCGTGAATGTCGGCGAGGGCAGCGTGCCGATCATCGACGCCACCCTCACGGCGTCCGGCACACCGGACGCGATCCATCTGGACGCCGCGCGGGTGCAGTTGCTGCCTCGATCCGACATCACACCCCCCACCATCACCGTTTCCGGCTCGGCGCGGCGGCGCGAGGGGCAGATCGATGCCGACCTCGCCATCGACCTCGACCAGGTGGATTTTGCCGATCTGCCCACCTTTTGGCCGGCCGGCGTGGCCCGCGGCGCCCGCGCCTGGATCCTGCAAAACATCACCGCCGGTACCGCCAGCGATGGCCATGTGTCGCTCGGCTTGTCCGCCAACGCCGACGGGGGCGACCTGACCATCACGCGCGCGAGCGGCACGTTGCAGGGCAGTGGCCTGACTGTCGCCTGGCTTCGCCCGGTGCCGCCGATCGTGCAGGGGCACGCGACGCTGCACATCCTGGATCCCGACACGCTGCGGATCGATCTGGGCGCAGGGCGTCAATCGCTGAAGGGCGGGAGTCTCGCGGTGACCGGAGGGTCGATGCGCATCTCCGGACTGATGCGGCATGACCAGATCGCGGACCTTCGGATGGACGTGGCAGGAGGGTTGCCGCAGGTCATCACCCTGCTGCGCGAGCCGCGGCTGCAATTGCTCGCCACCCATCCGATGGCGCTGGACCAGCCCCAGGGGGACGTGACCGCGACCGTCACCGCCAGGGTGCCGCTGGATGCGGCTGTGCGGATGGACGACATTGCGCTGCGCGTCGCGGCGCATGTGGAGCATGCGGCGCTCGCGGGGCTGCTGGCGGGGCGTGACCTGTCGAACGGCACGCTCGACGTTGCCGCGGACAACAATGGGCTTACGGTGAAGGGCCAGGCGGCGCTCGCCGGCACCCAGGCGACGCTGGACGCAGCGATGGATTTCCGTGCCGGGCCGCCCAGCCAGGTCGTGCAGCGCATCAGCGTCAGCGGCCGGCCGGATGCGAGGCAGCTCGCGGCCGCCGGGCTGGACGCGACCGACCTGCTGGCGGGGCCGATCGGCATCCAGGCGGTGCTGACGGAGCATCGCAACGGCAGCGGCACTGTTGCGCTGGATGCGGACCTCTCCGACGCAACGCTGACCGTGGCACCGCTCGACTGGCGGCGAGCGCTTGGGGCAGGCGCGCGGGCCACGGCGCAGGTGACGCTGCAGCGTGACCGGCTGGACGGGATCGACGCCATCACCCTGGGTGGCGACGGCGTGGCGTTGCGCGGCAGCGCGCAGTGCAGCGACGGTCGGATCGCGACCATGCGGCTGGAACATGTCACGCTGGGCAAATCGGACTTCGCGGCAACGGTTTCGTTCCCGGCGGCGCCGCGGGCGGGTCCGATCGCCGTGCGGCTGGCTGGTCCTGCACTGGACCTGTCCGCCAAGCTCGCGGAACCACCAGCCGGCCGCCATCCGCCCAGGCCCGAGCCACCGCCCGGGCCGCCCTGGACGCTCGACGCACGGTTCGACCACGTGCTGACGGCGCACGGCAGCGCGCTGGCGCCCGTGCAGGTGCAGGCGGAGAACGATGGCCGCGTGTTCCAGCGGCTGCGTGTCGAGGGTGACACGCGCGCAGACACCCCGTTCGCGGTGATCATCGCGCCGGACGCCGGTCACCGCCGCCTGACAGTGAGCGCCGCGCAGGCGGGCGATCTGCTGCGGGCGCTGGATGTGACCGACACGGTGGATGGCGGCAGCCTGACGATCAGCGGCAGCTATGATGATGCCGCGCCGTATCATCCCCTCCGCGGCACCATCGAGTTGGCGGATTTCCGGGTGGCGCACGCGGTGGTGCTGGGCAAGCTGCTACAGGCAATGACGTTGTATGGCGTCCTCGATGTGCTGCGTGGTCCGGGCCTGTCGTTCGCGCGGCTGGAGGCGCCGTTCACGCTGTCGGACGGGTTGCTGACCCTGACCGACGCGCGCGCGTTCAGCCCGTCACTCGGTTTGACCGCGAAGGGGCAGATCGACCTGGACGGCAACACGCTCGACATGGAGGGCACCATCGTGCCGGCGTATTTCTTCAACGCCCTGCTGGGGAATGTGCCGCTGGTGGGCCGCTTGTTCAGCCCCGAGCGCGGCGGCGGCCTGTTCGCCGCAAGCTATACCATCCACGGAAACCTTGCCGATCCGTCCGTTGGGGTGAACCCGCTGACCGCCCTGACCCCTGGCTTCCTGCGCGGATTGTTCCGGCTGTTCTGACGAGGCCGTAGCCGCAAGCGGGCGCTAGCGCCGCCGCTTCACCGCCCGCGCCGCAGCAATCGCGTCACGCGCCCATCGCAGCAGTTCGTCGGGTTGATCGAGCAATCCCTCCGGCAGTTCGTAATAGGCCGCGATGCTGACCCGGCGACCGGCACGATCGTAGCTGAACGGGGCGCTCCCCGCGCTTTCATAGCGTGCACGCGTGGCATCGCTCACGCGCAGATAGCAGGTCTCGCGCACCAGCAGACCGAACATCGCACCGTCGCGGAACAATCCGACGCCGCCGAACATACGGCGCGGGAGCGGCGCAAGCGGCGCCAGCAAGTCGAGGATGAAGTCCTGGTACTGGCGGGTGACGCTCGCCATGGTGTCTCCGTGCCGGCACTTGCCAAACGGTTGCCATCCTCTGCGCGCCGGCACCGCCGCGTGGACACCATCCATTGCGGGCAGGCATCGCCGGGTTCGCGCCTTCCACTGCGGAGGGCCGCCGCCGATGGTATGGCGTGCTGCGGCCGCGTGCCATACGTGCTGCGGCCGCGTGCCATAACTGTGGCAGCCGCTTGCCGCACCGGTACTTGTTGTGGTTTTGCCCGCGTCGCGGCGTCCGCCCGCAGCGCCGGACCACCGGCCGGGCGTCCCTGCCACCCCTACTGCGCGCAGAACGATCCGCGTCGCCGGGCGCATGCTCTGGCGGATGTTTCCGGGGATATGGTAGCCCCGCTCGCGCAACCCGCCGTCGGAGGAGCCCACCCGCATGCATCGCCGCAATCTGCTGCTACTGTTGCTGGCCGCTCCGTCGCTGGCCCGCGGGCAGGAAGCCACCATCAAGGGTCCGCAGCCGAAGCTGCCGACGGAGAAGCTGGTCATCGTCACCAAGGACGGCAAACCGCACGATTTCACCGTGGAGGTCGCGACCACCCCGCATCAGCAAGAAGTGGGCGAGATGTTCCGCAAGGAGGTCCCGCCGGATCAGGGCATGCTGTTCGTCTGGCCGGCGCCGCACGAATCGCCGATGTGGATGAAGAACACGCTGGTGCCGCTGGACATGGTGTTCATCAACCCGGACGGCACGATCCGCGCCATTGCCGAGAACACAGTGCCGGAGAGCCTGGCGCCGATCTCAAGCCATGGGCCGGTGCTGGCGGTGCTGGAACTGGCCGGCGGCATCACGGCGCGGCTGAACATCGTGGTGGGCGACAAGGTGCAGGCGAAGCAGTTTGGCAGTGCCGGCTGACCCGGCACTGTCGCAGCACCATCTTGCATGCAAGGGTCGCCGCCCATAGGTTCCCGCGGCCCTGGATTGGCCAGGACTGCTTCCGGATCGCCTCGGCGCGGGCCCCCCCAGCCCCGCTTTCGCCAACGGGGCAGGCACCGGTTTCACATCGCGGGGCAGGGTTTGGCGGGGCGTGGCGCAGCCTGGTCAGCGCGCCTGTTTTGGGTACAGGAGGTCGTGGGTTCGAATCCCGCCGCCCCGACCATCGGTTCGCAACTGGAGGTCCCATGCGTGCCCGCATCTACCAGCCGCCGAAAACCGCGATGCAGTCCGGCTGGGCCGCCACACATCAATGGGTGCTGGAGTACGAACCGGTGCAGCCGCGCCGCCCCGATCCGTTGATGGGTTGGATCGGCGGCGGCGACACGCGCGAGCAATTGCGGCTGCATTTCGACACCCACGACGAGGCGGTGGCCTATGCAGAGAAGAACGGGATCGCCTACGACCTGGAACTGCCGCAGGCACGACGGGTGAAGCCGAAGGCGTATGCCGACAATTTCCGTTTTGGGCGGATCGAGAACTGGACGCATTGAGGGGGCGAGTGGCCCTGCACCACCGCAGCCAGGCCCGCCGTTGCGCTCACCCCTCGATGATCTCGCGTCCGACTCAAGCACCCCGCAATGCGGCCGGTTGTCTGCCGCACTCGTCCCGCAATCCGGCTCGCGCGATGCTCCGCAAGCGACGCCCGCGCCCTCTGGACGCACATTACTCGATAGTATACTCTCGAGCCCTTCAGTATCACCGCCGCGCCTGGCTCTGCCAGGGATCGGTGGCTCGATGGGTGGCTCGATGGGTGGCTCTGGCAGAGATTGGGTCGCTCCGCCGGCGGAAGGGTTTGGCGTCTGACAATGGAGGGTTGGCGAAGCATGAGGGACGTGGTGGATCTCCGCAACGGCGAAACCGGCCGGACGACCGAACTCGATGCTCTGGTCATCGGGGCAGGTTTCGCCGGGCTCTATCAGTTGCTGTGCCTGCGGGACCGCCTCGGTCTGTCCGTCAAGGCGTTGGAAGCGGGTGGCGGGGTGGGCGGCACCTGGTATTGGAACCGCTATCCGGGCGCGCGATGCGATTCGGAAAGCCACGTCTACTGGTACACATTTTCGCCGGAACTGATGCAGGAATGGGAATGGTCGGAGCGCTATCCGGGCCAGGCTGAAATCCTGCGATATCTGAACTTCGTCGCCGACAAATTCGACCTGAAGCGGGATATCCGGTTCGACAGCCGCGTCACCGCGGCGCAGTACGACGCGGCCGCCAACCGCTGGCGGGTATCCACCGAGCAAGGCGAGACATTCGTCGCGAAGTTCCTGGTCACCGCCGTCGGCTGCCTGTCCACCGCCAATGTGCCCACTATTCCCGGCCTGCGGGATTTCCAAGGCGACTGGTACCATACCGGACAGTGGCCGCACGAGGGCGTGGACTTCACCGGCAGGCGCGTTGGCATGATCGGCACCGGCTCGACCGGCATCCAGGCCGCGCCGGTCATCGCCGCGCAGGCCAGGCACCTGACGGTCTTTCAGCGCACCGCGAACTTCTCCGTGCCTGCGCGCAACGTCCCGCTGACGCCGGACTTCAAGCAATACGTCAGGCAACACGCACGCGAGATCCGCGCGACGACCCATGAGACCTACAACGGCATGGCGTTCAAGGTCGAGGACCGCAAGGCGGTGGAAACCTCGCCCGCGGAGCGCGAGAAAATCTACGAGGCGGCCTGGCAGCGCGGCGGGTTGCAGTTCCGCGCGACATTCCAGGACATGCTGGTCAGCAAGGAAGCCAACGACACCGCGGCGGATTTCATCAGGCGCAAGATCCGTTCGATCGTGAAGGATCCCAGGACCGCCGCAATCCTGTCCGACATCGACCATCCCTACGCGGCCAAGCGCCCGCCGATCGATACCGACTACTTCGAGACCTACAATCGGCCCAACGTATCCCTGGTGGACGTGAAGGCCTCGCCAATAGAGCGGATCTCGGCCGCAGGGATCTGCACCGCCGAGGCTGAATATCCGGTCGACATCATCGTCTTCGCCACCGGCTTCGACGCCATGACCGGTCCGCTGCTGCGGCTGAACATCCGCGGGCGGGATGGCATCGCGCTCAAGGATGTGTGGCAGGCGGGACCGCGCAATTACCTCGGCCTGCAAATCGCCGGCTTCCCGAACCTGTTCACCATCACCGGCCCCGGCAGCCCGTCAGTGCTGTGCAACATGCCGGTGGCGATCGAGCAACACGCCGATTGGATCACCAATTGCATCGATCACATGCGCCGCAAGGGGCTGGAACGCATCGAGCCGCGGCCCGAAGCGGTCGAGGACTGGGTGGCCGAAGTCAACGCGGTCGCCAACCGGACTTTGCTGCCGCTGGCGAAACATTCCTGGTATCTCGGCGCCAACATTCCCGGCAAGCCTCGCGTGTTCATGCCGTATGCCGGCGGCATGATCCGCTATCGAGAGGTTTGCCAGACCGTGGCAGCGCAGCACTACCAGGGCTTTTCGCTATCGTGAAACATTGGGTGGGTTGGCGTCGCCGGGCTGCGAAGGCCAAGCTGACAGCCGGCGCTGCGGCCCGGCACCCAAACCGCCGCGGCGAAAGCGGCAACGCGGCGAGCAAAATGGCAAAGCCGCAAGGAGAACGGCAAATCACCGATGAAGCGGCCGCAGCCAATTCGACACAGCGATAGATAAAGTTGAGGCCTGCCAGCACATCGCGCGGCAGTGGCGTGCCACGCGCGCCCACACGCTCTGCCATCCCGCCGACAAGCCGGCCCATCCGCGCCAGGCAATCAGCATTCGTCCCGTTATCGGCGTCGTCGCCGTGCTGTCAGGCTCGGTGATATCGACGCTCGACTCGCGGATCACGGTGTGCGGACCGGCCGACCTGCGCGGTGCCGTGCATGCCGGCTTCGACGACGGCGCCTGGATCACCACGGCGCTGTCCGTCGGCCAGATGCTGATCGGCCCGGTCTCGCCCTGGCTCGGCGCTACCCACGGCGCCAACGCCAATCGCTGCCATGACGTCACGGCTGGCGTAACGCGACGGTGCTGTCGCGACACCGCGACAGCCATGCGACGCGCGTGTCGTGCTCGCAGTTACGCGGTGCGATCGCCCTCCACTCCCAGTGCCGCCTGCGCCGCCGCCAGCCGCGCCACCGGTACGCGGTACGGGCTGCACGACACGTAATCCAGCCCGATCTTCTCGCACAGCGCGATGGAGGCCGGATCGCCGCCATGCTCGCCGCAAATGCCCAGCTTCAGGTGGTTCTTCACCGACCGGCCCTTTTCCGAGCCCAGGCGCACCATCTCGCCCACGCCTTCCGGATCCATCGACACGAAGGGATCCCTCGGCAGAATCCCCGCCTCGACGTATTTCGGCAGGAACTTGCCCGCGTCGTCGCGCGACAGGCCGAACACGGTCTGCGTCAGGTCGTTGGTGCCGAAGCTGAAGAAGTCGGCGATCTCGGCGATCTTGTCCGCCACCATCGCGGCGCGCGGCAGTTCGATCATGGTGCCGACGCTGTATTCGATCTTCTTGCCGGCTTCCGCGAACACTTCCTCGGCCACCTTGTCCACCTGCGCGCGCGTGATCTCCAGTTCGCGGCGGGTGGCGATCAGCGGGATCATGATCTCCGGATGCGGCGGCTTGCCGGTTTCCTTCGCCACCGCCAGCGCACCCTCGAAGATCGCGCGCGCCTGCATCTCATAGATTTCCGGATAGGAGATGCCCAGCCGGCAGCCGCGATGGCCCAGCATCGGGTTGGCTTCCGCCAGTTCGGCGTTGCGGCGGCGGATGGTGTCCACATCGACTCCCAGGCCTTCCGCCACTTCCGCCATCTCTGACTCGGTATGCGGCAGGAACTCGTGCAGCGGCGGGTCGAGCAAGCGGATCGTTACCGGCAGCCCCGCCATGATGGTGAACAATTCGCGAAAATCCTCGCGCTGGAACGGCAGCAGGCGGGCCAGGGCGGCGCGGCGGCCGGCTTCGTCGGTCGCCATGATCATCTGCCGCACCGCGCCGATCCGCTTCGGATCGAAGAACATATGCTCGGTGCGCGACAGGCCGATGCCCTCGGCACCGAATTTCCGCGCGGTTTCCGCGTCCAGCGGCGTTTCCGCGTTGGCGCGCACGCCCATCCGGCGGGCCTTGTCGGCCCAGCCCATCAGCGTGGCGAAATCGCCCGACATCGCGGGCTCGATCATCGAGACGGTGCCGACGAACACCTCGCCGGTGGCGCCATCCAGGGTGATGGTTTCACCGGCGCGCACGGTCTTGCCCGCGGCCGACAACGTCTGCGCGTTGTAGTCCACCGCGATGCCGCCGGCCCCGGCGACGCAGGGACGGCCCATACCCCGCGCCACCACCGCAGCGTGGCTGGTCATGCCACCCCGCGTGGTCAGGATGCCGCGGGCGGCGTGCATGCCGTGGATGTCCTCGGGGCTGGTCTCGATCCGCACCAGGATGATCGCCTCGCCCTTCTGGGCGCGGCTTTCCGCCTCGTCGGCGGAGAACACCACCGCGCCCGAGGCGGCGCCGGGGCTGGCGGGCAGGCCCTTGGCGAGCAATGTGCGCGGCGCCTTCGGGTCCAGCGTCGGGTGCAGCAACTGGTCGAGCGACGAGGCGTTCACCCGGCGTACCGCCTCGGCCTCATCGATCAGACCCTCATGCGCCATGTCCACCGCCATCTTCAGGCTGGCCGCGGTGGTGCGCTTGCCGTTGCGCGTCTGTAGCATGTAGAGCTTTTGCTTCTGGACCGTGAACTCCAGGTCCTGCATGTCGCGGTAGTGCTTCTCCAGCGTCTCGCGCACCTTCAGCAGGTCGGCATAGGCCGCCGGCATCACCGCTTCCATCGGCGTCTCGCCGTTCTTGGCGTTGGCCTTGGAAACCGGCTGCGGCGTGCGGATGCCCGCCACCACGTCCTCGCCCTGCGCGTTCACCAGGTACTCGCCATAGAAGGCGTTCTCGCCGGTGGAAGGGTCGCGGGTGAAGCAGACGCCGGTGGCGCAGTCGTTGCCCATGTTGCCGAATACCATGGCCTGGACGTTGACCGCGGTGCCCCAGGCGGCCGGGATCTCGTGCAGCCGGCGATAGGTGATGGCGCGGGGGTTCATCCAGCTCCCGAACACCGCGCCGATGGCACCCCACAATTGCTCCTGCGGGTCCTGCGGGAACGGCTTGCCGGTCTCCTGCGCCACCATGTCCTGGTAGGCGTCGGCGACGCGCTTCCAGTCCTGCGCGGTCAGCGCGGTGTCCTCGGTGACCCCGGTGGACAGCTTGGCATGCTCGATGATCTCTTCGAACCGGTGATGGTCCACGCCCAGCACCACCGAGCCGTACATCTGGATGAACCGGCGATAGGAATCCCAGGCGAACCTCGGATCATCCGCCGCGGCGGCCAGGCCATCCACGGTGACGTCGTTCAGCCCGAGGTTCAGCACGGTATCCATCATGCCCGGCATGGAGACGCGCGCGCCCGAGCGCACCGACACCAGCAGCGGGTCCTTCTTGTCGCCGAACTTGCGTCCGACCGCTTTCTCGATCCGGCCGAGCGCGGTGAACACCTGGTCGTGCAGGTCGGACGGGTAGTTGCGGTCGTTCTCGTAGAAGGCAGTGCAGACTTCGGTCGTGATGGTGAACCCGGGTGGGACGGGCAGACCGATCGAGGCCATCTCGGCGAGGTTGGCCCCCTTGCCGCCCAGCAGGTTTTTCATGTCCGCGCGGCCGTCATTGTGACCGGCACCAAAGCTGTACACCCACTTGCTCATATCGGCTTTCCTTTTTCAGCCTTCGATGCGCGAGAAATCCGCGACCCGGTCCATGGTTGCCCGAAGAAGGTTAAGCAGGTACAAACGATTACGGCGCAAGTCCGGCTCCGACGCGTTGACAGTGACGCGATCGAAGAAGGCATCCACCGGCCCCCTCAGGCGCGCCAACGCCGCCATCGTTGCTCCGTATTGCTCCTGCCGGAGCAAAGCCACTACAGCATCCGTGGCCGTGAGTGCATGACCTAGATCATTCTCGGCCGGTTCACGGAACCGGGAGGGATCGGGGGCGGCGCGGTGGGGGCCATCCTTGCGTTCCTCGATGCGCAGGATATTGGCGGCCCGGCGATAGGCGGTCAGCAAATCGGCGCCAGCCTCCGAGGTCAGCAATTCGGTGACGGCATCGGCGCGGGCCAGCAGATCGGCGAGGTCGTCGTCCGGCCCTTGCTCTCCGGTCGCGGCGAACACCGCGGCGAGAACGTCGTGGCGGGCCCCCTCGGCACGGAGCTGAACACGCAGGCGCTCGGCCAGGAACTCCAGGATGTCCCGCGGCGGCACCGGATGGATGCCATGGTGATGGGGCAGCGCGTGTCCGGCCGCCTCGAGCAATGGCAACAGGCGCAGCCGCAGCCGGTTCTCGCGCACGATGCGGATGATGCCCAGGCCGGCGCGGCGCAGCGCGTAAGGGTCGCCGGCGCCCGTCGGCTTTTCCCCAATGGCGAAGAAGCCGGCCAGCAGGTCCAGCTTGTCGGCGAGCGCCACGGCGATGGAGACCGGGTTCGCGGGCACCGCGTCCGACGGACCCTTGGGCGCGTAGTGGTCACGGATGGCATCGGCCACCAGCCGGTCCTCGCCATCGTGGAGCGCGTAATAACGCCCCATAACACCTTGTAGTTCCGGGAATTCTCCGACCATGCCGGAGACTAGGTCGGCCTTCGCGAGTTCGGCCCCGCGTTCGGCCAGGGCTGGCGCCGAATGCACAAGTGGCGCAATGTGTTGTGCGAGGTGCTTCAAGCGCCGTACCCGGTCGCCCTGGCTGCCGAGCCTGGCGTGGAAGGTGACATGCTCCAGCAGCGGGATGCGGTCTGCCAGCGGCGTCTTGCGGTCGAGGTCCCAGAAATGGCGGGCATCGGCGAAGCGGGCGCGCAGCACGCGCTCGTTGCCGGCGATGATGGTGGCGCCGCCATCCGGCGCCTCGACGTTGGCCGCGAAGGCGAACCACGGCGCGGCGCGGCCGTCCGCCAGGCGCAACGCGAAGTAGCGCTGGTTGACCCGCATGGAGACCTGCATCACCTCAGCCGGCAGGTCCATATGCTGGTCCGCGATGCGCCCGAGCAAGGGAACCGGCCATTCCACCAGGCCGGCGACTTCGTCCAGCAGGCCGGGATCGTCCACCACGGTGAGCTGGCGTTCGGCAGCCAGCCGGTGGATGCCGTCAGCGATCAGCCGCCTGCGTTCCGCGGCATCCACCAGCACGCGGTGGGCGCGCAGCTTCGCCGACCAGTCGGCGCCGCCATCGACGGCGAAGACGATCGGGGCTTGCGCCGGCGTGGCGACGTCAGGCGCCTGAAAACGGTGACCCTCGGTCAAATTCGCGGCGGCCAGGCCGTGGCCATCGTCGTCGCCGTCGCGCAGATCGAAGGGCACGATCAGCCCGCCCAGCAGGCAGGTGATGCGCCGCAAGGGGCGCACCCAGGTGAACGCGCTCCCCTCGCCCCAGCGCATCGACTTCGGCCAGGGGAAGCGGCGCAGCAGCGGCGGGATTGCCGCGGCGATCAGCGATGGCGCGGTGACGGCGGCCGTCGCCTTGTGCAGCACCCAATAGTCGCCCTCCCGGCGCAATTGCTCCCGTGTCGCGCCGTGTTTGCGCAGGAACCCGTCCAGCGCGTGGGGCGGCGCGCTCGCGCGGGGACCGCGTTCGGTGGTCTGGCTGGCGGCGACCTCGGCGGCAACCTGGGCGGCCAGGGCGATGCGGCGCGGGCCATACCAGGTGACCACATCGGCGGGGGACAGCGCGGCGAGCGCCTCGGCGGTCAGCCGGGCCAGGTCCTCGGCCGCGCGGGCCTGCATTCGGGCCGGAATTTCCTCAGAAAAAAGCTCGAGAAAGAACTCCGGCATGCGGCATCCTTCTGTGGCCTGCTACCCCGCCGCGGCCCGCCGGACGGCGCCCCGGCCGCGGTCGTTCGCGGCGGGATCGCGCAGGCTGGTGGCGACCTCACGGGTGATCGCCATGATCCGGTCCTGCCAGGCGCGGCGCGCGCGCTCCCGCTCGAAGCGCTCCTGTAATGCGGTCAGCACGACCCACTCAAGGCTCTCACCCGTCAGGGCGACCAACTCGTTGGCCAGACTGCAAGCGTCCTCACCCTCGATCCGCAGTGCGTCAGACATGGGCGTTTCCTCTTGGGGGTTTATTGCCGTTGGGGCGGCGTTCTAGGCCAGCTACACGGCGATGGCTAGGGTTGCGTTGCGTGCTGGTAGCGCAATTGAACAGCCGGACAACTGGTGGATGACGCGCCGGAGTGGGGCGAGGCGGGCGCGACGCGCGGCGCTTTACCCGGCCCATGCTGCAGTGACAAGCCCCAAATGATCGCGTATGCGACTGTCTTCTATGCAATTTCCGCAGCCGGATGTTGCGCTATGATGACTGCCGCGCCGAATGGCATCGGGCGCCGGCACGTGTCAGGCGAGCGACGCGGTTGATCCGCCCTCGGTTGGACGATGGCCTGTGTGCGCGGCCTGGCTGGCCGAGTTGACGGATTTGCAGCAAATAGCAGCCGTGTGCCGTCGTCCCGACTGCGATCAGCATCCGGGTACGGTCATCCGCGATAGGGAGCAGGTCATGCCGCGCATCGTCAGGGCTGTGGCTGCCGCGCTGGTCGTGTTGGGAACTCTGGTGCTGGCGGCTTGCCACCTGCCTTACCATCCGCTGCCGGGGCAGGAGCCATTCGTCTACACTCCGGTACCCGGCGGCACCCGCTGAGCCACGGCCGCGCCGCCGCAGCCAGGCGTTGCGCCAACGCCTCCGCGGTCAGGTGCTGCGCCAACGCCTCCGCGGTCAGGTGCTGCGAGGACGCCTGCCCGGCCACGCGCCCACCACCAGACTCCATGCCGAGGCTGCCGACCACCAGGACCGGTTTGGCAGGCTCAATCATCGGCCGATCCGGCCACCTAACGAGCGAAGTCTCGCTCCATGTCCAGCAGCTTGGCGACGCGCCGGCGACAGTCCGGATCGGTGCTGAACGAAGCGGCGAGATAGCCCCGCACCAGGTCCGCCGCGAGCCAGGCTCCAACGATCCTGGCACCGATGCACATGACGTTCACGTCGTCATACTCCACGCATTGATGCGCGATATGCCCGTCATGCACGATCGAGGCACGGATGCCGCGGATCTTGTTCGCCGCGATCGAGGCGCCGACGCCGGTGCCACAGACCAGGATGGCGCGATCCGCCTTGCCGCGGTGACGTCCGCGCAAACCGCGCGCGTGATGTCCGGAAAATCGACCGGGGCCTCGTCGTGGCAGCCATGCTCGATGACCCGATGCCCGAATTGCTCGCAGACGGCGATGATGATCGCCTCCAGCGGAAATCCGGCATGGTCGGCGCCGATGGCGATGTTCACAGGCGTGGCCTCCGCTGTTGTGGCGCGTTCCGGCAGTGAGCGGCCGTCAGCGGGCGCGGCCGGCCGCGATCAAGCGCGTCGCCCGCGCCGTGTGACAACCAAATCTTAGGGTCCGCGTGATGGACTGGCGCCCCGTCGCCGAATTAGATTGATGCCGACCATGAACGCGGTCCCGTTCGACACATTGAAGCTGGCGCGTGGCCTGGAAGCGGCGGGCATGACGCCGCCCATGGCGGCGGCTGGGACCGTCGAGGCTCTCGCCGAGGCGATGGGCAGTGCCGAGTTGGCGACCCGGGCCGATGTGGGCGCGGTCAAGGCCGATGTCGGCGGGCTCAAGTCCGATGTCGGCGGTGTCAAGGCAGAAGTGGGCGGGCTTAAGACCGATGTCGGTGCCCTCAAGGCAGATGTCGGTGCCCTCAAGACAGATGTCGGTGGCCTCAAGGCAGATGTCGGTGTCCTCAAGGCAGATGTCGGCGAACTCAGGGCTGACGTCGGTGGCCTCAAGGCCGATGTTGGCGAGCTCAAGATGGATGTGGGCAGGCTCAAGGCCGATGTTGGCGAGCTCAAGCTCGATATTGGCGAGCTCAAGGCCGATGTCGGCGGGCTCAAGGCTGACGTCGGCGCCCTCAAGGCCGACGTCGATCGGCGCTTCGAGGTGTTCGGTGCCAGGTTCGACTCCATGGAATCGCGCTTCGACGCCAAACTCGAGCTCCTCCAACGCGACGTCACGATCAGGCTGGGCGGCATGATGATCGTCGCAACCGGGGTCATCCTGGCCGCCCTGCGTTTCATGCCGCATCCATGAGTCTCGACGGCCAGACCGACGCGGCCATCCGCACCATCCTGGAGAACACGCGGCGCATTGCGGTGGTCGGCGCCTCGGCGAAGCCATGGCGCCCCTCGCACGGCGTGATGCGGTTCCTGCTCGACTGCGGCTACGACGTAACGCCGGTGAACCCCGGGCTGGCCGGCCAGAGCATTCACGGCCGCCCCGTCGTCGCCCGCCTCGACGACGCTGCGCCATTGGACATGGTTGACGTGTTCCGCAATTCCTCCCATGCCGGCGAGGCGGTGGACGCCGCGATTCGTGCCGGCGCGCACGTGGTGTGGCTACAGTTGGGCGTCATCGACAGCGACGCTGCCGTCCGGGCGCGGGACGCCGGCCTGACCGTGGTGATGGACCGCTGCCCGGTGATCGAGGCGCGCCGCCTGGGCTTGCAACTCGGCACGGCGCGCCATTGAACGCGCCGTTCGCCGAGGCCACATCGCAGAGCATGAACGGGCGGGGATTGCCGCCGACACGGACCCGGAGGGGACCGACATGACCAACGAAGAACGCGACATCATCACCCAGTTCATCGGACGCGTCGGCGGCGCGCCGGCAGGCGGCCAGCCGGGTGCATTCGGCGGCTCGGTGCCTGCCCTGGTGGCGCAGCCCGCGCTGCCGCCGGTCGATCCCGAGGCGGACTCGCTGATCCGGCAATCCTTCCAGCGCTATCCCGAGGCGCCCTACCGCATTACCCAACTCGCCTTCGTGCAGGAGCATGCCCTGGCCGAGGCGCAGAACCGCATCCAGCAGCTTCAGTATGAGCTGCAGCAGGCGAAACAGGCGGCCCAGCAGGCGCCGCAGCAGCAACCGGGCGCCGGCGCGGGCGGTGGCTTCTTCAGCGGCTTGTTCGGCGGCGGCCGGTCGCAGTCGGCGCCGCCGCCCGGACCGGGTGCGGTGTGGAACCAGGGTGGCGCCATGCCGCCGCCCCAGCCGCAATACCAGCAGGCGGCACCACCGCCACCGCAATATGCGCCGAGCTACCAGCCGGGCATGTTCCAGCCGCAGGGCTCCGGGTTCCTCGGCTCGGCGCTGCGGACCGCGGCCGGTGTCGCAGGCGGTGTGGTCGCCGGCAACATGCTGATGGATTTGTTCTCCGGCCATCATGGCGAGGGCGGCGGCTTTGCCGGCGGCTATCCCGCCGCGGGGCCGATGGTGGAAAGCCCGTGGGGCGGTGGCGTGGCCGGCGGCGGCATGCCGCAGCAGGACTATGTGGACCAGGGAAGCTGGGACAACAGCGGCGGTGGCGGCGTGCCCGCCGACCAGAATGTCGTCGATAACGGCACCTGGGACCAGCCGACCGACAATTCCGGCGGGAATTGGGATGCCGGCAGCGGTGGTGGCGACGCGAACTGGGATTCCGGTGGCGGCGGCGATTCGGGGTGGGATTCCGGCGGCGGCGGCGGCTCAGACTCGCTGTGCTGATCACGGACGGTCCCGCGTATCGGCCGCCGGCGTACAGACACCCTCATTGCGAGGCGAGGAGCGCCGCCGCAATCTCTCCCGGGTAGCGCGAGACCACGCTGCGCGATCGCCGACCCGGATTGCTGCGGCACTACGGGCCTCGCAATGTCCCTATCCGGTCAGCGCAGGTGGACCGAGCCGCAGTCGGCGCACGACCGTCAGGGGTTGGCAGCCTGCGCTGACCGGCTAGGGACGTCCCGCAACGACACTGGTCCGGCGCTTCGCGTCTCGCAACGACACTGGTTGGGCGCCTCGCGCCTCGCGTTGCCACTGGCTCGGCGCTCGCCACCTCGCAGTGACGAAGGGCAGTGACGAAGGTTCGGCGCGTCGCATCCCGCGCCCCCGCGAGATCAGCTCGTCCACTTCACTGTCCGCTGCGGCGGATGAGCGCGCACTGCCGCTTCGTTCACCTCCGCTCCCCAGCCGGCACCGGTCGGGATCAGCAGGTGGCCGTCCTCGATCGTGGGCGGCACACTCACCAGTGCGTCCTTCCACGTGACATCCTCGATATCGATTTCCATCACGCGGAAGTTCGGCACCGCCGCGGAGAAATGCGCGCTCATCAGCGATCCGATGTGGCCGTTGAAATTATGTGGGGCGACGTTGATCTCATACGCGTCCGCCATCGCCGCGATCTTCATCGATTCGAGAATGCCGTTCCACGCCACGTCGATGATCGCCACGTCCACTGACTGATGCTCGAAGAACGGCCGGAACTGCCGCCTCCCATACAGCGATTCCAGCGACGCGATCCGCGTGCGCGCGCTGCGCCTGATGGTGGCGAGCGCCGCCGGGTCGTAGCTGTCCACTTCCAGCCACACCAGGTCGAATGGCTCCAGCGCCTGCGCCAGCCGGATATAGCCCTCGGTCCTGAAATTGAAATTCAGGTCGAGATGCAGCCCGACATGCGGCCCCGCGCCGCGGCGGAACGCCGCCATCTGCACCACCAGCCCCTCCACCAGTGGGGCGTCGATATTCAGCTCCGGCCAGCCGGAGCCATTGAAGCCCGGCATGTGAATATACGGCTTGCCGGCATCGAAGCGCATGATGTTGGTCTTCAGGCCCTTGAAGCCGCGCGCCGCGACCTCGGCACCGGCCCGCTCCACGTCGGCCAGCGAGCGGATCGGGTCGAAGCCGGTCCACTCCTTGATGCGATGCGCGTGGCTGATCCGCCAGGTGCCGCAATGCGACCAGTAGAGCTGCAGCCGATCGCGGATCGGCCCGCCCAGCATCTCGTATACCGGGATGCCAAGCGCCTTCGCCTTCA
>DATJNA010000128.1:0-69331 GCA_035508435.1 Acetobacteraceae bacterium | reverse complement strand
GCTGTTTCACGCGGTGAAGGACGTCGATCTCGAAATCGCCGACAAGGAGTTCGTGGCCCTTGTCGGCCCGTCCGGCTGCGGCAAGTCCACCACGCTGCGCATGATCGCGGGCCTGGAAGAAATTTCCGCCGGCGAGATCTGGATCGGCGGCGACATCGTGAACGACGTGCCGCCGCGGGACCGCGACATCGCCATGGTGTTCCAGAACTACGCCCTCTACCCGCATATGAGCGTGTTCGACAACATGGCGTTCGGGCTGAAGCTGCGCAAATTTCCCAGGGACGAGATCAAGCGCCGCGTCGATGAGGCAGCCCGCATCCTGGACATCGCGCCGCTGCTGGACCGCAAGCCTCGCGCCTTGTCGGGCGGCCAGCGCCAGCGCGTCGCCATGGGCCGCGCCATCGTCCGCAACCCGAAAGTCTTCCTGTTCGATGAACCGCTGTCCAACCTGGACGCCAAGCTGCGCGTGCAGATGCGCACCGAGATCAAGAAGGTGCACCAGACAGTGCGCACCACCACGGTCTACGTGACACACGATCAGGTGGAGGCGATGACCCTGGCCGATCGCGTCGTGGTGATGAATGGCGGCATCATCGAGCAAGTTGGTTCGCCGCAGGAATTGTATCACAGCCCCGCCACCCGATTCGTGGCCGGCTTCATCGGCTCCCCGGCGATGAACTTCCTGCCGGCGCGCGTGGTGGACGGCACAAATGGCGGGCTGGCGGTCCAGGTGACAGATCAGATTGTGCTACCGGTCCCGCCGTCGCGCACGGATCGTTATGGGAAGCACAAGGGCCAATCGATGGTCCTCGGCCTGCGGCCAGAACACTTGTTCGAATACCACGAGAACGGCCGCCCCGGCTGGGAACGCGTTGAGCTCCCGGTCGACGTGGTCGAACCGATGGGCATGGAGACGATGGTCCATTTCTTCGTCGGCCACGAGCCGGTCTGCGCCCGCGTCGACCCCGCCACGCACGCCGAGCCCGGCGAAACACTGCCGCTGACCGCTGACATGAACCAGATGCACCTGATGGAGCCCGACACCGGCCGCGTCGTCTAAAAAACCTCTCCCGCTATGCGGGAGAGATCGAGACGCGAAGCGTCGAGGGGTGAGAGTGATCCGGCCGGCACGATCCTCTCCCCCTCTCTACGGAAAAGCCCCCGATGATCTGCGCCCGCACCGTCTCACTCTTGTCATAGACTCACCTCCGCGACCTCTGTTCCGCCCCACAATCTTCGCAAAACCGCAGCGGAGAACACGCCCTCTTGAGTTTGCCCGACTCCCTGCTAAATATTATAGGAGCCAAAGCAATTCGCCGCTGAGGCAAAGTTCCCGGCCCGAATTGCGAGACGGGCCGGCCTGTGACATCCGTTCGTGCCACCCGTCCGTACCAACTACCGGAGACATGCCAATGCCAGAGCAAGCGCACCGGGCGAGCCGCCCGCATCCGTCGCTGGCGGCACGCCGGCCTGTCAGTCCCAGGCACACTGTCTGACACAGTAGCGGCCCATCAAAATGCGAAACATGGAACCGCGTACCGCGGCGGTACGGCGCGCGCTGCAAAGCGCGCACTGCGACGCCACCATCGCCGATCTCCTGTTCCTCGAGGCCTGGGAGGCATCTCCCACCCCCGAGGTCGGCGCAGTACTTCGCATCGCACAAATCCGACGCGCCAACCCGGAGCTCGCCAGGGCCGTGCGGGGCGAACTGGCGGAACGCGCGCGATCGCACTGACGGGTAGCAGCGTAATGCGGACCGCCGTGCGGTGGCGGCCGTAGGGAAATCCTGCTTCACTCCAGCCGAATCAGCCGGAAGCCACACCCATGAACGACCTGCCCTCGCACGGCGCCAACGCAACCAACGCGGCGCGTGACATCGCCTGGCACCTGCATCCGTTTACCAACATGCGGCGGCTGGAGAGCGAAGGTCCATTGGTCATCACAGGCGGCCATGGCATTCATGTGACCGACGAATCCGGCCGCGACTACATCGACGCGATGGCGGCGCTGTGGTGCGTCAGCCTCGGCTTCAGCGAAAAGCGCCTGGCCGATGCTGCCTATCGCCAGATGCTGCAACTACCCTACGCATCCACTTTCGGCCAACGTTCGCATCCCGCGGCGATTGCGCTCGCCGAGAAACTGATCGCCCTGATGCCGGTGCCGATGTCGAAGGTGTTCTTCAACAACTCCGGCTCGGAAGCCAACGACACGGCAGTGAAGCTCGTGTGGTACTACAACAATGCCCTCGGCCGGCCACGCAAGAAGAAGATTATCGCGCGCATGAAGGGCTATCACGGCTCCACCATCGCTTCCGCCAGCCTGGCGGGGCTGCCGTTCATGCACCTCGACTTCGACCTGCCGATTGCCGGCATCCGCCACACCGACTGCCCCGCCTTCTATCGCGGCGCCAGGCCCGGCGAGACCGAGGAGGACTTCGCCTCCCGCATGGCCGAGAACCTCGATGCACTGATCGAACGCGAAGGTCCCGACACTGTCGCGGCATTCATCGCCGAGCCGGTGCAGGGCTCCGGCGGAGTGGTGGTGCCGCCGCGCACCTATTTCGCCAAGGTGCAGGATGTGCTGCGCAAGCACGACGTGCTGATGATCGCCGACGAGGTGATCTGCGGCTTCGGCCGTACCGGCAACCTGTTCGGCTGCGAGACATTTGGCATCGCGCCTGACATCATGACGGTGGCGAAGTCGCTGTCCTCGGCCTATCTGCCAATCTCAGCCACCATCATCAATGAGAAGCTGTATCAGGGGCTGGCGTCCAACAGCGAGAAGCTGGCCAGTTTCACGCATGGCTTCACCTATTCCGGCCATCCGGTGTGCTGCGCCGTGGCACTGGAGACGCTGAACATCTATGAAGAGCGCGACCTGATCGGCCAGGTGCGCCGTGTCGCCCCGCGCTTTCAGGCGGGGCTGCGGCAGTTCGGGCAGCATCCGCTGGTGGGCGATGTCCGCGGTGTCGGGCTGATGGGCGGACTGGAGTTGGTGCGCGACAAGGCGAGCAAGCAGCCATTCGACGCAAAGGCGGGTGTCGGCGCGTTCTTCGAGCAGTGCGCGCATGAGCAAGGGCTGCTGATGCGTGGACGAGGCGAGCAATTGGTGCTGAGCCCACCGCTGATCATCAGCGAAGCCGAAGTGGACGATTTGTTCACCCGGCTGGGGCACGCTTTGGATGCAACTGCGGAATATGTGCGGCGGCTGGAGGTATAGCCTCGCTGCTCGACGAGGCCGCGGGCGCCCTGCCCGTTCCGCCCCACCGATCGGGAGGCGCCGCCGGACCTGCCTGGTCGCGCCGAAATCCTGTCTGTGCCATTGCGCTTTTGACGAATACCTGATCAGACTGCCGCTCGCGCCAGCCAGGCGCCAGGATGGGCGATGTCGGCTACGGAGCCATTCAACGAGGAGCAGACAATCACCTTCCGGCCGCCAGCCGGTTGGAACGGCAAGCCGGCGTCAAACGATCCTGTCCATGTATTGCTCCTGCTTGACGAGAACGCGGCGCCGAAGCGCATTCCCATCGCTGCCTTGCCCGCCGTTATCGGCCGCGCGCCGCCCGCCGACGTGATCCTTGAAGGCGGCACGGTGTCGCGCCGCCATTGCCGGCTGGAGCAGTCTGGAGACCAGGCACTGCTTTCCGATCTCGGTTCCACCAACGGCACCTTCGTCAATGGCGAGCAAATCTCCGCCCCGATCGCATTGCGGGATGGCGCTATCATCGGCATCGGCGCGTATCGCCTGCGCTATCACCGCCGGACTGTCGATGAAGCGGCAGAAGTTGATGCGCTGGAACGCGAGTGGAATGAAGCCGTTGACTACGTCGCGTCCATCTTGCCGCCGCCGCTGACCGAAGGTCCGGTCCTGGCGGAGTGGTTTTATCTGCCCTGCGCGCGTGTCGGTGGCGATGCCTTCGGCTACCAGATGATTGACAGCCGGAACTTCGCCGTCTTTGTGCTGGACGTGGCAGGCCACGGCACCGGCGCGGCGTTACACGCGGTATCTGTGGTGAACGTCCTGCGCCAGCGGCTATTGCCCGATGTCGATTTCCATGATCCTGCCGCGGTAATCCGCGGCCTGAATCGCATGTTCCCGATGGATCAATACAACGCACTGTTCTTTACCATCTGGTACGGCGTCTATCACATCGAGCAACGCGTTCTGACCTTCGCGACCGGTGGCCACCATCCCGCCTGGCTGTTGCCCCCTGCCCCGCTCCAGCCGGTGGCGCTGAGCACGCGCAATCCGTCGATCGGCATTGCGCCGGACCGTGACACCGTCGCCGCACGGGTCGGCATTCCGCCCGGCAGTGTCCTGCACTTGTTCAGCGACGGCGTGTTCGAGATCGTCGATCGGCACGAGCAACAATGGGGCATGGAGCAAGTGCTGAGGCTGCTGCCCGACGCATCGGGAGCAGGCGGCCCGCGCCTGTTGTACGAACGGGTGCGCGCCGCTGCCCGACCCGGTCTGTTGGAAGACGATTTCTCTGCCTTGTTGCTGCGCTTTCCCTGAAGGATCGCCGCAATGGTGCACCTTGTTGGCGGTAGCGGAAAGGCGACCCCGGTCAGACCGGGCCCACGGTTGCTGATCGATGCCGAGGATGTAGCGCCTGGCATCTGCAAGGTGAATTTGCGCGGCCGGCTGGATGCGACCGGGGTGCAGACAATCAGTGCAACGTTCGACCACATCGCGCGCACGCAGTCGCAGCTTATCGTCGATCTCTCGCGCGTCAGCTTCATCGCATCGGCCGGACTGCGCACGCTGATTGGCGCGGCGCGCTCGGTTGGCTCGCGCGATGGGCGCATGGTGTTCCTCTCGCCGGAACCCTCGGTGGAATCCGTACTGATCACCAGCGGTACCGATACGCTGGTGCCGATCTGTCAGGATCTGAGCGAAGCAATCTGCGCGGTCAGCATCAGTGGCTTTGATGATGACGATCAGCCCGCTCCCAGCCTGCCGTTCTCCTTGCAGGTGGAGCGCAGCATGCGTGGCGTGGCCCGCGTCGGCGCCTGGGTAGACGAGCTCGCGATCCTGTTGAACCTGTCGCATCGCACGGAATACGCGCTGCGGCTATGCCTGGAGGAAGCCGTCACCAATATCGTCTCACACGCACGGCCGCTGCCGGACGTTGATTCCGAGAAGGTCAACCTGCGTCTGGTTGCAGAGCCAGGTCGACTATGCGTGACCTTGCAAGACCAGTGCGAGGAGTACAATCCGTTGCAAAACCCCGATCCCGGCGCTGTGCAGGAGCAAGCGGCCGAGGGAGGCCTGGGCGTGAGCCTGCTGCGGCAGCATGCCCGCGATGTGACCTGGGCGCGCGTCGGGGCAACCAACAGATTGATGCTGACGATTCCTCGTTAGGGAGAGAGAGAGAGCAGTACGATGCGGATGGTCACGGAAGAGGTGGCGCCTGGTGTGACCAAGGCGAATTTGACGGGCCGGCTGGATATTGGTGGCACGCAGGAGATTGAGCTGCCGTTCAATGCATTGGCCGGGTCGCAGCGGGCGCTGATCGTCGATCTGTCGCAAGTGGACTTCGTTGCCTCGCTTGGGTTGCGGCTGCTGATCGTCGGGGCGCGGACAGTACGGCGGAAGGGCGGGCGGATGGTGTTGCTGGCGCCGCCGATCGCAGTGGAATCGGTCCTGATCAGCAGCGGCACCGACAACGTGGTGCCGATCTGGCGCAAACTCGAAGACGCGATCGCCGCTGTCAGTGCCTGAGGCCGACGGTACTTTTGCACTGCGCATCGAGCGCAGCATGACGGGGCTGCTACGCCTGGGCCCGTGGGTGGACGGCGCGGCGGAGGCCCTGCGCTTGCGGCCATCGGTGGAGTACGCATTGCGGCTCTGCGTGGAGGAAGCGGCGACCAACGTTGTGATGCACGGCGCGTTGGATCGCGACGATGCGGAATTCGTCGCGTTGCGCGTGGAGGTACGGCCCGAGACGCTGCTGGTCACGGTAGAGGACCGCTGCGGTGCCTTCGATCCGTTGACGGTACCGTCACCCGAACCGCCAGGCCGCCTGGAAGATGCCAAGATTGGCGGGCTTGGGATTCACCTGATGCGGCAATATGCCAGCGCGATTCGATATGAACGTGACGGCGGAGTGAACCGGTTGATCCTGACAATCCCCCAGCGGCAGGGCGGGACCGGCTGATACGCAGCGCCGATCGACCGCGCAGGTTCTGCCGTTACGAGGCGAGGCGGCTGTGGTTGCCTGCAGCGTCGCGACTGCCAATGCAAGGGCGCGGCGACTGACTTCGCCAGCAACGCGGAGACCGTCATTGCGGCAAGCGAAGCGACGAAGGAAATCGGGTCGAAGTAGGAACCGCCTTGTCGGACGGTATTCCGACCGCGATTGCCGCGACCCTGCCCGCCTCGCAACGACGGCTCCTCGCTGACAGACCCTCCCCCTCGTTGCCAAGGCAGGAGGAACCGCAGGTCACTCAGCCGCCGCGCGTTGCTCGCCGCCCACGGCGCCGGAGGCCTTGATCTCCGCCACCTTCGCCTGATCGAACCGCAGCACGTCGCGCAGGATTTCGTCGGTATGCTCGCCGAGCAGCGGCGAGCGGCTCACTTCTGACATGCTGTCCGACAGTTTGATCGGATTACCCACCGTCAGGTAGGTGCCGCGGGTCGGATGCTCCACCTCCACCACCGTGCCTGTGGCGCGCAGCGATTGCTCCTCGGCCAGTTCCTTCATCGACAGGATCGGCCCGCAGGGAATGTCGTATTGATTCAGGAGATCCATGGCCTCGAACTTGGACTTGGTCATGGTCCAGGCCTCGATGGTGTCGAAGATCTCCTTCAGCCGCGGCAACCGCGCGGCCGGCTTGGCGTAATCCGGGTGGGTTTTCCATTCCGGCTTGCCGATCACGTCGCAGATCGCTTCCCAAACCGGCGCCTGGGTGATGAAGTAGATATAGGCGTTGGGGTCGGTCTCCCAGCCCTTGCATTTCAGGATCCAGCCCGGCTGGCCGCCGCCGGAGGCATTGCCGGACCGCGGGACCGCTTCGCCGAACTTGCCATGCGGGTACTGCGGATATTCGGTCAGCGGGCCATGCGCCAGGCGCTGCTGATCGCGCAATTTGACGCGGCACAGGTTCAGCACGCCGTCCTGCATAGCCACGCTCACCTTCTGGCCGCGCCCTGTCGCAGTGCGTTGATACAGCGCGGTGACGATGCCCAGCGCCAGATGCAGCCCGGTGCCGGAATCGCCGATCTGGGCACCGGTCACCAATGGCGGGCCGTCATCGAAGCCGGTGGTGGAAGCTGCGCCGCCGGCGCATTGCGCGACGTTTTCGTAGACCTTGCAGTCCTCGTACGGCCCCGGTCCGAAGCCCTTGATCGAAGCCAGGATCATGCGTGGATTCAACGTCTGGATATGCTGCCAGGTGAAGCCCATGCGATCCAGCGCGCCGGGAGCAAAATTCTCCACCATTACGTCACAGATCCGCACCAGCGACTCCAGCACCTCCTTGCCTCGCGGGTTGCGGCCATCGATGGTGATGGAGCGCTTATTGTGGTTCAGCATGGTGAAATACAGGCTGTCCACCTTGGGTATGTCCTGCAACTGCCCGCGCGTGATGTCGCCAATGCCGGGGCGTTCGACCTTGATCACGTCGGCGCCGAACCAGGCCAACAACTGTGTGCATGTCGGGCCGGACTGAACGTGGGTGAAATCGAGGATTTTGACGCCGTCGAGTGCTTTGGACATGGTGGTCTCCCGTTTCATTCCTCAGGACCGGCCGTGGTCGGCGCCCGCGCTTTGCAATGCGCCACCGCGTGCTACGCCACGCGGCAAAGCGTCTTCATCGTCGCGGCCGTACGCGTCCAGAAAGCCGCCGAATTTCTCCACATGGGCCGCGAGGCCCAGCGTGTGTTCGCGCACCAGCCGTTCCGCCCGATCCGCATCATGCGCCGCCAGCGCCGCGATGATATTGCGATGATCGACCACGGAACGCTGCGCGCGATTGTCCTGGGTCATGGTCACTGCGCGTACCGCCCGCATGTGCACGAACAGGTTTTCGGTGAGGCTTGACATCAGGGCGACGCCGCCGAGACGGATGATCGCCTTGTGGAACTCCATATTGGCATTGGAATACTCGGTGATGTGGCCGGACGGATCGTCGTGGAACGCGTCAACCAGGGCGCGCAGCGCAGCCGTTTCCGCCGCAGTGACACGCGGCGCGGCCAAGCGTGCCGCCAGGCTCTCAAGCGCCGCCCAGACGGTGATCATCTCGACCACTTCGCGCTTCGACTTGCGCACCACCACCACCCCGCGCCGCGGCACCGTGCGCACGAACCCCTCTTGCTCCAGCACCGACAACGCTTCGCGGATCGGCGTGCGGGAAACGCCGAGGTCTTGCGATAGCTGGCGTTCATCCAGCCGGATCTCGCCGGGATGGCCATAGATGTCCATTTCCGTGATGGCACGCTTGATCGCCTCACAAGCCTGGCGGCGGAGGCCGATCGTCACTTCGAGTGGCGCAACCTTCAGGCGCGGAGCGGCGGCATCGTCCGGCAAGGCCGTGTCTCCCATTGGGCCTGGGCATGCCGCATAATGTATACCAGCTGCGGGCGCAACAGGCGCCGGAAATCATCGGACGCTCGCCAAGGCCGAAGCGGCACGGGTCACGGATCGCGGCGTGCGCCCGGATGACGAGCCACGCGGCGGTTCCGTGCTGACTGCGCACTGATGGCGCTACGGCCGCGCGGCGGCGCCTTGAGAAAATGCGGTCTCCTCGTTGGTGATGAATTCGAGCAAGCAGGTCCGGCCTTCCTCGGTCTGGCGCCGGGCACGCAGGATCGCTTCGCCGATCTGGCCGGGATGCTCCACGCGCTCGCTCCAGCCGCCCAGGTCTTTTGCCAGGTTCGCGTAGCTGCCACCCAGATCGCGCGCGCGGAACTTCTCATGCGACAGGCCCATATGGCGCGTCTCGATCGCCATGCTGGAATTGTTGAACACGATGGTCAGGATCGGCACGCCGCACCGCACCGCAGTTTCGAAATCCAGGCCGGTCATGCCGAACGCCGCATCGCCCATGATATTGACGCAAAACTTGTCGGGCGCGGCGATCTTGGCACCGATGTTCAGGCCGAGCCCGGTACCGAGCTGGTGCGACTTGCCCCACCCCAGATAGCCGCGCGGCCGCTTCGCCTGGTAGAACGGCAGCAATTGCTCGCGCGGACTGCCGGAATCGTGCGTCATGATCACGTCTGTGGTATCCACCACCTGCTGGAATTCCGCGATGACGCGATACGGGTTGATTGGCGTCGTGTTGGCGGCCAGCTTCGGCTGCCAGCGTGCGAGCCAGGATTGGCGGGCACGCGCGATGTCTGCCGCCGGTGCGCGATCCACCGCACGACGGTCCAACCGATCCAGCACCGCGGCAATGAGGTGGCCCAGCGTCAGCTTGGCGTCGCCGAGCAACGCGACGTCGGTTTCATAGGTCTTGTTCAGGTCGCGCGGATCGTTGGTGTTGTGGATCAGCCGCGCACGGTGCGGCAGCGTTGGGGTGGACAGCGGATGCTGTGTCAGGCCGGCGCCCAGCGCGAGGATCACGTCGGCCTTGTCGTGCAGGAACACGGCACCGGGACCGGTGAAGCCATTGCCACCGCTGCCCAGCGCGAGGTCGTGATCTTCGGGAAATGCGCTCTTGCCGTCCACCGTGGTCATGACCGGCGCCTGCAGCAATTCGGCGAGGCGCACCAACTCGTCCGTGGCTTCGGCATACAGCACCCCCTGCCCGGCCAGGATGACGGGACAGGTTGCCTCGACGAGCATTGTCGCCGCGTCTTCCACATCACGCGGCGCGGGAGCGGAGCGCGTGGCGCGAACGCCACGATATTCGCCGGCGTTGCCGGCAATGTCGCGGCCCACCACGTCGCGCGGCAATTCCACCATCACCGGTCCGGGCCGTCCGTTGCGCAGCGCATTGAAGGCGCGCCGCATGACGTGCGCGGTTTGCTCGGGCTGCACGATGGTTTCCACCGATTTGGTGACCGAAGCGTAGCTGCGGGCGGAATTGAACAGCGGAAACACCTGCGCTTGATCCAGCGCGTGGCCGAGGGGGAGCAGCAGAATCGGCGTGGAATCGGAATACGCCGAGGCGACGCCGGCGAAGGCGTTTTCCGCGCCCGGGCCATATTGCATTGCGAACACGCCGACCGGCTTGCCGTTGGTGACGCGGGCGAAGCCGTCGGCCATATGCACGCCCACCCGTTCCTGCCGGCAGATCACCGGCCGCAGACCGCCGGCGACGGCGGCCTCGATCATCGATGTGGTGGGAAAGCAGAAGAAGGTGGTGACGCCCTCGCGACGGAGGGTATCGACGATGGCATCGGCGACGATCATGGGCTTCCTCCCGGCACTGTTACCGGAAGCATAGCACCGCGATCGTCAACGGCCTACGGAACCTCGGCCGGGCGGCGGCGCAACGCGCCGCTCTGCCTCAACGCGTTATGCCGGCATCGGCGGGACGCTGACTCGCCAGCATGCCATCCATTTTGGCGCCGAGCGCGTCGGAAACCGCGTCCACGCGTTGGGGTGGCGCCGCCGCAGGTGCCTGGACGGAATCCGCGGTATAGGCGTGATCGTTTGTCGTGGCGCAGCCCGCCAGCATGACGAGCGCGGGCAGCACGTAGCGCATCCGGATTTTCATTCGGTCAACCCCTGAAACTGCGTTACCTGGAACCCAATGGCCGTGACGCGACTCGGCGATCCGTCCGCAGACTAATACGCCCTGGAAGCGTTCTTCATTTACAATAATGCGAGCTTGCTTACGTGGCAGTCTCGCTTCGCGTTAATAGATCATTAAATCCCCGGTAAGCCGTTGGCCTGCCAATTCCGTGAGGAACGCCGGGCGGCCGCTCGCGAAGGTGGCGACGTTGCGTGGAACGTCGGCGTCGACAATCGCGATATCCGCACGTTTGCCGACGGCAATGGTCCCGCGATCGGACAGCCCGGCGGCCTGCGCCGGGTTTTCGGAAACCAGGCTCCACGCCTGCGCCAGGCTCAGCACACCCCGTCTCGACAGGATCAGCGCCGCGCGCAGCATCGCGGGGTAGTAGTAATCCGACGACAGCACGTTGCAGATGCCGGCTTCGGCCAATCGGGCGGCCGACGCCCAGCCAAGATGGGAGCGCCCGCGCACCACGTTCGGACTGCCCATCACGACCCAGTCGCCAGCAGCCCGCGCCGCCTTGCCCACCGGTTCGGCCATCGGAAACTCGCAAATGCGCGCGCCGAGTTCGCGGAAGGCGGTGCGTTGCTCCACGGTGGCATCGTCGTGGCTCGCCAAGGGCAGGCCGGCGCGCCGTGCCGCCGCGGCGATGCGATCTCGCGCTGCTGCCACAGTGTCGGCGCGGGCGGCGACGCGGTCCGTGAGTGCCCGGAAATCTTCCAGCGTCATGCCCGCGCGGTCGCTGTATTTCGCCCCGGCAACGGGATCGGTGACCTTTTTGACGATCGCGGGCGTGTGGTCGTTGAAGGCAACCAGATGGACATGGCCGGCAGCGATATCGGCCAACGCCAGTTCCAACGCCTCGACGTTGTACGCCTCCCAGCGCAGATGCACGCGCATGTCGCAGGTCCATGTCCGTGCCCGCAGCGCCGCGAGCAATGCCGTCCAGGCATCGGCACAACGCAGGCCCGGTTCCCAGGACAGTGTGACGCCATGAAATGCGGTGGTGATGGCGTTGGCGAGTAATTGCGTCTCGGTATCGATCAGCGCGATGTCGGCTGGAAAGTCCACGCCTGGCCGCGGCTGCAATTGACGCTCGAAGGAATCGCCGTGGATGTCGACGATTCCGGGCAGCACGAGCAAGCCGCTTGCATCAAAAGTTGCCCCGCGCGCGGCATCGGCACCTATCGCCGCGATGCGCCCATCCTCGATCAGCACATCAGTCACTTGCTCTCCGTCCGGCAGCAGCACGCGGCCGCCGACGATCCGCATCGTATCCATGGAGCTTGCTCTCTAAGGTTCGAAAACGATCTGCACGCGCGGCGTGGGATAGCGGCCGATCGCGAACTCGATCACCTGACCGGCCCGGTCGACGTTGATGTTCTCCGCCAGCAACACCGGCCGGTTGCGCGGCATGCGCAGCAGCTCCGCCTCCTCGCCGTTTGGCAGACGCGCCGTCACGCGCGTGGTCTGGCGCAGGTAGTCGGTCACGCCAACCCCGTGCAGCGCGGTGGTGATGCGCGGCGTGGTGCGCAACGCCTCCAGAATCCCGCGCAGCCGCGCGCTGGGGAAATGGTGACTGGTCAGGCTCACCGGCCGATCATCGGCAAGCCCGAGCCGCTCGAGCAACACCACCCGGCTGCCGGCGCGGATGCCAAGGCCCGCTGCGACATGTGCATCGGCCACCGTTTCCTTCAGTTGCAGCACGCGGCCTGAGGGTTCCTTGTTGTGCCGCTTGATCCATTCACTGAAGCGGGTGCGCGGTTCGACCGCATATTCGATGACGTCCTCGGCGACGAACGAGCCACGGCCTTGCTCCACGCGCACCAGCCCGCTGCGCGACAGCTCCTCCAACGCGCGGCGCACCGTGTGCCGGTTCACCGCGAAATGCTGCGACAGCTCCGCCTCGGTCGGCAGCTTGCCGCCCGGAGGATATGTACCTGCGCCGATATCCTGTTGCAGATGGCTGGCGATCTGCCGCCATAACGCGACACCTTCATGACGCAACACCGGATGAGTTGGCCGTTCGTCGGTGCGTCGCGTCAAGGTCATGGTTTCGTCACGCAAGGTCCACCCCATTTGTGCGAATTCGTGGTTGACGATAACCCGGCGGGCCGCTACCTGTCTAGACATCCGAATGACGCGCGGCGGAAAATTCTATGCGAGATGATGCCGGCCCCGAGGAACCGCATGCCGCGCGCCGCCGCTGGATGGCGGTACTGGCACGGGCAGACGCAAGCGAGCTTGCCGCGCTGCTGGATCGCCATACCGTGATGCCGCGCTATGCGCGATTGCGCGGTCCCGAAGCCGGACTGGTGATGGTGCGTGGGCGGACCGGCGGTGGTGGCGGGCCGTTCAACCTGGGCGAGATGACCGTCACGCGGTGCAGCGTGCGGACTGAGTCGGGGCAGATCGGCCACGCCTATATCGCCGGGCGCGACGCGCGGCGGGCGGAACTGGCGGCGGTGGTGGATGCGATGTTGCAGGACCCCGCGCAGACATTCGAATTGCGCGCGAAGGTGATCGAGCCGTTGGCCGATGTGCAGCGGGCGCAACGGGCGGAGGTCGCCGCCAAGGCGGCTGCCACCAAGGTTCAGTTCTTCGCCATGCGGAACATGCGCGCATGAGTACGTCGATGTTACAACCCGGCTTCGCCGATCCGGTCGCCGGTGCTCAGGCGTGCTTTCGCGCGGTCCTGGACGCGATGGCGCGACCTGGGCAGATCCGTGCGGCAGGCGCTGATCTGTCGCCACCCGAACCGCTGGCGCCGGCGACCGCGGCGGTGCTGCTGACGTTGCTCGATTATGACACGCCAGTGTGGCTCGATTCGGCGACGGCAGCGGCGCGTGAATGGATCGCTTTCCACTGCGGCGCGCCGATCGTGTCCGACATTGCGGCGTGCGGCTTTGCCGTCGCGCTGGCGTGCCCGGGCCTAAGCACCATGCCGGCGGGATCGCACGAGTCACCGGAATCGGCCGCGACCTTGGTGCTGCAAGTGAAGGCGCTTGGCTGTGGCCGGCAATTCCGGCTGCAAGGCCCCGGCCTGCGCGTGCCGGCAACGCTGGCGGTGGCAGGATTGCCCACCGATTTCGCCGGTGCCTGGCAGGACAATCACGCATTGTTCCCGCGTGGCATTGATATCGTGCTGTGTGCCGGCACGTCGCTCGCGGCCTTGCCGCGCGGCGTGGCGGTGCAGGAGGTCTGAGCCATGTACGTCACGGTGAAGGGCGGTGAGCAAGCGATCGACGCCGCGCATGCCTGGCTGGCGGAGGCTCGCCGTGGCGATCCGTCGGTGCCGGAACTGTCGCTGGCACAAGTGGAGCAACAGCTCGGCCGCGCGGTTGACCGGGCAATGGGCGAAGGTTCGTTGTACGACCGCGAACTCGCGGCTCTCGCCGTGAAGCAGGCGCAAGGCGATCTGATCGAGGCCGCATTCCTGCTCCGCGCCTATCGCACCACACTGCCGCGATTTGCCTATTCGGTGCCGGTCGACACGACCGCAATGCTGATCGAGCGGCGCATCTCTGCGGTGTTCAAGGACCTGCCGGGCGGGCAGTTGCTTGGTCCAACCTATGATTACACCCACCGGCTGCTGGATTTCAGCCTCGCCAGCGATGGCGCGCCACCGCCGGCACCACGCGCGTCACATGACGAAGCGGAGATGCCGCGCGTGCCGGACATTCTTGGGCATGAAGGATTACTGGAGCGGGACGGCGGCGGTGAAGGCGAGCCGGGGGATTTGACGCGCGAGCCGCTGCGGTTTCCCGCATCGCGCGATGTGCGCTTGCAGGCACTGGCGCGTGGCGACGAGGGCTTTCTGCTGGCCCTGGGGTATTCGACGCAGCGCGGCTACGGCGGCTCGCATCCGTTCGCGGGCGAAATCCGCATGGGCGAGGTCGCGGTAGAAATTGAACCGCCCGAACTCGGCTTCGCCATCGACATCAGCGACATCGTGTTGACCGAATGCCAAATGGTGAACCAGTTCAAAGGTTCGAAGCAGGTGCCGGCGCAGTTCACCCGTGGCTACGGCCTGGTGTTCGGGCATTGCGAGCGCAAGGCGATGTCGATGGCTTTGGTCGACCGTGCCATGCGGGCCGAAGAGCTGGGCGAGGACGTCACCGCACCGGCACAGAATGTCGAGTTCGTGGTGTACCACTCGGACAACATCGAGGCGACCGGCTTCGTGGAGCATTTGAAGCTACCGCACTACGTCGATTTCCAAAGCGAACTGGAAAACGTCCGCCGCATGCGGCGTGAAGCGGCGCGGCTGACCGAGCATGCGGAGGCGGCGGAATGAACGGCTACAACTTCGCCTATCTCGACGAACAAACCAAACGCATGGTCAGGCGCGCGCTGCTGAAGGCGGTAGCAGTCCCAGGCCATCAGGTGCCGTTCGGTTCGCGCGAGATGCCGTTGCCCTATGGTTGGGGCACGGGCGGCATCCAGGTCACCGCCTCGGTGCTGGGACCGGACGATGTGCTGAAGGTGATCGACCAGGGCGCGGACGACACCACCAACGCCGTCTCGATCCGCCGCTTCTTCGCCCGCACCGCCGGCGTTCGCACGACCACGCACACCGCAGAGGCGACGCTGATCCAGACCCGCCACCGCATTCCCGAGACGCCGCTGCGTGACGACCAGATCATCGTCTACCAGGTGCCGCAACCCGAGCCGCTGTATCGGCTGGAGTCCAGCCGCGCCGAGACCCGTCGCATGCATGGCCTGGCGGACTACGGTCTGATGCATGTGAAGCTTTACGAAGACATCGCGCGCTACGGCCAGGTTTCCATCAGCTATGACTATCCGGTGATGGTGAATCAGCGCTACCTGATGGCGCCGAGCCCGATCCCGGCCTTCGACAATCCGAAGCTGCACATGATGCCGGCCTTGCAGCTCTTCGGCGCCGGGCGAGAGAAGCGCATTTACGCTGTTCCGCCTTATACCGAGGTGCGCTCGCTCGATTTCGACGACCATCCGTTCCGGACCATCCGCGCGCCGCACGCTTGCGGGCTGTGCGGTGCCGACAACGTCTACCTCGATGAGGTAGTCACCGACGACCGCGGCGGAAGACTGTTCGTTTGCTCCGACACCGACCATTGCGCGGAACGCCGTGCCGCCGGACATGTTGGCACCGCCGCCATGCAGGACGCCGCCGAATGACTGACGATACCTTGCTCTCGGCCCGCGGCTTGACACTGTCGTTCGGCAGCATTCCCGCGCTGGCCGGTGTCGATGTCGATCTGTGGCCCGGTGAAATGGTCGCAGTGGTGGGCGAATCGGGTTCGGGCAAGACTACGCTGCTGCATGTGCTGTCGGGCCGGCTGGCGCCCGACTCTGGTGCCGTCTGGTATCGCGATCCCGCGGGCCGGCTGCACGACGTGCATGCGATGCCTGCGCCGGCACTGCGCACTTTGCATCGTTCCGAATGGGGCTTCGTGCACCAGGACCCGCGACAGAATCTTCGCATGAACGTCACCGTCGGCGGCAATGTCGGCGAGCGGCTCATGGCGCAAGGCGCGCGCCACTATGGCAACATCCGCGAGCAAGCCTTGGAATGGCTGCGCCAGGTGGAGATCGATGCCGACCGCATCGACGACCTGCCGCGCACCTTCTCCGGCGGCATGCTGCAACGATTGCAGATCGCGCGCACACTGGTGACGCATCCGCGCCTGGTATTCATGGACGAACCGACCGGCGGTCTGGATGTGTCCGTCCAGGCACGTTTGCTCGATCTGATTCGTACGCTGGTCGCGCGGCTGGGCATCGCGGCGGTGCTTGTGACGCACGATATCGCCGTGGCGCGCTTGCTCGCGCATCGCATAGCCGTGATGCAGCGCGGACGCGTGGTGGAGACGGGTTTGACCGATCAGGTGCTGGACGATCCGCAGCATCCTTACACGCAGCTTTTGGTCAGTTCGGTGCTTCACGCATGAGTATGTATTTGAAAACACTTGCGAATGAGGTGCCGCGGTGCTATGCGGATGGCCGGAGGACGGGTACTGCCGCCCTCCGGCATCCGATGGGTCAGCGGCGGATCTTGATGGAAATCTTGATCCGCCACGTTCCCCACCGGATTTCGACCGTGACGCTTACGCGCATGGCTTACTCTCCAGTGACGACGATGCCACGGCGGCCGGGCACCATGCCCGGCCGTCCGAGCACGCCGCGACCACGCGCTTGCATGCAACAACGCGGGGTTTCGTGCTTCAGGACTCATCGGGCGGCGATACGATCGTGTGCAGATCATCCGCATGCACCGATCCTGCGCGCCAAATCTGAACAAACCGTCGCTGCACCAGGAATTTCAGAATGTCGGCGGTAATGCTGCGCACGGAAAACCTGTCGAAAGGCTTTACGCTGCATCTCCGCGGCGGCGTGCATATCCCGGTGCTGTCCGGCGTGGACCTCGTCGTGCATGCAGGCGAATGCGTCGTGCTCGCCGGCCCATCCGGTGCAGGCAAGTCGACGCTGATGCGTAGCCTATATGCCAACTACCGCACGCAAGGCGGACGCATCCTGATTCGTCATCACGGCGAGATGGTCGACATCGTCGCCGCCGATCCGCGCATCGTTCTTGCCGTGCGTCGCGAAACTCTGGGCTATGTCAGCCAATTCCTACGTGTTGTACCTCGTGTGCCCGCGCTGGACATCGTCGCCGAAGTACTCACCTCTCGCGGCACAGCGGTGGAAGAAGCGCGCCGTCGCGCAACCGACATGCTGTTGCGCCTCAATATCCCGCGCCGGCTTCATGCCATTCCGCCCGCGACCTTTTCCGGTGGCGAGCAACAGCGCGTGAATCTCGCACGCGGCCTGATCGCCGGGTATCCCATGCTTTTGCTCGATGAGCCCACCGCGTCATTGGATGCCGGGAACAGGGCTGTCGTTGTCGGTATGGTGCACGAAGCGAAAGCGCGCGGCACCGCGATTGTCGCCATCTGCCATGACGCCGATGTACGCGACGCGATCGCCGACCGATTGTTCTCGCTCGAACCATTGCAGGATGCCGCATGACCATGGAGCTGATCATCACCAACGCGATGCTCGTGTTGCCCGACGAGGCATTGCGCGGCACGGTGTTGGTGCGGGACAGCGACGTTGCCGACGTGCAAACCGGGCGGACGGGATCGCCCGCCGCGCTTGATCTGGAAGGCGACTACCTCCTCCCCGGCATCGTCGATGTCCACACCGACAATCTGGAACGGCAGGTACAGCCGCGCTCGCTTGCGCGCTGGCCGTCGCGGTCCGCCATGGTTGCGCATGATGCGCAATGTGCGGCCGCCGGCGTCACCACCGTGTTCGACGCGCTGTGCCTTGGCGATCTCGGCTTTGACGCCGAGCGGATCCGCACGTTCCGCGACGGTGTCATCGATCTCGACGCACTCACTGACGCAGCGTTGCTGAAGTCCGAGCATTTTCTGCATCTCCGCTGCGAAGTCCCCGCCGCCGATATGCTGGAATTGTTCGATACTGTGGCGGACCATCCTCTGGCACGCATGGTCAGCCTGATGGACCACAGCCCGGGCGTGGGACAATACGCCAACCTCGATTTCTATCGCGCGCTGCGCCGGCGCGGCGGCCTTGACGAGGCCACCATCGACCGGCGCATCGGCGAATTGCAGGAGCAGCGGGTGCGGCTGCGGCTGCCTAATCGCCAGGCCTTGCTGCAACGTGTTCATGGCCGCAACATCGCGCTTGCCAGCCACGATGATCGCACCGAAGCGGAAATTGCCGAGAACGCCGCTGACGGTATTCGTATCAGCGAATTCCCCGTCACCATGGCGGCGGCGCGCGCGGCGAAGGCCGCCAGCATGGACGTGATTGCCGGCGCGCCGAACATTGTCCGCGGCGGCTCGCACTCCGGCAATGTCGCCGCCGCCGATCTTCTGGACAGCGACGCGGTGGATGCATTCGCATCCGACTATGTGCCAAACAGTCTGGTGGAAGCGGCGTTTCAATGCGCCAATCAGATCGGACTGCCACGGGCCATCGCCATGGTGACAGAACACCCGGCACGACTGGCAGGGCTTTCGGATCGAGGCCGCATCGAAGGCGGGCAACGGGCAGACCTGGTGCGGGTGCGACTGCACGAGGGGCTACCGGTGGTGCGTCAGGTATGGCGCAGGGGCGAACGCGTCGCATGATGGGGTCGGACGCGCGCGTGGCCGTGTATTACGCGCCGCGATCCGATGATCCGCTGTATGCCAAGGCCGCGGCATGGCTCGGGCGCGATCCCGAGAGCGACGCACCCGCCCCGCAACCCGATCTGCCGGGCATCGCCGAAGCAACCGCGGAGCCGCGGCTCTACGGCTTTCATGCGACACTCAAGCCGCCGATGCGATTGGCGGCCGATCGCCAGTGGCTCGATGTCCTGGAGGCGGCGACCGCACTCGCCGACCGTACTGCTCCATTCGCCTTGCCGACACTGGCAGTCCGCGACGTGTTCGGCTTCCTTGCGTTGCGCGAGACCGCGCACTGCGCGCCGCTGCAGGCGCTGGCGGATGCCTGCGTGGCGCAGCTTGATCCGTTCCGAGCGCCGACCTCGGAAGCGGACTTCGCACGCCGCCGCCGCGCCGGTCTAACGGCGCAACAGGACGCGATGCTGGTTCGCTGGGGCTATCCCTATGTATTCGAGACGTGGTTCTTCCACATGACTCTCACCCGGCGGCTGAATGCGACGGAAAAGGCGCTGTACCAGCCAGACGCGGAACGATATTTTGCTTCCGTCGTGACCATGCCTCGCCAGGTCAGCGACATCTGCCTGTTCGTGCAACCATCGCCGGGCGCGGCATTCGTCATCGCTGAACGCCTGAAGCTGCGCGGTTGAGCGCAGCCAGGAAACGGGCCGCGCCGATCTCCGGCGTGCTGTCGTTCAACACCGTTTCGACGGCGATATTCGCCGGCAGCGGCATTGCCCGGGCGAGACGCGCCGCGATGTCGGCTCTGGTCTCCCGCCCGCGCGCCGCGAGCCGCGCGGCAAGCACGTCTGGCGGGGCGGTCACCTCGATCACATGAACGGGGAATCGCGCGGCAGCCCCGGCGATCACTGCCCGCGAGACGTTCGCCACCACCATTGCACCATTTGCAATCTCGCCGGCGATGTCACATGGAATACCGTAGCTAAGTTCATGCGCCTGCCACTGCAACGCGAACCTTCGGCGGGCGAATTCCGCTTCGGTAACGGCTTCATGGTCCTCACCGCCCGCGTCGGCGGGGCGGGTGATGACGCGGCGCACGAAACGGAATCGCGCATCGTCCGCCAGCGCGTGCCGCGCCGCATTCAGAAGCGTGTCCTTGCCCGCACCACTCGGCCCGACCACCAGAACCAGCATCTTTGCCTCACGCAGCATTGCCGCGCATTATTCCGCAACATCCATAGCAACGACACAGACCGACAGGAACACCAACTGCCATGTTCACCACACGCCCCGAGATCGCCGGCACGTTCGGCGTCGTTGCCAGCACGCATTGGCTGGCAAGCCAGGTCGGCATGGCCGTGCTGGAGCGCGGCGGCAATGCCGTCGACGCGGCCTGCGCCACCGCGTTCACCTTGCAGGTGGCGGAGCCGCATCTGAACGGCCCCGGTGGCGACGCACCGATCATCCTGCACGATGCACGCAGCGGATCGCAGCACGTGATCTGCGGCCAGGGCGTGTCGCCGCAAGCGGCCACGCTGGCGCAGTTCCGCGATCTGGGCCTCGACCTGATCCCCGCGACCGGCCTGTTGCCCGCGGTGGTGCCAGGTGCATTCGATGCCTGGTGCCTGCTGCTGCGCAACTGGGGAACATGGGAGCTACCGGACATCCTGGCCTTCGCGATCGGCTACGCACGCAACGGCGTCCACGTCGTGCCACGCATCAGCGCGACGATCGAAGGGGTGCGGCCGTTGTTCACTCAGGCCTGGCCAGGCTCCGCGGCGGTGTTCCTGCCCGGCGGGAACGTCCCATGTCCTGGCTCATTGTTTGCACGTCCCGCGCTGGCTGACACTTACGAACGGCTATGCGGCGAGGCGATCGGCGGCACGCGCGAGGCGCGCATCGATGCGACGCGGCGTGCCTGGTACCAGGGCTTCGTCGCGGAGGCGGTGGATCGTTTCTGCCGCAACACCGACGTGCTGGACGTCACCGGCCGCCATCACCGCGGCCTGCTGCGCGGCGACGATCTGGCGCGCTGGTCGGCGACCGTGGAAGCGCCGCTGAGCTACGCCTATCGCAGCCATACCGTGCTGAAATGCGGACCTTGGAGCCAGGGGCCGGTGTTTCTGCAACAACTCGCGTTGCTGCGTGGCTTCGACCTGGAAGGCATGGACCCGTACGGTGCCGATTTCATTCACACCGTGGTGGAATCTGCCAAGCTCGCTTTCGCTGATCGCGAGGCCTATTACGGTGACCCGCATTTCGCCCGCGTGCCGCTCGAAACGTTGCTGTCTGAGGAATACAATGCGCAGCGCCGCCGCCTGCTGGGACGCGACGCGTCGTTGGACCTGCGGCCGGGCGAGATTCCCGGCTACGTGCCAGTCGTAGATCACCACGCCGCCCAACGTGCGCAACTGCTGACCGGCACCAGTGGCGGCGTTGGCGAACCGACGGTGGCGGGACGCGGCGTGATCGGTGCGGACACCTGCCATCTCGATGTCATCGACCGCCACGGCAACATGGTCAGCGCGACGCCGTCCGGGGGTTGGCTGCAGTCCTCGCCGGTGATTCCAGAGCTTGGCTTCTGCCTTGGCACCCGCGGGCAGATGTTCTGGCTGCGGCCCGGACTGCCAACCAGCCTGGAACCGGGCATGCGGCCTCGCACCACGCTTTCGCCCAGTTTCGCGCTACGCGACGGCAAGCCGTGGATGGCATTCGGCACGCCGGGCGGCGAACAACAAGACCAGTGGTCGCTGATCTTCTTCCTGCGCATGGTGCATCACAACCTGGGCATCCAGGAAGCGATCGACGCACCCAGCTTCCATACCGAGCATTGGCCTTCCAGCTTCTGGCCGCGCGTCGCGCGGCCCGGCAAGGTGGTGATCGAAGGCCGCTATGACGACGCCGTCCTGGCAGCGTTGCAGGCGCGTGGCCATAAGGCACAGAAGGGCGAAGATTGGAGCGAGGGACGAATATCTGGCGCGCGGTGGGAAGCGGACGGACAGATGTTTGCTGGCGCTAACCCACGCGGTATGCAGGGCTATGCCGTCGGACGATAGTATCCGGTGTCGATCAGGACGGGCCATTCGCCCGTTTCGATGTCATTGCGAGAAGCGAAGCGACGCAGCAATCTGGTTCCGACGGTTGTCCGCACCGTTCGCACGCCACCCTATCGCGACTGCTGTGTCGCTTCATCCCGCGCAAGGGTAGGTGTGCGACAGCGCGTCCGTGACACGGCGCACCACGTCATTCCAATCGCTGCGGTGGCGTTGACGGAACAGACGCGCGGTCGGGTACCAGGGGCTGTCCTCGCGATCGCGCAGCCAGCGCCAATCGGGACTGAACGGCAGCATGATCCAGACCGGACTGGCCAACGCGCCGGCGAGATGCGCCACAGCCGTGTCGATGCTGATCACCAGATCGAGTTGCGCGATCAAAGCTGCCGTGTCGGCGAAATCCTCGAGCGCCGCATCGTGGCACGCGACGGCACCATGCGCTGCGAGCCAGGCACGATCGTCTGGTGAAATCTCCTTTTGCAGACAATGGAAATCGACGCCGGGCACGGCAAGCAGTGGCGCCGCCGCCCGCAGCGGCAGGGCGGAATGCAGGGCGCTTCGCGCCGAGCCGTGCCAGGCGATGCCCACCCGTGGCCGCACCCGAGGCCCCAGACGACCGGCCCAACGCCGCGCATGTTCCGTCGGCACCCGCACATAGGGCACCGCCATTGGAACGCTCTCCAAAGTCGTGCCGAATGCCGTTGGCAGACTCAGTAGCGGCGTCAGCAGGTCGTACTGCGGCTGCGGGTCGTCCGAAGTCACTGCCCGCGCCACACCCTCGATTTCCGCGAACAACGGCAGCAGATCGGCATACATCTCTACCAAGACCGTCGCGCCGCGCGCCGCCAGCATCGGCAGATAGCGCGCGAACTGGATCGCGTCGCCGCGTCCTTGCTCGGCGAACACCAGGACGTGTCGCCCCGCTACGGCATTCAGATCCAGCACGGCAGCGCCAGTTCGCGGCGGATCGTGGTCCGGCACCTGGAAGCGGCATTCATACTTGCGCCAGGCCTCAGTGTATTCGCCGAGAATCAACAGCGCCAGGCTCTCATTCCATTGGATGCCGGGCGCATCGGCGATCCCGGCCGGCACGCCACGGCAGATCGCCAACGCTTCCTCGTACCGGCATTGCCGCACCCGGACGTCGCTGAGGCTGGTGTAGAGATCGATCAGCCTTGCTGGCTCGATATCCGGCCCCACGATGGCAAGCGCGGCGAGGAAGCAGTCGGCTGCTTCGTCGAGCCGATCGAGCCCGAGCAAGGCGCGGCCAAGATTGTAAAGCGGTTGCGGTGACCCGGGCCGCAATGCCAACGCCCGACGCAGGCACGTCACCGCCGCTTCGTAGCGCGAATCACGCGACAGGGCGTTGCCGAGATTGTTCAGCGTGTCAGGGTCGTCGGGCTGCAACACCAGAGCACGGCCGAATGCGTCCGCCGCTTCCGCGTGACGCTTCAACGCCAACAGCGTGTTGCCGATGTTGAACTGCAATTGCGCGACGCCCGCCCGGACCCTCTCTGCCCGCCGCAGCGACTCCAACGCCTGATCCAGCCGCTGCTCTTCCAGGAGCAGTACGCCACGCAAGTGCAGCGCATCGAAATCGTGCGGCAGCTCGGCAAGGATCGCGTCACATATCGCCGCTGCCGCGGTGAAATCGCGAGCGCGGTACAAGCGACCCGCTGCCTCGATCGGAGGTCGCGCATCGTCCGGCAACGGTCGGCCCTTGCCGTCGGTGCGAAACCGGGCGGAGAGCCGATACGCCACCCGGCGGGCACTCAGCCCCGCGGCTTGGCGGTGCCTCCCCCCGCCCGCGCCGGCTTCGGTCGGTTCGGTGCCGCCGCGCGCTTCGGCTTGGCCGCCGGCTTCGGTGGAGTCTTGCCGGCACGCAACTGCGCGATGGTCTGGCGCGTGGTGATCTGGTCTGGATTCATCCGCAGCTCTATCAAGGCTGGCCGACCGCTCTCCACTGCGCGACGAAACGCCGGGGCAAATTCGCCGGTCTCGTTCACCACTTCTCCATGGCCGCCAAATGCGTCGATATATTTGGCGAAGTCGGGATTGGTGAGCGCCGTGCCGGAGACGCGCCAGGGATAGGTACGTTCCTGGTGCATTCGGATCGTGCCGTACATCTGGTTATTGAACACCATCACGATCGGCGCGACGCCGTGGTGGAACGCAGTTGCGACCTCCTGCCCGGTCATCAGGAAGCCGCCATCGCCCACCAGGCTGACGACCATACGCTGCGGGAATGCAATCTTCGCGCCCACTGCCGCTGGCACGCTGTAACCCATCGCGCCGTTGGTCGGCCCGATATAACGCTGGCCATCGCGGAAGTTGATGAAGCGCGTGGCCCAGCCGGCGAAATTGCCGGCATCGGTGGTGACGATCGCATCGTCCGCCAGTTGTGCGGCGAACTCATGCATGACCGTGCCGAGATTCAATGTGCCTTCATAGTTCGGCACCGCGCGCTGGGCCTCGCGCAAGGAGCGCAACTCGTGCGTCCACGCCCCCCAGCTCGGCTGCACGGGCTCCATTGCCGCCACCGCCTCCGCGAAACGATTCAAATCGGCGACGATGCCCAGGACAGGGCGGAAGACGCGGCCGATTTCGGCGCCTTCGGGATGCACCTGCACGATCGGCACATTGCCGGCCATGTCGAGCAATGTGTATCCCTGTGTCACCGTATCGCCCAACCGGCTACCGATCGCGACGATCAGGTCGGCTTCCTTCACCTTGCCGATCAGCCCGGGATCCGATCCGACGCCCAGGTCGCCGGCAAAATTCTCTGCCGTGCCGTCGTACAGCGCCTGGCGGCGGAAACCGACCGCCACTGGCAATTCGTTGCCGAGCAGAAAATCCCGGATGGAGGCGCGGCCGGCTTCTGTCCAGCAGGATCCGCCCAGCACGGCGATCGGTCGGCGCGCGCGCGATAGCATCGCGCGCAATTGCAACAGCGCCGCGGGATCGGGACAGGCGGGCGTGACAGAGGATCGCGGCAGGTCGGGTACTTCCGCCAGATCGCGCTGCATCTCCTCCGACAGCGCGATGACCACCGGCCCGGGACGGCCCGACGTCGCTACGTCCACGGCGTGCGCCACAATCTCCGGGATGCGCTTCGCATGGTCGATCTGCGTCACCCATTTGGCCACCGAAGAAAACATCCGGCGATAGTCGATTTCCTGGAAGGCGTCGCGGCCGGCGTCCTCATGCGGGATCTGGCCCACGAACAACAGCAGGGGCGTGGAATCCTGCATGGCGATGTGTACGCCGATCGACCCGTGGCAGGCACCCGGGCCGCGGGTCACGAACGCGGCAGCCGGGCGCCCGGTAAGTTTGCCATAAGCCTCCGCCATGTTCACTGCGCCGGCTTCGAAGCGGCAAGTCACCAGCTTCAGCTTTTGGCGCACGTCGTACAACCCGTCGAGCGTGTCGAGAAAGCTCTCGCCCGGCACTTCGAACACGTGATCGATGCCCTGCGCGACCAGCGCGTCCGCCAGGATGCGTCCCCCCAACCGAGGCGTGACCCGCGCCTTGCGCCCCTGTGCCAACTCCATTCATGCCTCCTGCCAGGGCGTTTGCATGCACAATAGGCAGGCGCGACAGAGTCGTCACCTACCGGCGGCAGGCCGTCGGCGCGGCGGCACCACTTGGCACGAGGGGTGCATTGCATCTGCAACGACATTGTAAGCGGCGTGCCGGCAAATGTCGCCGAGTGTCTTTCGCGGTCGTGATACGGCTGTCACGGATCGGTGTTGCTTCGCCACAAACTGGCCATCGCCGATGCGCAATTCAGCCGCCGGTTCCGCGAGACACTGGCGCGCCGCAAGACGACGCTCAACGGAGGCCTGCATGCTACGGAACCTGAGCTGGGAGACGATGGACAATCTGGCACGCAGCCAGCTCCGCATTTATCAGGAGCTAGGGGATGCCGCGCGGATTACCGAAGAGGACCGCCGGAAGGTGTTGCTGCTGGACCGGCAGGAATGGACTGACTGGGCCGAGTTCATGAACGACGGTCCCTTGCCGCCGACGCCGCCGTTGCCTGACATGCTGCGACGCCTGGGCGAAGCCAGCTATCGGCTTGCCGTGCTGGCGGAGCTGTCCGAGGCGTCGCCACGCGCCTGATGCGCCGATCCGTGCTAGCCTTCGGCGCAGCGGGACAGGAGGCGGCGCATGCGGGCGATCTTTGTGCAAATCAAGTGCGAGATGGGGCAGGCCTACAAGGTCGCGCGCGAGGCGGCCGACACCATCGAAGAAATGTCCGAACTGTTCTCGACGTCCGGTCAATATGACCTATTAGGCAAATTTTACCTGGACCCGGAGCAGGATATTGGATTGTTCGTCACGGAGAAGATCCAGACACTGAAGGGAGTGAAGGACACCTATACGCTGATCACGTTCAACGCATTCAGCGCGCGGTAGCAAATTGGGCCTACTCGCCGATGGCTGGACGCAAGCGCCCGGCCGCGATGATTGCGCAAGTCGGTTGCGCTGCCGCTCAGTAAGCGCTGCGGCCGTATTGCGGGCGTTGCTCCACTGGAAGCACATAGCGCGCCGGGCAGACGGTGATGCTATTGCTGGCAAGGAAATTCGCGATGAGACGATCGGCTTCACCGGCCTCCAAAGCCGGCAACCGCTCGCACCGGCGGCGGTGCTGCAAGGCATCCAGCGAGATGCGGAAGGCCGACGTTTTCTGCTGCACAGTGCGTGTCCTTCACTGCCCCGCCGGCCGGTTGCGCCGCACGGGAGATTGACCCGAAGAGCAAAAGTGGCGTGGGCTAGATAGCTCACGAGTTCGTGAGGTATCAAGCGTTAATTCACGAAGACGCGATCAAATCTTGGGTGGTCAACCGTAATCTTTACGCTGATGAGACCGTCCCATGCCACGGGAGACGATTTCGCCGCGCCTGATCACCCCGGGTCAGGAAAGCAAAGGTGCGTCAGCAAAATCCCGGCAAAGCAGCGCAACACCGTTTCTCAATGTCGTCGTGGACGAAGCCTGCCCTGGTCGATGCCGGAGCCTGCACCGGTCGATGCCAGAGTGTCGCGCCCCACCCGCGCTGGGGCAGGCTCCATCGGCTGTCGGCTCGACGAGAACGCCACTTGAGCGCCGCTGCTCAACCCGCTCTGCGCGCTTGGCTGATCGCCTGCCACACCCTGCCCGGCGTCGCCGGCATGTCGAAATGCCTGATCCCGAGCGGTGCCAGCGCATCGTTCACCGCATTCATGGCGGCGGCCATTGCCCCGACCGTGCCAGCCTCACCGACGCCCTTGGCACCGAGCGGATTGCCCTTGGTCGGCACCTCCCGCGTTGCCAACTGGAAGTTCGGAAAGTCCCAGGCACGCGGCATCTGGTAATCCATGAACGTCGCCGTCAGCATCTGCCCCGATTGCGCATCGAAAACGATTTGCTCTCCCATCGCCTGGCCGACGCCCTGCGCCACGCCGCCATGAATCTGCCCTGCCACCAGCAGCGGGTTCAGCACGTATCCAAGCTCCTCCACCGCGCTGTAGCGAACGACCTCGGTGACGCCCGTATCCGTGTCGATCTCCACTTCACAGATATGGGTGCCGTTCGGGAAGGTGACCGCGGTTGGAGTGAACTCGCCGCTCTCCACCAACCCGCCCTCCTCGCCGGGCGGGATATGCCCCGGATCGTACGCCGCCTTCGCCACGCTCGCGAGATCGATCGAACGATCGGTTCCCGCAATGCTGAACCGGCCGGCGTCGAACGTGACGTCCACGACGGCCGCTTCCAATAGCTCCGCCGCGATGCGCTTCGCCTTCTCGATCACCGCATCGACCGCCAGCACGACGGCCGAGCCACCGATGCACAGCGCGCCCGAACCGCCGTTGCCCTTGCCGTACGGCAGCTCGTCGGTATTGCCTTGCTCGTAGCGAACCTGCGACAGCGGCACGCCGAAACGGTCGGCGACGATCTGGCTGAACGCCGTCTCCAGCCCCTGCCCTACGGACACCGAGCCGGTCTTCAAAATCAATGTGCCGTCCTCGGCAAGCCGCAGCGTCGATATGTCCTTAGCCGGACGCAAGAACGGGCCGCCGGCTACCTCGATGCAGTTGCACAGACCGATGCCGCTCAGCTTGCCGCGCGCCTTCGCCGCCTCCCGCCGCGCGGGAAAACCCTTCAGGTCGGCAAGCTCGGCGGCCAACTGCATGTTGCCCTCGAATTCGCCGCAGTCATAGGTGAAGGTCAGCGCCGTCTTGTACGGCATCGCCTCCGGCGGGATCAGGTTGCGCCGGCGCAATTCATAAGGATCGATGCCAAGCTCGCGCGCGGCGACGTCAATGAGGCGCTCGATCGTATAGGTCGCCTCCGGCCGACCCGCCCCGCGATAGGCGGCCGTGGGCACGGTATGGGTCATGATGCCGCAGGATTCCGCATACATTGCCGGAATGACATAAACCCCCGCGGTGCCGCCGATATTGCCCACTGGCCAGCCGGATCGGCCGGACACGTAGGCACCGAGATTGACATTCCAGCGCAGCTTCAACGCAGTGAATTTGCCGTCGGCGTCGAGTCCCAGCGCCGCGACGATCTGCATCTCGCGGGCTTGCTCGTCGGTCAGCAGGCCTTCGGTACGATCGGAGATCCAGCGCACCGGCCGGCCCAGTTTGCGCGTCGCCCAACAGACCAGTGCATATTCCTGCTGCACGCCGGACTTCATGCCGAACGAACCGCCAACGTCACCGACCAGCACTTGAATGTCCTGTGGCGCCAGCTTCAGGTTGTTCTGTGCCAGGCCGTTGCGCAGAGGATAGGGCGACTGGATCGAGGGATGCAGCACCAGCCTGCCATCCGCGCCGATCTCCGCCCACACGCCGCGCGGCTCCATCGAATTGGCGGTGACACGCGAGACGGTGAATTGCAGCCGCGTGACATGCGCGGCATTGCGCAACGCGGAATCGGTCGCCTCGGCATCGCCACGCTTCCACAGGAAGCCGATATTGTCGGGGTACTCGTCCCACACCGCCGGTGCGCTGGGCTGCGTGGCGGCGATGGGATCGGTGACGACCGCCAATTCTTCATAATCCACCAGCACGGCCTCGGCGGCTTCCAGGGCCGCCGCGCGGGTTTCAGCAACCACAAGTGCAACCGGTTCGCCGACGAAGCGCACACGCCCGGAGGCGAGCAATGTGCGGTCCGTCTTCGCGGAAGGACCGCCATCGGGGCGAGGAAAGCCGATCCCGCCGGGGATCGGGCCCGCATCCGTCAGGTCGGCCGCGGTATAGACGCCGATCACGCCTGGCATGCCGCGGGCAGCGCTGGTGTCGATGCTGCCGAAGTTCGCGTGCGCGTGCGGTGAACGCAGGAGAACGGCGGCCAGCATGCCGTCCCGCTTGCCGTCGGCCGCGTAGTTGCCTTTGCCGGTCAGCAGCCGCACATCCTCGCGTCGCTTGATCGATTTGGCCTGCAATGTCGCCATCGGGATCTCCTCTCTCGCGAACCTCTGCGTCCGATTTGTGACAATCGGCTCATGCTTCCCCACACTCGTGGTGTAGCTTGCGGGGAGACAGGGGAAAAGGCGAGCCGGGGCCGGGGGCGCCTCATAGCGCCATGCCAATTGCCCGTGATCCGTGCGGGTGGTTTCATCGCCTGACCACAGGAGACATGACGATGACGAAGATTGCCGTCGTTGGCGCCGGCCTGGTCGGTCGCGCATGGTCGATCGTGTTCGCACGTGCCGGCTTCGACGTGGCCCTGTGGGATCCGGCGCCGCAGGCTGTCACCGGGGCACAAGCCTTCATCGCCGAGCGTTTGCCGGAGCTGCGCGAATACGGCTTGCTGGCAGAACAGCCCGCGACCGTCAGCGCGCGCATCCACCCCGCGGGGAGCCTTGCCGATGCCGTGCACGGCGCCGAGCATGTGCAGGAGAACGGCCCTGAGCGCGTGGCGGACAAGCAGCAGATCTTTCTGGAGCTCGATCTGCTGGCGCACGCCGATACGGTGCTGGCCAGCTCTACCAGCGGCATTCCTGCCAGTGCCTTCACCGAGGGACTGACCGGGCGCGCCCGCTGCCTGGTGGCGCATCCCGTCAACCCACCCTACCTGATTCCCTTGGTGGAACTATGTCCCGCGCCGTGGACCGAGCATGCCGTGACGGAGCGCACGCGTGCGCTGATGACGCGGGCGGGCCAGGTGCCGGCGACTGTACGGCATGAGATGGACGGGTTCGCCTTGAATCGCTTGCAAGGCGCATTGCTCGCCGAGGCGTTCCGTCTGCTTGCCGACGATGTGATCACGCCCACCGATCTCGACGCGCTGGTCAAACACGGACTCGGCCTGCGCTGGAGCTTCATGGGACCGCTGGAGACGATCGATCTCAATGCACCTGGAGGCCTGGCGGACTATTGCACGCGCTACGGCCCGCTCTATGCGACGTTGCAGCGGCAGATGATCCCGCGGCTGTGGGACAAGGCGCTGATTGACCGCGTGCACGCCGCCCGCCGCGCCGAGCTGCCGGCCAACATGCAGGCCGTGCGGCAGGAATGGCGCGATCGAAGGTTGATGGCTTTGCTGGCGCATAAGGCTGCGCAACCGGAATAACAGCGCGACAGGCCTTGCCGCGAAGCAGGCGAAGCAGGCGAAGCAGGCGTTACACCTGGTCGTAGTCTACCACCACATGCTGCGTGAGGGGTTGGGCCTGGCAGGTAAGGATGTAGCCGGCCTCCGTTTCCCATGGTTCGAGCGAGTAGTTCACCGTCATCTCCACTCGCCCCTCCAGCAGCCTGGCGCGGCAGGTGCAGCACATGCCGCCTTTGCACGAGAACGGCAGATTGCGTCCGGCACGCAACGCCGCGTCGATGATTGCCTCGCCGGCCGCCACCGGAATCTCAAAGCGTGCGCCTTCGCAGATCACCGTTGCCATGGCTTTCGGTGCCGCCGCCACAGGAACCACCACCGGACGCGCCCGCCCGCCGACGCCGGGCGTAAACCGTTCGACATGGATGCGCTCGCGCGGCAGCCCGAGATCCGCGAGCGCCTTTTCCAACCCCTCGATCATCGGCTGCGGGCCGCAAACCAAGGCGTGATCCACCGCATCGATCGGCAGCATCGCGCGCATCAGCATGCCCACCTTCTCTGCATCCAGATGCCCGTTCAGCACTGGCACGTCCTGTTGCTCGCGCGAGAGCACATGAAACGCTGACAGCCGGGAGAGATAGCGGTCCTTCAGGTCCTCCAGTGTGCCGCGGAACATGATGCTGTCGGTGGAGCGGTTGCCGTAGAACAACACGAAACGGCTGCGCGGCTCGCGCGCCAGCACGGTCTTGAGAATCGACAGCACCGGAGTGATGCCGGAGCCGGCGGCGAACGCAACCAGAGTGCGAACGGCGTCCGGCTGGATCGGCACGCCAAAGCGGCCATCCGGCGTCATCACATTGAGCGCATCGCCCACACGCAGGTTGTCGTTCGCCCAGGTGGAGAACGCGCCGCCCGCCACGCGTTTGATCGCCACACGCAGCTCGCCATCGTCGAGGCCGGAGCAAATCGAGTAGCTGCGCCGGACCGCCTCCCCATCGATCGTCGCCGCGAGCGTCAGGTACTGCCCGGGCACGAAGCGATACGCCGGCCGCAGGGTATCCGGCACGGCGAAGGCGAGCGACACAGCATCCTCGGTCTCGCGATAAAGGGATGCGACGGTCAATTTGTGGAAGCGAGCCGGCATGTGGGCTGTCTTGCACACGGGATGAAGCGGCACAATTCTAACCCATGCGCCAGAGTTTGCATCGTCTGACCGTGACCACCGAGGGCCAGGGACTGGTCGAGATCACCGGCCCGGTTCGCCACTGGGTCACGTTGCAGCGCGCCACGACCGGCCTGCTGACACTGTGGTGCCGCCATACCTCGGCCTCGCTGCTGGTGCAGGAGAACGCCGCGCCGGACGTGCGCGCGGACCTGCTTGCCTTCTTTCGCCGCATCGTACCGGAAGGCACGCAATACCGCCACCAGGACGAGGGGGCGGACGACATGCCTGCGCACATCAAGGCGGCGCTGACACAGACGCAGCTTTCAATTCCGATCGATCGCGGCGAGCCCGTGCTGGGCACCTGGCAAGGCATTTATTTGTTCGAGCATCGCGCCGCCCCGCACCGGCGCGAAGTCGTGCTGCATCTGCTGTACGAGTAGTGGCTGTAGCGCGCGGGATCGGGAACAACGTGTCATTGCGAGGCGCGAAGCGACGAACCAATCTCGGTCACGGCGCCGCCGGGACGCTCGTTCGCTCCTTTGAACCGGATTGCTTCGCCGCTCCGCGCCTCGCAATGACAGGAAACCAGCGCCTGGTCCGCTCGGAACCCCGCCCGTTGCCCGACACCGAAATTGCGCCTGACCCGACAGGAAACCCGCGCCGGTTCGACTGGTCAACTGCGCCCGGTCCTAGGCCCGCAGCGCATTCCTCCCCAACCCGCCGTACAGGTCCCGCATGCGCTCGAACCATGCGGCGATGGGATCGTCCTCTGCCAGCACTGCGAAGCGCGAGCAACAATGCGGCCACATCAGAGTGCCGGCGATGATGGCGTCGGCGTAGCTGGGCGCGGCACCGCCGAACCAGGGCTGCGCGCGCAGCACAATTCGCAACGGCTGCAGGGAGTCCCGAAACGTTTCGACGCGCGCCTCACGCCCGGCCTGTGCTTCTTCCAGCGTCATGCCGAACCGAGCCTCGCGGGCTTCGCGGAAGTAGCTGCGGTCCTTTTCGTCGATCACGTCGTAAATGTCGCGCAGGATCAGCCGCGCAATGCCGCCGAGCAGTACGGAATCCGCCCACGCGTTGATAAACCGTGCATGTGCCTGCGCTGTGGCGCTGCCGAATAACGCCGGCGTCGGATACGTCGCTTCGAGATATTCGGCGATCGCCCAACTGTCGGAGACCACGGTGTCGCCGTCGCGGATCACCGGCACGCGCCCCTGGCCGGAGAAAGCGATCTCCGCCTTCTCGGTAAAGCGCCAGGGAAGAGTCTCCACCGGCAGTCCCTTATGAGCCAGCGCAAAGCGGGTGCGCCAGCAATACGGGCGGAACCGCAGTGCGGCATCGCCGCCGGCGAGGTCGTGCATGATGATCGTCATGACGCGAACTCTGCACCCGTCGCCCTGTCAGGGGAAGATGCAACGTGGCATCCCAGCCAGGCACTGATGACTCAGCCGGTTCAACGGTCCTGTTGCCGAGCCAGCAAATCGATCGCGGACTGATTGCCTGCCGCGGCGGCCTTCTCGAACCACAGATGGGCCTGCTGCTTGTCGATGCGCACTCCATGCCCGTTGGCGTACAGCAGACCGATATTGAACTCCGCCATCGGGCTGCCCTTGTCAGCCGCCTGATGGAAGAACTGCATCGCCTGTTTGTAGTCCCGCGGCACGCCCAGGCCCCGCCGATAGAACACGCCAAGACTGTTGAGTGCGTGCGTATTGCCGCTATCCGCCGCCTTGCGGAACCAATAGATCGCTTGTGCGTAATCGCGTGGCACAGCAATGCCATTCTCGTACAGGATGCCCAGGCGCAGTTCGGCGGGAACGAAGCCTTGCTTCGCGGCTCGCTCGTACCACTGCACTGCCAACGCCATATCCTTGGGCACACCGTTGCCGAATTGGTAGAAATTCCCCAGCGCCCATTGACCAAGCGGGGCGCCGTGCATCGCGGCCCGACGATCCCAGTCGGTTCGTCGCACCAGATCGCGCGGCACCCCCAGGCCGCGGGCATAAAATCGGCCGATCGCCGCCTCGGCGGATGGGTAGCCTTGATCAGCCGCGCGCTGGTACCATTGCAGGGCCGAAGCGTAGCTGCGCGGCCCGCCGCGACCGCGTTCAACCATGGCGCCCATGTAATACTGCGCCTTTGCCATGCCCTGTTGGGCGGCGCGGTCAAACCATTGCCGCGCGATCGTATCGTCGCGGGCGACGCCCAGCCCCTTGGCATAGGCGAGCCCGAGATCGATCTGCGCGTCGGCCTTCCCTTGAGCGGCCTCGGCCTGCAACGACTGCAATCGGGTGACAGCGGCGGCGTCCGGCTGAGTCGGCTGAGTAGTCGTCTGTGCCGCGGCTGCGCTCACGGGCGCGTGGATTGGCGAGTCGCCACGTGTCGTTGCGCCCGCGCCGTTGGGTGTGGGCGAAGATGCGGCAGGGGCGAGGGCTGACGCGGGATCGCCGACCGCCTCGGCGATTTCCTCCGCCGCTCCGCCGCCTGCGGTGAAATAGAATTCCCCGTCGATCGGAGAACTGGACACCCACGGCACCTGCACGCCGTTGGTCTGGTGCTGCACGGTCAGACCGACGTGGTTGAACGTTTGGAATATGTCCAGCCCCGGCTGGCGCATCGATGCAGTCAGCGCCATGGCGTAAGGACCATCGGCCCCGCTGCCATCAGTTGCAACATTGCCCGGCTGGGTGGCGAACGCGATGATGGTGCCTTCGGGTGCCTTCATCTGCGCAAGGCCACCTGCAACCGCACGGGTCCCCAGCATGCCGAACGGGTTGTTCCGACATGCATCGAGCACCACCATGTTCAGCCGCGTCCCTGCTCCATTCATCTGTTGCAGCACGAGGTCGGCGTTCACCATCTGGAAGTCGAGATCCTGGGGCCGGGTTGGATTGGCATCCGTCGGCACCAGCCAGTTCGTGCCGTCCACCTGCAGGCCGTGCCCGGCGTAGTAGAACAGGGCGACGTCCGCCCCTTGGATGGCACGTCCGAATGCCTGCACCGCCTGGTCGAAATGTATTTTGTCGAGATTTTCCTGCGCCGCGTCGCCAATGAGCGTGAAGCCAAGTTGGCGCAAGGTGGTGGCGACCAGCGTGGCGTCGTTGCCGGGGTTCGACAGGCGCGGCACGTGCACATAGGCGAAATTGCCGACGACGAGCGCCACGCGCCGGCTCTCTCCGACGTTTTGGCTGGCGTTTTGGGCGGAAACCGGCGCGGCAGCCACGATCCAGAGAACGCACGGCAAGAAGCTCAACAGGAATTGAAAAAGCCTGGTCCGGCGCATTCTTGCGGTTTCCCCCGTGGCGGCCAATCGACATAGCAAGGGATGTTATCACCGCGACCGCCGGAGAGATCGTCAAATCATGCCGCCGCCCCAGACCACGCGGCCGATCACGGTCACGCTCCGCAGCATGGCGCCGCTCACGTGGTCAGGCTGGTACGTTTCATTGTCACTGATCAGCACCAGGCTGCCGTCCAGCTTGCGCTGCACGCGCTTCACCAGCCGCTCACCGCCGATCTCCAACACGTAAACGCCGAAGCTGCTGCAATTGCGGTCGCTGGTATCGACCAGCAGCAGGTCGCCGTCCCGGATGGTGGGTTGCATCGATTCACCAGCCGCGACCTCCATGATCGCGTTCGCAGGATCGATGCCCAGTCGTGTGCGTATCCAATCGTGGCGGAAGGCGATGAACTCGGCAGCGGGTTCCGGCGGCTCCGGGGTACCGGTGCCGGCCGCCACCGCCTCTGCCCGTTTCGGCAGCAACAGATACTGCCCGCCTGCTGGACCGCGCTCGGTGCCAGCATTGCGCGATCGTCCACTGCCCAGTTCGGCGGCGAGCGACGGTGCCGGCCCCTCGCCTTTGGCCAGCCAGGCGATGCCGACCCTGGCCGCATCCGCAAGCGCCACCAGGCGTTCACGACTGGGCTCCGCTTCACCGCGGAGCCACTTGCGGAACGCCGAAGGAGACACGCCCATGGCACGGGCCAGCCGGTCGGCACTCGGCCAATGTTGCAGGATCATCTGCAAACGAGCGGTAAACGCCGCGCGGGTCGCACCTTCCGTGTTCAATGCTTCGGGATTTGTGGGCTCACTCTCCCGCGGACGTGACATTGGTTCTGGCTCCATCCATAGTCCCGACACTTTTCGGCCTGGATGCGACGCATTTCAGGCGTTTACGCTGTGCTGTGCCGATCCGAATCGATTCGGCAGCGATTCTCTAAAGAGAACCTTAACATAGCAATGAACGATACTGAGAGCACTCAACCGAAACCGCCCCTCGATTGGCATCCTGCCGATGTGCTGGCCGCGCTGAAGAAACGTGGCCACACCTTGGCCGGGCTGTCGGTTGCGAACGGCTACCATCCGACCGCGGCGGGCAAGGCATTGAAACGCCCTTGGCCCGCAATGGAGGCGATCATCGCGGCGGCGCTGGAAGTCACGGCGGCGACGATCTGGCCGAGCCGCTACGACGCCGCGGGCCAACCCGTCACCGAGCGTGTCCGGCGCTAAGCCGGTTTCACCGCTTCCGGCGCTGATGGCAAGCCTTGCTGCGGACGCACGGGCAGGCTGTAACGCGAACGACTGAGTGGCGTGCATGGCAGGTAGCAGATAGCTGCAAGCCAGGCAGAAACACGGTCGCAATCATGGCGTTGCACGGTGGTTCCTGGTCGTGGCAAGCGCAGTTGCGCACTTTCGCGGCGCCGGCCGGCACTTTCGTGGCGGCGAATGCCGCCGCGCGCGTCTGTTCAGGCAGCTGCGGGTGCGGCGCCGCCGATTTCACGCGCCACGGCCGCCGCCAGTTCCGACAACGTGAAGGGCTTCAGGATGAACGGCCGTGGCTGCGAGGTCAGTCCCTCCATCCGCTGCGGATCGCCGGACATGAACACAATCGGCAGGCGCAGCCGATCGGCAGCAGGAACGAGTTGGGGGTCGATCCCATCCGGCAGCGTGCAATCGAGCAGAATCAGGTCGATCCCGCCTTTGGCGAGGGAGCCAAGTGCCGCCGCGGACGTCTCCACCACGCTGGTCACGTAATCCTCGTCAAGCGCCGCGGCGATGACCTCCGCGACCAGCGGATCGTCTTCGACAACAAGAATATGCTGGCTCGTGGTCATATGGGCAGTTGGACCAGCCTCAGTTACCGGAGCGCAAGCATAATACCACGCATCGTCATTACTAAAGTGCCGAACCGCCTGCTCGCGTGATATTTATCACGGTCCGGCGGCTCAGTAGACTTCTATTTAGAGAATGGGCCGATCCGGTTTGCGCGGGAAACCGCGCGGCGATCGGCCGTGCTCAGGCTCGCACCTCTGTCCCCAGGGCCGTCTCATAAACCCGGATCACGGCGCAGGAATCGGCGCCGCCCAGCCCCATCCCGCGCGCCATGCGCATCAGGTTCATCACCTGTGGGGCAATCATTCCGGGCACCCCCAACTCGTCTGCCATTTCCAGCGCCAGCCGCAAATCCTTGTGCGCGAGGTCCAGCGCGAATGTCGCCTCGAAGGCCCCCTTGAACGCCTTGGTCGCCATGTTGGCGTAGCCGAATGACATGCCCGAGGCGTTGCGGATCACCCGGTCCAGCTTGTGCAGGTCGATGCCGGCGCGCTTGCCGATCATCAGCGCCTCGGCCGCCGCGGCGGAGTTGCAGAATGCCAGCATGTTGTTGATCAGCTTGGCGACCGAGCCCATGCCAATGTCGCCGCAATGCACCACCTCGCCGCTGAACGATTTCAGCAGCGGAAGCTGTTGCTCGAAGGTGGCGGCGTCGCCGCCCACCATGATGACGATCGTGCCATCCTTGGCCCGCGCGGTGCCGCCGGACACCGGTGCTTCGAGCATGCCGACACCCTTGGCGAGCATGCCCTCCGCGCACCGCCGCGCGGTGGTGGGCGAATTGGTGGAGAGATCGATATAGGTGGCACCAGGACGCGCATTCGCGGCAATGCCCGCGGGACCGAGCGCCACCTCCTCCACCACGCGCGGCAGGGGAAGCGATGTGATGACCACATCGCAGCGGGCAGCGATCTCGGCGACCGAGCCGCCGGCAGAGGCGCCGAGGTCCGTGCAGGCTTTCATCGCGTCGGGGTTGAGGTCGAAGACTACGACCTCGTGGTTGGTGTTACGGATGATATTGCGGCACATGGGCCCGCCCATGTTGCCGACGCCGATGAAGCCAACCCGCATTGCCGTGCCTCCTGCCGTTTTCCACCCGGTGACGGATGATTTCATTGGCGCGTTGGCTTTTCAACCCGGGACCCGTCATGCAACCGGGCAGTTGCATTTTCCGGCAGCGGCGTGATAGGGGAGAGGCAACCAGGAGGTTGCCTATGGACCCTGATCGCATTGACAAGCGTGTTCTGCTGCGCGCGCCCCAGGAGCGCGTGTGGCAGGCGGTCAGCGACGCGGAGCGCTTCGGGCAGTGGTTCGGCGTTGCGTTCGATGGTCCATTCGTGGTGGGTGGAAAGCTCACCGGCCGCATCGCGCCCACCACGGTCGATCCGGAGGTGGCGAAGCTGCAGGAGCCTCATGCGGGCATGCGCTTCGCATTCATTGTCGAACGCATCGAGCCGACACGGCTGATCGCGTTTCGCTGGCACCCGTATGCCGTCGACCCGAGTGTGGACTATTCACGCGAACCCACCACGCTGATCGAATTTGTGCTGGAGCCGACAACGGACGGTACGCTGCTGAGCATCACGGAATCGGGTTTCGACCGGATACCGTTGGAACGCCGCGCCAAGGCGTTCGCGGCGAATGACGGCGGTTGGGAAATGCAGACGAAGCTGATTGAGAAATACCTGACCATGCGGCACGTGGACTGAATTCGATGCACGCCGCGGCCATCAGGCATGCGTGACCTGGCATGGCGAGACCTCGCGCCCTCCGGCAATCGATCGACGCAGCCCCATTGTTCGCTGCCCTGGCTGATCCGACCCGGCTGCGGCTCGTCGCGCGCTTGTGCGGCGGCGGGCCGCTGTCCATCGCCCGACTGACTGAAGGCACGGAGGTTTCGCGCCAGGCGGTCACCAAGCATTTACGGACGCTGGAGAATGCCGGCCTCGTGCGCAGCGGCCGTGCCGGGCGGGAGAGGATCTGGCAGGTGCGGACCGCACGGTTGAACGAGATGCGCGACTATCTGCAGCAGATTTCCGAGCGGTGGGACGCGGCCCTGACGCGTCTCCGCGATGCCGTCGAGACCGACGAGAATTGAAACAGGTCACCGCGGACGTTGGGTTTTCGCACAATTCTTCGTGAAGCGGCTAACGGCGAACACTACCCCGCCTATGATTGGGCCGGTGGCAAGGTCGCGATGCGGATCGTACTCATTCTTGGAACACGGCGAGATAGGTTCTTGGAACAGGGCGAGATAGGCCATACTGGGCATAATCCGCAATGCCGGTGACGTTGGCAGACAGTGTCAGACTCATTGCCGCGGCGGGCGCCATACGGCCGCCGGCGGAAAAGCAGACAGGATCGCGGGGAATGAACGTCATTCGCACTGACCGCCGGGGTCGGAATGTTGCCATTGGGCATAGTGCAGCGCGTCGTCTCTCGCTCGAGCAATGGCACCTTGTTGCCCGCGGCGCGATAATCCGCGCGCCACACCGCTGAGCCTCACGTTAACCGCCACGTGCGCGATAGCCGGCACAGAGGCCGCGGTCCGAAGCGGTCATGCCCACCCAACGCCGGCGTCGCGAGCGACGGCGCGCACCGGCGGACTTTCTTGGGTCGCGGTGTACTGTGGTGCGGACGCATCGTACCGCTCGCAATGCTCTGGCTGCTGTCGCATGTGGCGCCGGGCGCGTCTCAGACCCTGGAGCAATTGCAGCAGTACTCGATCGAGCAATTGAGCCAGATCCAGGTGACGTCTGTCGCCAGGCGCAGCGAATCGCTGAGCGATGCACCAGCCGCGGTCTATGTCATCACGCACGACCAGATCATGCGTTCCGGCGCCACGACCATTCCCGACATTCTGCGGCTGGCGCCGAACCTGGGAGTGGCGCAGATCAATGCCACCAGCTACGCGATCTCCGCGCGAGGCTTCAATGTTGGCGACAATGCCAGTCTGTCCAACAAGTTGCTGGTGCTGATCGACGGCCGCAGCGTGTATTCGCCGATGTTCGGCGGCGTCTATTGGGACATGATAAATGTGCCGCCTGAGGCTATCGATCGCATCGAGGTCATCAGCGGCCCCGGCGCCACGCTATGGGGCGCCAACGCGGTGAACGGTGTCATCAACATCATCACCTACAATTCCAGCGAGACGCAGGGCGGCGTGCTGACCCTCGGCGCCGGCAATATCGAGCGCGACGTCAGCGTGCAGTATGGCGGCCGGCTCGCGCCGGACCTGACCTATCGGGTGCACGCCGAATATTCGAGTTTCAGCGATTTTCCCCAGATCGGCGGCGGCAATGCCAACGACGCTTGGTGGAAGCCCACCGGCGGCTTTCGCCTGGACTGGGACCCGCCGAACGGTCACGTCAGCGTGCAGGCCGATTTGTTCACCGCCACCGAGGAGCCCAACGGCTTCATCCGCGGCCAGGATGTGGCGGCGAGCTGGCGGCACAGGTTCGACAATGGATCGAGCCTGCAATTGCTGGCCTATTACGACGATTCCCAACGCTGGCTGCAGAACTCCGGCGGCTTCACGGTGAATACCTACGACGTGGAGATGCAGCACAATTTCAGGCTGGCCGGCTGGAACGACATCGTCTGGGGTGCCGGCGACCGCTCCATTGGCTACCGCTTCTACCAGTCCGGCGGATTGCTGCTGGTACCGAACGCGCAGACGCTCAACCTCGGTGATATGTTCGGACAGGACACCATCTCGCTGGCGCCGCGGCTGAAGGTGACCCTCGGCGTGAAGCTGGAGGACGAGCCCTATGCCGGGGTGCAGCTCATGCCCAGCATCCGCCTCGCCTTCAAGCCACTCGATTCCACGTTGCTGTGGGCCGCGGTGTCGCGGGCCGTGCGCGCGCCAACGCCGGTGGACGCCAATATCCGCGAATACGCCGGACCGATCGACGTGTTGAACGGCTCGACCGGGTTCCACCCGGAGACGCTCACCGCTTATGAGCTTGGCACGCGCGTGCTAGTGTCGTCGGACCTGTCGTTCTCGGTCTCCGGCTTTTACGACGTCTACAACCGGCTTCGCAGCGTCGATCCGCCCGCCGCGCCCAATGTGTTCCCCTTCAGGTTCGGCAATCTGATGGCTGGTGCGGTCCTTGGGGTCGAAGTGTGGGGCAGTTATCAAGTGACGAAATGGTGGCAGTTGAGCGTCGGCTTCGACCTGCAACACGAGAACCTGCAGTTCATGCCCGGCAGCACACAGGTGCTCGGGCTGGCCTTCGTGGCCGACGATCCGGGCCACCAGGCGAGCCTGCACTCTGCCGTCGATTTCGGCTACGGCGTCACCTGGGACGCCTATCTGCGCGATGTCGGGGCGCTGTCGCACCCGGCGGTGCCCAAATATGTCGAGCTTGACACGCGGGTCGGCTGGGATGTCACGAAACGGCTGCAGCTCTCGCTCGCTGGGTTCAACCTGCTGCACCGCTACCATCTCGAATTCCTCGAGGATGGCGAGAGCACCGAAATTCCGCGCAGCGTGTTCGCGCAGATGCGCATCCGGTTCTGACCGTGGCTTCGCCGCCACGGCACCCCCGGGTGCCCTTGCATAACGCGGGGCGCCCGGTTTTGAATAGCGCGACCAGAGCAGATGGAGGACCGGCCATGACGATCCACGCGCGGCTCGCCCACATGGGCATCTACGTGAAGGACCGCGATGTCATGCAGCGCTTCTATACCGAAGTGCTGGGATTGCTTGTCACCGACCAGGGCGAGGGCCGCGGCGGCGCGCACCTGACGTTCCTTAGCGGCAACCGCAACAACCACCACCAGGTTGTGCTGGTGACCGGCCGGCCGGACACAGCGGGCTTCAACCCGATCCAACAGATGTCCTTCATGGTGGATTCGCTTGCCGATCTGCGCGAAGTGCAGCATCGCGCCCTGGCACTGGGCGCGACCGACATGCGGCCGGTCAGCCATGGCAATGCTTGGTCAGTGTATTTCAAGGACCCGGAGGGCAACACCGTGGAGGCCTACCTCGACACGCCGTTCCACGTGTCGCAGCCGCACGGCGAGTTTCTCGACCTGTCGCGGTCGGACGCCGAGATCCTGGCGGCGACCGAAGCCTCCTGCCGCAAGGACCCGAGCTTCATGCCGTTCGATGAGTTCACCCGCAGCCTGGGCGACCGTCTGACACACTAACGGCATCAGAACACGGCGACGCATTACTGTCGCCGCTGATGTGCGGCGCGCCGGACCGCGGCCGCGGGTGCTGGACTTTACCAAGGTGTGTTATTATAGTTGACATTTCTCTCCAATTCTGCTAACAGCCCGATGGTACGTTTCACTGCGGAGCTGTCGGATGCGTCCACGCCTTATCGCAGCGGCGCTCGTCATCGCCGCATCCTTGGTCGGCGCCTGTAGCGCGCCTGTGCCGGTCGGCAGCGCTGTCAGCCTCGCCAAGGCAGGGCAGGATGCAGCGACACAGATGCGCCAGAGCACAACCCTGAGCGCGGCAACCTATGCCACGCTCGAGAAGGCGGTCGCATTCGACGCAGGATTTGCCAATGATCTGCGCGATCCAGCGACTCAGGACTTGCTCAACGAGGAAGCGCAGATCCAGGCGGCGCTGTCTGCCTATGGAGGCATGCTGGACAAGCTGGCGAGCGCCTATGCCGCGCTCGGAGCCCTCGCGGCGTATGACGCAAACGGGAATTTCAGCAGTGCAGCCAGCAGCTTGTGCGATGCGGCCGGCAACCTCATCAGGACCGTCTCGCGCCGCAGGCAGCTCCCCGCCGCCATCTGCCCGGAGGCGTCCAGGCAAACCGGCCTGGTTGCGAGAGCAGTACAGGGGGAGCAGGTGCGCGCGGCGAGCGACGCTATCGCAGCGGTGCTGCAGGCGGTGATCCCGGTATTGGCGGACCCGAGCCGACGCAATCTCATCGTCATGAACAACGAACTGGTGCAACGTCTGATGGTGAGCGCCGCGAAGGAGTTGTACATCGGGGGCGCCTTCTCCTGCGGTGCAGTGATCGCGGCGTTGGGTTCGCCCTTGAACCTCGCTCCGGTCAATGGGGTGGATGCAGTGGTCAGCAAGCACCCCAATCTTGCGCGAGGGTGCCTGAACGTCGTCACGGTAGAAGCGCAGGACAGCGCGACTGCACCCGGAGTGGCCTACGACAAGAGCATCGAGGCCCTGAAGGCGCTGGCGAAGCAGCACGAGAATCTGAAAGCCGGCATTCCGCTCGACCTCGACGGCGTCAACGCGATCGTCGCGGGGTTGCAAGGATTGGCGACGAAGCAGCAATCGCCCGAGGGGATGTGAGTCATGCCAACCGCCACCGATGTTATCGCCAGTCTGAGCAACGCGGCCGACGCCGCCGACGCTGCGTTTGACGCCGCGGTCGCCGCCAATCCGGCGAGCGATTTCCGGGAGCTGCACCATGCGAAAATGAAGACCGCGGATGCCGCGGCAGCGGCAATCGGCAAGGCACTGAGCAATGATGCGAGCGTAGCGACGGCGCAGCAGGAACTGGATGCGGTAATACGCGAAATCAACGGGAAGTTGGCGACTTTGAAAGATTTAGCTGCGTGGCTGGCACTTCTGAACGAGCTGTCGTCACTTGCGCTGCAGGTCGGCCGATGCCTGGCATGACAGTGCCCGCGGCCCGACGCGCGCCGCAGGCAACGCGTCGCCACCTAACAACCCAGGCAATCACTTCCATTGCCGTGCGATGTCCGGCCATTCGTCCTGATCGCGGGTCTGCCCGACGAGGTGCACGCTGAACATCGATTGTTTGTCGCATCGATTGTTTCGCACATCAATTGCATATCGTATCAATTGTTCCTCGCATCGATTGTTGCCCGCATCGATTGTTGCCCGCGTCATGGGCCTCTACAACCCGATCGCCGCCTCCGCCGCAACGAACGTCAGCCCCAGGTCTCGCGCCACGGCCGCATGCGTGACCTGGCCGGCATGCACGTTCAGCCCGTGGCGCAGGTGCGGGTCGTCCGACAGCGCGGTCCGCCATCCCTTGTCCGCCAGCGCCAACACGAAGGGCAGCGTCGCATTGTTCAACGCGAAGGTGGACGTATGCGGTACCGCGCCCGGCATATTGGTGACGCAGTAATGCACCACGCCTTGCTCCACGTATGTCGGGTCGGAATGCGTGGTCGGACGGCTGGTCTCGAAGCAGCCACCCTGGTCGATCGAGATATCGACCAGCACCGAGCCCGGCCGCATCTGTGCCACCATGGCCTTCGACACGAGCTTGGGCGCAGCGGCACCAGGCACCAATACGGCGCCGATCACCAGGTCGGCGGACAACGCCGCTTGCTCGATCGTTTCGACGGTAGCAAACAGAGTAGTGGCGCGGGGACCGAATTGCAGGTCCAACTCGTAGAGTCGCGGCAGGGATTTATCGATGATGGTGACCGACGCCTCCAGGCCGACCGCCATACGCGCGGCATTGGTGCCGGAGACGCCGCCACCCAGCACCACCACCTTGCCCGGTGCCACGCCCGGCACGCCGCCGAGCAATACGCCGGCACCGCCTTGCTCTTTTTCGAGGCAGTGCGCGCCTACCTGAACGGCCATCCGCCCGGCGACTTCGCTCATCGGCGCGAGCAGGGGCAGGGCGCCGCGAGAGTCGGTGACTGTCTCATAGGCGATGCAGGTTGCGCCGGAACGCAACAGCCCCTCCGTCTGCGCCTTGTCGGCGGCGAGGTGGAGGTAGGTGAACAACACCTGGCTTTCTCGCAGCCGCGCGATTTCGACCGGCTGCGGCTCCTTCACCTTTACGACCAGCTCTGAGTCCGCGAAGACCTTCTCCCCGCTGTCCGCGATGGCGGCGCCGGCGGCGCGATACACATCATCGCCAATGCCAATGCCGGCGGCCGCGCCATGCTCTACCAGGACCTGGTGTCCGTGCAGCACCAGTTCGCGCACGCTGGCCGGCGTCAGGCCTACCCGGTACTCCTGCGTCTTGATTTCTTTCGGAACGCCCACCCTCACGGCACGCCTCCTGGATTTGCCTACAGCAGATGCAGATATAGGCGGACCGTTGCATCGTGCGAAGCATGGCGAGGCCGCACAGGCAACCGCAACGACGACAGGAGACGCGCTGGATGGTCACGACGCGACGCGCTTTCGCCCGGCTGGGCATGCTTGCGCCCGCAGCCACCCTGCCGCCACAGAGTGTGGATGGCGCGAAAGCGGCAGGCGCATCGGCTGCATTTATCCGTTCAGCGGCAGTTCCGGATGGTCTGGCCAAGCCAGCCGCGCCGCTCGCCGCGGCGAAACTGAGGCTGCCGTTCAAGGGATGGCGCTGAACGATCGGTCGGCATGGCCCGGCCATGACGGACACGACCTCGCTATTGCAAAAACGCCGCCCAGCCCTGCCGCACCGGATGATCCGGCGGCAGCGGCAGCTCGACGACCGTGTTGGTCGCGGAACCATAGTAGATCGCAGATGCCAGCTCCATCGATTGGTATGCGTCCCGCAGCGTCAGCGGCCACGGCCCGGTGCCGCTGAGCGCCGGGTGTAGCGCCTCGATCAGCCCGTCAAAGCTCTCCTGACGTGGCACGAACCCGTCCGGCGCCGCATCGATCTCCTTCTGCGTCCGGTTTCCGCGTGCGACGAAGGGCCAGGCGCCTTCGCCCGGCCGATACGGCGGGACGCCGGGATTTTCCGCTGTCAGATCGGCAAAGCAGAACCGCAGCTTCGTCGACTCTTCCGCCGCGCCGAGCGTCACCGACGACGTCACCAACGCGCCCGAATCCATTTCCAGACAGATCGCCGCGCAGTCTTCCGTTGCAATCGCATTGACGCGCGTTGCCACCTTGGCGAACACGCGGCGCACCGGACCCAGCGTGAATGTCAGCAGATCGTGCGCGTGGATGGCATGGCCGAGCATCGCGCCACCCAGTTCAGTCGCCTTCCGCCCGCGCCATGGCACATCGTAATAGGCCGGCAGGCGGTTCCAGTGCGTTTCCAGGCTGGCGACCAGCGGCGCATCCGCTACGCCCGCCTCGATCAGCCGATGCAATCGGGCAAGACCGTTGCCGTAGCGGTACCGATAGACCGGCACCACGGCACGCCCGGCACGCTCCGCGGCGCGCATCATTTGCTCTACCTGCATCAGCGATCCTACCAGCGGCTTCTCGCACAGCACGTGCTTGCCGGCGGCCAGCGCCGCTTCGATTGCCGGCAAATGCAGGTAAGGCGGCAGGCAGATGTCGACCAGATCGATATCGTCCCGTGTCAGTACCGAGTCATAGGACGTGGCCGCCTCGGCGCCGGGTGCGGTTGCCGCCACCGCAGTGGCACGTGCTTCGTTCAGGTCGCACACCAGCGCAACCTCGTAGCCAGCCGGGTTGGCGAGATATCCCTCGACATGCGCCGCGCCGATGCCTGCCCCGATCACCGCGACCCGAAATCGTTTGCTCATCGCGCTGTCTCCGCACCGGCCAGGTTGCCCAACCGCGCCGCGATTGCCTGCGCATGCAACGCCAATTCCATCACCTTGAAGCAGTGTTGTTGCGGCATCGCGGTTTCCGTGCGGTCAAGCACGTCGTTCACGAGGTTCGCATAGTACTGCAGGGCGGCATCGCGGCAGTCGATATAGCGGGTGGATTTGTTATCAACCAAAAACAGATGATCGGTGCCGGGGCGGCCGGCGAGGTCGATGTATTTGCGGAGCTCGATATATCCTTCGGTGCCGAGGATGGTCAGCCGGCCATCGCCCCACGTCGCCAGTCCGTCGGGCGTGTACCAGTCGAGCCGGACGTAACCGCGGCCGCTGTCGCTATGCAGCAGCATCTCACCGAAATCTTCGAACGCCGGGTCTTCGGGATTGGCGAAATTACCGACGGCAGCGGCGCCAACCTCTGCATCGGTCGAACCGGTGAAGGTGAGGAATTGCTCGATCTGGTGGCAGCCAATGTCGCCCAGGATGCCGCCATTCAACTGCGGCTGAAAGAACCATGCCGGGCGCAGCGCACGGTTCAGACGATGCGGGCCGAGGCCGACTGTCTGCACAACCCGACCGATCGCACCGGCGGCAACCAGTTCGATCGCGCGGGTCACGGCCGCGACTTCGAAGCGTTCAGAAAAGTTGACGGACCAGATGCGCCCCGTCTGCGTCGCAGTTTGGCGCAAGGCTTGCAGTTGCTCCTCGGTAGTGCAGCCCGGGTTTGTCTGTGCCGACATCTTTGCCGGCGCGCATGGCCTCGATCGCTATGCCGGCGCGGTCGGCGGGGATGGCGGCGGTGAGGATGAGATGCACGGCCGGATCTTCGATCAGGCGGCGGCGGTCGGTGACGCGCGGAATATCCGGATAACGTCGGATGAATCCGGCCAGCGGCTGCGGTTCTCCATCGGTCCAGTAGCCGACGCAGGTGTGGCCGCGCTCGAGCAAGCGGCCGACCATTTCGTAGATGTGGCGGTGGTCGAGGCCGATGGCGGCAAACCGGATCGGGCGCGGCGCTGGCTGCGGCAATGGCTGGGTGTCCTTTCCTGCGGCATGCCGGTCATGGCCTGGCGGCGCCGGCTGACGCAATCAATGGCCGGGCGGTCGTGTCGGACACTCAACAAGCTTGCCGGCGATTGAGCGGGGCAGATGCAACCGCTCGTGGCCGCGGCGCTACTCCTGCTGTAGCGGCGCGTCGTATTCGCGCGAGATGTCCTGGTTGGTATAGTCCTTCATCATTGCTACAGCGACGATGCTGATGACAGCGCAGGCTGTGATGTACCATGCGATCGCGGTCCAGCTATGGTAAGTGGCCAGCAACGCCGTCGCGATCAGCGGTGCTGGTCCCCCGGCGATGATCGACGCGAGCTGATAGCCGATGGACGCACCGGAATAGCGCAGCCGTCCAGTAAAGCTTTCGGCGATCAGCGCCGCCTGCGGCCCATACAGCGTATCATGCGGGATCAGCGATGCCACGATCGCGATGAACACCCAGAACGGCACCAGCGTGTTCAGCAAGGCGAAGTAGATCCAGCCAAACACGCCGGTCATCACCGCGCCGATGATATAGACGCGCTTGCGGCCGAATCGGTCCGACAGGTGGCCCGCCAGCGGGATGCTGATGAACGACACGCAGGACGCGACCAGCACCGCCACCAGCAGCATGTCGCGCGAGATGTGCAGAGTACCGACGCCATAGGAGAATACGAACGCGGTGAAGATGTAGAACGGCGCTTGCTCTCCCATGCGGGCGAAAGCACTGAGGAACACCTCCGTCGGCTGCCTGCGGAACACTTCGGTCATTGGGGCTTCCTCGATGCGCTCTTCCTCCAGCAGTTTCCGGAACACTGGTGTCTCCAAAATCCCCAGGCGGATCCACAGTCCTATCCCGACCAGCACGATCGAGAGCAGGAAGGGAATGCGCCAGCCCCAGGTAACGAAGTTGGGGCCGGCGATCGCGCTGAAGACCAGCACGGCGATGTTGGACAGGAACAAGCCGCTGGGCACGCCGAGCTGCGGCCAGGACGCGACAAACCCGCGATGCTGGTTGCTACGCGCCCACTCCATCGACATCAGCACGGAACCGCCCCACTCCCCGCCCACGCCGATGCCCTGGATGAAGCGAAGCGCGGTCAGGATGATGGCGCCCCAGATGCCGATGCTGGCATAGGTCGGCACCAGCCCGACCAGGAACGTGGCGACACCCATCAGCATCAGCGTGGCGATCAACGCTGACTTGCGGCCGAGCCGGTCGCCCCAATGGCCGAATATCGCCGCGCCGACCGGTCGGGCAATGAAGCCGACTGCATAGATGGCAAACGCGTTCAAGGTGCCGACCAACGGGTCGGAATTCGGGAAAAACGCCTTGGCGAACACCAGACCCGTGACGGTCCCGTAGATGAAGAAGTCGTACCACTCGATAGTGGTCCCGATGGTGCTGGCGATGACGGCACGACGGAGCTGTGCCCGGTGCTCGGCGTCACTCATGCCGCCGGCTTGCCAGGCAGACAGCGGATTGCTGCTGCTGGACATGGTGTTGTTTCCTCCTGAGTCGCGCGCTGCGCGCCGCAAGGCCATCTATCCATAGCGCCTGGATTCTGCAAGATTCGAGCATGGCGCCCGCTTGGCAGAAGGGGTTCCGAAGGTTGACGCGTCGCCCCAATCGCGATCACGTTGACCAACCGCTCGAGGAGCAACGACCATGAGCCAGGCCCTGTCCGGCATCCGCGTCATCGACATGACCCATAACCAGGCTGGCCCAGCCTGTGCACAGATCCTTGGTTTCCTCGGCGCCGACGTGATCAAGCTGGAAGAACCGAAAGGTGGTGACGTCGCCCGCATCAACATGCGCGATAAGCCGGACACCGACAGTCTATTCTTTTTGATTTTGAATGCCAACAAGCGCAGCCTGACCTTGAATTTGAAGACCGAGGAGGGCAAGGACCTGTTCCGGCAGGTGATCGCGCAATCGGACGTGCTGCTGGAGAATTTCGGTCCCGGCGCACTGGATCGGCTCGGCCTCGGCTATCAATCACTTCGCTCGGTGAACCCGCGGCTGATCTACGCCACCATCAAGGGCTTCGGCACCTACGGCCCCTATAGCGGCTTCAAAAGCTTCGAACCGATCGCGCAGGCGATGGGCGGCGCGATGAGTGTGACCGGCTTCCCGGAGAACCCGCCCACATACGTCTACCCCGCGATCGGCGATTCCGGCACTGGAATGCACATGGCGATCGGCATCCTGGCCGCGCTGCAGCAGCGCCATGCGACAGGGTTGGGCCAGCACGTCGAAGTGTCCATGCAGGATGCGGTGGTGAACCTGATCCGCGTCAGTCTGCGCGATCACCAGCGCATGGGCCACCCGATGCCGCGCCAGGGCAACCAGCTCGGTCACACGGTGCCGGGCACCACCTATCCCTGCGCCCCGGGAGGGCCGAACGACTACGTGTATATTTTCGCGCAGCCGCAGATGTGGCGCGCATTCGTTGGCGCGATTGGCCAGCCCGAACTGGCGGAAGACCCGCGCTTCACCACGCCCGACGGCCGCTGGGAAAACCGCGAGGCACTGAACGGGATCGTCGGCGCCTGGACGCGGCAGCGTTCGAAGCACGAGGTGATGCGGATTCTTGGCGAGGCGGGCGTGCCCAGCGGCGCCTGCCAGGACACTGGCGAGGTCCTGGCCGATCCGCATCTACGTGCGCGCGAGATGATCGTGGACGTCGAGTACCCGACGCGCGGCAGCTACCAAACGGTGGGCTGCCCGATCAAGCTATCGGATTCTCCCGCGATGGTGCGGCGCCCTCCGCTGCTGGGCGAGCATACGCACGAGGTTCTGGGCGCACTCTGCGATTTGAGCGCGGAAGAATTCGAGAAGTTGCGCGGTAAGGGTGTGGTTTAGTATCCGCATTCAGAGCAATCTGAGGCACCACCCATCTGTCACCGCGAGAAGCGACGCGACGGGGCAATTCCGGTCAAGAGTCGCATGCTACAGCCGAGCCCGAGCGGGATTGCTTCGCGGCTTCGCTTCTCGGGATGACGCGGGCCCGGCGACGCTGTCGCACTGACGCCGGCTCCGGCTACGCTGTCGCAATGACGCGGGCCCCGACGACCAAAGCTACGAAACAGCAGCAGGTCGGTGGTTGCGCAACGGCAAATGCGCGAAATTCAACGTCGGCCCCGGTGACCGCCAGCATCGCGGGGCAGCCACGAAATGAGAACAGGTTGACCGCGGGCCAGGCTCGGTGTGCCGAACATCACCACCCCAGGTTGCTCCCTCAGCCTCACGCCAGTATGTCTCGCCCACCACAAAACGCCGGCAACATCCCCCTATGGCGCGTATTGTCATGAAATTCGGCGGCACCTCCGTCGCCGATCTGGACCGCATCCGCAACGTCGCCGCCCGGGTCAAGCGCGCGGTTGACGCGGGCAACCAGGTCGCCGTCGTCGTCTCCGCCATGGCCGGCGCAACCAACCAGCTCGTCGCCTGGTGCCAGTCCCTCTCTCCCCTGCACGACGCCCGCGAATACGACACCGTCGTCTCCACCGGCGAACAAGTCACCACAGGCTTGCTCGCCATTGCGCTGATGGATCTCGGCGTGGAGGCTCGCTCCTGGCAGGGCTGGCAGATTCCAATCCGCACCGACGACGCCCATGGCAAGGCGCGCATCCTGCAAATCGATGGCGACGAGCTGATCCATCGCATGGACAAGGGCCACGTGCCGGTGGTGGCCGGCTTCCAGGGCATGGCACCCAACCGCCGCATCACGACGCTGGGCCGCGGCGGGTCGGACACATCCGCGGTCGCGCTTGCGGCGGCGCTGAAGGCGGAGCGCTGTGACATCTATACGGATGTCGACGGCGTCTATACCACCGATCCCCGCATCGTCCCCCAGGCCCGCAAATTGGCCAAAATTGCCTATGAGGAGATGCTGGAGCTGGCCTCGGTCGGCGCCAAAGTGCTGCAGACCCGCAGCGTCGAACTGGCCATGAACGAACGGGTGCGGGTACGGGTCCTTTCGAGCTTCAAGGACGCGGAGCCGAACGACGACGAAGGCACCCTGGTGGTGGATGAGGATGAGATCGTGGAAAAAGAGAACGTCGCTGGCATCGCTTATTCGCGGGATGAATCGAAGATCACCGTGCGCCACGTGCCGGACCGGCCCGGCATCGCCGCCACCATTTTTGGCGTGCTGGCGGACCAAAACGTGAATGTGGACATGATCGTGCAAAACGTGTCGGCGGACGGCAGCACCGACATGACCTTCACCGTCGGCAAGGCAGACCTGCCGCGCGCGCGGCAGGCGCTGCAGCACATCAAGTCCGCGATCAACTACGCCGAACTGCTGGAAGACCCGAATGTTGCCAAAATCAGCGTGGTAGGCGTGGGTATGCGCAGCCATGCCGGCGTCGCCAACACCATGTTCCGCGCATTGGCGGACAAGGCGATCAACATTCAGGTCATATCCACCAGCGAGATCAAGGTCTCGGTGCTGATCGCTGCCGAATACACGGAGCTGGCGGTGCGGGCGCTGCATACCGCTTATGGCCTCGATGCCGCCTGACATCACCCCGCCGGGCGCCGCGCGCTTCGCCGCCCAGGCGACCTTGGATCGGCTGTGGCTACGCGGCACCACGTTCCTCGGCTGCCGCTATGCGCTGATGGGCGGCGCCATGAGCTGGGTCAGCGAACGCCATCTGGTTGCCGCGATCTCCAATGCCGGCGGCTTCGGGGTGATTGCCTGCGGCTCGATGAACCCGGACCAACTGGCTGCCGAGATCGCCGGGACCCTGGCGCTGACGGACCGGCCATTCGGGGTGAACCTCATCACCATGCACCCGCAGCTCAACGATCTCGTGCGTGTGTGCCTGGCAGCGAAGATCGGCCATATTGTGCTCGCCGGTGGCATCCCGCCGGGCGCCGCGGTGCGGGCAGTGAAGGACGGCGGGGCGAAGCTGATTTGCTTCGCCCCCGCTCTGGTATTGGCCCGCCGCCTGATCCGCAGCGGGGCGGATGCGCTGGTGATCGAGGGCTCCGAAGCGGGCGGCCATATCGGCCCGGTGTCACTGAACGTGCTGGCCCAGGAAATCCTGCCGCATTGCCACGACGTGCCGATCTTCGTCGCCGGTGGACTGGGCCGCGGTGAGGCCATCCTGGGGTATCTGGAGATGGGCGCCTCCGGCGCTCAACTCGGCACGCGCTTCGCCGCCACCACGGAGTCCATCGCTCACCCGAAATTCAAGCGAGCCTTCATGCGCGCCGCAGCGCGCGATGCGGTACCCTCGGTCCAGCTCGATGAGCGGTTCCCGGTGATTCCGGTGCGAGGCCTGGTCAATGAGGGCACCCGCCGCTTTCAGCGCTTCCAGGCGGAGACGCGGGACCGCTTTCTGGCCGGCGAACTGGACAGGGAGGCCGCCCAGCTCGCGATCGAGCATTTCTGGGCCGGCGCGCTACGCCGCGCGGTGATCGACGGCGACGTGGAGAACGGCTCCATGATGGCCGGTCAGTCGGTCGGCATGGTGACGCACGAGCAGACGGTCGTCGAGGTGATCGCCGAGTTGGTGGAGCAAGCGGTTGTGGCGCTGATCGAGCGGAACAGGTTGCCTGGTGGATACTAAGGTGAGACAGGCTGGAGCAAGGATCATGCCCCCGCCCCCCGCTGTTGCAGGGGCGCCAAGAGGGGGGCGCGTACAGACAGCACCTGCGTTTGTGCACGCCCCAGCCGCCCTCCCACCGTTTGCCCGCGCGCCAGCCCCTCTCCCACATCGGGAGCGGGAACCGTCGTCGCTGCGGTAAGCGCCGCATGCCCTCCCCTCGCCGCTTGCTCGCCCGTCTGCGCTCTCTCCGGGCCTCCGGCGCCGCGCCGCTGACCGAGCTTGTCCGTCTGGTCGCTGCTGAGCTCGTCTCTGAAGTTTGTTCCATCTACGTCCAGAAGCCCGGCGATGTGCTCGAACTCGGCGCCACCGAGGGCCTGAATCAGTCCGCCGTCGGCCGCACCCGCTTACGCGTCGGCGAGGGCATCGTCGGCCTCACCGCCGCGACCGGCGCGGTGATGAATCTGCCCGACGCCCAGAACCATCCCGCCTTCGCCTACCGGCCGGAGACCGGCGAGGATCCCTACGCCTCCATGCTCGCTGTCCCGGTCCGACGCGCCGGACGCTCGCTCGGCGTGCTGGTGGTGCAGAACCGCAACCCCCGCCATTACACGGAAGAGGAGGTCGACGAGGTAGAGACCGTCGCCATGCTGCTGGCCGAAATGCTGCCCGCCAGCGGCGCCACCGATGGCGGCGCGGAAGGCGTCGCCGCCACCGTGCCGCGTCTGTTCGCTGCCACCCCGCTCACCGGCGGTATCGCCATCGGCCCGATCGTGCTGACCGGTCCGCCTCGCGTCTCGGGGGAGCTGCTAGCCGACAACCCTGACGCTGAGCTGCGCCGCCTGAACACCGCAGTTGAGCAAATGCAGCGCGGCCTGGACGAGCTGCTGGCCAGCGGGTTGCCCCAGGGAGGCAGCGGTGAGGACGCTTCCGCCTCGCGCGAGGTCATGGAGACCTACCGTCTGGTCGCCGCCGATGCGGGATGGCTGCGCCGCGTCGCCGAGGTAATCCGCGGCGGTGTCGCCGCCGAAGCCGCCGTCCAGCGCGTCGCCGGCGAGCTGCACGACCGCATGCGGCGCATCAGCGACCCCTATTTGCGCGAGCGCCTCGCCGACATCGAGGACCTCGCGGGCCGACTGTTGTCGAACTTGCTGGGTCGGGTCGAACCCCCGGCCCTTCCCGAAAACGCCATCCTGGTCGCCCGCCGCCTGGGTCCCGCGGAGCTGCTGGACTGGCACAGCCGCGGCATCGCCGGGGTCGCGGTGGAGGAAGCGAGCCCGGGCGGCCACGCCGCCATCCTCGCCCGCGCGCTCGGCATTCCCGCGGTCGGCGGCGCGCGGGGCATTCTGGATACCGCCGAGGCCGCCGATGAGATCGTGGTGGACGCCGACGAGGGGCAGGTCGTCCTCCGTCCTGAAGCCGAAGTCCGCCAAGCGTATATCCGCGCACTCGAGGTGCGGACGGCGCAACACGCGGGCTGGGCCGCGCTGCGTGATACGCCTGGTGCCACCGCCGATGGCACCCGGATCAGCCTGATGCTCAACGTCGGGCTGAGTCTGGAACTCTCGCAACTTGACTCGGTCGGCGCCGACGGCATCGGTCTGTTCCGCACCGAGATCGCCATGCTGGCTCGCGGCGGCGTCGCCGATGTGGCGGAGCAAGCCGCAATCTACGCCCGCGTGCTGGACGCTGCCGGCGACCGACCGGTGATTTTCCGCACCCTTGACCTCGGCGCTGACAAGTTGCTGCCCGGCTTGGCTGCCGAGGAGGAGAACCCGGCAATGGGCTGGCGCTCGCTGCGCATCGGCCTGGACCGGCCCGCCCTGTTGCGCCGGCAGTTGCGTGCGCTGTTGCTCGCCGCCGGGGGCCGGAAGCTCTCCGTGATGTTCCCGATGGTCGCGACGGTGCAGGAATTCCGTGCCGCCCGCGCCCTGCTGCTGGCCGAGGCCAGGCGCATCCGCCCCGCACCGGACAAGCTGGAGATCGGCACCATGCTGGAGGTGCCCGCGCTGATGTGGCAGCTCCCGGAACTGCTGCGCGACGCCGACTTCATTTCAGTCGGCTCGAACGACCTGATCCAGTTCCTGTTCGCGGTGGACCGCGGCACGCCGTCGTTATACGGGCGCTACGACCTGCTGTCGCAGCCGGTGCTTGACATGTTTGAGCACTTGCTGAGCCAGGCGAAAGCTGCCCGCGGCGGCGCCGGCGTGCCGGTGTCGCTGTGCGGAGAGGCCGCCGCCCGGCCGCTGGAAGCCATGACCCTGGTTGGCCTCGGCCTCACCAACCTGTCGATGTCCGCATCCGGCCTGCTGGCGGTGAAAGCCTTGCTTCGCCAGGTGGATCTGACGACGTTCCGACCGGTGCTGGCCGCCATACGCCGCGGTTCCGGCGGTGCCGCCAGCCTGCGCGAGCCCATCGCCACCTGGGCCCGCGAGCACGGTATCGCGGTCTGAGCGCCGTTTCGGTCGGTTGCCCAGGGCGGCGGCGCTGTTCGGCCGTCGCTCTGTGAATTCTGGATTTCGTTTCAAATGCCGCCGCAATCACGATTCGACTATCGGTGTGAACCGAGTCAGTGTAGGCGCCGGTTGGCAGCCATGCCGGCCCTGGGTTAGAAGCGGCGTCGGCCCGGGCAGGGGGTAACCCGCTGGCCGGTCTGCTTCCGTTGGTTGGTTCTGGACGAAATGAAACGGGGCGACCGTGCAGCAGGATCGCAGGTCGAAGCTGGTAGCAAGCCGTAGCACGATGTCATCGGACCTGACGGAAGTGGATAATCCGCCCGCGGCTCCACGAGCCGGCGCCGATTTGCGCGCCGCGCGCGAGCGTCTGGACTGGCCGATCGAGGACGTCGCGGCGGCATTGCGCATCCGTCAGCCATATCTCGAGGCGCTTGAAGAGGGCCGCATCGATCTGCTGCCTGGCAATGCCTATGCAGTCGGCTTCCTGCGCACCTATGCCAAGGCACTCGGCCTTGATCCCAATGAGATCGTCCGTCGGTTCAAGGCCGAAGCGAGCGAAGTCAACAGGCGCACGGAGCTGGTGTTTCCCGCACCGATGCCGCAGCGGGGACTGCCTGCCGGCGCGGTGATCCTGCTGGGCGTGGTGCTGGCAGTGGGCGCCTATGCCGGCTGGTACCGCCTGTCGGGCGACGGCAAATTGCCGGCGGAGACTGTGGCGCCGGTGCCGCAGCGTCTCGCCAGCCTCGCGGACCAGGTGGTACCCCCCTTGCCATCCCGCGCGACGGGGATCTCGGTAGCGACACCCAGCAGGCAGTCCGCCGCCGTCGCGGCGGCTGGCACCCAGCGAGCTTCCGCCACGCGGCCGGGGGTGACGCCAGCACCTGTCTTCGCTGGCCGGACAGACGCCGCCGCGCCGGAGCCGCTCGCCGTGGGGAGTGCCGGGTCCGCTTCGGCTCGTGCCGTTCCAGGCAGCGCCGCGCCAGCGTCGGGCATGACGGTCGCTACCAGCACCGACATGACAGATGGATCGGCGCGGCAGCCTCCCCCGCCCGTGCCGGCGATTTCTCCGACTTCCGCGGCGGCAGCCTCCGTGCCGCCGGTCGCAATGCCCGCACCGGTGGCGCCCAATCCGGCGGCGGTGCCCGCGAGCTCGGCACCTGATCAGGCGACGATCTTGCTCAAGGCCACGGCTGACGCCTGGGTGCAGGTGCGCGATCGCAATGGCGGCAGTGTGTTGCTCAACCGCATCTTGCACAGCGGAGATACCTGGACGGTGCCGTCGCACGCCAATCTGGTGCTCACCACCGGCAATGCGGGCGGCACCGAGCTTGTGGTGGATGGGGTCACGGTGCAGGTTCCTGGCGGCGCGGGGGCCGTGCGGCGCGACCTGCCACTGGACCCGGAACTTATCAAGAACGGGCGCTTCGCGCAACTGACCTCCCTGACGGTGCCGGGAGGCGCTGCGATGGGCCGCAGCGCCGCCTCGCCCGGCGGATCGCATCCCGCAGACCAGTAGCGGCGCGGGAGGAGACACTCCATCCTAAGAGGCGCCTGCCCGGCCAGCCCGGCGGGCGCGGCCGACTGCAACGGAGAGGAATCCGATGAGCTATCGCCCCTACCAGCAGATCACCCGGCGCAAGTCCCGCCGCGTCTATGTCGGCAAGGTGCCGGTAGGCGACGGCGCGCCGATTACCGTGCAGACCATGACCAATACGCTGACCACCGACGTCACTGGCACCGTGGCACAAATCCGCCGCGCCGAACTGGCCGGCGTGGACATCGTCCGGGTGTCCTGTCCTGACCAGCCGAGTGCGCTGGCGCTAAAGGACATCGTGAACGAGGTGAACGTGCCGATCGTCGCGGACATCCATTTCCACTACAGGCGCGCCATCGAGGCGGCCGATAGCGGCGCCGCGTGCCTGCGCATCAATCCCGGCAATATCGGCAGCGACGAGCGGGTGAAGGAGGTCATTAAGGCCGCTCGCGACCACGGATGTTCCATGCGCATTGGCGTGAATGCCGGTTCGCTGGAGAAGCACCTGCTCGAGAAGTACGGGGAGCCGAACCCGGAGGCGCTGGTAGAAAGCGCGCTGTACCACGCGAATATTCTACAACAGCATGATTTCCACGACTTCAAGATCAGCGTGAAGGCGTCGGACGTGTTCCTGGCCGTGGCCGCGTATCAGCAACTGGCGGAAGTCTGCGACCATCCGCTGCATATCGGCATCACCGAGGCCGGTGGCCGGCGGATGGGCACGGTGAAGTCCTCGATCGGGCTGGGCTCGCTGCTGTGGGCCGGCATCGGCGATACGCTGCGCGTTTCCTTGTCCGATGAACCTGAGGAAGAGGTGCGCGTCGGCTGGGACCTGCTGAAGGCGCTGGGCATCCGCCATCGCGGGGTGAAGGTGATCTCCTGCCCGTCCTGCGCGCGCCAGGGCTTCAATGTGATCGAAACGGTGCGCACGCTGGAGGAGCGGCTGGCGCATATCGAAACGCCGCTGACGCTGTCGATTATCGGCTGCGTGGTGAACGGCCCGGGCGAGGCGCTGATGACCGACCTGGGCGTGACCGGCGGCGGGGCCGGACGCCATATGGTGTATCGCGCCGGCAAAACCGACCACACGATCGCGGCCGGCGACATGGTGGAGCATATCGTCGAGTTGGTTGAGGCGAAGGCAGCGGAGCTGAAGGCGGCGACCGCAGCGGAGCCGGAAAAGGTGGCGGCAGAGTAGCTCGGCCGCTCCCTGTCAACGCATATGGAGAACGCATCTGACCGAGCACGACGGTTCAGGACGGGCAAGCAGGGCGGGCGCCGGCGCTTCCGATGTATCGCTCGATATCAGCGCGCTGGTGAACGCGGTCGCACGACGGGAGGAGGGGCTCAAGCGCCACCAGCACGAACCGGCGGATGACCAACTTCGCGACGGACTGATCCAGCGGCTCTAGTTCAGGTATGAACTCGCCCATCGCATCCTGCGCCGTTATCTGCGGCAGGTTTCTTCGTCGCCTGCAACATTCGACCAGATGCCGTTTCAGGACCTGATACGCGCTGGCTGGGTGCAGGGGTTGTTGCTGAGCGATTGGCCTGCTTGGCGGCACTATCGCGACATAAGTGCGAGAACCAGCCACACCTATTCTGCAGCATTGGCGGAGGAGATCGTGCGGGGCATTCCTGCCTTTCTGGCCGATGCTATTCATCTCCGTGGTGCGTTGCAGGGGCGGCTGGCATGACGGCCGTCCTCGACATTGACGCAGAGCAAGTGGAGATCGTGCGCGAGGTGTTGCGCGGCGACCTGCCGCGCGGCGCACGGGCGTTTGTGTTCGGCTCCCGCGCACATGGCGGAGCACGCCGTTATTCGGATCTTGACCTGGCACTGGCGTGGGACCGGCCGCTCGGGCTGCGCTTGCTAGGTCAGACCGCCGAGGCGCTGTCGGAATCGGATCTGCCTTACCGGGTCGATATTCTCGACCCCGCGACTGTCGATCCGGCATTTCATCGACGGATTGCGAACGGGCTGGTGCCGTTCCCGATGGATGCTGTTGGTTGCCCCGAACGCGCAGCCCATGAAGGCGGGCCGGCCATCGGGTTGCTCTGAGCCCGCCTGGCGAGGCGCAATTTCGCATCCGACGACCACGCCACCGGACCCAGTCTACCCCCCAACCACCACCTCGATCGGCGCCGGTGCATCAACAACCGACAGCGGGGCATGGCCGGCTGGATCGCCATCGGCCTGTGCCGGCGTCGCCCAGTTCCCCAACAAATCCACCCGGCGTGCGCGCACGTGCTGCACGCCGGGGGCGCGCGCCAGCAGGTCGAATGGCAGGGCAGCGCCATACATCAGTGCCGCCGCTGCCCCGTTGCGCCGGAACAGGGAGACGGAGAAGCCAGGCTCCGCCGGCACCGCATCGGGGGCAAGCAGATAGCGGCCGGCATAGTAGCGGCCCTTGCTCACTATCACGCTCGCAGCCTGCGTCTCCTGATCGTCCACGCGCACGGTGATCGGTGCGTAACGATAGGACACCGTGTCGCGCAGCGTCTGTATTACGTAGGCGCCGCGGCCGAACGCGCGCTTCAGCGGCAGCGGCAGATGGTGCACCACCTGCGCATCGAACCCCACGCCCAGCATCTGCACGAACAAACGCGCGCCGTTGGCGCCACGTGCCAGGCCGGGCCACAGGCGGCGGGTCCGGCCAAACGCCAGCGCCGCCGCCACGGCCCGCGGCGCGAACGGCAGTGCCAGCTCGTGCGCCAGCACGTTGGCGGTACCCAGCGGGATCACGCCCAGCCGTACGCCCGTGCCAAGCAATCCGTTGGCGACCTCCGCGATCGTGCCGTCGCCGCCCGCCGCTACCACAAGTTTTTCCCCGCGCGACGCGGCTTCGCGCGCGAGGCAGGCGGCATCGCCGGAGCATCGCGTTTCCGCAACATCCAGCCGCACGCCGTTATGCACGAGCACGTCCAGCACGCGCCACAACAGTGCCGCGCGACGACGGCCGGCGACGGGGTTGAACACGATCACCATGCGAGGCACCATGGCCCGCAGGCTGGCGCAGTGGCACGACGCGAACGAATCGACGTAATCCTGCTGACGCGAAGCCGCCCCAATGACAGGTTTGCATGTCAATTGAATGACAGTTACGTGTCTAAGATATTACTTTCATATTTTGAGCTAGAATTCGATTGCGTCATGGAATTTTCATCCCATCCACAGGCGAATCGCTCTATCTCCACAACTGCATGAATGCGTTATCCACACCCGGTGCGCTGCCTGAGTACCGCAGCGTCTTTATCTCTGACACCCATCTCGGTACGCGCGGATGCCGGTGCGACTTCCTGGCCGATTTCCTCTGCCGCACCACCTGTCATCACCTGTTCCTGGTCGGCGATATCATCGACGGCTGGCGGCTGCGCAAGTCCTGGTACTGGGACGACCATCACGACGACGTTCTGCGCCAGATCGTGCGTCATGCACGCAACGGCACCGATGTCACCTACATTCCCGGCAACCACGACGAGATGTTTCGCGCCTGGCTGCCGCTCGGACTGGAAATCTCCGGCATCAAGCTGCGGCGTGAGGCAGAGCATGTCACCGCCGGCGGCAAGCGCCTGCTGGTGATGCATGGCGACGAATTTGACTCGGTGGTGCGCTACGCCAAATTCCTGGCGTTGCTCGGCGACTGGGCCTACACGGCGGCACTGAGCGTCAATCGCTGGTTCAATGCGGTGCGGCGCCGGCTCGGCTATCCGTACTGGTCGCTCTCGGCTTGGCTGAAGCGCCAGGTGAAAGAAGCGGTAAAGGCGATCGACCGCTTCGAAAGCGCGCTCGCCAACGAGGCACGCCGTCGCGGTTTTGATGGTGTGGTGTGCGGCCATATCCACCATCCCGAGATGCGTGACGTCGGCGGCGTGCTATATTTGAACGACGGCGACTGGGTGGAAAGCTGCACCGCGCTGGTAGAGCACCACGACGGGCGGCTGGAACTGGTCGATTGGGCGGAAAAGAACAGATTGTCGTTCTTCGCACCGCGGGCACGGGTGGTGCAAGCTGCCTGATACACTCGCTCGGGATGTGATCGCGGAGCCCATGCTGCCGCTTGCGCCTTCGCATCGTGTCCTGATCGTCACCGACGCCTGGACGCCGCAGGTGAACGGCGTTGTGCGCACGATGACCACGGTGGTGGCAGAGTTGCGCGCCATGGGCCATGTGGTGGAAGTGATCGGTCCGGACCGATTCCGCACCATCCCCTGCCCCACCTACCCCGACATCGCACTATCGCTGCTGCCGCGGCGGCGGCTGATCCGCATGATCGAGGCGTTCGGTCCGGACGCGCTGCACATCGTGACGGAAGGTCCGCTGGGCATGGCGGCGCGAAGCTGGGCGCGGCGGCGCGGCATGGCGTTCACTACCGCATTCCACACGCGCTTCGCCGAATACATCCACGCACGCACGCACGTGCCTGTGGCGCCGATCTACGCCTGGATGCGTCGCTTCCACGGCGCGGGCTCCGGTACCATGGTCGCCACTGCCAGCCTGCGCGAGGAACTCCTGAGCCGTGGCTTCCGCAACATTCGCCCCTGGACCCGCGGCGTCGACCTTTCCTTGTTCCAGCCGGAGCCGCGCGAGGACTGGCAAGTGCCGCGCCCCGTGTTTCTCTATGTCGGCCGCGTCGCGGTAGAGAAGAACATCACGGCGTTCCTGGACCTGGACCTGCCGGGTTCGAAAGTGGTGGTAGGCGGCGGGCCGCAGCTTAGCAGTCTGCGGCGCGACTATCCGAAGGTGTTGTTCACCGGCCCGCGGTATGGTGAGACATTGGCGCGCTCCTATGCCGGGGCGGACGTGTTCGTGTTCCCGTCGCTGACCGATACGTTCGGGCTGGTGCTGCTGGAGTCGCTCGCCTGCGGTACGCCAGTGGCGGCCTATCCCGTCACCGGACCCAGGGACGTGCTGGCCGACGCGGTCGGCAAGGTTGGTGCGACAAGCGAGGATCTACGCGCGGCGGCGCTGGAGGCGCTCGAGGCGGATCGCGCCGCATGCCGGACGCATGCGGAGCGATTTTCGTGGCGCGCCTGCGCGGAGATCTTCCTATCGCACCTGGTGCCATTGCGAGGGGCGTGAGGCGGAAGCGTTTTGATGCGCTGATCAATGCGCGGGCAGCGTAGGCTATTCCATCCGAGGCCCACGGTCGCGCAACAGCGGTGTGTGGATGACGGCGCGTCGCTCGTGTTGCGACAGGCTCAGCCAGACACGCACACATTCAAGTACCATCCGGGTGGGGCCGGCCAGATCGATCCCAAGCGCCTCCTGCAAGCCGTAGAAGCGAAGGTTCTCCAACTCGCCGTCGCCGCCCAATGTGCCTGCGACTTCGGCCTCAGACACCAACAGGAAGCGCGCATTGAAACGGATGGGACTGTTCGCTGGCGTCACCGCGCGGCACAGATACTCCAGCCCATTCAGACGCGGCGGCGTGCCCAGTGTCAGCCCTGTCTCTTCTTCCAATTCGCGCGCTGCTGCCGCGGCGAGGCCGCGGGCCAGGCGCTCGTTGGCGGCCTTGCGCAACAACCGCTCGGTGTGCGGTGCGAGCGGCGTGGCGCAGGCTGCGTCCAGGTCCGCGCGGTCCACGGCGCCGCCCGGGAACACCAGGCGGTTCGGCATGAAACGATGTTTGGCGCCGCGCATGCCCATCAGCACGCTCGATGCGCCCCCGTCTTGCCGTAGCACCACCAGGCTCGCGGCGTGGCGCGGCTGCACCACGCCTGGCCGCGGCGCTTCCGATTGGTCCAGCAGTTCCGTGTGGTGCGCGTGATCTTCAGGCAAGTTCGAATCCCCGGGTCTTCAGATAGGCGGCGAAGCCGAAGCGTTCCGGCACCGAAAGCTGGCGCGCGACATTCTCGCTCCAGCCCACGCCATCGCGCGACGGATAGACGTCGTTATTCTTGAGGCTGGCGGCGGCGATCGGCTCGCGGATGCGGCGGCGTTCGTCGTACGCGCGCACGTCGTCTGGCATCGCCGCGTCGTCATAACGCTCGCGATGCACCACCACCGATGGCGGCAGCCGCATGGAGACGGGGCGGCGGAACACCGGCCAGCCCACCGTCAGCCCCGCCACCGGATAGACGCCGGGAGGCAAGCCGAGCAGCGGGCACACCTTCTCAATGTGGCTGCGCACATAGGAGATGGGGCAAGTGCCGAGGCCAAGTGCGTCGGCTGCCACCATGAACTGGCCCATGGCCAGCGTGCAATCGACTACGGTGTTGAGGAATGTGTCGAGGTTGTTGTTGGCGTGCGGCATTCCATGCATGTCGCACAGGCGCTGGCCGCGCCGCATGTCACCGCACCATACCAGGAACACCGGGGCGGTGGCGATCCAGTCCATGGTGCCGATCCAGTCGGCGATCTGCTTGATGTGCGCGGCATCGCGCATCACCACGACGCTGTATTGCTGCAGATCGGATTTTGCCGGCGCGGACTGCGCTGCAGCCAGCAGCGCATCAAGCAAGGAATCCGAGACAGGCTCGTCGCGGTAGCGGCGCACCACGCGGCGGTCCAGCAGCGGGGCAACAGCGTCGGGGACCTCGGCTCCCGCGACATCGATGCCGAATCGAGATCGCATCAGTTCCGCCGCTTCCGCCATGACCGTTCTCCTGCCTGCCGCGTCCCTTCAACCTTGCCGGAATGACATCGCCGCGCAAGGCTGGGACATCGGCGGCAGCGGAGCAGATTGGAATGGCTATATCGTCGATCGTGATGTTCCGGGGTGACGATCGCCCGCAAGACGCCGTCGACCTGGCGAAGCTCGGCCGTGGGGTGGGCTGAACGGGGCAGCCACCTACTGTTTCGTGTTGCCGCCGGCGTCGGCCTTGCCGGAAGCTGCGGCGCGCGCAAGGCTGCGCGCCGACAACAACCGTAAGACATCAGGGCAGGAGCGGGCCATGCCGAGCTATCGACCTTCCGCCGATTTCGACATGCATTACGAGATCGACGATTTCACCGATCCCTGGCGCCAGCCGGAAACGATCCTGCTGCTGCACGGCAACGCCGAGAGCGGACGCGCCTGGTACGCGTGGGTGCCGAAACTGGCGCGGCAGTTCCGCGTGGTGCGGCCCGATATGCGCGGCTTCGGCCAATCGACGCCGATGCCGCGCGACTATCCCTGGAGCCTGGATGGTTTGGTCGGCGATTTCTGTGGGCTGATGGATCATCTTGGGATCGCGCGTTTTCATCTGGTCGGTGCCAAGATCGGCGGCACCATCGCGCGTGCCTTTGCGGCGCGCCGGCCGGAGCGGGTGATCACGCTGACCGTGGTCGGCACGCCGCCGCCGTTCCGTGTCGGCGCGGCTGAGCGTGTGCCGGGCCTGATCAGCGATTTCGAAGCCCGCGGCGTTGCCTGGTGGGCGCAGCAGAACATGGCCTCGCGGCTGGGCGGCGACTTTCCGCCGGAGGGCGTGAGCTGGTGGACCGACTATATGGGCCGCACGGCGGCGTCGACACAGATCGGATTCATGGGGCCGATCGCGGCGGCCGATATCCGCGGCGACCTGCCGAAGATCGCATGCCCGACGCTGGTGATCGTCACGCAACAAAGCGCGCTCGGCTCGGTCGAGGAAACTCGCGCCTGGCAGCAGCAGATTCCCGATTCGGAATTGCGTGTTCTGGCGGGCGATTCATACCACGTCGCCGCCACGCATGCCGACGCCAGCGCAGATGCGACGCTGGATTTCATCGCCCGCCGCGGCCACACATAACGAACGCACGGCATACCCAAGGAGCCTCGAATGCCCGCCCCATACGAAACCCATCGCGCGCAGATCAAAGCCATCCTGCTGGCCTGGGGGATGCCGGAGGATAATGCCGAAGCCACCGCCGATATCCTGTCCTGGGCCGACCTTCATGGCGTCGACAGTCATGGCATGTCGATGCTCCCCGGCTATGACCGGCTGCGCCGCAACAACCGCGCGAAGATGGATGCGCGGCCGCGTATCGTGCGCGAGACGCCGGTCTCCGCGCTGGTGGATGGCGACGGCGGGCTTGGCCACGTGCCGGCACGTTTCGGCATGCAAGTCGCGATCGACAAGGCGAAGCAGTCCGGCATGGCGATCGCCGCGGTGCGCAATTCCGCGCATTTCGGCGCCACTGGCTATTACACGCTGATGGCCGCGAACGCCGGACTGATCGGCATGGCCTGCACGAGTGCTTCGAGCATTCAGGTGGCGCCAACCTTCGGCAAGGAGGCAAAGCTCGGCACTGACCCCTGGTCTTTCGCCGCGCCCACCGCTGGTGGCCGTCCCTTCCTGCTCGATATGGCAACGACGACGGTCGCCGCCGGCCGTATTCGCAACAAGGCCAACGAAGGCCTGCCGTGCCCGCCCGGTTGGGTGCTGAACAAAGATGGTCTGCCCAGCACCGATCCGCTGGAAGCGCGCGAGAAGGGCGGATTCCTGACCTCGCTCGGTGGCTCGCCGGAGAACTCCAGCTACAAGGGCTATGGACTGGCCGCGATGGTAAACATCCTCGGGTCTTGCCTGTCGGGGGCGACGCTGATCACCGATCCGATGCATACCAAAAAGCCGCAAGGCATGGATATCGGCCACTGCTTCATCGCCATTGATCCCGGCTTGTTCCGCGATCCCGCTGATTTCACCGGCGATGTCACGCGGTTCTGCAACGACCTGCGTGCGACCAAGCCGGTGGATCCGGCCCAGCCAGTGATGGTGGCAGGAGATCCACAATGGAACAATGCGGACAAGCGACTGCGCGACGGGATCCCGGTCGGGGCCGGGCTGCTGAACCAGGTGCGGCAGATCGCGCAAGCCAGTGCAGCCTCGTGGCTGCTGGACTGATTTTGGCAGGGTGCCATCCCCGCGACGCCGAAGCGGCATGACGGAGTATACTACTCACCAGGGCCGATGCGAGCTGGAGGAAGCGTCACCGAGCTAGAATTGTCGCAGCGCCTGCGATTGGGGCCGCACGGCCCGCGACGATCTTTAGGCTTGGGGCCGTGCCAACATCGGCGCGCCTGTGCCGGTTCGCCGGGCCGATCAATACAGCCGCGTCCGCTCGTCGGTATCGACGAAGCCCTGGATCTCCGCAACGCTGTTGCTCAGCTTTGCGTGCGCGACCACCGCTTCGGCCAGGCTCGGAAGGCCGTCCAACGTCGGCCAGGCATCCGGCTCCCAGAGATGCGATCGGATCATGCATTTGGAGCAATGAAAGAACGCCTCCTGTACCGACACGACCAGCGCCAGGTCCGGCACCCTGCCACCGATCGCCATCGCCTCTCGTAGATCCGGATCGCGCACGACTTGCGCCTGGCCGCTCACGCGCAGCGTCTCGCGCTTGCCCGGGATCAGGAAGATCACGCCGACGCGCGGGTTCTGCAGCAGATTGCGGAACGTGTCGGCCCGCCGGTTGCCCGGCCGTTCCGGAATGGCGAGCGTCTTGTCATCCAGCACCAGCACGAACCCGGGCGGATCTCCCTTCGGTGACACGTCGATGGTCCCGCTCGCGTCCGCGGACGCGACCAAGACGAACGGGCAGCGCGCGATGAAGCGGCGGCAATAGGCATCAAGCCGGTCGATCGCCTTGCGTGCGACGCGCTCGTTTGGCACCCCCAGCACCGCTTCGAGCTCGGCGACCGAGGTAATCACGTCGTTGAAACGCCTTTGCTCCGATTCCCCGCTCATCTGATGCCCTGTCAAGCCTGTCATTCATCGTTATGGCCAACTCTCGCCGGTATTCGTGGCATAGCGCCGAGCCGCTGTCCCGCCGCGAGCCTCGGTGCGTTATGCGCCGCAGCGCCACCCAGACGCCAGCCAGGAATTGGTCTGCGGGACCAATCGCAACGGACAGCGGCAGGATGCCAGCCGACGGCCCCGCTTCCGGCCTGAGAAGGATCGATGCCGCCGACAACCTGCTCGCGCGCAAGCACATCACCCAGGTGCATTGCCGCGCCGCCTGATTGCTGCCCCTTCATGCTGCGCGCACTTGCTCCGCTCGCCAGAGCCCCGGCCCACTGGAGGTCGGGCAGCCAGCTAGTGGAGCCGCAATGGATTGCTCGCGAGTGACAGGAGAAAAAAGGGCGTGGCCATTTCCGGAACGGCACGCCCTGATGGCAGTTTCAGTGACGGGATACACCCATCACGATTGCCTGATGACTGGAACAGGCTGCGTTGGCGCCGCTAGCGCCCCGCCGTCTTCGCAACTTCGCTGGCGAAATCAGGGCCTTGCGGTCTGTCGATGCCCTCGCCGAGCAAGAAGCGCTCGAAGCCGAGCAACATAACGCCGGCCTTGTCCAGCACCGCCTTTACCCGACTTTCGCCGTCATGTACCCACACCTGCTCCAAAAGCACGACTTCTTCGTAGAACTTGCGGATGCGCCCCTCGACCATCTTCTCAATGATCGCCGGAGGCCGGCCGGATTGTTGTGCTTGCTCCACCAGAATCGCCTTCTCGCGTTCCAGCGCGACGGGATCGACGCCGGCGACATCCAGCGACAGTGGGCGCGCCGCGGCGACATGCATACCAACCTCGCGGCCGAGCCTGGTCAGCACGTCCAGTTCGCCCGGGCCCTTCAGCGCGACCAGGACGCCAATTTTGCCGAGCCCCGGCCGCAGCGCCTGGTGCACGTAGGTTGCCACCACACCGTCCCGCGCACTCATCCGCCTGGCGCGGCGAATGGTGATGTTCTCGCCAATGGTGGCGACGAGTTGGGTGAGTTGATCGGCGACCGTAATCGCTGTGTCGGGGTACTGCGCCGACTTGATCGACTCCACGTCGTCGCCGATGGTAAGAGCCAGCTTCGCCACCGCCTCGACAAAGGCCTGGAATTGCTCGTTGCGGGCCACGAAGTCGGTTTCCGCATTCACCTCCACCATCGCCGCGACGCCGGGGCCGGAGGCGACGCCGATCAGGCCCTCGGCGGCGACACGGCCGGAACGCTTGGCCGCCGCGGCAAGGCCCTTCTTGCGCAGCCAATCCACTGCGTCTTCCAGCACGCCGTTGGTCTCGGTGAGTGCCTTCTTGCAGTCCATCATGCCTGCGCCGGTCTTCTCGCGCAGGTCCTTCACCAGGGCAGCCGTGATCTCCGGCATGGGTCGCTCCCTTCAGGCATGCGCTTCGGCGAGTTCCGCTTCCGGCAAGGTTTCCGGAGGCAGGTTCTCCACCGCACCGATATCCGCGCCCGACGCCGCCATCTCCGCGCTGATGCCGTCCAGCACCGAACCGGCGACCAGGTCGCAATAGAGGGTAATTGCGCGGATCGCATCGTCGTTCCCCGGCACCGGATAGGTGACGCCGGTGGGATCGGAGTTGCTGTCGAGCACCGCCACCACGGGGATGTGCAGCTTGTTGGCCTCCTCGACCGCGAGCTTTTCCTTGTTCGTATCGATAATGAACAGGATGTCGGGGAGGCCGCCCATCTCCTTGATGCCGCCGAGGGCGCGTTCCAGCTTGTCGCGATCGCGGGTGATCTCGAGCACCTCTTTCTTGGTCAGGCCGGCGGTGTCGCCGGAAAGCAGTTCCTCGATCTGGCGCAGACGCTTGATCGAGCCGGTGATGGTTTTCCAGTTGGTCAGCGTGCCGCCGAGCCAGCGGTGGTTCACGTAATACTGGCCGCAGCGCTTGGCCGACTCGGCGATGTATTCGGCGGCGGCGCGCTTGGTGCCGACCAACAACACGCGTCCGCCGGCGGCGGTGACGTCGCGGATGGCACGGAGTGCGCGATCGAGCAGCGGCACCGTCTGTTGCAGGTCGATGATATGCACCTGGTTGCGCACGCCGTACAGGTACGGCCCCATGCGCGGGTTCCAGCGGCGGGTGTGATGGCCGAAATGCACGCCGGCTTCGAGAAGCTGGCGCAGGGTGAACTCGGGCATCGCCATGGTGGCAGATTCCTTTCGCGCGTCCGGTTGTACCTCCGCGGGGCTGCGTCCTGCGACACCGGAACCCGGACCGTGGCGGCCGGGAAAGATGCCCCGCGTGTGAATTACCGGGCGGCCTCGGGCCGTCCGGCGACGGGGATATGGCGGAAGCGGCGAAACGGTGCAAGTGCGACAGAAGCTAGGCGACACGGTCGTTCCAGCCCGTGTGATTGCGAGGCCCCGCAGCGGCGGAACCGATCTCGGCCGGTGTGGCGCCAGAGCGTCCGTGCGTTCGCCCGCTCGAGATAGTTTCGTGCCGCCGCGCTGCCCAGCCTCACAGCACTTCATGCCCGGCTCTTCGAGCGTCACCGTGTCTTTGCGGGAGCGCCATTGAGGAACTGCCAAGGCCTTGGCAAAAGCTCGGGGGCAGGATGGCGTCATCCCGGTATATCGGTGTGATATGACAACTCTCTACAGCGCACTACCAAAGCGACAGAGGCAAAGGGCGGCGCCAAAACGCTGGAAAGTCGCGTGATCAATGAGGCGGTAGAATTCCGTCAGCCTTGCTGTACTGACATCCAGGTTGAGAACCCCGATCTCCAGATGATCATGTCGGACAGGGACATGCCGACAGCCAGACCGGGCGCGGCGATGACTTGTTCAGAGTTTAATCGCGGTAGGGACGCGCCTTACGGCGCGCCCCCCGCACAGAACCGTACGGGCGGATTTCCCGCATACGGCTCCCACCTTGGGTGTTTGACGGCGAACCGCTGCTCGGGCCATGGGTGAAGGACGCGCGGCTTCGGCA
>DATJNA010000127.1:0-68832 GCA_035508435.1 Acetobacteraceae bacterium | reverse complement strand
GCGAGGCCGTAATGACTATCGTTCGCCATGCGGATTGCGTCCGGTTCGTCACGCCACGGGATCGCCACCAGCACGGGGCCGAATATTTCCTCGCGTGCCAGGCGCCAATCGTTCGAGGTGTCGGCAAACACGGTCGGATGGCGAAATATCCCTGGCTGAGCGGCCCCTCTTGCGGCGGCAGGCCGCCAAACACCAGGCGGGCGTCCTTGCGCTGCAGCCCTTCGTCGATATAGCCACACACCTTGCGGAACTGCTTGTCGTTGATGAGATCATCGAATGGGACGCACAAGAAGGCCGCCGCATCTACGGCCGGATCATTCCCAGCGAGCACGGCATGCGGCATTCCGTACTGCGGCAGCCGATTGGGGTGGTGGCCGCGTTCTCGCCATGGAACTTTCCGATGAGTTCGCCCGCCCGCAAGGTCGGCGGCGCGCTGTCCTCCGGGTGCTCTATCATCCTCAAAGCCTCGGAAGAAACGCCCGCCGGGGCAGTGCAGCTTGCGCAGGCGTTTGCCGACGCGGGATTGCCCGCCGGGGTGTTGAATTTGGTATTCGGCAAGCCGTCCGACATTTCGAAATACTTGATCCCGCAGCCTTCGGTGCGGCTGGTCACGTTCACGGGCTCGGTGCCGGTCGGCAAGCATTTGTCCGCGATGGCGGGCACACATATGAAACCGGCCATCATGGAGCTTGGGGGTCACGCGCCAGTGATCCTGTGCGACGACATCGATCCGGTCACCAGCGCCAACACCTCCGCCGTCGCCAAGTCACGCAATGCGGGCCAGGTTTGTGCGTCTCCGACACGCTTCTTCGTGCAGGACGCCCCACGCCTTGCGCGATACCGCCATGCGCCTGGCCTTCGACCAGCATCGGATTCACCAGCACACCGAAATCGCTGACAGTGGTGTAGCGGACGATGTCCACCATGCCGATGTCGGGATCGAGTTCGATTTCGGCAATGTGGCAGCCATTGGGGAACGCCGACGGCACGCCCCTTTGAAGACATGCCGAACATCCAGCGTGCGTGGCACATCGTCCGGCAAATGCTCTGCGGTGCGCAGGTTCGCGGCCAAATCCATGATGTGAATGCCGCGGTCGGTGCCGACGATGCTGAAGCGGCAACGGAAGAATTCGATGTCCTGCACCGCCGCTTCCAGGAAATGCGCCGCGGCCTGCTTGCCTTGTGTGATCACGATGTCGCTGGCCTCGACGATGGCGCCGCCGCTCTGCATCATCGAGCGCGAGCCGCCGGTGCCGCCGCCGGCGATCAACTCGTCGGAATCGCCTTGCAGCAATCGGATTTTCTCGAACGGCACGCCGAGCCGATTGGACAACACCTGCGCGAACGGCGAGGCATGGCCCTGGCCATAGTCGAGCGTACCGGTGATGATGGTCACGCTGCCGTCGGGTTCGAAGCGAATGCCGCCCATTTCGTTGCCGGCATCGGCGGTGACTTCCAGATAATGCCCGATGCCGCGGCCACGCACTTTCCCTCGTGCCCGTGTCTCGCCTTGGCGGGACGCGTAGCCATCCCAGTCGGCGGCCTTCAGCGCCTTCTCCATCACGGCAGGAAACTCGCCGCTGTCGTAGACCATGCCCGACGGCGCACGATACGGCATTTGCTCCGGCCGGATATGGTTGCGGCGGCGCAGCTCGACCCGGTCGATGCCCATCTCGCGCGCCGCGGTCTCCACCAGCCGCTCCATGTAGTAATTTCCCTCCGGCCGTCCGGCGCCGCGATAGGCGCCAACCGGCGTGGTGTTGGTGAAGATGCATTTCGAGGCGACCTCGATCAGCGGCGTCGCATAGACACCGATGATGTTCTTCACCGTGTTCAACGTCGGCGGGATCGTCGTGGCATTGCTCAGCCAGGCGCCGAGATTGCCGTAACCGGTGACCCGCAGCGCCAGGAATTTGCCCCCAGCATCGAGCGCCAGCTCGGCGGTCATTTCATGATCGCGACCGTGGCTGTCCGACAAGAAACTTTCCGAGCGTTCATCCGTCCATTTCACCGGCTGCCGCAACGTGCGGGCGGCATGCAGCAGGCAGATATATTCGGGATAGGCCGATGCCTTCATGCCGAACGAGCCGCCGACATTGCCGGTAAGCATGCGCAGCTTCTCTACCGGCACGCCGAGGATGCTCGACAACAGGTTGCGCTGCCGAACACACCCTGACAGCCGAGGCGCAGAATCAGTCGATCCGCCTCGGCATCGTATTCGCCGATCGCCGCGCGCGGTTCCATCGGACGCACGACGATACGGTTGTTGCGCAGCGACAGGCGTGTGACATGCGCGGCCTGCGCGAAGGCGGCGGCGACTTTTGCCGCGTCGCCGTAATGGAAGTCCATGCAGACGTTGCCGGGGGCTTCATCGTGCAGCAGCGGTGCGTCCGGCGCCGCAGCGGCGCTTGCGGTGGTCACCGCCGGCAGCGAGTCGATATCGGCGAAGATTGCTTCGACCGCATCCTTGGCCTGTTTCGCCGTCTCGGCCACCACCATCGCGATAGGCTCGCCGACATAGCGCACGCGGCCGGTCGCGAGCGGCCGTTGCGGTGGCCTGGGCGTCGGTGTGCCGTCGAAATTCTTGCCCGAAGCCGCGGGCATGTTGCGGATGCCGGCCGCATCCAGATTGGCCGCGGTGACAACCAGGTGCACGCCGGGCATGCCGCGGGCAGCGTCGGCATCCACGCCGCGCAGCACGCCATGCGCAATCCGGCAGCGCAGCATGACGCCATAAAGTTGGTTGGGCAGGTTGAGATCGTCGTTATAGCGGCCCTCGCCGCGCAGCAGAACCGGGTCCTCCTTGCGCGAGACCGGCTGGCCCACGGCAAACTTTTCGTTTATCAGCAACGACGGGTCGAACGGCGCATTCATCCGGCGGCGACTTTCATGATAATGGCGTGACGGCGACAGAACGCCATATCCAAGCGTATATGGCGCAGTGGAGCAACCCGCGGTGCCACAAACCTACCCGGCCAGCACCTCGATCGAGGTTGACTTGATCAGCGCCAGCACCGGCTTGCCCGGCGACAACGCCAGGCGCGCGATGGCGTCCTGTGTCACCCGCGACAGCAGCGCGCCATCCGCCAGCCCGACCTCCACCAGCACCGACCGCCGGGTTGGGTCGGCGATGATCCGGCGGACGGTACCCGAAACGATGTTGTGCAGGCTGATGGCATCGGGCGGCTTGCCCGCCAGGATGACCTCGCGGGCTGGGATCCGGATGCGGCACGGGCTGCCCTGCGGCGAGTCCAGCAACGGCACCCAGAACGCGGCCCCGCCGCCCTCCAGCAACGTCAACTCGCGGTCGGTGTCGTGCGACGCGATCCGGCACGGTAGCAGCGCGCCCGTATCGTCGCGCCGCGCCAAAGGCAGATCGGCGCGCGCCGAAATTTCCGCGGCTGAACCGCTGGCGAGCAAGCGTCCCGCCTCGATCAGCACGATTGAATCGGCCAGCCGTGCGACTTCGTCCAGCGCATGCGTCACGTACAGCACCGGCAGGTTCAGCGCGGTCTTCAGGCGGATCAGATACGGCATGATCTCCGCCTTGCGCGCGGCATCCAGGCTGGCGAGCGGTTCGTCCATCAGCAGCAAATGCGGCTGTGCCAGCAGCGCCCGGCCGATCGCCACGCGCTGCCGCTCGCCGCCCGACAAGGTGTGCGGGCGCCGGTCGAGCAGCGCCTCGATGCCGAGCAATGCGACAACTTCGTCGAACAACACGCGGCCGTCTGGAGCACGGCGCAATCCGAACCGCAGATTGGTCGCCACCGACATATGCGGGAACAATCGCGCATCCTGGAACACCAGGCCGACGCGCCGTCGCTCCGGCGCCAGCCAAGTGCCGGATGCGGTATCGCTCAGCAACCTGCCGTCGACCGCAACACGGCATTCATCCGCCCGCAGCAATCCCGCCGCCGCCGCAATGATGGTGGATTTTCCCGCCCCCGATGGGCCGAACAACACCGTGACGCCGGGCGAGGGAGTATCGAATGCAACATCGATCTCGATGGACGGGAAACGGTGATGCAGCCGGACGCTCAGACTCATCGGCCCAGCACGGCGTTCAGCCGCTTGTTGGCCCATTCCGACAGCAACAGCCCGATCAGCGCCAATACCACGGACACCAGCGACAGTTCCGCCGCCTTCGCCTCGCCGCCGGGCACCTGCAAGGCGGTGAAGATCGCCAGCGGCAGGGTCTGCGTCTGGCCCGGAATGTTCGCGGCGAAGGTGATCACGGCGCCGAATTCGCCGAGGCTGGTCGCGTAGGCAACGATCGCGCCCACCAGGATGCCGGGCGAGGCGAGCGGCAGCGTCACGTTGATCAGCCGGTCGAACCGCCCGGCGCCGAGTGTTTGCGCGGCTTGTTCCAGGCCCGGATCGACGGCTTCCAGCGACAGGCGGACGGCACGGACCATCAGCGGGAAGGTCATGACAGCGCAGGCCAGGCTGGCGCCGGCGGTGGTGAACACCAAGCGGACACCGAACCAGTCATACAGCAGGGATCCGATCGGGCCGCGAATGCCAAAGATGATCAGCAGCAGCCAACCCGTCACCACTGGCGGCAGTACCAACGGCAGGTGCACCAGGGCGTTCATGACCGGACGGCCGGGAAAGCGGTAGCGCGTCAGCACCCATGCGGTCAGCACCGCCAGTGGCAGTCCACAGCCGACGGCGCGGGCCGCCACGACCAGGGTCAGCCGGACTGCCTCCCATTCCTCCGGCGACAGCAGCAGGTTATTCAACCTTGAAGCCGCGTTTGACGAAAATGGCACGGGCTTCCGGCCCGACCAGGAAGGTCAGCAGCGCGCGAGCGTCCGCGGTGTCGCCGGTTTTGGTGACGGCGAACGGATACGCGACGGGGTCATGCGTGTTCGCGGGAAATGTCCCTGCGACCATGACGGCTTTCGACACCGCGGCGTCGGTGGCGTAGACGATGCCGGCCGGTGCCTCGCCGCGCTCCACCAGCAGCAGGGCCGAGCGGACATCGGCCGCGCGGGCAAGCCGTGGTGCCACTGCGTCCCACAGGTCCAGCTTCTTCAACGATTGCTCTGCGTAAATGCCAACCGGCACATGCGCCGGATCACCGGTGGCGAGCCGACCGTCCGGGCCGAGCATGGCCAACAGATTGAAGCCGGGCCCGATGGTGACGTGCTGCGGATGGTCGGCCGCGACCACCAGCACCAGGTCATTTCCCAGCAAGTCCTTGCGCGTGTCGGCGGCAATGAGGTTCTTGCCAGCCAGGTAGTCCATCCACTTTTCGTCGGCGGAAGCGAACAAATTGGCGGGGGCGCCATGCTCGATTTGCAGCGCCAGGGTCGAGCTGGAACCGAAGGACAGGCGCAGCGGCGGATGGCCGGCCTGTGTCCATTGTGTCGACACGTCTTTCATGGCATCGGTCAGGCTGGCGGCGGCAAAGACGGTAAGTTGCTGCGCTCGCGCGGCAATCGGCGCGAGCAATACAAAGAGGGCCAGGAGGAAGCGCACGGGAAAGGTCCTTGCTGGGAGGCTCGAGCGGTGTCAAGTCGCAACGATATACCCGCGCGCATACAGCGACAAGCTGCCATCACAGCGGCGGGAGCCTAGCCGACCACGATGACGGGAAACGCCAGTCACCACGATTCAATGGAGTTCGTATCATGAAGCTATCCGCCCGCAATCAGATCGCCGGGACCATCAAGACAGTGAAGCCCGGCGCCACCACGACGCACGTGACCATCGAAATTTCGCCGACCGTGACAATCACTGCGTCCATCACCAACGAGGCGTCGGAGGAACTCGGACTGAAGCCTCGGATGCAGGCGTTTGCCGTTATCAAGGCGTCGGATGTGATGGTCGGCGTCTGATTCAGTCCGCCGCGTCGGCGTCTGATTCAGTCGGCTGTGTCGGCGTCTGATTCAGTCCGCGGCGTCGGGGGCGGCCGCCAGGTCTGGCCGGCGGAGTGCCGCCAGCAGGGACGAGGCGCCGGCCGAACGCAGCGGCACGAAGCGCTTGCCGGCCTGGCGGCACAGTTGCTTCACCATCTGCGCCGCATGGTGGCTGATGCAATCCACCGGGAAGACCACGATGTCTGCCTGGCTCGTGAGCCCGCCAAGCAGGTGCAGGTGGTTTTCGATACCGCCGTCGTGGTGCAGCAACGTTGCTCCCGCTCGCTCGGCCGCCGCGCGCAGGTGGGCGACCTGATTTGGCCGGCCGCCGACATGGAGCACAGTCGTGCCATGCAGCCACTGCTCAACGACGGTCGCGGGAGCCGTGTCGTCATCGGCGGGTGCGAAACGATCGGAGATCGAGTCCAACTCGCATCGCAGGTCGGCCGCATCGCGTTCCGCTCTGGTGCAGGCCACCCGTTGCTCGGCCAGTGCCGCGGTGGCGGCAGCCAGCTTGTCGTTCAGCGCGGCACCGCGCCGTGTCTCCGCCGCCAAGCGCCGTTCGAGGTCAGCAATCAAGTGCCGCAGCACGGCGCTGTCGTCACCCGCCGCCGCCGGTTCCACCGTGCCAAGCCGCGCCACGCTGTTTTGCAGTTCGCGGATGCGGGCCTCACGTGTCACCACGGCGTCGCGGAACGCAAGCTGCTGGCGGTCCAGTCGGGCGCGCAATTCGGTGTTTTCAGCCTCCAGTTCGCACAGCCGGCGGATATCCGCGCGGTTGGCGGCGCCGACAAGGTGCGACAGCATGTGCACCTCGCCGAACGCGTCCTTGACCAGCGCCTGCGTCGTCGCCGGGTGGGTCAGAGTCGCCCAGTAGGCGCCGGGAATTTCGCCCCGTCGCACGGCCTCGCGCCACAGAGCGCGCACTGCATCTTCCGTAGTTGCCTTGACGAACTGATTGATCGGCAGCCGGTGGCGTTCGTCCAGCGCCTTGTGCAGCAGCTTCGCCGCCTTGTCATGGCGTCCGGCGAGGCCCACCGCCGCAGCGTGCAATTCGTGGTCGGTGCTGTCCGGCGAGGCGATGCCAAGCTTTTTCAACACCTGCCGCAATTCGCCGGTGGAGAGGCAGGTGCCGATGATCGAGCAATGCAGGTTGCCGTGGAATTCCCAAATTTTCGTCCGCCGCGGCGGACCGGCGCCGTCGGCCGATATCACGTTGCGATCGACCAACGTTGGCGCCACCGGGGAGACGGTGAACAGTTTGGGCGGCAAGGCCAGGCTGGTGCCGTGCCGGATTGCCGCGGAGGCGCTCACGATTGCCCGTCTCCCCTGGCCACGGCGGCTACAGTCCGGCCTGGGTGACGAACTTGGTGACGAGGTAGTTCTCGATCGCCTCCAAACCACCTTCCGAGCCGTAGCCCGAATCCTTCACCCCACCGAACGGTACTTCCGGCAGTGCCAGGCCGTGGTGGTTGATCGAGATCATGCCGCTTTCCACCGCGGCGGCGATGGCGTTCGCGGTCTTGGCCGAACGCGTATAGGCGTAGGATGCCAGGCCGTACGGCAGGCGGTTGGCTTCGGCGACCACCTCGTCGAATGAGCTGAACGGTGAGATCACCGCGACCGGGCCGAACGGTTCCTCGTTCATGATGCGCGCGTCTTTCGGCACATCGGTGATCACCGTCGGTTCGAAGAAATTGCCCTTGTTGCCGATGCGGTGGCCGCCCGTCTGCACCGTGGCACCGTGCTGGGCAGCGTCGGCGATGAACGTCTCCATGGCGGCGATGCGGCGTGGGTTGGCCATCGGTCCCATCTGGGTGCCCGCTTCCAGACCGTCGCCGACCTTCATCGCCTGGCTGTGCTGCACAAAGCCGCTGACGAACTGATCATAGACTCGTTGCTGCACCAGCACCCGCGTAGGCGACACGCAGACCTGGCCGGCATTGCGATATTTCGCCGTGGCCAGCAGCTTGCTGGCGGTATCGATGTCGGCATCGTCGAACACGATCGCCGGGGCGTGGCCGCCGAGTTCCATCGTGACGCGCTTCATATGGGCACCGGCAATGGCCGCGAGCTGCTTGCCCACCGCGGTGGAACCGGTGAACGACATCTTGCGGATGATCGGATGCGGGATCAGGTATTCGGAAATTTCCGCCGGGACTCCGTAGACCAGGTTCACCACGCCGGCCGGGACTCCGGCATCGGCGAAGCAGCGGATCAGCTCGGCGGGCGAAGCCGGAGTTTCCTCGGGCGCCTTGACGATGATGGAGCATCCGGCGGCCAGCGCGCAGGACAGCTTGCGCACGACCTGGTTGATGGGGAAGTTCCAGGGGGTGAAGGCTGCGACCGGCCCGACCGGCTCCTTCACCACGAGCTGGTAGACGCCTTCGCTCCGGGCAGGAATAACGCGGCCGTAGGTGCGGCGGGCTTCCTCGGCGAACCAGTCGATCACGTCCGCGCCTGCCATCACTTCGCCCTTCGCTTCCGCCAGCGGCTTCCCCTGCTCCATGGTGAGCAATGGCGCGATGGCGTCGACGCGGTCGCGGAGGATGTTGGCCGCCTTGCGCATCACCTTCGAACGGTCGAACGCGGATACGTGACGCCACGCGCGGAATCCCTTGTCGGCGGCTTCCAGCGCACGATCCAGGTCGGCGCGGCTGGCATGTGCGACCGCACCGATGGTGTCGCCCGTGGCAGGGCTGACGACGGGCAGAGAGCGGTTGCCGGTGGCCGCCGTCCAGGCGCCGTCGATGAACAGGGGAACGTCGCGATACATGAGGTGGTCCTCTCCAGGGCTTTGGCCGGGATGGCGGTGGGGGTTGGGGACTCGCCTCCCGTCGCCGTATGTAGTTGGATATAGCGATACTGGCCCACAACAAGGCGGTTGCCAAGGGCCAGGGGTCACCCGGACAGAAGGAACGGACATGGACACGATCGCACTCGATCCACGGCTGCGGCATGCGGGCGGCTTCCTGGGACGCACGCCCCGCATGCTGATCGACGGCAAGCTGGTTGGTGCTGCTTCCGGCAAGACCTTCGCGGTCTACCACCCGGCGACCGGCGGCGTGATCGCCAACGTGCCGCAAGGCGACAAGGCGGATGTCGATCTGGCGGCGGCGGCGGCGCGGCGCGCATTCGACGAGCGGCGCTGGGGAAAGGTCTCACCGTCCGAGCGTGGCCGTATTCTGTGGCGCATCGCGGAGTTGATTGAGCGCGATCTGGAGGAACTGGCCGAACTCGAATCCGTGGATAATGGCAAACCGTACGCGGTGGCACGCGTGGCTGATCTGCCGCTGGCGGTGGACATGTTCCGCTACATGGGCGGCTGGGCAACGAAGATCACCGGCTCGACGCTGCCGCTGTCGCTGCCGGGCGAGTACCTGTCCTACACGGTGCGAGAGCCTGTGGGCGTGGTAGGCCAGATCATCCCTTGGAATTTCCCGCTGCTGATGGCGGCCTGGAAGATCGCGCCCGCGCTGGCGGCGGGCTGCACCATCGTGCTGAAGGCCGCCGAGCAAACGCCGCTGACCGCCCTGAGGCTGGCGGAGATCATCCAGGAAGCGGACGTCCCCCCAGGCGTGGTGAACGTCCTGACCGGCTTCGGCGAGACGGCCGGTGCGGCGCTGGCCGCGCATCCTGACGTGGACAAGGTAGCGTTCACCGGGTCCACCGAAGTGGGCAGGCTGATCGTGCAGGCGGCGGCGGGGAACCTCAAGAAAGTGTCGCTGGAACTCGGGGGAAAATCGCCGGCGATTATCCTGCCGGACGCCGATCTCGATCTGGCGATTGCCGGTGCGGCGAACGCGATCTTCTTCAATCACGGCCAGTGCTGCTGCGCCGGCTCACGCTTGTTCGCGCACCGGTCGGTCTACGACAAGGTGGTGGCGGGTGTCGCCGACATCGCGGGCAAGATCAAGGTGGGACCTGGACTGGATCCGACCACCGAAATGGGGCCGCTGGTGTCCGACGAACAATTCGACCGGGTGACCAGCTATATCGAGGATGGCCGCCAGTCCGGCGCGCGGGTCGCAGTGGGCGGCAGCCGCGTCGGCAACCTGGGCTATTTCGTTGCGCCGACACTGCTTGAGAATACCACCCCGGAGATGAAGGTGGTGCGCGAGGAGATCTTCGGGCCGGTGGTCTGCACGCAGCCGTTCGGCGACGACGACCTGGATGCCATCGCAAAGCAGGCGAACGACACGATCTATGGCCTGGCTGCCAGCGTGTGGACGCGCAACGGCGGCACGGCGCATAAGCTGGCCGGCCGCATCCGTTCCGGCACCGTCTGGATCAACTGTCACAACGTGTTCGACGCATCCTTGCCGTTCGGCGGCTACAAGCGGTCCGGCTGGGGTCGCGAGATGGGCGAGGAAGTGTTCCACAACTACACCGAAGTGAAGGCGGTCACCGCGGCGTTGTGATCGGCGTCAGGCTGCAGAGCGTTGCGCCCCGCGGCACGGTGGCGGCGGGAAGTCCGCCGCCATCGACGCCGGGACGAACCGCGTGGCAATTGCGCCCTGGTCCTCGTTCTCATGCAAAGTGTGGCATGATCTCCAAGGCGAAAAGCTCCAGGGTCTCCATATCGTTCCTGTAGTCGCTGTTGATCAGCAGTTGGACACCGGCATCGCGGTACTGTCCGATCAGATCGGTCACCTGGGACACCGTGCCGCCGACATGGCAGGCATCGGCAAGTTGGGCGACCGCGCGCAAGGTCATTTGCTCGCCGCCGCCCGCGATCATCACCGGCGGACGTGGCTTCTGCACCGGCTTCGGTTCCAGGACGCCCGCTACTGCCGAGACCGCGTTCTGACGGCTGTGGCCCGCTTTCGCCCTAAGCGCGGTTCGCGCCCACCGCTTGCGCGATCTCCGCCTCGGTGATGCCCAGCGTCGCTGCGGCGGCACAAACATCACGCCAAGTCGTGTCGTCCACCGCAATGCCGTCGCGCTGGCGTTGCTCTGCCGAGCGCCGCTCCGGCTCGCCCGGCAGCAGGACCTCGTCGAACCCTGGCGCGGTGCGGCTGGCGCGGATGTGTGCCTTGGTCGACTCTACGGCCCGGCTGATCGCCGCGGGATCGCCCAGCTTCGACAGGTCGATCACTGTCGCCAGCATCGAGTTCAAAATGCCGCCCTTCGATTGCTCGTCAGCGCGCTGGCCGCCGCCCACGGCGGCTGCCATAACCTCGCACAGCACGGCGAGGCCCGATCCCTTGTGTCGGCCGAACGTCAGCAGCGAGCCCGTACGGTCCCGGATGAAGCCGGTGGGATCGGTGGTCGGCTCGCCGGCATCGTCGATCAGCGCGGCTTCCGGCACCGGCACGCCCTTGTTGAACGCGACGCGCGCCTTACCGGCGGCGATCGTCGTCGTAGCCATGTCGAGCAAGAGCGAGGGACCATCCTCGCCGGGGATCGCGGTGCAGAACGGATTGGTGCCCAGCCGAGGCTCGGCGCAGGCGTAGGGGGCGGCGATGTCGCGGCCGTCGGCGACGTTGACGAAGGCGGTGAACACGCACCCGGCGCGCGCGGCAAGCTCGCCGTAGGTGCCGATGCGGCCGACATGCGCGCTGTTGCGCAGTGCCAGCACGCAGGCACCGATCTCCTTGGCGCGGGCGACGGCGCGGCGCACGGCGTCGGCGGCCATGCGCTGGCCGTAGCCGCGCCGTGCGTCGATCACCAGCAATGCGCCGCTGTCCAGCACGGTCTCAGCCGTCTGGTTCGGCACCAGCAGGCCGTCGTGCAGCAGCCGTACGTAGGCCGGCAGCATGCCAACGCCATGGCTGTCATGGCCGGACAGGTTGGCACGGACCAGATGGTCGGCGACTTCGGAGGCTTCTGTCGCGTCGCTGCCCATGCGGGACGCAACCAGGTGCGTAACGGCGTAGAGCGCCTGCGGCGTAAAGTTCGGCATGACCGGCAGTTTACCCCTCCCGTGCCCGGCGCGGGAGGGGCATCGAGACTAATCCCCAAGCACCTGCGCCGATCCGGATCACGGTGCCGGGTCCGCCCGGCGCGGGAGGGGCATCGAGACTAATCCCCAAGCACTGCGGTAAACGCGCATTGGATCAGGGCACGGCTGTCGGAGGGCAGCGATTGGGTGTGCCGTGCCGGGCGCGCGTTCGGATCGGGGAACATTTTCTCCCACTCGGCGTTCAACGCCGCGCGGCCGGCCGCCTGGTCCTTCGCCCAGAAGTCGATCTTCAGGATATCGTCCGGCGTGCCGCCCGCGGCCCCGATCGCCTCCCGCAGGTGGATGAACAGGTTGGCGACCTGCGCCTCCAGGGTTGGCGGGATGTCGCGGGTGCCGGGATTGGACGGGCCAATCACGCTCGACATCACGATGTTGCCGATGCGGCTCGCGTTCGGAATCGGGTTCTGATGGCTGAACCCTGGGAAATTGATGCTCTGGCGTTTTGCCATGACGGTGCCTCCCTTTCAGGCCGGTTCGTGCTGCCTGGCGGCGAAGACCGGGTTGCCCGCGGCGCGGTCCTCCAGCGCCTCCGGCCCCTCGGTCGGCAGCGCGATGGAGAAGTTCAACGCGCCGTCGATATCGCCTTCCCAGACTTCGCGCGGCAGCTCGTACAGCAGCTCGACGCCATAGCCGTTGGGATCGTGGATATAGAGGCTGTGTGTCATGCCATGCTCCACGCGGCGGTCGAACTTCACCCCGTTGCGCTGCAGGTATTCGAGCTGGCGCAGCCAGGTCTCGCGGTCGGGTAAGGCAATCGCGATGTGGTTCACGGCACAGGGGGCGCCGCCGTACATGCTCCAATCCTTCGACGGCTCCGGCAGGTTGGGATTCTCCACCAGCGCGATGTCATGATGATTCATGCGGCCTCCCCCATGATCCCCGCTGTAGAAGCGCATCTTCGGCGTCACCGCGCGGCCGGGCCGAGGCCTCACCTCGCCTACCTGCTTGAAGCCCAGGATCTCGGTCCAGAACTTATGGGACTCCTCCAGGTTGCGGACATTGATCACCAAATGGTTCAGGCCGACCGGCGTCATCGGGCCGGATGCATCGTATGCTGACATCTGTTTCCTCCTGTCCCGGTCAATCGATCCTGCCCGACGCCGCGTGGTATGGTACCGCACAGCCGGCCGGGCAGGACGCATCAAGCCATCATCGTCACGATTGGCGCGCGCGTGGTCAAGGGCAGGCCGGTTGGGCAGACCGGTTGGGCAGGCCGGTTGCCGGCATGCGGGGCTGGGTCATCCCTTGGAGCGATATCTCATTGCGGTTGATCAAGGTTTCGGATGATGATCATCCCGCGAGTGCATCATGCGCCGAGAGAGTCTATTCGGCTCGCCCCCCTTCTCCTGCCGGGCCTGCGCTGGCTGTCCGCTTGCGGACCGCAGGTGCCGCTGCGGCGCGAGCTGTTCCGGCGTTTATGTCGGCGGTCTGGTCGGGGCCGAATGCGCCCCCTTTGCCCGGGCACTGACTGGCGTTCGCTTGCGCGGCGAGGGCGCCGGCTGGTGCCGGGAAGTCGGTGCCATGAGCCATCCGCATATTCGCCGGCGGTAGATATTTCGGCGGCGGTTCTTTCGGCGGCGGTTCTTTCGGCGGCGGCGGACCGCGTCAGGCCGCGTCTTCCCGGCGATCCTTCAGCTTCACATAGGCCTTCTGGGCATGCTCTTCGCAGTACGGCTTGCCCGGCACTGAATCTGCGTCGCAGAAGCGAAAGCTGCGTGTGCCCGGCTCGCCGATTGGCCAACAGCAGGTGATCACCCTGCCGTAGGGGCGCGACGGCGGGGCAGCGGCGAGTGCAACGCGAGGCGGGGATGCGGCCGGACGAGGCGCTATGGCCGCCGGCGCACGCGGTGGCAGAACGACCGCCGCTGCGGCAACCGAAAATGCCGGCGCTGTCATTCCGCCACCGGACAGCGGGGTGGTACTCAGCGCGGCGCTGGACAGCGGCGGCAAGGTCGGGCCCGCCATGCGTCGGGGCGCGCCGCTGCGCGGCGGTGGGCGTTCTCCGTCGCGGCGAATCGGCGACGGACGGGCCGGCAGGTCCAGCCGGTGAGCCTTGCCCACCACTGCATTCTTGGAGACGCCAAGCCGGCGACCGATCTCCGCAGTGGAGTGACCCTCCGACCAGAGTTCGCGCAGGCGGCTGATGGTTTCGTCGGCCCACTCCATCTTGGGTCCTCCCCTTTGGGTTGACCACAAGATAGAGTAGGGTTGGTCGGCGACTCAATGCCCGAGTCGGGCGACGGCACAAAAACTTGTGGAAAACCTCGACCGTGCCCCCAATGGGTAGGGGAACGTCGCCGGAAGCAGGCAAGAGCGTGCGGCCGACGCGAGTGCCCCGCCGCGGCGCGAGCTACTCCCGAAGAGTGGGAGATTGTTCCTGCCCGGCCCGCGCCTCGGTGGAGCCTCAGAACAACAGGCCTTTCCGCAGCAGGCCGTGTACGCCCTTTTCTCCATTCACGGTTTGCGTCACATGGAAGTCGACGGCCAGTGAGCAAAATTGGTAAGCCTGTTGGCGCGAAAGGTTGGCGCGGGCGGTGATGAAGCGGATCATCTCGCGCAGTGCCTGTTTCATGGCGAGATCCAGGTCCTCGTTCAGGCCCATCGAGATGAAATGTGTCGGCGTCTCCGCCCGCGGGTAGACAAGCAACGGATCGCGCGCGCCGCCCCCCTTGTGCAACACCAGCGTGAAGCTGCCGGTGAGGCAGATCTCCAGCGCGTTGATGCACACCTCGCCGTCACCTTGCACGCCGTGGCCGTCGCCGGCAGAGAAGTTCGCTCCCTCGGTCCAGACCGGCAGGAACAGGATGGCGCCTTCGGTGAGTTCCTTGTTGTCGAGATTGCCGCCATGCTCGCGCGGCTGGATGGTGGAGATCGTGCCGTAGCGTGGCGGCGGAGCGACGCCCATCACACCGAAGAATGGTGCCAGGGGGAGTTCGGTGCCCCAGGGCAGGCTGCAGGTGCGCCTTGTGCGGTCGACCGGGATGTGACTGAGATAGCGCTCGGGGAAATCCTCGGGGAGCGTGCCGGCCAACGGGCGGAAGCCGCAATAGCCCCAGTCGTTGCCTAGTTCGATTTTGTCGATGCGGACTTCCAGCATGTCGCCCGGCGCGGCGCCGGCCACCGCAACCGGGCCGGTGATGATATGGCCACCGGCGCGGGGTAGGTTGGAGGCATGGATCGCCGCCAACGCCGCCGGAATGCGGAAGCCGGAGTTCGGGGGCGGCATCACCTCCGGCGCACCCGATACGCATTCCAGGGTGACCGTGTCGCCGGAGGCGACAGTGAGCAATGGCGGGAAGGCTGCGTCGAACATGCCCCAGCGCACAGTCTCCGGGCTTGCGGCCAAGCGGTGAGTCGCCATCGAATTCACCTCCGTCTTGTTGCGACGCACCTAAGACCGGTTCGACGGACGAGGCAACGGGCTGGGCAGGGATGAGTTGAAGAAGCCGCTGACCACCTGCTTCAGCCATCGCCCTGGTTCGGCGATGATCTGATGCGGCCTCTGCGACTTTCGGGCTTTCGCGGCTCAATCGCTCACCCCGCTGCATCGCTGTGTACGCTTCGCAGCCGCCGTCGCCGGACAGCCACGCAACACTCGCTACCGGGCGCCCGCTACGGCTTACCCGCGCCGGTCTTCCACCGGCTGGACCACGCCAGCTTGCCGGGGGCCGAAGCAATCCCGCTAAAGTGACGCGCACCAGACCGACCAGGATTGCTTCGCTGGCTTCGTGATGACCCCCGGTCACCACGGTCCAACCTTCAGAATCAGTCCACTGGAGGTGCCCGGCGATCGGTGGGTATGCTCGTTTCGCATCCGCCGACTTAGGGGTTTATCAACCAGTTGTGGCGTAATATCGCGGCATGACTCGGGAAATCGCCGCGTTGACGACGCGTTACAGTCGGCAACGAGGCAGTAACACGGAGTCGCGCCGATGTCCGCCGCGAAGCCCATTCTTGCGGCCATTCTTGCCGCCGGTCTGGGATACATCGCCTATCCCTATGCCACGCTGTACCGGCTCGATCGAGCGATCCATACCGGCGACGCTGCGGCTTTGCAGACCCTGGTGGACTGGAGTGCGGTGCGCGAGGGTATCAAGGAAGACATCTGCGACACCATCGGCGACAACTCGGCCGAGACCATCGCACATGGCGGGTTGCCGGCGTTCGGCGCGTCGTTCGTGCGCGGCATTGCGACCAACACGGTCGATCAGCAGGTGACGCCGAAAGGGCTCGTCGATCTGGCGCACCATGACGCTGCCGGCGCGGGCGAGCACCAGAGCATGCGTGTGAGTTGGGCGTTCTTCGAGAACCCCACGGATTTCATCGTCAGCCTGAATGTTCCCGGCCAGAGGGCACCGCTGAAGCTGCGCATGACGATGAAGGACGCACAATGGCAGGTGACCCGGGTCTGGCTGACCCCGCGGCTGCTACAGGAGGCGAACGCAGGGACATGAGGTAGCGCCATACGCGAGTGGCCGCTCATGGCGTACCGCCCGGCGCGTTGCCAGGCGGGTGACAGGCGGGCCGTCCGGCGCCCGATCCGTAGCTGCATGAAAAGTGGTGCGGTAAGCGCCGGGTCCGATCCCGTGCGGCCAAGTGCTGCGGCGGCGGTCTCCGGATGTCCGCTGCCGGGCGAACCTGGAAACCAAGCGCGAGCTAGCCCGGAAACCCTCCCGCAAGGGAATGCGTGCTACGGCTGCGGATACCACTCTGGCGGTGTGGTCGGCGCCGACGATAGGCGACGGCATGGCTGGCAGGGCGGTGGGGAACGCAACCGACGTCGATGAACTCATTCACGCAAAGATGCTTGGCGCAACGGCAGGCGTTGTCGACATTGTTGCGGTACGTGGAGTGTTCTGCGGCAAGCGGTGGGCAGGTGGTCCGGGTCGTAGGGCCCTCCTCAGAAACTCGTGTGGCTTGATCTTCAGCAACCTATCGTTGTAATTGGTGTGTGATATGTATGGATACACTAGCGCATCGGAGATATCGATGCCCGAGCAGATTGCATCGCCGCAACAGTCACGCATCTGGTCCCTGTTCTATGGGCGCCCGAGTGCAACACCGGCGGGCCTATCTTTGCGTGAACGATATGCCCGCGGCGAAACCGATCGGAGCGACACGGCGGCTCCGGCGCGCGGGATGGTTCTCGCTGTCACCCTGGGCGTCGCCCTTTGGATGGGCATCGCCTTGCTGGTAATGCTTGCCTTTGCCCTGTAGACCCGCATCGGGCCGGCAGGTCGCCCCCGGCAGACCGAGCCGACAGCGCCGCCTGTAGTCTCCCGCTCGCAGACCAGGAGCCCGCGACCCGCGCCGGAAGCGGGCCGCGGAGTCGCCGCTTGCTCGGACTGGGCGCCACTTCTGACCGGGCGGCGCAACCGGATTAATCCTGCTCGCGCCGCCCCTCGGACGCTTCTCCGTCTGCTCATCAGGGATTGCTTCGCCTCGCCCCGCAATGACACCGCAGGCTGCGGGTCGTCCGGCGCCATGCACCCCCTCCCGCAAACGGACAGGGAGCATTATGCATGCGCGATGCAGATCTCGCTCATCGTGCCGTCACCGTTCGAGCAAGTGTCCGGTGGCTATGCCTACGATCGGCGCATGGCGACTGAATTGCGCGCCAACGCCGCCGCCGTTGATGTGGTGGAGCTAACGGGACGCTTCCCGTTGCCCGACGACAGCGCACGTGACTCCGCCTGTGCCGCGTGGGACGCGCTCGATGAGGCTGCGCGGCCCATCATCGATGGCCTCGCCTTGCCGGCCTTCGCGGGCATGGAGGACGCGCTTGCCGCGCGCGGCGCCGTCGGCCTGATCCATCATCCCACCGCGCTGGAGAGGGGTTACGCCGAAGCCGAACGCGACTCGCTACGGCGCATGGAGCAGCGACTGTACAGCCGACTACACCGACTGGTCGTCACCAGCGAGGCGACAGCGGATCGGCTCGTCACCGACTTCGGCGTCGACCGTGGGCGCATCGCAGTGGTGGCGCCGGGAACAGATGATGCGCCGCGATGCACCGGTTCGGGGGGGTCGGCCTGCGCGATACTCTCAATCGGCATTCTGGTGCCGCGCAAGGGCCATGACGTGCTGCTTCGCGCCCTGGCACGATTGTTCGATCTGGATTGGCGCCTGACCATCGTCGGCTCGCCGCATCGCGATCCTGCGCACGCGGCGGCATTGACGGCATTGGTCGAGGAACTCGACATTGCCGAACGCGTGCGCTTCGCCGGCGAGGTGGCAGGCGATGCGCTCGAAGCGTTGTGGCGCGCGACGGATTTGTTCGCGCTGGCCACATGGTTCGAAGGCTACGGCATGGCGATAGCCGAGGCGCTGAAGCGCGGCGTGCCGGTTGCGGTATGCTCTGGCGGTGCGGCGGCCGCGCTGATGCAGCCAGAGGCGGGGGTGGTGTGCGAGCCGGGCGATCGGGTGCAACTCTCAAAGGCGCTGCGGCGCTTGATCTTCAGTCCCGGGCTGCGCGCAGAGATGAGCGATGCGGCGTGGCAGATCGGGCAGACCCTGCCAAGTTGGCAAACGCAGGCGGCGCTGCTGGCAGAAAGCCTCGGCCGCAGATAGCGGAGTGAGGGATACGACAGGGAGGACAGCATGCTCTTGGGCGCGATCGCCGACGACTTCACCGGCGCCACCGACCTTTGCTCCATGCTGGTGCGTGGCGGCATGCGCACCGTCCAGCTCATCGGCGTGCCGTCCGATGCCGCCGCCGCACCGGATGCCGACGCTGTCGTCGTGGCATTGAAATCTCGCACCGCCCCGGTGCGCGACGCGGTGCAACAGAGCCTCGCAGCGCTCGCCTGGCTGCGCCGCGCCGGCTGCCGGCAGTTCTTCTTCAAGTATTGCTCCACCTTCGACAGCACCGACCAGGGCAATATCGGCCCCGTCGCCGATGCGCTGATGCGGGAACTCGGCAGCGGCTTCGCGCTTGCCTGCCCTGCCTTCCCCACCAACGCACGCACCGTCTACCAGGGCCATCTGTTCGTCGGCAGCGTGCTGCTGAACGAAAGCGGCATGGAACATCATCCGCTGACCCCGATGACCGACGCCAACCTGGTACGCGTGCTCGGCCGTCAGACCGACGGCACGGTGGGTCTGGTGCCCTACGCCGCGGTGGAACGCGGCGCCGAGGCCATTCGCGACGCGATGACCGCGCTGAAGCAGCAAGGCCGTCGTTATGCGATCGTCGATGCGGTGAACGACGCGCACCTTGTCGCGATCGGTGAGGCGGCGGCAGAGCATGCGCTGATCACCGGCGGATCCGGCGTCGCAATGGGACTGCCGGCGAATTTCCGCCGCGCGGGACTATTGCCGGCCAAGAGCGATGCGGCCGCGTTGCCGCGTGTCGCGGGTCATGCGGCTGTCTTGGCCGGCTCTTGCTCACGCGCAACGCTGGCGCAGCTTGGCAAGGCGCGTGATCAGTTGCCGGTGTGGCAGCTCGACGTGCTCGCCACGCCCGATGCGGCGCAATTGGCCGCGGCGGCATTGGACTGGGCACGCGGCAAGCTGGGAGAGACACCGATCGTCATCGCGGCCTCGGCGCCACCCGATGCGGTGGCGGCGGTGCAGCAGAAGCTCGGGCGCGATGCGGCCGGCGCGCTGATCGAATCGGCGCTGGCGCAGATCGCGGCAGGCTTCATCGATGCGGGCGTCCGCCGCCTGGTAGTGGCGGGTGGCGAGACAGCAGGTGCGGTGGTGCAGCGCCTTGGCGTGCGCAGCCTGCGCATCGGTGCAGAGATCGATCCCGGAGTGCCGTGGACCTATGCGGAGGGCAGCGGCGCAGCGCTGCTGCTGGCGCTGAAGTCCGGCAATTTCGGGGCGCCGGACTTCTTTACCAAGTCATTCGCGATGCTGGAGCCATGAGATGAACGAGCAAGCCACACGCCGGCTTCTGGTCGAGCTCGCCGCCAGTTTGTTCTTGCGCGGCTTCTCGGTGGGCAGCGCCGGCAACATCAGCGTCAAGCTGGACGACGGCTATCTGATCACGCCGACCAATTCGAGCCTTGGGCGTCTCGATCCAGTACGCCTGTCGCGGCTGGACGCTGAATTCCGCCATGTCGGCGGCGACAAGCCATCCAAGGAGGTGTTCATGCACCGCGCGATGTACCGCGCTCGCGCGGAGGCTGGCGCCGTGGTGCACCTACATTCGACGCAGGCGACGGCCGTCGCCTGCCTGCCCGATGTGGACCGCGAGAATCCGATCCCGCCGCTGACGCCGTATTTCGTGATGCGGGTGGGACGGCGGCTGCCCATCGTCAGCTACTACAAGCCGGGCGATCCGGCGATGGAGCCCGCGATCTACGGCGCCGCGCAAGATGCGCGGGCAGTGCTGCTGGCGAACCATGGACCGGTGGTATCAGGCGCGACGCTCACCGATGCCGTCTATGCGGCGGAGGAACTGGAGGAATCGGCAAAGCTGTTCCTGATGCTACGGCCAGCTTCGCCACGGCTGCTGACGCCAGGGCAGGTCGAGGAATTGCTCGGCTGAACAAAAGACCTCTCCCGCACGGCGGGAGAGGTTTCGAGCGTGCGAGGTAATCAGGCCATCGAGTCGCCTGACCCGCCTTCGTCCATTTCGGGCATCGGGGCGGCGGCGGACTTCCGCTTGCGGCCACCGGCCTTGCGCTTCTTGGCACCGGCCTTCTTGGCAGTTGCCTTCTTCTTGCCGGCGGCCTTCTTCTTGCCAACGGCCTTCTTCTTCGCACCCGCCTTGCGGCCGACAGTCTTGCGTGCGCCCTTCGCGGCAGCCTTGCGCCCGCCCTTTTTCACGGCGGCCTTCTTCTTCTTGGCGCCGGCCTTCTTTTTCGCCGCCTTCTTGGCGGCGCGGATCGCCATGGCCTGGGCCCTCGGCTTCTCCGTCATCTCTTCGTTGTCCACTGGTTGAGGCTCCTTCTGGTCTCGTTCGTTCGATAACGCGGTCTGACTCACGGCAGGCCGTGCAGCCGGTTCCGCACTCTGTCTGCCGTTGCATCGCTTTCGCGCGGACAGACCCGCAACGTCGGGGCGGCGATCAGCGCAGACCTGTTGCACCATCCCAGTGCATCCGCAGTGATCGGGTACGGCAGCCGTCCGAGGAACCCGGCGCGGAATCGCGCCAACTGCCGCACATGCGATGGCCGAGATCGTCCCGATGCGCAGCGAACCGAACCGGCGCTTCGTGTATGCGCCACGATGTTCGCCGCCACTTCAACGATCACGCCCGATCGATCCGGACCCGATCGCCTGTACACCATCTGGACGCGACTACGTCCCATAGACCGTCCTTCCGTTTATAGCCGCGCGCACCGACCTCTTGATCAGTTATGCGAATCGGAAACGCACATGCCAAATCCGCTAAACATCGGCGGACGTGCGCATGTCAACAAAAAGCAACGTCGCATCGCATCGCTGGTGCAAAAAAATTCGTACGGCGGCCGGTGCGATGCATTCATGTCACACAATGAAGAGTCAAACGCGTGCTTCGACCCGATCAGGCGGCGATGCAAAGCGACGCGAACGACAGTGATCGTGGGTTGCGGATGAGAGGGCGTTGTGTGGCGATGCAGCTGTTGCTTGCTCCGGCGATGTTCTTGCCGCCGCTTCGCCGAACGCTTTCTGGCGAGGCGCATGCGGCATGCGGCAAGCGGCAAGCGGCAAGCGGCAAGCGGCAAGCGTGACTCGGAAGCGCCGGTCCGCGGCAAAAGAAAACCGCCGCGGCATCGCTGCCGCGGCGGTCTTGCGTGACGGGGGATCGGCCTACTTGCGCTGGTCGAGCGGGATGAAGGGCACGTTCTCCGGGCCGATGTAGTTGGCTGTCGGGCGGATCAGCTTATTGTCGATGCGTTGCTCGATGACGTGCGCGCCCCAGCCGGACGTGCGGGCGATCACGAACAGCGGCGTAAACATCGCCGTTGGCACGCCGAGCATGTGGTAGGAGATGGCACTGAACCAATCCAGGTTGGCGAACATCTGCTTGGCGTCGGCCATCGTCGCCTCGATCCGATCGGCGATGTGGAACAACTTCATGCTGCCGGCGGCCTGTGACAGGCGGCGGGCGACTTCCTTGATCACCTTGTTGCGTGGATCCGCGATCGTATAGACCGCGTGGCCGAAGCCGATGATCACCTCGCGGTTGGCGACTCGCTTGCGGATGTCGACCTCCGCCTCGTCGGGTGTCTCGTAGCGGCTCTGGATCTCGAAGCTGACCTCGTTGGCGCCGCCATGCTTCGGGCCGCGCAGCGCGCCGATACCGGCGGTGATCGCCGAATACATGTCGGCGCCGGTGCCCGCCACGACGCGGCAGGTGAACGTGGAGGCGTTGAACTCATGCTCCGCGTAGAGGATCAGTGAGGTGTGCATCGCGCGGACGAACATCTCGCTGGGCGGCTTGCCGTGCAGCAGGTGCAGAAAATGGCCGCCAATCGAGTCGTCGTCGGTCTCGATGTTGATGCGCCTGCCGTTGTGGGCGTAGTGGTACCAGTAGAGCAAGGCGGGGCCGAGACAGGCCATGAGTCGATCGGTGATGTCGCGTGCGCCGGGTTGGTTCTGATTGTCCTTCTCCGGCAGCACGCAGCCGAGCGCGGAGACGGCGGTTCGCATGACGTCCATCGGATGCGAGGCGGCGGGCAGCGACTCGAGCGTTTGCCGCACCGCGGCGGACAGGCCGCGCAGGGCACGCAGCCTTTCCTTGTAAGCTGCAAGCTCAGCGCGGTTCGGCAGCTTGCCGTGCACCAGCAGGTGGGCGATCTCCTCGAACTCGCATTGCTCCGCGACGTCGAGGATGTCGTAGCCCCGGTAGTGCAGGTCATTGCCGGTGCGCCCGACGGTGCAGAGCGCGGTATTGCCGGCGGTGACGCCGGAGAGACCGACGCCGCGCTTGGCGCGGTTGGGCAGGGTGGTGGATTGGCTCATGTGGGTTTCCTTCGTCGTGATCGTCATGGCCCTGAGTTGGCCATCTGCTTGATCGTCACCGCCGGGTTTGACCCGGCCATCTGCTTCATCGTCATGGTCGGCCTCGAGCGGGCCATCTGCGCACGGAGGATCGGGGGTAGATGGCCGGATCAAGGCCGGCCATGACGGAGGTCGGTCAAAATATCCCCGGCTTGCCGACGGCCAGCGCACCAGCGGGGAGAGCGACGTTCAGCATGCTCAGCTCCTCTGCCTTCAGGCGCGGCAGGTTCTGCGCCACCTCCAGGAAGCGGTTCGCCTCACGGGCAGTGATGATGCCGTCAGTCATCTCCTGGAACTTGCGGATGTAGTCCTGGCGCACGAACGGTTTGGCGCCGCGCGGATGAGCGTTGGCCACCGCCATCTCATCGACCAGTGTGGAGCCATCGTGCAACGTCACCTCTATCCGCCCGCCGAATGCCAGCTCGTTCGGGTCGGCGGAGAGATAGCGCCGCTCCCACTCCGGGTCCTCGCGCGTCTCGATCTTGTGCCACAGTCGTACCGTATCCGCCCGCGCGGCGCGCCTGGGCGCGTAGCTGTCGACGTGATGCCAGCGCCCGTCCTGCAGCGCGACCGCGAAGATATACATGATCGAGTGGTCGAGCGTTTCGCGGCTGGCCTTCGGGTCCATCTTTTGCGGATCATTGGCGCCGGTGCCGATCACCGCGTGCGTGTGATGGCTGGTGTGGATGACGATCCGCTCCACCTGGTCCGGATCCGGAATCTTCTCGCGCATGCGGAACGCCAGGTCGATCAGCGCCTGCGACTGGTACTCGGCGCTATGCTGCTTGGTGAAGCTGTCCAGGATTGCGCGCTTTTGCTCGCCCGGCGCCGGCAGCGGCACCTGATAGTGCGCCTGCGGCCCGTCCAAGACCCAGGCAATCACGCTGTCCTCGCCTTCATAGATCGGGCTTGGCGCGCCCTCGCCGCGCATCACGCGATCCACCGCCTCGACCGCCAGCTTGCCGGCGTGCGCGGGCGCGTACGCCTTCCACGAACTGATCTCACCCTTGCGCGACTGCCGCGTGGTGACGCTGACATGCACCGCCTGCTGCACCGCCTGATAGATCACCTCCGGCTTCAGGTTCAGCAGCGTGCCGATGCCCGCCGCCTGGCCCGGGCAGAGATGGGTGATGTGGTCGATGCGATGCTTGTGCAGCGAGATCGCGCGCACCAGGTCGATGTGGATTTCGTATCCGGTGGCGATGCCGCGGATCAGATCGCGGCCCGGCTTGCCCATGGTCTGAGCCACCGCAAGGAGCGGCGGGATGTTGTCGCCGGGATGCGAGTAGTCCTGCGCCAGGAACGTGTCGTGCATGTCCAGCTCGCGCACCGCGGTCCCATTGGCCCAGGCGGCATATTCCGGACTGACCGTCTTGGTCGATGCCACGCCAAACACGGTCGCGCCCGCCGCGCCACGTGGACGCGGATGACCCAGCGCCATGTCGCGCGCCGACATCGGCGCATGGCGATTGACCGACGCCACCGCCACCGCCGCATTGTCGATCACACGGTTGATGATCATCTCCGCGACGTCTTTCTCCACCGGCACCTTGTCGGCGGCAACCGCGGCGATCTTCCAGGCGAGTTGGTCCTCGCGCTTCAGGTTGTCCTTCGAGGGGTGCACCCTCACATCGTGCAGGATCATGCGTTTCCTCCGGTGCGGCGGCTGGCGTCTATGCCCGATGCTTCGTAGGGTCGACACGACGCAACGGCAAGCGCACCGGATCACGCCTCGGCGTGCGTGCACACTTATATATTAGTGCGATTATCAGCAGCGCTCGGATCAAGCGCCCTGCGACGACAGCCGAGCGCGCTGCGCCGCAGCGCGACAGCCGAGCGCGTTGCGCCGCGACGCGGCAGTCGAGCGCGTTGCACAGCGCCGCGCCTGCAGTCCGCCTGAAGCCGACGAGTGGTGATGTGACGGCACCCGGCTGTCGGCACAGGAAACGGCGAGCGCTCATCCGGTGCGGATGTGGCGCGGCGCCGTTGCGTCAGACTGCGGTCGCGTCCTGAAGCGGCGAAGATGCCGGCACTGTGGCGTCTGCCAATGCCGGTGCATCGCCGCGTCGCGCGCCACGCGGCAGACGCGTGCGATACAGCCGGCGTGCATCTTCGAGGATCGTCGCGTCGCTCGTGCCGCCAAGGTCGAGCAAAACCAGCGTCTCCGTGCTGGCGTAGCCGCTACTGGCAAAGGTCAGGGATGCGGCCTGGAATGTGCCGTTGGCGGCTTCGCAGCGTGATCCGGGTCGCACGACACGCACGATCCGCCGTGCCAACGAAGCCATGCCGAGGTCGATGACGATGTCGCCCGGCTGCGCCGGAAACAGCGCGGCGCCCCTGAACCGCTGGCCGAAGGCGCGCAGCATGCTGACGAAGCAGGGCGTCTGGACGCAGGCGGCAATGATGTTGGGCACCGACTCGCTGCCGGCGATACGCAGCATGAGGAAGGACAGCATGCGCTGCAGCAGCAGCAGCGACGGACGCGCGGACGGTGCCAGGTACACGGCATCGAGCAACAGGAAGGGTTCGTGCGCGGTGCCGCGGTCGCTGGCGGCGATCACGCCGAGACAACGTCCACTGCCGCTTGCCGCGGCGAAGACGACATGGTCGCTACCGGCCATGCGCAGACCGCTTTGCGACGGCAGCATGGCGAGGGCGGCGCCACCCTCATAGAGATCTTCCAGAATGCGGCACGGATCGAATACCTCGCTCCGCGACGGATCGCGCAAATAGCGCAATCCCAGACCTTGCTCGGCAAGGGAAGTGTCCATCGCCGTCCCCCAACTCTTGTCGGGATGTTAACGGTCCCGTGACGCTCGCGCTGTGACGCAGATCACAGGTTTGGGGGTCTGCACGGCCCAAGGGGTTCCCATGGGTGGCGGGCCGCGCCAGAAATGGGCCGACATGGGGAAGGAGGTCCGCGATGAGCCATGGCCATGAGCATACCACGCCGCCACCCGGCACGGTCGATTGGCGGCACAACGGCGTGCGGGTGATCAAGGGCAGCCAGCTCGATACCAACACGCCGCAGACGCCGGGGATGAACCGGGCGGCGGCGATCAATGCCGCGCGCGTCGGAGCGCAGAAGATCTGGGCCGGCACGGTGCACATCCACGCCAATGCCAAGACCGGTGCGCATCACCACGGCGCGTTGGAGAGCGTGATCTACGTGGTGCGCGGCAAGGCGCGGATGCGGTGGGGCGAGAAGCTGGAATATGTCGCCGAGGCCGAGCCGGGCGACTTCATCTTCGTTCCGCCCTACGTGCCGCACCAGGAGATCAACGCCAGCTCCGACGAGACGCTGGAATGCGTGCTGGTGCGCAGCGACAATGAGGCGGTGGTGGTCAACCTCGATATCGAGCCGGCGGAGAAGCCGGAGGCGGTGTACTGGGTGGACCCAATCCACAAACACCCGGCTTGATCCGCCATTCTCGCACGGGCAGGTGAACGGAGGCGACAGCTCGCGAGAGCATCCGCCGCTGCCTCCGACAGTTGGTGTCCATGTCCGCAAGCCAGGTATTGCGAGGAGCGAGGCAAACCGGCACTCCCAAACATCGCGCGCGCCCGAGCAAGGATTGCTTCAGCGCTGCCGGTCCGGTGATGACACGCGAGCGGGCGTCTCCATCCGCCGCAGCACAAAGCGCTGCACTTTGCCGCTGGGGGTCTTGGGCAGCTCGCTCATGAACGCCACCTCACGCGGATAGGCGTGCGCGGCCAATCGCTCGCGAACCAGTTGCTGATATTGCCCCACCAGGGCATCGCTCGCCTCCCATCCCGCCCGCAGCACCACGAAGGCTTTCACGATCTCGGTCCGCTCCGGGTCGGGCCTTCCGACAACCGCGACCTCGGCGACTGAAGGGTGCGACAGGATGGTGTCTTCGATGTCCGACGGACCGATGCGGTAGCCCGACGAGGTGATCAGGTCGTCGTTCCGGCCGACGAAGTGATAGTAGCCTTCGCCGTCCCGCTGCATCGTATCGCCGGTCAGGTACCAATTGCCGTGGATCGGCTGATTGGTGGTGCGCCAGTAGCCGTCGAAAAAGAACAGGGGCGAGCGCGCGCGGTCTACCGCCATCACGCCGACCTCGCCATCGGGCACCGGGTTCAGTTCGTCGTTCAGAATGGCGAAGGCAAAGCCCCGGCTGGCTGTGCCAACGCTGCCGATGCGATTCTCCTGCCGCAGCCCGACATGGTTGTAAGTGGTGACGCCCATTTCTGTCTGTCCCCAGACCTCATGCACGGGGCAATGCAGCGTGGCATTGGCCCAGCGCACGATTTCCGGACTGACCGCCTCACCGCCGGCGGAGATGACGCGAAGCCGGTGGGCAATCGGTGCGACCGCCGCGTCGCCAGCCGCGCGCATCAGCCGCAACGCCGTCGGCGCCGTCACGAAATTGGTCACGCCCAGCTCCGCGATCACCCGCACGGTCGAGTCCACGGTGAAGGGCCCATCGTACAGCACCACGGGCTTGCCGATCAGCAGAGGACCGGTGACGCCGAGATAAAGGCCGAGCGCCCATCCCGGATCGGCCATGCACCAGAACGTGTCGGATTCGGCTACGCCAAAGCCAAGATGCATGCTTTCCGCGAACTGCAGCAGTGCCGCATGTGGCATCCGCACGCCCTTCGGGCTCCCCGTGGTGCCTGACGTGTAAATCATGATGAACGGATCGTGGCCGAGGCGCATCACGGGCTGGAACAGGTCCGCCTGTGCTGCCATCTCGGTGGCGAATGCGGTTGCTCCTGGTGCGCCGCGGTCGATCATCAATGCCGGCGGGCAGTGCGGTACCTGGTCCAGCTTCGGCCGATTGATCGCGTCCGTGACGACCAGTTTCGCGCCACTGCCGCCCGGGCCGGTCATGCGCGATGCGATCGCGTCCGGGCCGAAGGCGGTGAACAATGCCTGATAGATCGCGCCGGCTCGCCATGTGCCGAGGATGACGGTCAGCAGCTCCGGCACTTTCGGCAGCAAGCCGGCAACCACGTCGCCAGGCCCGATCCCGCGCGACCGCAGGAGATTGGCGAAACGTGCCGCATCGCGTCTCAGGTCGGCAAAACTGACGTCGTGCCGTGTGAGGTCCCGGGACACCCAATGCAATGCGGTTTTGTCCGCCGAGGCCCAGCGGTCGCAGCATTCGATACAGGCATTCACTCCGGACGAGAGGCCCCCCGACAGCGTCTCCTGCTCAAGTGCGGCCATCGAGAATGACTCGTACGCCTCGCGATAATCCCGCATCGGACGCCTCCGTACAATATTATTTTACCGGCGCGGCGATCTGGTCAGACCGAGAAGCGAAGCACGATCCTTGCGAAAATGCAACCGGATTGGATGCCGGGATGCTGACCGGCGCTGAGCCCCAGCCAATACGCCCCCGCCACGATGCCTCGCACCATAATCTCTCGCGAAACGGGAGGGATCGAGGCAATTCCGCCGCCGAGAACGGGAATTGCGGGCCGGCACGCGGCCAACCTAACGTCCGTTCGTCTCGATCGGCGCGCAGTTCGTGCGACCGGAGGCGAGGCAGTCCTGCATCTTCGCCGACTGCTGCAACTCGTGCACCACGAACAACACCGCCGCGAGCAAACAAACCAATAGCAGCAGCCCGATCAGCGCGTGATGGCGCGGTGGTTGCTCTGGATCGTTGTCGTCGGATGGCATGCTCACGGCGCGATGCGCCCCTCTTCCACGGCGTGGCACGCCACCATTTGGTCCCGCGTCCGCGTATAGCCAGGCTTCTCCATCCGACACCGCGCATCGGCGAACGGACAACGCGGATGAAACGCACAGCCGGGGGGCGGATCGATCGGACTTGGCACCTCGCCGCCGACGGGCGTGCGGCTACGTCCGGGATTCTCCAGGTCCGGGATCGCATCGAGCAATAGCCGGGTATAGGGGTGGCGCGGCGTACGAAAAATTGCCTCGGCGGGGCCGAGCTCGACGATCCTGCCGAGATACATCACCCCCAGCCGGTCCGACATGTGCCGCACCACCGCCAGGTTATGGCTGATGAAAAGGTAGGTGAGGCCGAGGCGAAGCTGCAGGTCGCGCATCAGGTTCAGGATCTGTGCCTGCACCGACACATCGAGCGCGGAGGTGGGTTCGTCGCAGACCAGGAATTCGGGCTCGCTGGACAGAGCGCGGGCGATGGAGATGCGCTGGCGCTGGCCGCCGGAGAACTCGTGCGGGTACTTTTCCCCATCCGCAGGCGCGAGGCCCACCTGCGAGAGCAGCGCGGCGACGCGGTCGCGGAGCGCGGGCGCGGAATGGACGATGTCGAAGGTGCGCAGCGGCTCGGCGATGATGTCGCGCACGCGCCAGCGCGGGTTCAGCGAGGCGTAGGGATCCTGGAAGATCATGTTCATCCGCCGCCGCAGGTCGGACTGGGCCCGGGCGGCGCTCAGCAGCCGGCCTTCGAAGCGGATTTCACCCATGCTGGGCGTATAGAGGCCGACCGCCAGTCGCGCGACCGTGGATTTGCCGCAGCCGGACTCGCCGACCAGAGAAAGCGTGGTGCCAGGGGCAATGGCGAAGGAGACGTCGTCCACGGCACGCAGCGACTGCTTCTTGCCGCCGTGCGCCAGCAGGCGCTGCAGGAAGGGTGGCGAGACGTCAAAATGATGGGACACGCCGATCGCCTCCAACATCGGCGTCGTGGCGACGGCTCTGGCGGAGGTGGACACTTCAGGCATGGGTGTTGGCCGGGCGCACCAGTGGCCGGTCAATCGGCGCATGCAGCCAGCACGCCGCCACCGTGGCACCGGCATCCAGCAGGTCGGGGCGTTCGGTGAAACAGCGGGCGAAGGCCTTGGGGCAGCGGGGGTTGAAGGCGCAGCCGGGCGGGATGGCGTTCAGCCGCGGCATGGCGCCGTCGATCTGGCGCAGGCGCGCCACACGATGCTCGATCGGCGGGATGCTGCCCATCAGACCCTCGGTGTAAGGATGGGCCGGATGCTTGATGACGCTCAGCACCGGGCCGATCTCGGCGATGCGGCCGGCGTACATCACGGCCACACGGTCGGCGGTTTCCGCGATCACACCCATGTCGTGCGTCACCAGCATCACGGCGGTGCCGTGGTCGCGGGTGAGGCGCTTCAGCAGCGTGATGATCTGCGCCTGCACCGAGACATCGAGCGCGGTGGTGGGTTCGTCGGCGATGATCAGGCGCGGCTCGGCGCAAAGCGCGAGCGCCACCACCACGCGCTGGCGCATGCCACCGGAGAATTCGTGCGGGTACGCATCGACGCGCCGTGCCGCAGCCGGGATCCCCACTCGTTCCAGCCATTCGATCGCGCGCTTCCGCGCTTCGGAGTCGGAGAGGCGCATGTGCGTCTGCATTGTCTCGATGAGCTGGCGGCCGATCGAGTAGAGGGGGTTCAGCGTGGTGAGCGGGTCCTGGAAGATGGTGCCGATTTGCCGCCCGCGAATCCGGCGCAGGCGCTCGGGGGGAAGGTTGTCGATGCGCTCGCCACTCAGGCGAACCTCGCCACCGGCGATGCGGCCGGGCGGTTCCAGCAAGCCGATAACCGCGGCGCCGGTGAGCGACTTGCCGGCACCGGACTCGCCCACCACGCCGAGGATTTCACCGGCATCGATGGCGAAAGAAACGTCGTCCAGCGCACGCAGCAGGCCGCGGCGGGTAGGAAATTCGACGCTGAGGTTCGAGACCGTGAGAAGGGCCATGGCGGGAGCCTGCCTCCCTCGTCATTGCCGCGCCTGATCCGGCCATCTCTGCACCGCAGATCGTGCGCGGATGGCGGGATCAAGCCCGGTCATGGGTGGTTTCAGGAGTGACTTCATCGCAGCCTCGGATTCAGCACGTCGCGCAGCCAGTCTCCCAGCAGGTTGATGGACAGCACCAGCAGCACCAGCGCGACCCCCGGGTAGATCGTGACCCACCACTGGCCGGAGAACAGGAAGTCGTTGCCGAATCGTATGAGCGTGCCGAGCGACGGCTGGGTCGGCGGCAGGCCCACGCCGAGGAACGACAGCGTCGCTTCCGCCACCACCGCCAGCCCGAGCCCCAGCGTGCCGATCACCAGCACCGGGCCGATGACGTTGGGCAGCGCGTGGCTCAGCATGATCTTCCACGACGGCACGCCAATGACCCGCGCCGCCATCACATAGTCCTTGTTGCGCTCCACCATCGTCGAGCCGCGCACGGTGCGGGCGATGCCGGGCCACAGGCTGATGCCGATGGCGAAGACGATGACGTAGAGCTGTAATCGCTCGTGCAAGGTGCGCGGCAACGCGGCGCCGATCACACCATCGACCAGCAGCGCGGTGAGGATGGCGGGAAAGGTCAGTTGCACGTCGGCGATGCGCATCAGCAGCACACCGAGCATGCCGCCGACGTACCCCGCCAGCAGGCCGATGCCGATGCCCAGCACCACGGCGAAAAGGATGGAAGCGAAGCCGACCAGCAGGCTGATGCGCATGCCATACATGATGGCAGAGAGCACGTCGCGGCCCTGGTTGTCGGTGCCGAGCAAGTTGGACCAGTCGGACCCGTCCATCGGCACCGGGGGCTTGAAGCTGTCGAGGAGGGAAAGGCTGGCCAGGTCCATCGGATCGTGCGGCGCGATCCAGGGGGCGAGCACTGCCGAGAGGATCAACACCAGGGCGATGAAAGCCGACAGGATCGCCACGGGAGAATGCCGGAAGCTGTAGAGAACGTCGCTGTCCCACGCGCGCGCGAGCCGGCTGGTGGTAGCGCTCATCCGCGGTGGCTTTCGTGGCGGTGGCAAACGGCCATCGGGGCCGCAGATGAACGCAGATGCACGCTGATGGGGCTTAGAGCAAACCCGGATGGCAACTGCGAACGCGACTGATCCGTGGCATGGCCCGCGCAATGACGCCAGCCCGGGACCAACCTGGGCGCATCTGGGTGAAGCTGCGGCGCCATATTTTCAGTGCCCCCGCGCCGAGCCGCGCTCCACCCGCAGCCTCGGATCGATCGCGTAATACAACAGGTCCACCACCAGGTTGATCATCACCAGCAGCAGCGACACCAGGAGCAAGTAGGCCGACATCACCGGGATATCTGCTACCGCAATGGACTGCGCCAGCAGCAGGCCGACGCCCGGCCATTGGAACACCGTCTCGGTCACCAGCGCGTAGGCGACGATGCCGCCGAACTGCAGGCCAATGATGGTGATCACGGGCACCAGCGTGTTCTTCAGCGCGTGGCCGAAATTGATTGCCCGGCTGGTCAGGCCGCGGGCGCGGGCGAATTTGATGTAGTCGGCGCGCAGCACTTCCAGCATCTCGGCGCGCACCAGGCGCATGATCAGCGTGAGCTGGAACATGCCCAGCGTCACCGCGGGCAGGATCAGCGCCTTGATGCCCTCCCACGAGGTAAAGCCGGTGGTCCACCATGCACCGACCTGCACCACCGGACCGCGGCCGAAGCTTGGCAGCCAACCCAAGGCAACAGCGAATACCAGGATCAGCAGGATGCCGAGCAAGAAGGTTGGCAGTGAGACGCCGACGAGGCTGACGACCATGATCAGGCGTGACAACCATGAATCGCGATAGATGCCGGCATAGACGCCGAGCGGCACGCCGACGACCACGGCCAGCACTGTGGAGGCGATCGCCAGTTCCAGCGTTGCCGGCAGGCGGCTGGCGATCAGTGAGCCGACCGGTTCGGCCAAGCGGAAGCTGATGCCGAAATTGCCGTGCAGCGCGGCCCAGATGAAATGCACGTATTGCACGAAGAACGGCTGATCCAGGCCAAGCTGGTGCACCAGCGCCTGGCGTTGCGCCTCGGTGTAGTCCTGGCCGAGCATGCTGGCGACCGGGTCGCCGATATAGGCGAACATCGCGAACGCAATGAAGCCGACGACCAGCAGGACCGGAATGGCCTGGAGGATGCGGGAGAGGATAAAGGCGAGCATGGCAGCCGGGTTCTAGGCAAACCATCGGCCAGTGGCCAGAGCGATCGTGCCGCGGCACGAAACTCCCCTCCCCTTGCCGGAGGGGCTTGGGGGAGGGGCGCCGACAAACGGCGACTTCGGATTGCACGCTCCCTCCCCCAATTCTTGCGCCGCTTAGCGGCCCAAGCGCGCAAGGGGAGGCGAAGGTCTCCGTGATCGGTCACATCAAGAAGACGCCTTTCCCATCACTCTGCTTGTCGAACAATTTGTACGCCTCCTCCGCTTGCTCCAGCTTCCAGTGGTGGGTGAACAAGCGGTCCACGTCGACCCTGCGCTCGACGCAGAAGCGCGCGCACTCCGCCTGGATGATGTTGGAGAAGGTCCACGACGCGACCAAGGTCATCTGCCGCCGCAGCAGCATCGGGCTTACATCGATCCGCACGTCGCCGCCCTCGCCGACGAAGCACATGGTGCCCCACACCTTGGTGCTGCGGATCGCGTTCGCCCGCGCCTCCGGATTGCTCGATGTATCCAGCGACAGGTCGGCATAACGCCCATGGGTCAGGTCCTTGATCGCGGCGACGGGATCGTTGGAGCCAGGGTCCACGACTTCATCGGCCCCGAATTCCTTCGCGCGGGTCAGGCGCTGCGGATTGACATCCAGCGCGATCACGCGCGCGCCCATCGCCTTGGCGAACTGCGTCCCGGCCAAGCCCACTGGCCCCTGCCCGAAGATCGCAATCGTGTCGTTGCCGGACAGGTTCATCCGGCGGAGCGCGCTATAGGCGGTGCCGGACCCGCAAGCGATCGCCGCACCGGCCGAGAAGCTTAGCTCATCCGGCAGGGGCACCATGGTGTTGGCGGGCACGCACAGATATTTCGCGTGACCGCCATGCGCATTGCTGCCGTACACTTTCACCGGCACTTCCTGGCAGAGCTGCTGCCAGCCGGCCCGGCAGTGATTGCACTGCGTGCACCCCTGGTAGTGGTGCACCATCACCCGCTCGCCGACGCGTGCTTCCTGATCCGAAACGGCCGTGCCGACCGCAGCCACCACGCCGCACGGTTCATGACCCGCGATCACCGGATTGGGATTGGCCGGCAGTCCGGTGGCATTCGCGCCACCGCTGGTCTTTGGCCTGCGGTACTGGTGCAGGTCGCTGCCGCACATGCCGGACGCTTTCATTTCCACCACGACTTCGTGCGGTCCCGGCGTGGGGTCGGCGAAGTCCATCAGCTCGAGGTCGCGGCCACCGGTAAACACCACACCACGCATCGTTCCCTCCCGTTGTCGATATCAGACCAAGGCGCAGGCTAGCGCCGTTCGCCGCGATCGTCATGCGGCGGTGCGGCGATCAGCCGTTGACGATGGTGCCGCCGTCCGGATGCAGGTCTGCCCGGTCATGCGGGATCCCACACCACGCGGCCGTAGCCCATGGTGCGTGCCATTTGCTCAGTCCAGATTTTCGCGTCCGTTCCGCTCGTGCCGACGTGATCGTCGGGAAACTTCACGTTCGTCCGGATTGTCCGGGTTCATTTCGTCGCGGTACTCGGCGCGGAACACCGCCGGTTCTGTTGCGCGAATTGCGGCGTGGCATATGCCGCGCGTTGCATTCTGCGCGGTCGCCATCGCGGGCCATCCTGTTGTGTCACGCTGAGGGAACGCGGCAGCGGGGCGGTGGTTGACAAGCGCTACGGCAACCCGGCGGCGGCGAAGCCGTTGTCAGGCTGGACGCTAGCAAGGAAAGCAAGCCCCATGTCAGAGACGCGAACGATCACCAACCGTGGCAACTTCGCGCTGGATCGCGAGAAGGCCGCGCGTGCCGGCCGTGTTGGCGGACAGAAGAGCTCCGGTAACTTTGCCAATGACCGCGCACGGGCGGTGGAGGCAGGGCGCAAGGGCGGGGAGCGCAGCCACGGCGGCGGCGGTGCGCCGAACAATCCCGGCAATTTCGCCCAGGATCGCGAGCGCGCCTCGGCCGCGGGCCGCAAGGGCGGCCTCCACAGTCATACCACTGAGCCAGTTACGCCATGATGCGCGATCACGATCCGGACGCCGGGCCCGCGCCCGGCGTCGTCGAGGAACGGCTGCATGCTCCGATCGGCAATGTCCCGGGCGAGAGAAATGCGCTGCCGCCCGGGCGAATGAAAAATCTGCCGCCCGATCCACAAGGCGACGAGAACCGCGACCCGGCGAAACCGCCCATGCCGCCGCCGTAGCGGATTGGTGCTGCTACCCGCAGCGACCGCTCGGATCATGCGCTTGCGTTTTGCAACGGCAGTGAGATTTCGCACTGCCGCGAAAATTCGGCGTGTGCGCACAGATCATCGACATGCGCGTGTAAATCATCGGCGCGCGCGTGCAACTGCTTATCGATCCTGCGTGATTGGCGGTCGTCTTGCCGGCAAAGTGACGCCAAATAGTGACGTACACAGTGCGGAGTTCAAAGATCATGGCAAATAACCCGCAGACTGCGACAACCGGTCCGGCGATCGGCGGCATGCACGAAGTGCGCGGCAGCTTCACCAGCAGCGAGCGGATGCAGGAGGCGATCCAGCAACTCTCGGTCTCCGGTTTCGACCGCGCGGACCTGGCCGTGCCGGAGCTTGCTCCGCCCACCGAGCGTTCGACGCCCGAGTCTGGTGCCATGCCCGCAGACAAGGAGGATGATGCGCGCCAGGCGCGCACGATGCATACCAGCACCGCGGCCGCCATGGCGGCGTTGGCCGGGGCGGGGATCACCGTGGCAACCGGAGGAGCGGCGGCACCGGCTGTGGCGGCGGCGGTTGCCGCCGGGGCGGCAGTTGGTGGTGCCACCTATGCCATCAGCACTGCCGCAAATTCGCAAGAACAAGCCGAGTTGGATGCGCGGGCCGCCGTGGGCAGGTTGATCCTGTCGGTGCGCGCGCCGACCGAGGCCAAACGCGTGGCAGCGGAAGGCATTCTGCACAGCGCGGGCGCGACGGACATTCAAGTGCTCTGACGAGGCGCCAGCGGCGGACCACGGCGGGGGCGTTTTCTCGAGACAGATACACAGGCTTTTGCGTCCTGTGCTGCGAACGAATGGAGGACGGCGACGCTTAGCCTTTGCCGTTGCAGGCAATCCGGTGCGACGGCCGATATGGCCAGAGCCGGGGGCGGCCGGAATGTGCGGGCAAGGCGGACCAACCATCAAACGCAAGCGAAATGAGGATATCATGGCGACGGCAAAGAGTATGAACGAGCTTCTCATCGATTTCATGCGCGACATCTATTATGCGGAACGTCAGATCCTGAAGGCGCTGCCGAAGATGGCAAAGGCGGCGCAGAACGATCAACTGAAGCAAGCGCTGATGCACCATCGCGAGGAGACCGAGGGCCAGGTCGAGCGGTTGCAGAAGGCGTTCGATTCGATGGGCCAGCGTGCGCGCACCCAGACCTGCGAAGCGATCAACGGCATTATCGAGGAAGGCGACGAGGTCGTCGAGAAGTTCGAGCAGGGGCCAGTGCGCGATGCGGGGATTCTGGCGAACGCGCAGGCCGTGGAGCATTACGAAATGGCGCGCTACGGCAGCATAGTCACCTGGGCGCGCGGCTGCGGCCAGAACGATGTGGTCAAGCTGATGGAAGCGACGCTGGCGGAGGAGAAGAAGGCCGACCACCTGCTGAACGATATCGCCAACAAGGAAGTCAACCAGCAGGCGATCAAAACCTGAACGGCGAAGGCGGGTGGGTGTCGTCCCCGGCACCCGCCGCTCCGCGCACCAGGAGAAAGGATCATGGCCAGGCAGAGTCGAGAGCAGAAAAGCACCGTTGCGCGGGTGATGCACGAGTACAGGCACGGCGAGCTGGAAAGCAGCCGCGGCGGGAGGGTGAGGAATCCGCGTCAGGCGATCGCCATTGGGTTGAGCGAGGCGGGCGCGTCAAACCAGCGGTCGCGTGGCGAAAACCGGCGACAGTACGCGCACACCAAGGGCAAGGAACGACGCGGGCAGACAGCGCAGCGGGAGAAGGAAGGCCGCCGGGCGACGGATCGCAGCGCGTCGCGTCGTCGTGCCGCGCCACGCTCCCGCGGCGACGGATCGCAGTCCCGCAGCGGCGAGAAGACGCGGGCGCAGTTGTACAAGGAAGCGCAGAAGCGGAAGATTCCCGGCCGCTCAGGCATGAGCAAAGCGCAGCTTCAGCGTGCATTGAGCCGGTAGAGATTGCACCTGCGACGTTATGATATGCGCAAACTCCGTGACGGGATTATGAGGAGAGATTGCCATGACGACACGCGCTATGCGCGATGATGCGGAACGGCGTCACGACGAAGCCATAGAGGACAGCTTCCCGGCCAGCGATCCGCCAGCTCAATCGGGCGTGGTCGGACCCCGTGGGCAGCACGCGCACGGGCGTACCGCCCCGCACAAGCGTGGCGACGAGTCGCGGCCGAAGGGCACGCGGACCGATGAACGGCACGCCACCGAAACGGCACCTGTTTGGGAGGATCAGGCCCATCCCTCGCATCGCCGGTAACGGTGCGCCGGAAGCTGGCAAGGACGACACCGTTTCACAATGGCTGCGACGGGTTTCACAATGGCTGCGACGGTGTGCTTCATAATCGCCGAGATGTATCGAACTTGCCGAGACACCGCATTTCACAATGGCGAATGCGCCGGTCAGGAGCTCAATTGCGCGGCCGCCAGCAGGGCACGTGCCTTTGCCGCCACGATCTCCGCGGCGTCGCCCGGCTGGTAGATCGCCGAGCCGATCCCGAAGCCGGCCGCGCCGGCTGCTCGCCACGCGGCCATGTTCGATGCGTCGATGCCACCGACCGGCAGCACTGCGGTCCCCGCCGGCAGTACCGCTCGCAAGGCACGCAGGACGGCGGGGCTGGCAGCCTCGGCCGGAAACAACTTCAGCGCGTCGGCGCCGGCTTCCAGCATTGCGAAGGCTTCGGCAGGAGTGAAGCAGCCCGGCATGGCCCACAACCCATGCTGCTTCGCCGCGCGCGTTATCCGCGCATCGGCGTGGGGCGTGACGATCAGCCGCCCGCCGGCGGCGGCGATCTCGCGCACCTGCAACGGCGTCATCACGGTGCCGGCGCCGATCAGCATCCGCGCACCGAAGCGACGCACCAGGCGTGCGATGCTCTCCAGCGGCTGCGGCGAGTTCAGCGGCACTTCCACGATGGCAATACCTGCTTCCTCCAAAACCGCAGCGATGGCGTCGGCCTCGTGAGGTTGCACGCCGCGCAGGATCGCGATCAGCCGGCAGCGGTCGAGCCAGGCGTTCAGGTCCATGCGGCATGCCCGCCGATCAGGACCAGGCCGCGCGCGGCCGCCTCGCCGTCGTGGCGCTCCGCATAGCTGCCGCAGGCGGAGATCGCTCGCGCGTACAGCGAGGTAAGCTCGGGCGCACCGATGACATGGACCACCGTGCCGGCGGCGCCGGCCAAGGCCGCGCGCACCTCGTGTCCGACCAGGATGCCGGACAGGTAGGCGGCCGATTCCGTCTCCGCCAATCGGCCCGCCAGCGTGAGCGCGCGCACGCCGAACACGTGGTGCAGCAGCCCGCCGGGATCGCCCGAGCGCTGCACGCCCGCCTCGAAGGGCGCGCCGTCCGAGGGCCCCTCACGCATCATGCGGCTCAGGATGGTGTGGCCGCGAAAGGCGGCGAAGGCTTCGCCGGTCATGTGGGTGGAGAACCCGGTGATCCGGCCCTCCGCCACGCGGGCCCATTTGGAATGCGTGCCAGGCAGGCAGGCGAGGCCTGTGCCGCCGATGGCGGTGAGCACGCCGATCACCTGTGTCTCCTCGCCGCGCATCACCTCGGCGATACCGGCGTCGTCCGTGCCGGAGAGGCCGGGGACAAGCTTCACCTTGCCCCAGTCGAAGGGGATGTCGGTCAGGGCCGTGCCCAGTTCCGCGGCGCCGGCGGGACAAGGCACATAGGGCGCCTCCACCCAGCCCTGGCGGCTGCCGATCATGCCGCTGAGCAAGACGCAGTCCTCGCCCGCGGCGAGCCACGGACCGATTTCCTCGCGCAGGGTTTCGGCGAAACGGTTGTCCGGGACGTTCATGATGCCGCGCTGGCTGGCACGGCGGTCGCGTATGGTGCCGTCGCGCGCAATGCGAAATGCGCGAAAGCTGGTGGTGCCCCAGTCGATGCCGATCATTGGGCGATTCCTCCGGGCGGTCCGATGCGACGCAGATTCACCACAGTGGCGGCGGATCGCCAAGGGCGCGCCGAAGCACGACGGTTTGCGCGTCGTCCGGACGCGACGGCGGCGAAGGAATTGTTGAGGACTCTGGCGTGGAATGAGAAACGCCGGCTGGGAATCGGCCCGACCGGCGCAAGGAGGAGAGTGTGATGCACGACCATCGCATTCTCCGACGACGATGATCGTAACCGTGATCATCAAGATCAAGGTCGTTGTGAAACGCCGTCAGGAGACGGGCCGGCTCCGGAAACGGGACTTGCCTGTCGCCTCCTTTGCCACCCTCGCGTTCTGGCATCGATGGGCAATGCGAGGCATCCGAGCGTGTGTAGAGGTCGGCAGCAAGCGGTTTGCAAAAGAGCGTGCCGCCCATGTGCCGGCGGACGACTCGACGATACGCAGAGCATGCTGCGCCGTGACCAGTCCACTGTCATCGCGAAGCCCCGCAGGGGGCCGGAGCAATCTCGTTCGCAGGAGCGCACGCACGCTCGTGGGCTTGCTCCGAGATTGCTTCGGCCCCTGTGGGCCGCGCAATGACATTGGATGCACGATTCGCCCGCCATTGATACCGGCGACCGATGCTGGATGCTGATAGTGGGGATTGCCACTGGAGACTGGCCGAGACCGGACTGGTGATCCCTGCGCCACGCACCGCGCGAGCCGAGCAAGGATCAGCCGAACCCGCAGCCCCGTGCCACCGCGGCGATCAGATCGAGCGCGTCGCGGGTACCGCCTTGCTCACCCTTTTCGAAGTCGCCCTCGATGCGCGCCATCTGGTTGGTCACATGGGCGAAGCACAGCACCGGGCGGCTGCGCGCCTGGGCGAACGCGTAGAGTGCGGCGGCCTCCATCTCCACCGCCAGTGCCCCATGCGCCCGCGCTGCGTCGATTGCGTCCTGTGTTTCACGATACGGCGCGTCGGTGGTCCAGGATGCGCCGCGATGCACCGCCGCGGGCAGCGCCGCCGCGGCGAGCAACGCGCGGTCCGCCAACGCCGGATCGGCGACGGCAAACGTCGAGGGCGGCAGGTAATGCTGACTTGTGCCTTCGTCGCGCAACGCACGGTCGATCAGCACGAAATAGGGCGTCGGTCCGAGCGGTCGGATCTGGCCGGCCGATGTCATGCTGAGCAGGAGCTGGCAGCCGGAAACGAACAATTGCTCTGCGACGAGCACGGCAAACGGCGCGCCCACTGCCAGGCCAACAATGCCGATGCAGAGGCCGGCATGATCGGTCACGTCCATCTCGGTGTGGTAGCAGGCCCAGCCCGCCGCCGGCCGCGCGCGGCTAGCGGCACGCAGCGTACGCACCATGTCGCCGTCCGGATCCAGCACACATACCGCCGGCACCGGCTCGTCAGGCACGCCGCGCTGGCGGCGCGCCTCGCGCAGCAGGTTCTCCGGCCAGAACACTGACGGCGCGTCGTGGTGTTTCCGCGCCCGAATGGTCGGCGCCTCGCCCGGGTCGCTCATCATTGCTCCTTTCTGCCTCCCCTACACTGCATCCTGGACGGCGGATACCGGGTACCGGCTATGCTGCCGCACGCATGAACAGTTTCGCGCAGGCTATGATCGATGCGGGCATTGCCGCTTGTGAGGCCGGCCAATTCGCCGCAGCCGATGCCGCACTCCGCTTCGCCGTCGGTGCCGGAACCGACGGCCTGGTCCCGTGGCTGATCGGCCATGTCGCGCTGCGTCGTGACGACCCGGCGGCCGCGCTGGCGTGGCTGACACTTGCCGAGGCGATTGAACCCGGGCAGCCGATGGTCCAGCGCAACCTGGGCGATGTTATGCGCCTGTTGGGGCGGCTGGAGGACGCGACCGCCGCGTATCGGCGGGCCATCGCAGCGGACCCGGCGGCGATCGAGCCGTACAGCGCGCTGGTCGCCATTCTGCACCTGTTGCATCGCGACACCGAAGCCCTGGCCTGGGCAGAGCAAGCATTGCGCGCGGCCACCGATGCGCCGGCCGCGCATCGCATGCTTGGCCACGTACTGAGCTGGCTCAACCGCCACGCCGATGCGGTGGGGCAATATCGGCTCGCGATGGCGCTGCATCCCGACGATGCCCTGACGCGCTATCACGAGGGCCTGGATTTGCTCGCCCTTGGCGACTTCGCGCAGGGGTGGAGGTCGCACGAGGCGCGGCTTGAGCTGGACCACCATAGGGGCAGGCAGGAAGAGGTCACCGGGCGTCTCTGGCGGGGCGAGTCCGAGATCGCAGGAGAGACCATCCTGCTGCATGCGGAGCAAGGACTGGGAGACACGCTCCAGTTCGTTCGCTATGTCCCGATGGTGGCGGCGCGCGGCGCACAGGTGTGGCTGAAGGCCGACGCCATCTTGCTCCCGCTTCTCGCGTCGGTTCCCGGCATCGCGCGCCTGATGCCGCTGAACGAAGCGTCGCCGGAAGTCGCCTGGTGCGCGCCATTGCTCAGCCTGCCGCTTGCGTTCGCCACAACGTTGTCCACCATCCCTGCACAGGTGCCCTATTTGCGTGCGGATCCCGCGCGCGTTCGTGCCTGGCGGTCGCGACTGGGCACCGATCGCCGCCGGCAGATCGGGCTCGCCTGGTCGGGCAATCCGGAACACCCGCACGATCGGCTGCGCTCGATTCCGCTGGCGCGCCTGACGCCGCTGTTGGCAAGACGTGACTGCGTCGTCCACGTCATTCAGCCGACAACTCGTGAGGACGATGGCGCCAGCCTGACGGCGTTCGCACTGCATCACCACGGCGCGTTGTTGACCGACTTCGCCGAGACGGCGGCGCTGATGGCATGTCTGGACCTGGTGATCAGCGTGGACTCTGCGCCGGCCCATCTGGCGGGGGCGTTGGGTCGGCCGACCTGGGTGCTGCTGGCCTGGAACGCCGACTGGCGCTGGATGCGCGACCGGCACGACAGCCCATGGTATCCGACCATGCGTCTGTTCCGCCAGCCGCAGGCCGGAGATTGGGAAAGCGTGGTGGCGGCGGTGGCGGCGGCGCTGGATGGCGGGCCGTGACAGGATTGCACCAGCATTTGCCTGCCGCCGATGGTTGCGGGTCGCCCCACCCGGCCCGACCACGCGTAACACCAGCCCATTCGCAGAGTCCTGCCTGGGTGGCTGCGGCTCGCACCGGTGCGATCCGCACGAGGATTGGGGGATAAGCAAACGATGCGGCCGAATCCACTGAACGACGCTGGGCATTTCCTGACCCAACCCGGCTGGTTCACGCCCATGTTCTGGCTGTCGCTGCTTGCCAGCGTGGCGTTCGCGATCCTGGCCTGGCGCGCCGATCCGGCGCAACGCACGCCGCGCGGCGTCGCGCTGTGGCTGCTGCGCGCGTTGGTGGGCAGCATGTGGTGGCAGCAATCGCTGTGGAAGATCCCGCCAAATTTCGCCGGACTGCGCTACTGGATGCAGCAGGAGGCGGCCCATGCCGCCATTGAGCTGCAAGGCCGGCTGGTTGCCGATGTTGTGTTGCCTAACCTCGGTTTCTTCGGCCCACTGGTCTACCTGACCGAGGTCGCCATCGGCCTGTCGCTATTGCTCGGACTGCTGTCCCGGCTCGGCGCAGTGCTTGGCCTGCTGATGGGGCTCAATCTTTGGCTCGGGTTGTACTCCGCCCCGGGTGAATGGCCCTGGACCTACATGTTCCTGGTCATCATCCAGGCATATTACGTCATCGATCCGCCCGGGCGCGCGCTGGGTGCAGACGCCTGGCTCCGGCGCCCGGATGGCCGGGCACGATGGAGCGTCGGGCTGTCCCTGGTCACCTGAGCAACGCGCAGCAAGATCCGAGGGGCATGGCCGGATTCGGCCGAACCCGTGCTAGCCTGCGCAAACTCAACGGGAGGACCCAGCGATTGTCCCAATGGCGCATCGGCGACGTGACCGTGACCAAGGTCGTCGAGTTGGAAGTCACCGGCGGCAGTCGCTTCCTGTTGCCGCAGGCGACGCCGGAAGAGATCAAGCCGATCGCCTGGCTGGTCCCGCATTTCGCCGACGAGAACGGCCGGCTGCGCATGAGCATTCACAGCTTCATCATCGCGGCGCCAGGGCGACGCATCATCGTCGATACCTGCCTGGGCAACGACAAGCGGAACCGGCGCATTCCGCACTGGAACGACCGGCAGGGGCCATTCCTGGCAGATCTCACCGCCGCGGGCTTCCCGCCTGATTCGATCGATACGGTGCTGTGCACCCATCTGCACGTGGATCATGTCGGATGGAATACGCGGTTGGAAAACGGTCGCTGGGTACCGACGTTTCCTCGCGCGCGTTACCTGATGGGTCGCGACGAATATGAACATTGGCGCGACAACACGAAACGCGAGGATATGAGACACGTGCTGGCGGACTCGGTGACGCCGATCCTGGATGCCAACCTCGCGCAATTGGTGGCGACCGATCACCGCATTTGCGACGAGCTCAGCCTGATCCCGACGGTGGGCCACACGCCGGGCCATGTCAGCGTGCGCATTGTCTCGCGTGGCGAGGAAGCGTTGATCACCGGCGACTTCATGCACCACCCCTGCCAGATCGCGCACCCCGAGTGGGACACCACGGCGGACAGCGACCCGGCGCAGGGGATCCGCACGCGCTGGGAAATGTTCGAGAAACTCGCCGGCACGCCGGTGCTGGTGATCGGCACGCATTTCGCCGGCGCGACCGCGGGACGGATCGTGCGGGACGGGGCGACGTTCCGGCTGGATGTTTAACAGTGCGGACTGCCGACCGTTTGCACTGGCTGGCTCGCCAGGAGTGACGTGGCGCCGATCGGTGCGACATGTGGGGCCGATGCCGATCGCTTGGCCTGGGTGGAAGTGCGTTTCTTGGCCCTTTTGGCCTGGCCAATCCGTCCCTAGCTTGCGGTGGTTGGTCAGCCGCGGAGGATTGGCATGCATGCCCGTCGCCTCAACCCCTATGAAGACGCACCGGAAGCCATCGCAGCATTGCGGAGTGTCGAAGCCTGCCTGCACCGCTCGGGCCTCGGTGAGAACCTGATCGAGCTGGTGAAGATGTGCGCCTCACAGATCAATGGCTGCGCTTATTGCCTCGACATGCACAGCAAGGCACTGCGTCGCATGGGCGAGACCGAGCAAAGGATCTACCTGCTGAACGGCTGGCGGGAATCGCCGCTGTACACGCCGCGCGAGCGCGCCGCTCTGGCCTGGACCGAAGCTCTGACGCTGATTGCCGAGACCCGGGCGCCGGACGTCGTCTATGATGAGGTACGCCGGCATTTCGAGGGCAAGGCCTTGGCGGACCTGACCACGCTGATCGGCATGATCAACCTGTGGAACCGGCTGGCGATCAGCCTGCGCTACGAGCATGCCACAGAGGCCACGGCATGACGCGCCGTCAGCAGCGGCACGATCGCTGATCGCCGCATGACCACGATCCTTCAGATCCTGGCGAGTCCGCGCGCCAATTCGTTCAGCCGGCAAATTGCCGGTGAAATCACGGCTCGGGTCGCAGGGCAGCGTCGCGGGTCCCGGGTTATCGAGCGCGACCTCGCCGCGGATCCCCCGCCGCACCCGGAAATTATGCTGTATGACGCGATCCTGTTTCCGACCCCCGACGACGATCCGCGGTTTGCATTGTCCGAACGGCTGATTGGCGAGCTGGAAGCCGCCGATTTCGTGGTCATCGGCACGCCGATGAACAATTTCACCGTACCCTCGACGCTCAAGGCGTGGATCGATCACATCGTGCGCATTCGCCGTACGTTCCGTTCCACCCCACAGGGCAAGATCGGCACGCTGCGCGATCGGCCGGTGGTGGTCGTCAGCGCCCATGGCGGCTATTGCGGCGACATCCCGCCCGGACAGCCCGATTTCCTGACGCCGTACCTGAGCGCGATCTTCGCGACGATCGGCATCCGCTCGGTGGAGTTCCTTCGTCTTGAGGGCCTGGCACGGGGACCGGACGCGGTTGCACGGGCGCAGCAGCAAGCAAATGGCTGGATGACGCAACGGCTGCCGGACTGGCAACGCGGCATGACGTAGGCTTGCGGTATTGCCGGCAGGTGTCCGGATGCGCCATGCGGGATTTCCCTGCCGCTACCCGCTGGCGCGGCAGCGTGCGGTTTGGCCGCCGGCATGAGACAGGTTAGAGTCGGCCGAGACCAGACATGGGACCGACGCCATGACCGATTACCTCCGCAGCGGCATCTTTCTCGCCCCATTCCACGACCTGTCGCAGAACCCGACGCTCGCGATGCAGCGCGATATGGAGCTGCTGGAGCATCTCGATCGGCTGAACTACCACGAGGCCTGGATCGGCGAGCACCACTCCGGCGGGTTCGAAATCATCGCCTGCCCCGAGATGTTCATCGCCGCCGCGGCAGAGCGTACGCGGCACATCCGCCTCGGCACCGGCGTGGTTTCCCTGCCCTACCACAATCCTTTCATGCTGGCCGACCGCATGGTGCAGCTCGACCACATGACGCGCGGGCGCGCCATGTTCGGCGTCGGCCCCGGCTCGCTGGTGCATGACGCCAAGAAGATCGGCATCGACCCCGCAGAGCAACGTCGGCGGATGAATGAGTCGCTCGATATTCAGGTCGCGCTGATGCGCGGCGAGAGCGTCACCCGCAAGAGCGACTGGTTCGACCTGCAGGACGCGCGGCTGCAGCTTCCATGCTATTCGCAACCGATGATGGAGCTGGCGGTGGCGGCGGCGCGCTCACCCTCCGGCGCGCTGGCCGCGGGGCGGCACGGCATCGGCATGCTGTCGATCGGCGGCACCAGCAACGATGCGATGGATCACCACGTCGAGAACTGGGCGATCTACGAAGAGCAGGCCCGCCTCAACGGCAAGGCCGCCGACCGCCGCAACTGGCGGCTTGTTTCGCTGTTCCACATCGCCGAGACGCGCGAGAAGGCACGGCAGAATGTCGAATTCGGCCTGGTGAAGTTCCGCGACTACTTCGACGATGTTGCCACCTTCCCGATCGTGCCGGCCGGCATCACCGACCCCTTCGCCTGGTTCGTCGAAAGCGGCGCCGCTTGCATCGGCACTCCCGACGACGCCATCGCCTTCATCGACCGGTTGCTGAAGGGCACCGGCGGGTTCGGCGTCATCATGGAGCTGGCGCACAACTGGGCGGATTGGGAAGCAACCAAGCGGCACTACGAACTGATGGCGCGCTACATCCATCCGCATTTCCAGCGCTCGCGCGAATGGCGGCGCGAGAGCTACGACTACGCCAAGGCGCACCACGTGGAGTTCACCGGGCAGTCCCAGGCCGCGGTTCAGGCGGAGATCGACCGACGGAAGGCGAAGCAGGCGGCGGAATAAGCCGTCGAAGCAGGCAGCGGAGTGACTGCCGCAGCGGGCAGCGGAGCAAGCAACCATGGACCTGCAAGCCCTCGAAGATCGGCTGGCAATCAACGACTTGTTCGTGCGCTATGCCACCGCGCTGGATGCCGGCGATGTCGAGACGATCGTTGGTTGTTTCGCGGAAGATGGGGCGTTGGAGAGCCCCATCGTCGGCGTCTACAAGGGCCATGACGGCATCCGCGAATTCGGCAGCCGTTTTGCGAAATTGCGCGAGCGGGGCACGCAATTGCGTCACGTTCTGTCCAATCTGGCAGTGAAGCTGGACGGCGACCGAGCGCACGCCACCTGCTACCTGGTTACCATCATGACCCGCGACGGGAAGAGTACATTGCGCCCGCCCGGGCGGTACGAATGCGAACTGGTGAAGGCAAGCGGGAAGTGGGTGTTCCAATACCGGCTGGTGCTGGAGGACGCAAAGTCACCGCTCGAGGTTTAAGGTCCTGCGTTGCGTCGCGAGGTCGGTGCGGCGCTCGCCGGCAATACCCCGCGTCTGGGACCTCCCAAATCCTCCCGCCCCACGCCTAACCCTGCAGTTCATTCCGCACGATCGCCGCCCCCTCCGCCAAAGCCTTCAACTTCCCGAACGCGCTCTCCCGCGGCAAATACTTCATCCCGCAGTCCGGCGCCGGGATCAGCCGTTCCGGCGCCACGAACTTCAGTCCCGCCCGGATGCGCGCCGCCACCGCCTCGGCGGTCTCCACGGCCGGATCGCCCAGGTCCAGCACGCCCAGCATGATCGACTTCCCCGACAACTCCCGCAGCACCCCAAGATCGAGCTTCGGCTGCGCCGCCTCGATGGAGATCTGCTGCGCCACCGTATCGGCAAGTTGTGGCAGGAACGTATAGCCGCTCGGCTTGGTTTCGGACGGCACCACCGCCGCATAGCCGAAACAGAGATGCACCACCGTCGGCCCCTCGATGCCTTCCAGCGCCCGGTTGATCGCGCGAATGCCGTAGCGGGTTGCCTTCTCCGGCGAGGTGCGCACCCACGGCTCGTCCAGTTGCACCACATCGACGCCGGTCGCCTTCAGCGCACGCAGTTCCTCGTTCACCGCGATGGCGTAGTCCATCGCCATCTCCTCCTCGTCGGCATAGAACGCGTTCTGCGCCTGCTGTGACAACGTGAACGGGCCGGGCAGCGTGATCTTCGTCGCGCGGTCGGTGTTGGCGAGCAAGAATTCGACGTCGCGGACCTCGACGGGACCGCGGCGGCGGATTTTACCGACCACCCGCGGGACCTGCGTCGTGCGTCCACCGCGTGCGGGCACGCTGCCCGGGTGGTCTGCATCGATCCCATCCAGCGCCAGTGCGAACCGATTCGAATAGCTTTCGCGCCGTTCCTCGCCGTCGGTGATGATGTCGATGCCGGCCATCTCCATCGCACGGATCGCCAGCACCGTCGCGTCATCCTGGGCTTGTTCCAGCCATGCGTCGGTGACGCGCCACATGTCGTGCGCGCGCACGCGCGGCACACCATGCGCATGCAGGGTGGAGCGGTCCACCAGCCAGTCGGGCTGCGGGTAGCTGCCGACCACGGTGGTCGGCAGCAGATGGGTGGGATAGGGCATGGACGTTGCCTCCGATGCGAGCCGCGAGGCGCCACAGTACAGCATGCGGCCGCCAGCCCGAAACCGCCCGACCGGGAGTGCGTTGTCCCTGCGCGCCTGCGATGACGCGCGTTCTTGCGTCACCGTTCCAACACGTATCGCCCCGGTGCCGCGTCCAACGGCAGGTATCCATGCTCTGGCGCGCCCATCGGCGGGGGCGGCACGGGCGCGCCCGAATGTTGGCCCAGCCAGGCGTCCCAGACCGGCCACCACGACCCATCCTCGACCTTCGCCAGCCCGGACCATTCATCGGGCCCGATATAGCGCTCGCCGGGCGGCCGCTCGCGAATGCGAAAATGCCGGTGCGGATGGCCGGGCTCGCTGACGATCCCGGCGTTGTGGCCGCCCGCAGTCAGCACGAACGTGATGTCGCCCTCGTTCAGAAGCTCCAGTTTGTAGACCGACCGCCACGGCGCCACGTGATCCGTCTCGGTCCCAACCATAAAAAACGGCGCACGGATGTCGGCAATCGATATCGGCCGGCCTGCAACCTGGAAGCGTCCCTCCGTCAGGTCGTTGCGCACGTACAGGCTGCGCAGGTATTCCGAATGCATGCGGTAAGGCATGCGGGTCGCATCGGCATTCCACGCCATCAGATCGCTCGGCATCTCGCGCTGGCCGAGCAGGTAGCTCGTCACCACCCGTGACCAGATCAGGTCATTGGAGCGGAGAAGCTGGAACGCGCCCGCCATCTGGCCGCTGTCCAGCGTGCCATGCTCCCACATGATGTCGTCCAGCGTGGCGAGCTGCGCCTCGGTGGTGAACAACTGCAACTCGCCAGCCTCGGTGAAGTCGGTCTGCGCAGCGAGCATGGTGACAGTTGCGAAGCGCCGGTCGCCGCGGCCGGCCATGGCTGCGGCGGCAATGGCGAGCAATGTACCGCCAAGGCAATAGCCGGCAGCGTGCACATGCTCGGCGCCGGTGATCGCCGTCACCGCATCCAGCGCGGCCATGACGCCTTGCTCGCGGTAATTGTCGAACGACGTGTCAGCCATCGCTGCGTCGGGATTGCGCCAGGAGACGCAGAACACCGTGTAGCCCTGCGCCACCAGCCAGCGGATCAACGAATTCCGCGGTGAGAGATCGAGGATGTAATATTTCATGATCCAGGCGGGGATGATGAGCAACGGCTCCGGCCGCACCGTTGGCGTCGTGGGCGCATACTGGATCAGCTCGATCAGCGAATTGCGCAGCACCACGCGGCCAGGGGTCACGGCGAGGTCGCGGCCGACCTTGAACCCGGTCTCCTCCACCGCGTTGCCGGTCGCCTGATGGCGCAGATCAGCGGCGAAATTCGACAGTCCGTCCAGCAGGTTGCGGCCACCCGTCTGGACCGTGGCGTCGATCACCTCGGGGTTGAACCAAGGAATGTTGCTCGGCGAGGCGACGTCCAGCATTTGCCGGACCGCGAACGAGACGATGCGTTCGTGCGCTGTGGCGACCCCCGGCAGTCCGGTGGTGGCGGCCTGCCACCAGGCTTCCGTGAGCAAGAAGGCTTGCTCCATGGTCGCGAAGGGCTGACGCTGCCAGGCCGGGCTGGTGAAGCGGTGGTCGTTCGGCTGCGGCACGATGCAGGGTGCCGACTCGATACCAAGTGTCGCGGTGAGCAATCGCCGTGCCTGGTAAAGTGCGAGCTGTGCGAGATCGATGCGATGATACGGCGCATTGGCCAAGTGCATGCCCCAGTCGAAGAACGCCAGCGCCAGGGCTTCCAACGACACGCCCCGGGTAACACGTCCCTGGGCCGCGTGAATACGGCGATCGAGCGCCGCCATGGACCGGGGTGGCGAGCTGTCAGTCGCTGCCTCTGGGACGGCAGGCGGGAGGATAACGGCATCCATCGTGTTTGGCTCCGACCGGAGCCATTATCTTCGGGCAGTGAGGGGCGCGGTGCGTTGACCTGGGTCAATGGACACGCCTTGCACCAGAGGCGAACGACTCGAATGAACCGTATGACGCCGCGCCTGCGCAGCCCCCGGACCGACCGATGGGGACCGCGCCAAGATGGATGCCGCGAGCCAATTCGGCTATGCTCCGCGCGGCTTGCTTCGCTTGGCCGCAACACGCGTACAGGTCAAATTAGTACTGCTCCGAACCAGGACCGCCTGCCATGAAATCCATGAGCGACAAGCACTTTGCTATTCTGCGCCGGCACATGGTGGAGACCATCGGCATTCACGCCGACCTGATGGCGGACGAGCTTGGCAAATCGGAACTCGACAAACAGGTGCTGGCGGCAATGCTGAAGGTGCCGCGGCATTTGTTCCTGCCCGAACCGCTCCGGCACGTGGCGTACGAGGACACGCCACTGCCGATCGGATTCAACAAGACCGTGTCTCAGCCTTTCATCGCTGCTCTGATGACGGACTTGTTGGCGCTTGAGTCGCACGAGACGGTATTGGAGGTCGGTACTGGGTTGGGTTACCACGCGGCGGTGCTGGCGGAACTGGCGGCACGCGTCTACAGTGTCGAGATCGTCGAGGAGTTTGCTTCCGAGGCCGAAGCGCGTCTGAGCGAACTTGGTTACCACACCATCGATATCCGGGTCGGCGACGGATCGCGCGGTTGGGCTGATCATGCCCCCTACGACAAGATCATGGTGACGGCTGCGGCGGACCAGCCGCCCGCTCCCCTGCTCGAGCAATTGAAGCGCGGCGGACGCATGGTCTTGCCGTTGGGAGGCGACCAGGCACAAATATTGGCGGTGGTGCACAAGGACGCCGGCGGGAAGATCCGCATCGAAGAGTCCATTCCGGTGCGGTTCACCCGATTAGAAACTGTCATCTGACAAACGGGGGCCATCTCGTTGGAAGGCCATCTCGTTGGAAGGCCATCTCGTTGGAAGGCCATGTCATTGCGAGGCCCGCAGGGCCGAAGCAACCTCGTTCGGGCAGGCGCTCGAGCGGTTTGTGCGTCGCTCTGACCGCGATTGCTTCGGCCCCACGGGCCTCGCAATGACACGTTGCCCACCGCGGGCCTCGTAATGATCGTAATGACACGTACCGGCGCGTGCGCCGCGCTATGACAGGTTGCGCACTGCGCGCCTCGCAATGACACGTTGCCCACCGCGAACCTTGCAACGACACATGCCTCACTGCGGACTTCGGCAATACTGACGGGCGCACTCAACCCGCCGGTACCGCCGCATGGCGAGGCGTGGCCGATGACCCGGTGAACAGCGCCTTCAGCAATAACGAGGCCTCGGGAGCGTGTCCCGCCGCGACCAGACCGCCGGCAATTTCGGGCTCCCCGCCATGCACCACACTCCGCACAGCATTGCAGTTCAGGCGGCGGCCCAGCGCGTCGAGTTCCTCGACCAGCGCCGCCAGCACCGCTTTGGGGTCGAGCAAGTCCACCGCGACGAAATACTCGGCGATCAGCACCCGTCCCTGGCCCAGCGTCTTGTCCACCCGGTAGCAGAACAGGCCGCAGGGAAAGGATCGGCCCTCCCGCCAGGCGGCCATGATGCCGGCATGACTGAGCCGGCGCCCGGTCAGCCGACGGGCAAAATTCGTCCACGCTGACAGGTCGATCTCAGGCATCGCCTCGCGGATCAGCGGGTAAGCCTCAAGGATCTGATCAGGCGTCAGCGCCCGGACGGCGAAAGCAGACATTATCATCGTCCCCTTTGCTCGGCGACGACTGTGCCAGACTGGCGTCCTCGCTGGCTTTGACGCAGATCAAGCCGCTTCGACCGGCACATACGGGATTATCCGTATTGCGCAAGATCGCCGGCGGCCCCACGGTCTGTACCATAATCGTTGCATGCGAACGTACGTATGATCACCTTGCAGTCCCGCCCGATCATGGTAGATCCGCGCAGCGGGATCGACCCGTGTGCGCGTTGTGATGCACGCCCCTTGAGCGTGTGCAATGCGATCCCCGAGGAGGACATGGCCCGCCTGGCCGCCATCGCGGTGGTGACGGAGGTTGCGGCCGGCAGCACCTTCATCGAAGAGGCCGAGCCGGCCCATAGCTTCTTCAATATCACACGCGGCACGGCCAAATTATTCAAGCTGCTGCCGGATGGCCGGCGGCAGATCACCGGTTTCGCCGGGGTCGGGCATTTCCTCGGCCTGGCGGTGTCCGACATCTATGCGTTCAGCGCCGAGGCAATTGAGCAAGTCCGCTTCTGCCGCTTTCCCCGCACCCGGTTGCGCCCGTTGCTGGACGAGTTCCCGGCGATGGAGAAGCGCCTGCTTGAAGTCGCCGCGAACGAGTTGGTCGCCGCGCAAGAACAAATGCTGCTGCTTGGCCGCAAGACGGCGCGGGAGAGGATAGCGTCGTTCCTGGCGATGCAGAGCCGCCAGGGCGTCGCCTGTCGCCAGCCGCGGATGCGGTTCCCGCTGCCGATGACGCGCAGCGACATTGCCGATTATCTCGGCCTCACCATCGAGACGATCAGCCGCACGCTGACGCGGTTCCGCTCCGAGGGGCTGATCGAGATTCCGGGGCAGTCGGAAGTGGTGATCCTGAACCGGCGCGCACTGGAGAATTTGGCGGGCGGATTGGCGGCGCACCCGGGTCACGTTTGAAGCGACGCCGGCCCGTCGCCCACCGACCAACGATAGATCGCCTCGACGTGGATCGCCGCGCAGTCGATGGTGGGAAAGCCGCAGTCCTGGCCGTCGAATGCCAGACACAGATCCGTGCCGCCCAGCATGACCGCCTCGGCACCCTGCGCATCGCACATCTGCCGGCCGACAGAGAAGAACACGCCGCGACGCTCGTCTGTGACGCGCACCTCCTCCGCCATGGCGATATAAGTATCGTGGACCCGCTGTAGCGCGTCGCCTGGGGGCAGCACAACGTTCGCCGACGAGATCATACCGTACAGGTGGGTCCGCATCACCGTCATAGTACCAAGGATGCCGATGGTCCGCACCCCGCGTTGGCGGATCGCGGCGTCCACCGCCGGGATGGCGTTGTGCACCGCGAGCGGCGAGATCGCGGCGAATTCGCGAAGACAGAAATGGCCGCCCATCGAGGTGATGGCAACCGCGTCCGCACCGGCCGCCGCCAGGCGCTGTGTCAGATGGGCAAACGCCTTCGCCTGCGACACCCGATCATCGTTCGCGGCATTGCGCCCAAGCTCGCGCACGTCGGCATGGACGATCGTCAGTTCGGGGGACGTGCCGGCTGCACGATGCCTCGCAACGATACCGCGATAATAGTACTCGGTCGCGCCAGGACCAATCCCACCGATCAATCCGATATGCATCATTATAACTCCGGACGGATGAGAGGTTGCGCCAGCCAAACGGCGGAGGCTGCCTGTTGCATGCACTCCTTGGTCCTGGCGAGCCCGCGGCAAACCCCGGCGGACTATCCCTGGCGAGTCTGGCCGCAAACAGAACCTCGGCCAGACCGCGTGCTGGCGCCGCCCGCCTCCGGTTGGCAATGCTCAGGCATGCATGCCGGATATGCAGAGAGCCGCTGATCTGGCCTGACGGCGCGTCAACCGGATCGATCGTGGCCGCAGATGCCGCGATGTCAGTCGTTTCCTGCCATCGAACGCGAGCCAGCATGTCGATGCATATCAATACTTGACCTGAATCAATGCTGCTCCGCGTCCAGCGCGGCAGTGTCGGCATTGATCTTTTGCGCGCCCGAGGGACCAGACGGCGGAGCAATACGGAGGAAATCGATGGATTCCGGTCATGACCTGCATATCGCCACGGCTGCGCCGACGACGCAGCGCGCCTCGCCGCGCGTTCGCCGGATGCAGATCACCGCATTGAGCATGCTCGTGGTCAGCGGCGCGGTGAACTATGTCGATCGCGCTACGCTGGCAATCGGCAACCCGCTGATCCGCGCCGATCTGCATCTCTCGGTCGCAGACATGGGCCTGCTGCTTTCGGCCTTCCTGTGGGCCTACGCCTTTGCCCAGTTGCCCGCCGGCGGGCTGGTGGACCGCTTCGGTCCCCGCCGCTTGCTCGGCGCCGGTATCCTGTTGTGGTCGCTGGCCCAGGGCTTCACCGGGCTCTGCGCCAATTTCAGCCAATTCGTGTTCGGCCGTGCCATTCTGGGCTTCGGCGAGGCGCCGCAATTCCCCACCGGCGCCCGCGTGGTGCGGGACTGGTTCAATGTGCGCGGACGCGGCACCGCAACCGGCGTGTTCAATTGCTCGTCCACACTCGGCACCGCCATCGCCGCGCCGCTGCTGACCGTCATCATGCTGGCGGTCGGCTGGCGCTGGATGTTCGGCATCATGGGCATTGCCGGCGTTGCCGTGGCGATCGCCTGGATCCTGCTGTACCGCGACCCGGCGTCGATGGCGCTCACCCCGGCCGAGGACACCTATCGCACGGCAGGCGACGAAACCGGCGAGGCCGCGCGCGTCACCTTCGACGAATGGCGCCGGTTGTTCGGCTGCGCCACCACCTGGGGCATGATCATCGGTTTCTTCGGCGTGGTCTATCTGACCTGGGTCTATACCGCCTGGCTGCCGGGCTATCTTGAAATGCAGCGCCACATGACGATCCGCAGCGCCGGTTTCGCCAGCGCGGTGCCGTTCATCGCCGGCGTGATCGGCGGCTTGTTCGGCGGCTGGCTGACCGACTGGCTGATGGCGCAGGGCCTGTCGCCGATCAACAGCCGGCGTTACCCGATGACGGTATCGCTGCTGGGGATGGCAGTCTGCACCGTCGCCGCCGCTCTGGTGGCGAGCAATGCCCTCGCGGTGGCACTGATCTCGGCGGCGATGTTCCTGGGATACGTGGCAAGCTCGTCGGCCTGGGCGATGGCCTCGGTCGCAGCACCGGCCAACACCACCGCATCGCTCGGCGCAATGCAGAATTTCGGCGGCTACCTGGGCGGTGCGCTGGCACCGACGGTGACCGGGTTCATCGTGCAGGCAAGCGGATCCTTTGTGCCGGCGCTGATGACCGCGGCGGGAATCGGCGTGGTCGCGGCGATCGGGTATTTCGCGATCATCCGGCACCCGATTACGGCGGCGGATATTTCAGGGTGATCGGACGGATGCCGGGCGACCGCGGTTACGTGGTCGTCCGCCTGGACAATGAGCGGGTCCCCGGCCCACCGGGTCAGGCTCGGCGGCATGCTTCGCCCGGGACGCAAGCCGCCCGGGGTTTTGCCCCGATTGCCACGAGCCTCGCTAACACGCTGAGCGTATAGGCGAGGCTGGTGGTGCGAGAGGGGGGATTCGAACCCCCACGCCTTGCGGCGGTCGATTTTGAGTCGACTGCGTCTGCCGTTCCGCCACTCTCGCGCGCGGGCGCCTGTATAGCGGATCGGCCGACCGCGCCAAACCCTTGTCATGGCCTCCGACCCGAGAGATAGCGGAACCCAACAACCCCCTCCGGGAGGACGCACCCCCATGTGGCCCATCCGCTCCGCCTTGTTCGTGCCCGCCCATCGCCGCGACTGGGTCGGCAAGGCAATCCGCGTCTCCCCCGGCGCGGCCGTGCTGGACATCGAGGACTCCGTCCCGCCCGAATTCAAGGCGCAGGCCATGGCCAACCTGCGCGGCGAGATTGCTGAGCTGCGCGAAGCCGGCGTCGGCGCCTTCGTCCGCGTCAACCCGCTATCGGAGCATACCGGGGAAGAGATCGCCGCCGCCACGACCGAGGGCCTGACCGCCATCGTCCTCCCCAAAACCGCCAACTCCGGCGAGATCCGTCGGCTGCATGACCTGCTGTCCTATCACGAGGGCAGGGCAGGCATGGTTCATGGCGGTGTCGGCATCCTGCCTCTGCCGGAGACGCCCGAGGGCATGCACGACGCCTGTGCGCTGGCCAAGGCGAGCCCGCGCGTGAAGGGCATTCACGGCGCGATCAGCGGCCCTGTGTCGGGCGACTTTGCCCGCGCCTTCGGCTTCCGCGCCACCAGCGACGGCGTAGAGCAATTGTATCTTGCCTCCAAGCTGGTGCTGGACAGTCGCGCCGGCGGCGCACCGTATCCCATCGCCGGCATCTTCGGCACGCCGATGAACGACCTCGCCGCAGTGGAGCGCCTGATCCGCCGCGCCCGTGACATCGGCTACACCGGCGTTGCGGTCATGCACCCATCGCATGTGGCGGTTGCCAACGCCGTCTACCGCCCCACCGCGGAGGAAGTTGCCTATTTCACCGGGCTGCTGGCCGCGTTCGAGGCGGCGGAGAAGGCGGGACTCGGTGCGGTGAGCTATCAGGGCGCCATGGTGGACTACGCCATGCTGCCGCTGGCACAGGAAGTGATGGCGGAGGCCCGCCGTCTGGGCATGGCGTGATCCCGCCGGCCTCACGGATGGCGTGATCCTGCGCGCCAGGCCGACTATATTGCCCTGATGGACATTGTTCTGGACCGGCCGCTGACCACCGAAGCCTTCCTCGCCTGGGAGGACAGGCAGGAGGGGAAACATGAGTTCGACGGGCGGGATATCATCCCGACGGCCGGCGGCAGCTATGGCCACCAGGATGCCGGCGGCAGCTATGGCCACCAGGATATTGTCTTTCATTTGCGCGGCCTGTTGGGTCGGCTCCTGGCCGGACAGCCGTACCGTGTTGCCCAGGAGATGCGGCTGCGGATCGGCCGGCGTGTGCGCTACCCTGACGTGATCATCTGTCCGGGGCCGCGCGACCAGACGATCCGAACCGAGACGGACGCGGTCGCCATCTTCGAAGTTCTCGCCGACGACACCGCCACCACAGACCGCGTGCAGAAGCTGATCGAGTACGCCGAACTGCCGTCGCTGCGCGCCTATGTCCTGCTTGAGCAAGCAGCGATCGCCGCCACGATGTTCCGGCGCGAGGCCGGCGGTGCCTGGATCGCCGCCGCCCATACCGAAGGCGCATTGCAGGTGGCCGGCCTCGATATCGCGTTGCCGCTCGCCGAAGTCTATCAGGGCCTGACGTTCTCGACAGCGGAGTAGCGACGAATGACCGTGCGGGCAGGCCGAGAGTTTCTGGCAATCCCGGGGCCCACGACGATCCCGGATGAAGTTCTGAACGCGATGCATCGGCCGGCGGTGGACATCTACGCCGGCCCGCTGCTGGCGCTGACCGACAGCCTGCTGCGCGATGTTGCGCGCGTGTTCCAGACCAAGGGCCGGGCCTACATCTACATCGCCAACGGCCACGGCGCCTGGGAAGCCGCACTGACCAACGTGCTGTCCCGCGGCGACAAAATCCTGGTGCTGGAAAGCGGCCGGTTCGCCATTGGCTGGGGCAACAATGCCGCGCGCATGGGCGTCGAAGTCGAGGTGCTGAAAGGCGACATGCGCCGTGCCGTGCGGCCGGAGGAAGTGCGGGCGCGGCTTGGCGCCGACCGACATGGCAGCATCAAGGCGGTGCTGGTGGCGCAGATCGATACCGCCTCGGGCGTGGTGAACGACATCGCGGCGATCGGCGCGGCGATGCGTGCCGCGGATCATCCGGCACTGCTGATGGTCGATGCCGTGGCCTCGCTCGGCTGCATGCCGTTCGAGATGGATGCCTGGGGCGTCGATGTGGCGATGTCCGGCTCGCAGAAGGGCATGATGACGCCGCCGGGGTTGGGCTTCGTCGCCGCCAACGACCGGGCGCGCGAGGCGCACCAGACCGCCGGCTTGCGCACGCCATATTGGGACTGGACCGACCGCGACGGCGACGTGCACTACCAGAAATACGCAGGCACGCCGCCGGAGCATCTCCTGTTCGCGCTGCGCGCGGCGCTGGATCTGTTGTTCCAGGAGGGAATCGAGACCGCCTTCCGCCGCCATCGGCTGCTCGCGGAGGCGGTGCGCCGCGCCGTGTCGGTATGGGCGGAGGGCGGTGCGATCGGCTTCAATATCATCGCACCGCGCGAGCGCTGCGATACGGTGACGGCGGTGCTGACGCCGGGCTGCGACCCGGAGGCGATCCGCAGCTACTGCAACCGGAACTGCGGCGTGGTGCTGGGGCATGGGATTGGCGAACTGTCGGGGAAGGCGTTCCGCATCGCGCATATGGGGCACGTGAATGCGCCGATGATTCTGGGAACGCTGAGCGTGGTCGAGATGGCGCTGGCTGCACTGAACGTGCCGCACGAAAAGGGTGGGGTGCAGGCGGCGATCGATTGGCTGGCGGCGGAAGTGAGGGGGTAGCATCACGGCGTAATTTGCTGTGCGGGCAGCGACCGGCCGGCCGGCGGGTGTCGATCGGTGGCGTGCGCGGCGCGCCGTTGCATGGCCGGACGACAAGTGATCAGCCTCGGCAGAGAACCAATCGGGCAGTACAGGTAGCGATCATGCTAAACCGGTTCTATGTTCACAATTTCCGATGCTTGGAGAACTTCGAACTGGCGCTAGGCGAGCGCTCATCTGTTTTGCTGCTTGGGGGAAACGGTGCGGGAAAAACGACAGTCGGGGCCGCACTTGAAGTGCTTCAGCGAGTCGCGAGAGGGAAGACCCACGTTAGCGAACTGATAAAACCCGACAGATATCACGCAAGGACGAGTGGGAGTCCCGGTTCGCTTCGAGCTGGAGGTGGATTTATCCCACCGGCATTACGCTTATGTAATAGCATTCGAATTTCCTCCCAAGTTTCGGGAACTCCGAGTGTCCGAGGAGAAGCTTGCAGTCGATGGAGCGGTCATTTTTTCGCGAGAACTGGCGCAAGTTCAATTACCTCGAACAGATGGATCACGAGAAGCGGCGCTTCGTATTGACTGGCATGTTGTAGCGTTGCCGATTGTTCAAGAGCAAAGCGCCGATGATCCGATAGCGATATTTAAGAATTGACTTGCCAATGTTTTGATACTCAGACCGGTGCCAAGTCTTATCCGAGGGGAGACGGGACAGAATGCGCCGGAGATTAACACGCCCGATACACACGCCACCAATGCTGGCGCGTGGTTCACCCGGCTGGTCGCAAACGAGCCTTCGACATACACGCAAGTCAGCGATTACTTGAAACAGGTAATGCCGGATTTTGCCAGGATAACCAATCAACTGGTAGCTCGGGATACGCGAGCCATCAACTTCCATTTTACGAACGATAGTGGACAAATTGAGCTGTCCCTTGAAGAACTCTCCGATGGAGAGAAGTGTTTTTTCTAATCGGACTGACAATTTCGACAAGCGTGGCGTTTGGGCCTACACATCGTTTTCGGGACGAGCCAGATAACTACCTCGCGCCTGACGAAGGCGGGCATTCGATTATAGTACTTCGAAGAGATTTTCAGAATAGCGGAACACTTATAGTTACGTCGCACAACCCAGAAGCGATACGCCGATTCTCGGAGTCCAATACACTGTGCCTTGCGAGGAGGAGTCATTTAGAGCCTACCATCAGAACATGCGCGGAGGATCTTCGCTCCCGAGGAAGGTTTGAAGGAGGTTTTGTTGACGCACTCCTGCGTGGCGATGTTGAGCCATGAGTCCAAACAAATACCCACCTCATGTGCTGGCCATTCCCGAAGACGATGCCGACCGTCAGCTGGCGACCGGCTTTGTACTTCAGGTACGCCATGAAAGGAGGATACAGGTTTTGGAGGAGGCAGGTGGATGGCAGAGTGTATGCGAGGTATTCCGCTCAGAGCACATAAAGGGATTGCGTGATTACCCAGACAGATATATAGTTCTATTGTTAGATTTTGATGATAGGGAAGCCCGATTCGAGCAGGTGATGGCAGATGTTCCGGAAGATCTCAAGAGCAGGGTCTTCTTGCTTGGCGTCCGCAGCGAACCCGAGGCCCTAAAGCAGGCCGGGCTAGGCAAGCTGGAGGACATCGGGAGGTTGCTTGCGAAAGATTGCCGCGAGGGCACGAGGAACACCTGGGGGCATGCTCTCTTGCAGCACAATGCGCGCGAGCTAAACCGCTTGGATTAAACTGTGCGTAGTTTCCTCTTTTAGCCGAGCCTGGTGGCGCAGATCGACACCGCCTCGGGCGTGGTGAACGACATCGCGGCGATCGATTGGCTGGCGGCGGAAGTGAGGGGGTAGCGGCGCTGAAAGGACGGCCAATCCCTTACTGTTTCTCCGCCCCAGCCGCGAGAGCTGCGCACTACGGCGTCGCCAGCCCGGAAACGTAATCCGCGAGCGTATCGATCTCGCCATCCGTCAACTGCGACGCCGCCGAGGTCATGTTCCCGTCGATGTCGCCGCGATTGCCCGCCCGGAAGGCACGCAACTGCGACTTCAGGTAATCGATCTTCTGCCCCGCGATGCGCGGCACCGAGTCCTGCCCCGCCAGCCCCGGACCGTGGCATTGTACGCAGTTCCGTTGCTGCGTCAGCGCCGGGCCCCCCGCAACCGCCGCGGCGGCCGCGCTCCGCTCGGCACCCCAAGGCTTCAAGGCACTGTAGTAGGCGGCAAGATTGCCCAGGTCGCTGTCGGTCAGCGTCGCGGCGATCGGGGCCATCAGCGCGGACGGACGGTGGCCGGCACGGAACTGATACAGCGCCAGCACGATGTAATCGTTGTGCTGTCCGGCCAACGACGGCACCGCCGGCTGCTGCGACCGGCCCTGCTTGCCGTGGCAGCCCGCGCACAAGGCTTCGGCCTTCGCCTTCCCGGCCCCGGCATCGTATGCCAGGGCCGGATCACCCACCATCATCGCCAGGACCGCCATCGCCGGGACCGCGGCGAGCCCAAGGCGCACAGCCAGGCTCACGGCTTCCGGTAGCTGATGCGATAGATCGCGCCGTTCCAATCGTCGGAGACGAGCAAGGCACCGTCCGGCATCACCTGCACATCGACCATGCGGCCCCAGAAATCCTGGCCGTTCAGGATGCCGCTCATGAACACCTCGGTCTTCACGACCTTGGTGCCGGCCGCGTTCAGCATCACCCGCGTCAGGTTATAGCCGGACTTCTTGGTGCGGTTCCACGAGCCATGCTCGGCGATGATGATGTTGTTCTTATAATCCGCCGGGAACATGCTGCCGGTATAGAACCGCATGCCCAGCGAGGCGACATGCGGCCCGAGCTTGACGTCGGGCGGCACGAAGTCGGCGCAGCGCGCGTATTTGCCATACACCGGGTCCAGGATGTCGCCTTGATGGCAGAACGGGTAGCCGAAATTCTCCCCCTGCCTGGTCGCATGGTTCAGCTTGTCGGAGGGGACGTCCTCGCCCAGCCAGTCGCGGCCGTTGTCGGTGAACCACAGCGCCCGTGTGACCGGGCTGAACGCCATCCCGACACTGTTCCGCACGCCCTGCGCATAGATCTGCAACAGGTGCTGGTCCGGCTGCACGCGCAGGATCGCCGCCTGCACGTAGCCCGGCATGGTGATATTGGTCGGCGAGCCCTGGTTGAAATACAGCCAGCCGTCCGGGCCCATCACCATGAACTTCCAGAAATGGCCGTCCTGATGCGGCAGCCCCTCGATCACCACCTTGGGCGCAGGTGGGTTGTCGAGATGATCCTCGATGTCGTCATAGCGGATGATGCGCTCGCGTTCGGCGACGAACAACGTGCCGTGGGAAAATGCAACGCCGTTCGGCGCAGCCAGTCCCTTGGCGATCTGCCTGACCTCGCGATGATCGCCCTTGTCGACGATCGCGAACACGCCGTCATGCGACCGCTGGCCGACGAACACGGTGCCCTTGGCACCCAGCGTCATCGAGCGCGCCTCCTGCAGGTCGCCGGCCCATAGTTCGATCTTGAATCCGGGGGGCAGCTTCACCTTGTCGAGCGGGATCTCCTTGCCCGGATGGCCGAGCATGTTGGGAATGTTCGGATGCAGTTGGGAATTCTTTTGCTCCGGGGTCATGCCCTCCATCCATGACGGCGCGCCGGCCGCCTGCGGCACGTGCGCGCCAAGCGTTGGCCCCTGAGCATTGGGCTCGGCGGCGGGTGCCTGCGCGGGCGCCGGTGCCTGCGCCAGGCCCGGTGGCGCGGCCAGCAGAGCCTGTGCGCCGACCCAGCCGATGGCGGCCGCAAGCGTACGCAATCCGAACTGTCGGAATGTCATGGTCAGCCCTCCCCTGGACGATCGTTTGTCAGCCGCCTTCCCGCGGAAAGGCGCGTATCGCTCGTTCTCTGGCCAGCATAAGCCGACGCCGCGGCATTGCTCAAGTTATCGGCGGCAAGACAGTTATCGGTGGGGAGACCTGATCTCCGCCGCGCTGCCGGATCCCGCCACGACGTGCATCCGATCTTTGGAACCCGGCGACCCGGCAGAAGCGCGGCAACGACGGCACTGCGGATCATCGCTGTCGGCTGCGCCACTATGCCACGGGTTCGATTAATGATCGGTTAAGCGCGGGGACCATCCGGCCATCATTGGCGCGGTCAATGGCAGACCCGGCGCCGCTCAAGCCAGGGTTCGGCGGCGGCACGAGCATGAGCGGCCCGGCGGTGCCTCCGCTGACCGGCGTGCCGTCACCGCCGCAGTTGCGCGCGCAACCGCCTGCTGCATGATGCTCATCCGCCCGACCAATCTCCGCCCAACCAAGCAGGGAAACGCCCATGTTGATGAGCACCGACCGCATCCTGGTCAGCCATGTCGGCAGCCTGCCGCGCCCGGAGACATTGTCCGACCTGCTGATCCGTCAGGAAGCCGGCGAGGCGATCGACACCGCCGAACTGGCCCGCCAGGTGGAGGCAGCGACCGCTCACGTCATCGACCAGCAGGTCGCCGCCGGCGTTGACGTGGGCAACGATGGCGAACAATCGCGCGTCGGGTTCCAGACCTATGTGCCGCGCTGCCTGTGCGGCTTCGGCGGCGAGTCCAGGCGCCCGCCGGCGCGGGACCAGATCGAATTCCCGAGCTATGTCCGGCAGGCGGCAAAGCGTTTCCCGCACGCGGCGCGCGCGATGAACGCGCCGGCCGCGCTGTCGGAGGTGCGCTATGTCAACAGCGCGCCGATCAAGCAAGACGCGGCCAGGCTGAAGCGGCTGGGCGGAGGTTTCCGCGAATGTTTCATGACGGCGCCGTCGCCGGGCATCGTCGCCACCTCGATGCTCAACCAGCATTACGACAGTCACGAGGCCTATCTGATGGCCCTGGCGAAGGCACTGGCCAACGAGTATCGCGCCATCCACGAAGCCGGCCTGATCCTGCAAATCGACGCGCCCGACCTGGCGATGGAGCGGGTCCGGTTCTTCGACGGCCTGTCGGACGCCGACTTCCTCCGCCAGCTCAAGCTGCATGTCGCGTCGATCAATGCCGGTATCGAGGGCATTCCCCGCGACCGGATCCGGCTGCATGTCTGCTGGGGCAACAATGACGGGCCGCATATCTACGACATCGCGATGGCGACCATCCTGCCGGAGCTGTACCGCGCCAACGTCGGTGCGCTCTCCATCGAGTTCGCCAATCCGCGGCATCAGCATGAATATGACGCCCTGCGCAGCAACCCGCTGCCCGCGCATATGCTGCTGATGCCCGGCGTGCTCGATACCACGACGAATTTCGTCGAGCATCCGGAGCTGGTTGCCCGGCGACTGGAGCAGGCGGTGGCTGGCGTTGGCGACCGCGAGCGGGTGATCGCCGGAACGGATTGCGGCTTTGGCACGTTCGCGGGCCGCGAATACGTGGCGGAAGAGGTCGTCTGGGCGAAGCTCGCCGCGGCGGCCGAGGGGGCGCGGATCGCATCGCAGCGGTTGTGGGGGCGGGCCGGCGGCTGATGCCGCCACAGCCGCAGGCAGCGACAGGCGGGCAACAGGTTTGCCGGGCGTGACCGGAAGTTGACCATCCACGACCGGCCTGCCTCTGTACCGCTGTCCTGATGCACGACCGGCTTGCCCCCGTACGCCGGTCCGGATGCACGACCGGCTTGCCCCCGTAGGCCGGTCCGGATGCACGACCGGCTTGCGCAAGGCCTATCCGGTTTGCACAGGACGCCGGTCCGGATGCACGACCGGCGCCTATCCGCCTATCCGGTTTGCACAGGCCATGCGGCGAAACCGACCGGTCCGGTTGGCACAGGTGGTCAGGCGAAGCCGAGTGGCAAGCGAGGCCCCGCCGGTTGCCTGCGCTGACCGGACAGGCAAATGCGCCCATTGCGGCGGCGCCTGACCCGCATTGAATCCCCGCGCCCGCGCCCCTTATCCTGCCCACCCGATCACCATGGACCCCACACCCCCATTCCACCCTGCCGTCGCGGCCTGGTTCGCCGGCCGCTTCGCCGCGCCCACGCCGGCGCAAGCCCAGGCCTGGCCCGCGATCCAGTCGGGCCGCCACACGCTGATCGCGGCGCCCACCGGCTCGGGAAAGACGCTGGCGGCCTTCCTGGCGGCACTCGACTCGCTGGTTCGCCAGGGCCTCGCCGACGGACTGCCTGACGCAACCCAGGTGGTCTATGTCTCGCCGCTGAAGGCACTCTCCAACGACATCCAGCGGAACCTGGCCGAGCCACTCGCCGGCATCGCCGCAGCGCTGCGCCAGCGTGGCCTGCCCGAGATCGAGATCCGCACCTGGGTCCGCACCGGCGACACGCCCCCCGGCGAGCGCCAGCGCATGCATCGCCGTCCGCCCCACATCGTCGTCACCACCCCGGAATCGCTCTACATCCTGCTCGGCTCGGAATCGGGCCGGGCCATGCTGGCCACCACCCGCACGGTGATCGTGGACGAGATCCACGCCATGGCGCCCAGCAAGCGCGGCGCCCACCTGGCGCTGTCGCTTGAGCGCCTCGCCTCGCTGTGCGGCGACCGCCTGACCCGCATCGGCCTCTCTGCCACGCAGAACCCCATTGCGTTGATCGGCCAGCTTTTGGTCGGCGCCGCGGCGGATGCGCCGGTCATCATCGACACCGGCCATCAGCGCCCACGCGAGCTGGTGCTCGAGGTGCCGGACTCGCCCCTGGAAGCGGTGATGTCGGCCGATGTCTGGACCCAGGTCTATGACCGCCTGGTCGCTCTCATCGAGGCGCATCGCACCACGCTGGTGTTCGTCAACACCCGCCGCATGGCCGAGCGCGTCGCCCGCCAGTTGTCCGACCGCCTGGGCGAGACCGCCGTCACCGCCCATCACGGCAGCATGGCGAAGGAGCAACGCCTGACCGCCGAACAAAGGCTGAAGCGCGGGGAGCTGAAGGCGCTGGTGGCGACCGCCTCGCTCGAGCTTGGCATCGACATTGGCGACGTCGACCTGGCGTGCCAGCTCGGCTCGCCCCGCTCGATCGCGAGTTTCCTTCAGCGTGTCGGCCGCTCCGGCCACGCCGTGGGCGCCACGCCAAAGGGTCGTTTGTTCCCGCTTTCCCGCGACGACCTGGTGGAATGCGCCGCGCTGCTGGACTGCGTGCGCCGCGGCGAACTGGACCGGCTGAGCCTGCCGCACCAGCCGCTCGACGTGCTGGCACAGCAGATCGTGGCCGAAGTCGCCGCCCGGGAGTGGTCGGAGCAAGCCCTCTACGACTGCTTCCGGCGCGCCTGGCCCTACCGCGCACTCGAACGCGACGACTTCACCGCGATGGTGCGCATGCTGGCCGAGGGCTTCACCACCCGCCGAGGCCGCCGCGGCGCCCTGATCCACCACGACGCGATCAACCAGATCCTGCGCGGCCGGCGCGGCGCGCGGCTGACGGCACTGACCTCGGGCGGGACCATCCCCGATACCGCCGATTATCAGGTCCTGCTGGAACCCGAAAACCAGACGATCGGCACGGTCAACGAGGATTTCGCGGTCGAGAGCCTGGCGGGCGACGTGTTCCAGCTCGGCAACAGCGCCTACCGCATCATACGCGTCGAGCGCGGCGTGGTGCGGGTGGAGGACGCCCGCAGCGCCGCACCCACCATCCCGTTCTGGCTCGGCGAAGCACCGGGGCGGAGCGACGAGCTGTCCGTCGCGGTATCGCGCCTGCGCGAGGGCGTGGCGCAACGGTTGGCATGGTCGTCTTCGTCATGGCCGGGCGGGACTCGGCCGACATCCCCGGCCGAGCGGGAGCGGTTGCCGAACCAGGTGCCCGCTCGGCGGCGGGCAGGTGGCCGGGTCCAGCCCGTCCATGCAGAGGAAGCATCGTCGCCCGTGACGTCGGCGGGCGGCGAGCCGGCCGCTACCGCGGCCCGCCGCACCATCGAGGCAACCCGCGCCCTGCATTGGCTGATCCAGGACATCGGCATCGCCGTCCCGGCGGCGGAGCAATTGATCGACTATCTGGCCGCCTCGTTCGCTGCCCTGGAATGCCTGCCGACGCACGACACCCTGGTGCTGGAGCGCTTCTTCGACGAAGCCGGCGGCATGCAGCTCGTGCTGCACACCCCGTTCGGCAGCCGGATCAACCGCGCCTGGGGCCTGGCACTGCGCAAGCGCTTCTGCCGCACATTCAATTTTGAACTGCAGGCGGCGGCGACCGAGGACAACATCATCCTCTCGCTCACCACCACGCACAGCTTCGAGCTTGCCGAGGTGGCCCGCTACCTGCGCGCCGCCACCGTGCGCCCACTGCTGATCCAGGCATTGCTCGACGCGCCGATGTTCATGGTGCGCTGGCGCTGGGCGGCCGCTGTGTCGCTGGCGCTGCCCCGCTTCCGCGGGGGGAAGAAGGTCCCGCCACAGCTCGCCCGCATGGAGGCCGAGGACCTGATCGCCACGGTGTTTCCCGACCAGCTCGCCTGCGCTGAAAACCTGGTGGGTGACCGCGAGATCCCCGACCACCCGCTCACCAACCAGACCATCGCCGACTGCCTGCACGAGGCGATGGATATTGCGGGACTGGAGCGGGTCCTGTCCCGTCTGGAGTCCGGCGCGATGCGGGTGGTGGCGCGCGACCTGACGCAACCCTCGCCGTTGGCGCTGGAGGTGCTGTCGGCGCGGCCCTACGCCTACCTCGACGATGCTCCGCTGGAGGAACGCCGCACCCAGGCCGTGATGGCCCGCCGCTGGCTGGCGCCGGAAACCGCCGACGAGCTTGGCCGGCTGGATGCCGAGGCCATCGCCCGCGTCCGTCTGGAAGCCTGGCCCGATCCCGCCAACGCCGAGGAGCTGCACGATGCGCTGCTTTGGCTCGGCTGCCTGACGGCTGACGAAGTGCGGGCGGTGCCCGAATGGCAGGACTGGCTGGCGGCGTTGCAGCGCGACAACCGCGTGGTGTTGCTGGGAACCGGACACGCGGCGCTCTGGGTCGCGGCGGAACGGGTCGGGCAGTTCGAGGCGGCTTGGCCGACGATAGCGGGGGAGGCAAGCCACGAGTTGCCCGCTTCGCCCTCTTCTGCGTGTGGTCCGCCTCCCCCGTCATCTACCCGTGCCCTCGCTTGCCCCTCCGCTATCGATGCCCTCACTCCAGCCGCCTCTGTCTCGCCGGAGTTGGCACTGGTGGAAATCCTGCGCGGCCGCCTGGAGGGGTTGGGCCCCGTCACCCCGGCCGCCCTCGCCGCGCCGCTCGGCCTGGAACCCGACGAAATCGCCGCGCCGCTCGCGGCGCTGGAGACCGAGGGGTTCGTGCTGCGCGGCCGCTTCACCCCCGGCGGAAACGCCGAGGAATGGTGCGATCGCCGCTTGCTGGCCCGCATCCACCACTACACGGTCCGCCGCCTGCGCGCGGAAATCGAGCCGGTCGCCGCGCGTGACTTCCTTCGCTTCCTGTGTGCCTGGCACCACCTGACCGAGGACAGCCGCCTGGAAGGCCCCGACTCGGTGCCGGTCGCCGCCGCGCTGCTGGAGGGCTTCGAAGCGGCCGCCAGCGCCTGGGAAACCGAATTGCTCCCCGCCCGCATCGCCGACTACGAACCCACCTGGCTGGACGATGCCTGCCTCGCCGGCCGCCTGGCCTGGGGCCGGCTCACGCCGGGTCGCGCCAGCAACGGCGACCGCGCCACATCGCCGCTGCGCACCACGCCCCTTGCCCTGCTGCCGCGACGGCACCTCCCGGTGTGGACGGCGTTTGCCGGTCCCGGCGAGGACGCCCAACCCGGCCCCCGCGCCCAGGCAGTGCTCGAGGTTCTGCACCGGCACGGTGCCTCGTTCTTCGACGAACTCGTGGACGCCACCGGCTTGCTCCGCCAGCAGGTCGAGGAAGCTCTCGCCGAACTGGCCACCTTCGGCCTCGTGACGTCGGACAGTTTCGGCGGACTGCGTGCGCTTCTGGTCCCGTCCGACCGGCGCAAGCCGTTTGCCGGCGGCCAACGGCGCCGTCGCACGCTGGCATTCGGCATGGAGGACGCCGGCCGTTGGTCGCCGCTCCGACGCGCCGCACCCGACGCGCCGCCGCCCGCCTCGGTGGAGCATGTCGCCCGTGCGCTGCTGCGGCGCTACGGCGTGGTGTTCTGGCGCTTGCTCGCCCGCGAGGCGTCCTGGCTGCCGCCCTGGCGCGACTTGCTCCGCGTGTATCGCCGGCTGGAAGCACGGGGCGAAATCCGTGGCGGCCGCTTCGTCGCCGGTTTCTCCGGTGAGCAATACGCGCTGCCCGACGCCGTCGGCACGCTGCGCGACCTGCGACGGCGCGGCGAGACGGACGAATTCGTATCGCTGTCGGGGGCTGATCCGCTGAACCTCGTGGGCATCCTGACGCCGGGGACAAAGCTGCCGGCAATCACCCGCAATCGGCTGCTGTTGCGTGACGGGCTTCCGGTTGCGTGGCTTGCCGGCGGGGACGTGCAGTTCCTGACCACGCTCGATGCGGGCGCGCAGTGGCGGGCGCGCAAGCTGCTGCTGCGATCCGCGACCCCAACCGCTTTGGCGGACCTGGCGTGACAGCGCGGGCTCCGCAACGCAGGGCTTCGATGCCTCTGACAGAACCAGCCACATCGGGCGGCAGGCGGGTCCACGTCACGGCCGGCGAGAGCCACGACCTTGCCGCCATGGCATGACAAAATCCGATAAATACAAATTCGGAACAATAACGTCGAATCCCTGCCTGCGGGGCCGGCCGTCACCCGGTCCCGTGCCGTTGGTCAGGAATCCGCGCAGGCAACGAGTCAGGGCGGCCTGCCGGCGGCAACCTCCGGCACGCGTTGCGGCGAGAGCGGCCATGCCACGCTCGGCATGATCTCGCCCGGTTTGCCACAGAATGCCTCCCCCGCGGCCGCGCGCCGTCCGGCTCCGGGCGATGGGCATGTGGATGGGTATTCGTTCGGCAGCAGGCGTGCGGCCGATCGCTCGTCCGGCATTCGCGCCGGTGGCGGCGCATCGCAGGGTGTCTGCGCCGATGGCGTCTGCGCCGGTGGTGGCAAATCGAATGGTATCGGCGCCGATGGCAGCGCTTCTGTCGATGGCAGGTCGGCCTGCGCCGCTGC
>DATJNA010000126.1:0-5311 GCA_035508435.1 Acetobacteraceae bacterium | reverse complement strand
GGAACACCAAGCTTGCGCAGGGACTTGATATAGTAATTGAACGTGAGCGGCGTGACACCTGCCGCAAACCCCATCCGGGAAAGCACCCATAGCGAACGCCCATGGGTAAGCTGTAAGTCCGGCACGAGATCGCTGGTGACGCGTGCCTTGGTCGGAAGCTGGATTGCCTTCATCAACGGCACTCCACCTTGCGATTCCCCTGCTCAGCTCCCGGCCGATTTTGCCGATAGCTTGCGCAGCTCCGCCCGCCAGCTCAGGACATGACCAGCAGGAACCAGCCCGTCCAGCAGTGCCAATGCGGCCTCGACCACGTTCGGCGTATCGAAAAACTCGATCACCAACGGCAGGTCGACGTTTAGCCGCAGCAGGTCGGAAGCGTGCACCTCCCCGCTGTCGCCAAACCCGGCGATCCCACGGAATACCACAAGATTCTGCACGCGCTGCTGGTCGTGGAGGATGTTAAATACCTCCTGCATGAGGGTCTTCCGCTTGCCATGGTCCGCCTCCCGCAAGTAGATGCGCACCACCGTCACTTCATTGTTCACGGCGCCCCTCCTTACAAATTGCGCGCGATGTAGGCTCCTCCGAATGCGGCGATGAATCCCAGCACAACCGAAAGCGCGACGTACAGAACCGCCCTGACCGCCTCGCCTTGCTCCACCAGCAGGAGAGTTTCCATCTCGAATGTCGAAAACGTCGTATATCCCCCCAATACGCCGGTCAGAATGCCGGTGCGCAGCGCAGGGGAGATGGTCAGCCGCTCCAGCGTCTCGATAAACAAAAACCCCATCAGGAATGCGCCAAGCACGTTGATGCTGAGCGTGGCGTACGGAAAATCGCGTCCATAGATCGCCTGCACCAGGTTGGTCATGGCATAGCGCGCCCAGCAGCCGAACGTGCCGCCTACGGCAATGGCGAGATAGGTCAACAATTGCTGTCGCTTCCTCTCATTCATCAGAGCAGAGCCAATCCGAGGATGATCACCAACAGCAGGCCGATCAGCCCGAGGTAGAAGTTCAGGTGGCCGGATTGCAGGATGCGGACGCGATCGGCGGCGTAGCGCACCAGGCGTACGGTCGGCGCGAACAAGTAGGGGCCGAAGACCGGCGCGACATCTTCGTTGAACACCAGGCGCTTCACGAAGTACTCGCGGCCGGTAACTTCGCGCTCGGTTTCTGCGGTTGGCCGATAGATGAAGCTGTAGAAGGTTCGCAGCGCGTTGGAGAAGGTCAGCGCCGTGGTGGCGGTGACCGCCACGTTTTGCCGGATGCCGCCGTACCAGACCGGCGCGCGCTTCACGCGCAGACCGCGCGAGAGCACGAGCAAGCCGATCGGCACCAGCGACAGCAGGGGCATGACAATGACCAACATGCTCGGCGACGTGAAAGCGAATTTCGCGGTCAGCGGCACCAGCAGCAGGCCGTCGTGCATCCGCCGTGCGCTATCAACGCCGAATTCGGCCAGCGTGGCGCCGTTCAGCGCTTGCAGCCAGGCCGGCATGCCGACGGCCAGCGCCAGCACACAGGCACCCAGGATCCCTACCGACGCGACCGTCCCGGCGCTCACCCGGCCAGCGTTGTGGTTGCCGCCGCCGAGCAAGCCGAGGCCAAACACTTTGACGAAAGTGGCGAAGGCAATCGCGGCGGTCAATGCGAGGCCGGCGCCGGCGAGCGCCAGCACCAAGCGCCCGGCGAGGCCCGGGAGATGAAAGGCCTGGAACACAGTCTGGAAGACGAACCATTCGCTGACGAAGCCGGCTTGAGGCGGCATCGCGGCGAGACTCATGGCGCAGAACAACGCGCCGAGGCCAAACAGCCATGCGGTGCGCTTGATAAGCAGCGAGTGGCGGATCAGGTAGCCGCCGGTCGCGGCGAACACCCCGTCGGCGGTGAGGAACAGTCCGCCTTTCGCCAGCGCATGACCGGCGAGGTGCAGCAAGGCGACGGTCCAGGCGAGACCGGCCAGGTCCGGCAGGCCGCCGCGGCGGAACAGCAGCGAAGCGCCCAGCAGCGCGACCGATACCGATGCGTTCTCGGCCGAGGAAAAGCTCAGCAGGCAACGCCAGTCTTCCTGCTGAAAGGCGTACAGCACCGAGAGGATGGCGCTGACCACGCCGATGGTGACGACGAAGATGCCGAAGCCCGGGCGGTAGGTGTGCAATGTCGGAAGCCAGTCCATCAAGCTGCGGCTCAAGCCAAAATACGCGGCGTTCAGCACGACGCCGGACATGATCGCGCCGGATGCGCCACTGCCTGAGCCGTACGCGCCAGGGAACCATTCGTAGAACGGCAGCAGACCGAGCTTCGCCCCGAAGCCAATCATGAACAAAACGCCGACCATTGCCGGCACCGTGACCAGGGCGCCAGCGCGGGCGAAGTCCGCGAAACCAAGCCCCTGGACCGGAAGAGCCATGATGATGATCGCAACCAGCAATGCGACCGAACCGACCTCGAGCATGGCGAGCATGAACAGTACCGAACCGCCTGGCTGATCGGCAAGCCGCTCGCTCAGGATCATCACCGCGCCGCCAAGGCTCATCAGCTCCCACGCAAGCAGGAAAAAGCCGCCATGTTGAATGCCGAAAACACCGAGCGCGCCCAGCAGGCTGCATGCACTGCCAAACAGCCAACCCGCGCGGCCAGACTGCACCGGGGTGGCGAGCACGCAGGCGAGCAAGGCGGGAACCAGGCCGAACCCCATCAGCCATAGGCCGGAGGGCGTCATCTGGAACGTGGCCTGCGCGTCGGCCATGCGCAGCGGGATTGCCGTGGCAGCGGTGCCGTCGGGCAGGCTGACGATAGCGGCGACGATGCCTGCCAAGCAGCCGAGCGCGAGCAACACGCGCACCAGTCCGAGCCATCGCCCGATCAGCGCGAGAATGCCACCGGCAATCCACAGCAGCGCAGCCGCGGCCAGCAGATCATTGACCAATGCGGCCTCCCTTCACGCGCTGCGGCGCGCGGCCGAGGAACATCAACAGCGCCTCGATGATGGCGGCCGGATTGGGCGGACAACCTGGCAGGTAGACATCAACGGGCAGAATGCCGTCGAGGCCACTGTTGCAGGCGTAGTCGCCGCCGGCGACGCCGCCGGACACGGCGCAGGTGCCGGTCGCCATCACCCAGCGCGGCTGCGGCATGGCGTCGTAGGTGGCGCGCAGCGGTTGTTCCATCGCATGCGTGACGGGGCCGGTCACCAGCAGCAGATCGGCGAAGCGCGGCGAGGGGGTGAAGAAAAGTCCGAGCCGATGCTGATTGTAGAAGGGATTGTTCAGTGCCTGGAGCTCGGACTCGCAGCCGTTGCACGAGCCGGCATCGACGTGGCGGATGTGCAGGCTGCGGCGGAAGGCGTCGCGCTGCGGATCGCGCTCGCGCGCCTCGGCGATGCTTCGTTCGACCCAGCGCAGGTCATCGCGGTGACGCACACCGAACGCCCAATCCGATGATTTGGCCATTGCCTCAGTTGGGCACGCTTCGGTGCAAAGCTGGCAAACCACGCAGCGGCCGTAGTCGATATCCAGGCTGCGGCCGTCGGACCGGGCCTTGATCGCTTCGGTCGGACAGACTTCGGCGCAGGCGCTGCATCCCGCTTCGCACAGGTCGGGATTGTAGCGCGGCATGCCGAACAAACCGTCCTGGCCGGTGGCATCACCATTCCGGGGCCATGGCGTGGTTGCCTTGCCCTTGGCCAACCCGATCAGGGTCCACAGCGCCATGCGTGCCCTCCTACCGTGCGCAGCCGGAGATGGTGAGGCCGAAACTGGCCTCGTTGATCGCGTAGTCCATCATGTTCGTGTCGTGCACCGTGAAGGGAAACACGCGCCAGTTGGAGAACGACGGCGACTTGATCTTCACGCGGGCCAGTCGCGCGTCCGGTCCGAAATGCACGGCGTAGAACAACGTGCCGCGCGGTGATTCGGTCCAGCCGAGGCCTTCAGCCAGCGGAGGAGGATTGCATGATGCGCGGGTGTCGCCATCCGGCAGCAGCAGAAGCACACGCTGCATCATCGCTATGCTGGCGTCGATCTCCTCGATGCGCACGCGCGAACGGGCGTAGGCATCGCCTTCGGACCGGGTCGGGATGGTCAGCGGCAGTTCGGCATAACCCGCATAAGGATGATCGCGGCGCAGATCGCGATCCGCGGCCGAAGCACGCTGCACTGGCCCGGTCGCACCCTGATCGAAAGCGACCTTGGGCGACAGCACCCCGGTGGTGATCAAACGGTCGAGATGGCTGTCCGAATTCTCCAGATGATCGACGTATCTGGCGGTTTCGGCGCGCAAGGCTTCGAGTTCCTCGCTCAGCCATGGCTTCGGTTGCAGATTGCGGCGCAGTCCGCCGGGAATCAGCAGGCTGCGCAGGAACCGGCTGCCGGTCAGCCGCGTGTTGATCTGCTTCGCGCGCTCTTCCAACAACTTGCCCTGCGCGTCGCCGACTTTCAGCGTCGTGGTGTTTGCGAGGTGTCCGAGATAGTGTAGATGGTTGTACACCCGCTCGAGTTCGGCCAGCAGCACGCGCAGCCAGCAGGCCCGCGGCGGCACGGTGCAATCGGCGGCATGCTCTACCGCCTGACAATAGGCCAGCGCGTGCGCCACGCTGCCAACGGCGGAGACACGCTCGGCAAGGATCGTGCCGCGCGCCGCGTCCGCGCCCTGGAACCGCGCCTCCATCCCGCGGTGCTTGAAAAACAGATGCGGGTGATAGTGCAGTATTTGCTCGCCGATGTACAGGAAGGTGAATTCGGCGGATTCCAGAACGTCGGCGCGCACCGGCCCGAATGGCAAGACCTGGACGTCTTCGGTTGGCACCTCGGGCAGCGTGCGAATACCGCTGCCGTTGGGTGGCGACTGCAGCCAGGCGGTATCCTGCCCAGCCGGCGCGAGCGGTGGCGGCACGTGCTGCGCCAGAACCAGCCGGTTGGGTTCCGGGTGCTCACGAAACTGGATGCCGTGCAGATCCATGATCTCGCGTTCATACCAACCAAGCAATGGCCACACCGTCGCAAGGCTTGACGGTTCCTCCGTCAGCTTGCAGCGCCACACCTCGAAGGCCGGCGAGTCGGCGGGCGTGGCGACGTAGCGGAGTTCGGTGGTTTGGTGGGGCGGATTCCAGGCATAGACCATCTGCATACGGCCGCCGGACTCCAACAGGTGCTCCGCGGCGCCGCGCAGTTCCGCCACAGCGTAATCGCGCGTGAGGGCACCCTTCATGGCGTGCCTCCTCTGACCAGCGCCCCGCCACCAAGTGCGTGCGCGATTTGCCCGAAATAGCTCCAGACTTCCTGCGGCCACCAAAGTCCAAGTCCGAGCAA
>DATJNA010000125.1:0-65089 GCA_035508435.1 Acetobacteraceae bacterium | reverse complement strand
ATCCTCGGTCGCTTGCTCGCCCTGAACCACGCGCGCGCCGCAAGCGAAGCTGAGCCCGGCGAATAACCATCACCAGACTACTTCTCGAAATACCTCGCCCGCACCGCCGTCCCGATCAAATTCACAATCAGCCGCCCCGCGGTGACGCAGGTGATCTGGTTCACGTCGTCGCGCGGCGTGATCTCCACCACGTCCATCCCCACCACGCGTCCCTTCCGCACCAGCCCATGGATCAGCGCGCGCGCCTGCCGGAACGTCACCCCGCCCGGACACGGCGACGCCACCGCCGGCGCGATCGAGGGATCCATCCCGTCCAGATCCACCGTCAGGTAATAGCGCCCGCCGTCCGGAATCCGTGCCAGCACCGCCTCCATGCCGGTCTCATGAAGCTCCCAGGCACTGATCAGATGCGCGCCATAGGCACGCGCGGCCGCCACTTCCTCGGGCCGCGCGCTGCCGGTGGCGCGCAGGCCGATCTGGAAGATCTCGCCGACATGCGGCATCTCCGACGCGCGGCGGATCGGGCTGGACAGGCCCTCGCGCACGCCGTTGATCTCGTCGCGCCAATCGATGTGCTGGTCGATCTGGATCAGCGTGATCGGCCCGTGCGCGTCGAACGCGCGCAGGACCGGGATCGGCACGCCGTGATCGCCGCCCAGCACGATCGGCAGCGCGCCCGCGGCCACGATGGCGCGCACCGCTTGCTCGGTATAGCGCGCATGCGCCGACGGATCGCCCACCTCGGCGCGCACGTCGCCGCAATCCACCGCGCGCACCATGCGTCCGTCGTACAACGTGCCGCCGAGATCGAAATCCCACCGGTCCAATCCATGGCAGATGCGTGACGATGCCGCGCGCAGCGCGGTCGGCCCATTGCTCTGGTCGTTGGTGATGTCCTCATAGCTGTAGGCCTGGCCGTATGGCACGCCGAGGAACGCGATATCCGCCGTCAGCCCGTCCAGCGTCCTCACCGGTTCGGAATGCAGGAACGTCGGCGGCGAACGCCGCGGCGGCTGGGTTGGCGACATGTCTCCCTCCTTGCGCCCGATTTCACGGCCGCCGCACGATCACCTCGATCGGCGTCGGACCGAAGCCCGCGGCCGGATTGCTACGCTGCGGACAGTTCGACAGCACCGCAATCACCGGCTTCTCCGCGCGCAGCTCCACGTGGTCGCCGGGCTTGGACAGGCCCGCCTCGATCGCCATGCCGCCATCCTGCCGCACCGGCACGTTCATGAAGAAATTGACGTTGGCGACGATGTCCGCCGGCGACAGCGACCAGCACGCCAGCTCGGCGACAAAGTTCGCATGGCAAGCGTGCGTGCCCTTCACACCATATCGCACGAAATTGCTCCACATGCTGCAACAGCCGCCGATCGTGTCATGCCGGCCGACCGTATCGCCCACGATCGAGAGCAACACCTCCGCACGTTCGGAATAAAGTTTGGCGCCCTTGCCCAGGTAGATGTTGCCGTTGATCTTCATCGTGTTGGCGGCGCTGTAGCGATCGACCGGCAGTTCCGCCCCGTAGGCGAGAAAATCCACCGCCTGCTGGCCGTGCAGATCGACGATGCGGAGCAAGTCGCCGGCTTCCAGCCGGGTGGAGAAGCGCCCGCCGGCGTCGATGGTCTGGCGCAGCAGCTCCATCATTGCTCAGGCCGCGAGCAATTCGGAGGATGGAATCAGCGGACTTTCCGCCTCGGTCATCCGGCCCGCGCGCAACGCGAAGACGGGCCGCAGCATGGCGGGCGCGATCACCGTCTCGCCGCTGTTGTCGGTCAGGCGGAAGCGGCCATGCGACATTTCCAGCACCGAGACGTCCGCCTCGCGCCCGGGCTGCAACGAGCCGATCCGGTCCTCCATGCGCAGCATGCGCGCGGGGTTGAGCGTGACCGTCGCCACCACATCGGCCAGAGGCACGCCCAGAGTCAGCAACTCCGTCATCGCGTGCGTCAGGTTGAACGGCGCCACGCCGAAGAACGGGTTTTCCCCGCGGTCGTCGGCCTCGTTCGGCACCCGCACGTTATAGCCGTGCATGTCGGCGCCCAGCGTGTAGGGCCTGATGCCGGCCGCCAGCACGCGCCGCGCCATGTCGAAACTGAAATGCGAGCCGTGGCCGACGTCCACCGTCACGCCGCGTTCCATCGCCGCCCAGACGACCGGATGCACTGCCCCGGTCTCGCTGGAAATGAACCCGCCGGGATGGCGCGTGAACGGATGTGCCAGCACGTCGCCCGCATCCATCAGCGGCACCAGCGCGGCCACCACATCGTCGGCGTTGACTTCCGCGCCTTGCTTCACCGGCCAGAGCTGGCCGAGATGAATGTAGAGCGGCAGCCCCGCCTCGCGCGAGATCTGCTTGGCGAGCTTGATTACTTCCAGCCCCCAGCGCGACACGCCGCCGGTCTCGGCATGTCCCTTTACGCCGCGCACGATATCGGCGTTGTCGCGGGCGGCCCGCACGGTGGCACGCACGTCGATCTGCCCGGGGCCGTAGAGCTCGGGATACAGATGGCCCTCAAGCCCGCCCACCAGATAGGTGGAAATGAAGCACACCACACGGCTTTGCGCTTGCTCCGCGATGAAATGGCGGAAGCCGGGCAGGGTCATGCAGCTCGGGCCGCCCTGATCCACCAACGTGGTGACGCCCGACCGCACGCCCACCATGTCGGCGTCCAACCCGAATCGCCCGGTGACGTGGCGATAGACGTGCGCGTGAGTGTCGATCATGCCGGCAATGACCAGCTTGTCGCTGACATCCGTCACCGTGCCGGCGGTCTCGGGTGGGATGCCGGCTTCCACCGCGGCGATGCGGCCATCGGTGATGGCCACGTCGGCGCCGGCGTCAATTCCGGCAGCGGGATCGATGACATGGCCGCCACGCAAGAGCAGGTCGAATTTGCGGTCCATGCGCGGGCCTCCTCGCGTTGCGTGCCGGCTGATTTCGTCAGTATACAGACGACATGGGTAGCCGTTGCAAGCGGATGGTTCCGCCCAGTGTCATCGCGACCCAGTGTCATTGCGAGCGGAGCCATGTGTCATTGCGAGTGAAGCGAAGCAATCCCGGTCGGACACGTGCCCTTCCGCCCGACCGGGATTGCTTCGCGCCGCTCGCAATGACAGTGACTGGCAATGACAGTGACCCGCAATGACAGTCATCCGCAATGACAGTAGGCGCCAGCATCCTATCCGAGGAGTATTTGCGATTTGAATGAGCAAGGAATCGGCCACCCCGTACCGCGCGTTGAGGACGACCGCCTGCTGCGCGGGCGCGGCGAGTTCATCGCCGATATCCGCCTGCCGGGGATGCGCGAACTTGCCTTCGTTCGCAGTCCGCTCGCCCATGCGCGCATCTGCAACATTCGCAAGCCTCGCGGTGCCGAAGCCGCTGTCTTCATCGCCGACGATCTCGACGGCGTGCACCCGATCGTCGCCAACTCCGCGCTGCCCGGATTCAAGACCTCCGCGCAACCCGTGCTGGCCGCCGGCAAGGTGAGCTATGTCGGTGAGCCAATCGCGGTGTGCGTCGCCACAAATCGCGCCGCGGCGGAAGACCTCGCCGCGGCGGTGGAAGTCGAATTCGAGGAACTGCCCCCCGTGGTGGACATGCGCGCGGCACTGACCGCGGCGCCGCGCGTGCACGAGCAATGGCCGGACAACGTCTTTCTCGAAACGTTCATCGAAGTCGCACCAGAACGCCTCGCCGCCGCACCGATCGCAGTGCGCCGCCGCCTGCGCACCGCGCGGCAATGCATGTCGCCGATCGAAGGCCGCGGCGTGGTTGCCACCTGGGACCGCCGCCTCGAGCAACTCTTGCTCTATACCGCCACGCAGATCCCGCATCTGGTGCGCACCGGCCTCGCGGAATGTCTCGGCCTGGACCAGGCACGCATCCGCGTCGTCGCGCCCGATGTCGGCGGCGGCTTCGGCTACAAAGGCCTGCTACTGGCCGAGGAAGTCTGCGCCGCCTTCCTCGCCCGCCGTCTTGGCCATCCGCTGCGCTGGATCGAGGATCGCCGCGAGCAACTCACCGCCAATGCCAATTGCCGCGAGCATGACTACGACATTGGGGTTTACGCCGAAGCCGACGGCACGCTGATCGGCATCGACGCGGAAGCGGTGGTCGATGCCGGCGCGTACTCGGCCTATCCATTCTCCGCCTGCCTGGAAGCCGCGCAGGTCGCCAGCATCCTGCCCGGCCCCTATGTGATGCGTGCCTATCGCTGCCGCACCTTCTCCGCCGCGACCAACAAGCCGCCGATCCTGCCCTATCGCGGCGTCGCCCGGGCCGGCGTCTGTTTCGCGCTGGAGACGATGCTGGACCACGTCGCGCGCGCCGGCGGACTCGATCCGCTCGAGGTGCGGCTGCGCAACCTGGCGCCGGCCGATGCCATGCCGTTCGACAACATCACCGGTAAGCATTTCGACAGCGGCGACTATCGCGAATGCCTGCGCCGCGTCGCCGCCGCGATCGACGTGCCCGCGGTGCGCCGCCGCCAGGCGGAAGCGACCGGCGTGCACCGTATCGGCCTCGGCTTTTCCATCTTCTGCGAGCAAGCCGCGCACGGCACCTCGGTCTATGCCGGCTGGGGCATTCCGATGATCCCCGGCTTCGAGCAAGCCGTCGCTCGCATGACCCCCGATGGCGGGCTGGAACTGCGGGTCGGCATCCAGTCGCACGGCCAAGGACTGGAGACCACGCTGGCGCAGGTGGCGCATGAGATCCTCGGCATCCCACTGCCCGTGATCCGCGTCGTGCATGGCGATACCGCGATGACGCCGTATTCCACGGGCACCTGGGGCTCACGCTGCATGGTGATGGCAGGCGGCGCGGTCGCCGCCGCCTGCACCGAACTTTCCGCCCGTATCGCCCGCATCGGTGCGCACTTGCTCCAGGCGCCGGCTGACTCCGTGCGGGTCGGCAACGGCATGGTTGCAGGGCCGTCCGGCGAGGTCGCCATCGCCGACGTCGCCCGCACCTGGTACCTGCGCCCGCAGGACCTGCCGGACGACGCGGCGCCGGGCGGCCTGGAAGTCACCTCCGGCTACAAGCCGCTGCGTGACAGCGGCACGTTCAGCTACGCCGCGCATGCCGCGGTGCTCGAAGTTGATACCGAGTTGGGCGACGTGCGCATCCTCGACTACGCGGTGTGCGAGGACGGCGGCACGCTGATCAACCCGATGATCGTCGATGGCCAGGTGATCGGCGGCGCGGCCCAGGGCATCGGTACGGCACTGTATGAGGAGATGCCCTACGACGCCTACGGCCAGCCGGGCGCCGCCACGCTCGCCGACTACCTCCTGCCGGGTGCCACCGAAGTGCCGGACATCCGCATCGACCACATGGAAACGCCGTCACCGCTGTCCTGCTTCGGCCAGAAGGGGATCGGGGAGGGTGGTGCGATCGGCCCTCCCGCTGCCATCGCCAATGCGGTGAACGATGCGCTGGCGCCGCTCGGCGTCGAGATCACGCAATTGCCGATCACGCCGCGGCGCATCCTCGCCGCCTTGCTCGCGCTCACACCGTGAAGCCGGCGCCGTTCGACCTGCTGCGTCCGGCGAACGTGGCCGAGGCAATCGCCGCTCTGGCGCAGGCGGGCGCCGAGGCGCGCGTGCTCTCGGGCGGCCAGTCGCTCGGACCGATGCTGAACTTGCGCGTGGTGCAGCCGAAGCTGCTGGTGCAGGTCAATCATTTGCCGGATCTCGCTGGCGCGACCGCGGCTCCCGATGGGGTGACGCTCGGCGCCTGTGTCACCCACGCCGCCATCGCCGCGGGCCGTACGGCCGACCTGCCCGGCGGCTGGCTGGCGCGCGTCGCCGGTGGCATCGCCTATCAGGCGGTGCGCAACCGCGGCACGATCGGCGGCAGCCTGTGCCACGCGGATCCTGCCGCCGACTGGGTCGTCGCGCTGACGGCGTTGGACGCGACCGCGCTCCTGCAATCGGCAGTCGGCATGCGCCGCGTACCGGTCGCGCATTTCATCACCGGCGCCTACGCCACCGCCCTTGGCGCGGGCGAGATCATTACCGCCGTCGGCATCCCGTTGCCGCCACCCGGCGCTGCCTGGGGTTATGTGAAGGCTTGCCGCAAGCCAGGCGAGTTCGCCCATGCCATGGCGGCGGCCTTGATCGGCGGCCGCACCCGGAGGCTGGTGATCGGCGCGTTGGGCGGACCACCGCTGCTGCTGACCGGCACCGCCGCGAGCCTGGACGGCGCGCGGGCCGCCCTGGCGCATCTCGATGTGGTGGACCGCCACATGCAACTCGCTGCTGTCCGCCGTGCGCTGGCCGAGGCGGGCGGATGATGCGAACCACCCTGACGGTGAACGGCGCGTCAGTGACTGCCGACGTCGAACCGCGCCTGCAGCTCGCCGACTTCCTGCGCGAGCATTGCTTGCTCACCGGCACCCATATCGGCTGCGAACATGGCGTCTGCGGCGCGTGTACCATCTTGCTCGATGACGCACCGGCGCGATCGTGCATCGCCTATGCCGCCGCCTGCGACGGCGCCGATGTGCGCACCATCGAAGGCCTGGAAAACGATCCCGTGACCCAGCGCCTGCGCGCCGCGTTCACCGCGGAGCATGCGCTGCAGTGCGGCTATTGTACGCCGGGTGTGCTGGTGACGGCGCGCGACATCGTGCTGCGCCTGCCGGACGCGGACGAGGCACGCATTCGGCTGGAACTTGCCGGCAATCTGTGCCGCTGCACGGGTTACGCGGGGATCGTTCGCGCCATTGCACGCGTGCTGAAGGCGAATACTTCCCTCCCCCTCGCGGCCTTGGGCGGCAATGCGGACGAACGTTGGAAGAAGGGGGCGACCGCCACAAGTCGCGTCTCAGTCCCTCCCCCCGACCTTGGCCCCCCTCGCCGCCCAAATTCGCACGGGGACGGTGAGCGTTCTCCTCCGGCCGTGCCTTACCCTGCCGGTGGACCGGCGGTGCCCCTCTGGCCACCGCTCGTCTTCGCTCCATCGTCCCCTCCGGACGATCTGCCGCCCGGGTCGTCGCTCTCCCTGGCGATAACCGTGAACCGGTCGCGCGCGGAAACCTGGTCGGCCGTCGGCGACCCCGCGTTGCTCGCATCCTGCGTTCCGGGCGCTCGCTTGCTCCGCGCCGAAGGAGACCAGATCGAAGGTGAGGTCCATGTCGCGCTGGGCCCGATCGCCGCGGTGTTCTCCGGCACCGGCCGCTTGACCCTGGATGCCGCATCGCATCGCGCAACGCTGTCCGGCGCCGGCCGAGACAGGCGGAGCGGCACATTGCTGTCCGGAGCAGCGACGGTCGCGCTGGAAGCGGTGGACGACGGCACGACACGCATGCTCATCGCGCTGACCTACGCATTGCGCGGTCCACTCGCGCCGCTCGCCCGCCCACAAGTGGTACAAGCGCTCGCCGCCGGCATCGCGGACACGGTTGCTCGCAATTTGGAACGCCGGCTTGCCGGCGAGGCTCCCTTCGCTGTCCCGCCCCGCCTGTCACTCGGCGCTCTGCTGCTGCGTATGGTTCGAAATTGGCTACAACGCGCGCTGCCCCGTTCGTGACCCGCGGGCGGCAGCCTTGATGCCGGGAGCGTAACGGAACCTGGTAACTGCAATCCACGATCGGAGAAGCGCGAGTCAGACGCACCGTGTCATTGCGCGGAGCGCGAGCGAAGTGTGGCGGGACCAAGCAAGCCCGGTCGGGCAGCCGCACGCGGGTTCGTGCGCCCGCCTTAACAAGGTTGCTGCGGCCCCTGCGGGCCTCGCAATGACATTGGGACCGAGCAATCCGGCGCTATGCCGCCGTGCCACACCGGTGCATACTCGCAGCAGGGTAAACAAGCTTTGGGGGTGATCGCCGGTGGCACAGCCGCAACGCGACATGCGACGCGCCGCCTTGCGCGCCAGTCCATTGTTTCAGGCGATGCAGCCGGATGAGCTGGATGCCATCCTCGAATTTGCCATCGAACGTCGGGCCCGCCGCGGCCAGATCGTGTTCCAGAAAGGCGATATCGGTTCGTCCCTGATGGCGGTGCTGATCGGGCGCGTGCGCATCAGCGCGGTGAACGCCGAGGGCAAGGAGATCACCCTTAACGTGATCGATCCCGGCCAGGTGTTCGGCGAGATTGCCTTGCTCGACGGCCAGCCACGCAGCGCCGATGCCACCGCGATCGAGGACACCACCCTGCTGGTGATCGAGCGCCGCCATTTCATGCCGTTTCTCGCGAGCAATCATAATCTCACGGCCCGCATGCTCGCCGTCCTGTGCGAACGCCTGCGCAGCACCAGCATCGCGTTAGAGCAAATTGCCTTGTTCGATTTGGAGGCGCGGCTGGCGCGGCTGATTTTGAAACTGGCAGCGGATTACGGAAAGCCGACGGCGGACGGCATGCGCATCGAACTGAAGCTGTCGCAGCGAGACATCTCCAACCTGGTGGCTGCCTCGCGCGAAAGCGTCAACAAGCAGCTCGCCGAATGGCGCGACAGCGGCGTGCTGACCTTCGACAGCGGCTATATCACCCTGCACGAGAGCAATGCGTTGCAGGCTTTGGTGGAACCGCGCTGAGGCAGGGCTTGCTTATCGCAGAACCCGTTGCAGGAAGCGGCCGAAATCGCGGTTGGACAAGGCACGCACTGCGTTGTCGCGGCCGATCGGATAGGGCCGGCCGGAGACGCACAGCGCCAGGATAGCCGCGCGTGTGTACGGTCCGAGCATCGGCAGCCAGGTGCGCTCATCCCACACCGAGCCGTCGCCCGCCACGCGAAACCGGCAGGCGGACAGATTGCGACCGATTATCCGGCGCTGCATGCCGCCATCCCATTGGTGCACGGCGCCGGGATAAGCGATTATCTCCACGCTGCTGCCGCCCGATCGCAGATCGGCGGCGATCTGCTTGCAGCGGTCGGGACGGATCAGCTCGTCATCCGCGCCATACAGCATCAACAGCGGCGCGCCGGTCGTGCGGCTGTTGTCGAAGCGGGCGATGCAGGGCGCGTAAAATGCCACGTGTCCGACGAACCGCAGTGCCGGCAGTGCCAGCGCATCCGCAAACTGTGCGTATAACGCGTAGGTGGTCGCCATGCCGCCCCAGGAGAATCCCGCCAGCGCCACGTGATGCGCATCGATCTCCGGCCGCGACGCGAGATAGCGTAGCGCCGCATAGGCATCCGCCACGAACATCGTTTCGGTGATGTTGATCACGCGGCCGGTGAAGCTTTCGGCAAGATCGCGGCGCGCACCGAAGGTATCCACCACCAACACCGCCACGCCCATCGCAGCAAGCTGCGGGCCGTAGACGTTGCCGCGCTGGTAGACCAACCCGGCAGCGCCATGCAGCAATACGACCGCTGGTGTGGTGTGATCGGGCTTCGCGTCCGGCGGCAGATAAAGCTGGGCGGGAACGCTCGCCGGCGGCGGGTTCCGCGCGATGTCGGCCGGCGTGAACGGGCTGTCGCTGGGAAACGACACGGTCCGCGGCGTGATGTTCACGACACTGGCCGGATCGGGCCACGGATCGGTGATATGCGGCGCAGCCATCGCAGGGCAGATCAACAGGGCAATCGACAGCAGAAGGACGGCGATACGGATCACACCGTCAACTTGCACCGGCATGCGACCGGCGCACAATGGTCCAAGCCACAGGGAAACGGAGGAACGCCGAATGCCGCGCCAGCAGATCACATCCGAGCGCATCGGCAGGCCGAGTGGCCATTTCTCGCAGGCGATCGCGACGCAAGCGAATGGGCGACTGGTGTTCATCTCCGGCATGACCAGCAAGCGCGCCGACGGCAGCATCGCCGGGGTTGGTGACATCGCGGCGCAGACGCGACAGATGTGCGAAAATGTGAAGGCGGCGGTGGAGGCGGCCGGCGGTGCCATGGCCGATATCTGTCGGGTTGACGTCTATGTCCGCAGCATGCGCGACTTCGATACCATTCATAAGGTGCGGCGCGAGTATTTTCCTGATCCGCCGCCCGCCTCGACAATGGTGGAGGTGAGCGGCTTTACACATCCTGACTATCTGATCGAGATGAACGCGATCGCCGTGGTGGCGTGAGCGGCGGGCGCTCTTGCACCCTGCGGCGCCGCCCGTTGCTTCCCGGTCATTGCGTTCCTTCCGTGTCATTGCGATGCACGCAGGGCAAGCAATCCAGGTCACGCCGGTGGGCGGCGTTCGAACGTTCACGTGACCGGGATTGCTTATGCATGCCTGGAATTCCGTCTACCGGGCCTGGCAAGAAAGGCGAACAAGCTCCCCCGCGCTGCCGTCCCGGAGCCGTTGTTTCATTTAACCGCGGGTCGGCCGTCAGGCCGGTGGCAACCCGCAATGAAAGAGGATCGCAACGCCGTTTAGTTTGACGCCGTTACTCGGGCACGTTCGCCGCCAACTCCGCCAGCCACGCATCGGCATTGCCGTCCGACGGTGCGCGCCAATCGCCGCGTGGCGATAGCGAGCCGCCGGCACTCACCTTCGGGCCGTTCGGCATCGCGCTGCGCTTGAACTGGCTGAATGCGAAGAAGCGGCGCAGGAACATCTCCAGCCAGTGGCGGATCTGCGGCAGGTCGAACGCGCGGCGGCGCTCGCGCGGGAAATGCGGCGGCCACTCGCCACGGTCCGCATCCTCCCACGCCTGCAATGCCAGGAACGCCACCTTCGACGGCGGAAACCCGTAGCGCAGCGTATAAAACAGGGCGAAGTCCTGTAGTGCGTAGGGACCGATCGTGGCTTCGGTACTCTGCGGCGTTTCACCCTCGGCGGCGGGAATGAGTTCGGGCGAAATTTCGGTTGCCAGGATCGCGTCGAGCGTATCCAGCACCTCCGGCGCGAACTGCCGGGAATTGATCACCCAGCGGATCAGGTGCTGGATCAGCGTCTTGGGCACGCCCGCATTGACATTGTAGTGCGCCATCTGGTCGCCGACGCCATAGGTGCACCAGCCCAACGCCAACTCGGACAGGTCGCCGGTGCCGATCACGATGCCGCCGTGATGGTTCGCCAACCGGAACAGATAATCCGTGCGAAGGCCGGCCTGAACGTTTTCGAAGGTGAGGTCGTAGATCGGCTTGCCGTCGGCATAGGGGTGATGGATGTCGGCCAGCATGCGCTCGGCCGCGGGGCGGATATCCAGCTCTTCGGCCGTGACATCCAGCGCCTTCATCAGCCGCCATGCGCTGTCCCGCGTGAGCGACGACGTGCCGAAGCCAGGCATCGTGTAGGCATGGATATTCCGCCGCGGCAACCCCAGGAGATCGAACGACTGCGCGCAGACGATCAGTGCCTGAGTTGAATCAAGTCCCCCGGAAACCCCGATCACCGCATGGTTGATCCCAACGGCGCGCAACCGCTGCGACAGCCCCGATACCTGGATGTTGTACGCCTCATAACAATCCTGCTCCAGACGTTCGCGCTCCACCGGCACGAACGGGAAACGTTCGACGCGGCGGCGCAAGCCGATATCGCCGGTCGGCGGATCGACGCGGAACGGCACCACCCGAAACTGGCGTTCATTCCGCCGGCGGTTGGTGTCGAACGATCCCATATGCAGGCGTTCCTGCGCCAGCAGGTCGAGGTCGATATCGGCAATCGCGGCGCCATGGTCGCTGGGGAAGCGCTCGGTCTCGGCCAGTGTGTTGCCATTCTCGAACACCGATGCCTGGCCGTCCCAGGCCAAATCCGTGGTGGATTCTCCGGCGCCGGCCGCGGCATAGAGGTAAGCCGCGAGACACCGCGCCGACTGCGACCGGCACAGCAGACGGCGCGTCTCCGCCTTGCCGATGGTGATGTTGCTGGCGGACAGATTTGCCAGCACCGTCGCCCCTGCCAGCGCTGCCTCACTGCTCGGCGGCGCCGGCACCCAGATATCCTCGCAGATCTCCGCGTGCACCATGAAACCGCGCAGGTCGTCGGCGGCGAATAACAGATCGGATCCGAACGGAACGCGCCGCCCGGCCACCGCGATCTCCCCAGCCGCGCCATCGCCGGAGACGAAATGGCGCGGCTCGTAGAACTCGCGGTAATTGGGAAGGTGGATCTTGGGCACCACACCGAGCAATGCACCACGGTGGATCGCCAGCGCGCAATTATACAGCGCGCCCCGATGCCGCAACGGCGCACCGACCAGCAGCAGCGGCATTAGCTCCCTCGACGCGTCGATCAGGGTCTCGATCGCGGCCTCCACGCCGTCGAGCAATGTTACCTGTTGCAGCAGGTCGCTGATCGCGTAGCCGGAGACGCCAAGTTCCGGAAACACCGCGAGTGCCACGGCCTGGCGATCGCACTCACCGGCCAGCCGCAAAATGGCCTGCGCGTTGGCGGCAGGGTCGGCGAGCGTGGTGCGCGTCGTGCAGGCGGCGACGCGAGCGAAGCCGTGGCGATACAGCGAGCGGAAGTCCCGCGAGGACATGGATGCCGATCCGACTGTGCGACAAGCGCAATATGGGGCGACCAGGCGGGCCTCGTCATCCCCGGCCCTACAACCCAACCGTACTAGCCTGCTCGCAGCGTCGTGAGCGGCGAATCCCGTCGCGGATCGCCTACAAGGAACGGCACCAGCCCGCGCCGGACGCGTTCTGCACCAACGCCGCGGCCCGCCGGGCCGTCACTGTCAGACTGCGTGAGGACCCATGCCGACCAATCCCTTGCACGACAACCCCGACCGCGAGCAACGCGTGCGCGAGCGCGCCTATCATTTGTGGGAAGCGGACGGAAAACCGCATGGCAGGGATGTGGAATACTGGCAACGCGCCCGCGAATTGGTTGCAATCGAAGACAATGGCGATGCCGGCCGCCTGCCCAATCCGCAGTACCGCGCGGACTCCATACGCGAGACGAGCGTCGAGGCCGCCGAAATCCAGGAAAACCTGGGTGATTTCCCCGATCGTTTCGCTGACCAGGGCGAGGTTCAGCCGACGCCGGCCCCCGTGCACAGCCCGCGCCGGCGTCGTGCCGCCCCGGTCGCAACCGCCCGGAAGCCGGCAGCGAAGCCGAAAAAACCCAGGTAGGCGCAACGACATTTCCTCGGCCTTTCCGCGAATCCGCCGCGTTGTTGCCACACCCGTGAGCAACCTTTCCGGCCGACAAGCGGAACCAACCCCGCCGGGGAGATCCCATGCGTTTCCTTCGCACCTATGGTCGCGTCTTGCTCGCGCTTGGCCGCGACCTCCGCATTGCCGGATTGCTCGCGGCCGCCAACCTGCTGGTTGCCGGCCTGCAATTCCTCGACCCGGTCCTGTTCGGCCGCGTCGTCAATCTGCTGTCCCGCTCCGACAAGATGCCGCACGCAACATTCTGGCACAGCGCGGCGATCTTGCTCGGCATCTGGGCCTGCGTTGGCCTGGTGGGCATCGGCAGCAACATCGTGGTCTCGGTGCAGACCGAGCGGCTGTCGCATCGCCACCGCATCCGTGCCATGAGCGCGTATTTCCGTCACGTGCTGATGCTGCCGCTGTCCTTCCACGGCGAATCCCATTCCGGCCGCGTGATCAAGACCATGTTGACCGGCACCGACGCGTTGTTCGGTTCCTGGCTGGTGTTCTTCCGCGACCAGCTCTCCACCTTCCTGTCCGCCGTCGTCCTGCTGCCGCTCACGTTGTTCTTGAACTGGCGGCTGGCGCTGGTGCTCATCGTGATGGTGTGCGTGTTCATCGCGATCACCGCCTTCGTGGTGCGCCGCACGGAAGCGGCGCAGCGCCGCGTGGAGGGTCATAACACCGCGCTCGCCAGCACGACGCAGGACGCGCTGTCCAACGTGATGGTGGTGCAGTCCTTCACCCGCCTGCAGGCCGAGCTGCGCATGTTCGGCGATATCGCCCGCGAGTTGATCCGCAACCAGTTCCCGGTGCTGAACTGGTGGGCGCTGGTCAACGTCATGACCCGCGCGGGCAACACGATCTCGGTGATCGCCATCGTCCTGGTGGGCACCTGGCTGCACATGAACGGCCAAGCGTCCTTGGGCGAGATCGTCAGCTTCATGGGCATCGCCATGCTGCTGCTGGGCAAGCTGGAAACCGCCGGCGCCTTCGTCTCCTCGCTGTTCTTCAAGCTGCCGCAGATCGAGCAATTCTTCGCGGTGATGGACGCCCGCAGCCTGGTGCCGGAAGCGCCCGATGCCCGCCGGCTGGAGGTGGCGCGCGGCGAGGTGCGGTTCGAGGATGTCTCCTTCGCCTATCCAGGCGGCGTCCCGGTGCTGAACCGCCTGTCCTTCACCGCGCGGCCCGGGACGTCGGTTGCGTTGGTGGGCCACACCGGCGCTGGCAAGACCACGACCATGGCATTGCTGCAGCGCATGTGGGACCCGACCGACGGTCAGATCCTGATCGACGGCCAGAACCTGCGCGGCGTGACGCTGGACAGCCTGCGCCGCTCGATTGGCACCGTGTTCCAGGAAAGCCTGCTGTTCAACCGGTCGATCCGCGACAACCTGCGCGTGGGCAATCCGGACGCGACCGACAAGGAGGTAGAGCATGCCTGCCGCATGGCCGACGCGCATGAGTTCATCATTCGCCAGCCGCAGGGTTACGACACCATGATCGGCGAGCGAGGCGCGACGCTGTCCGGCGGACAGCGCCAGCGGCTGGCGATCGCCCGCGCACTGCTGAAGGACCCGCCGATCCTGATCCTGGACGAGGCAACCAGCGCGCTGGACGCCGCCACCGAGGCGAAGGTCGGCCGCGCCCTGAAAACGCTGATGGCCGGCCGCACCACGTTCATCATCGCCCACCGCCTGTCCACGGTGCGCGACGCGGACGAGATTCTGGTGTTCGACAACGGCCGGATCGTAGAGCAAGGCGGGTTCAACGAACTGCTGGTGCGCAATGGCAGGTTCGCCGCGCTGGTCGAGAGCCAGTTGACGCCGCGTCCCGAACTGATGGCCGCCGATTAGGCATTGCCGCAGCATGGATCTTCCCTCCCCTCGGGAGAGGGGTGCGTCCTCAACGAAGACTCCATTGGGACGCACCCCTCCCCCAGCCCCCTCCCGCAAGGAGCGGGGGTGTGCCTTCCGCCAGCAGTGCCGACGGACCACGCGCTATGACTCGCGGGGACGGCGCATCCTGTGCCAACCTTTTGCCGAACGGTGTCACGGAGCTCCCATGCCGCCCCGTCCCTGGCAGGCCAATGTTTACGCTGCCCTGAAAGCCGCCGGCATCCGCCACATCGGTTACGTGCCCGACGCCGGGCATGTGCACCTGATCGAGGCCGCCCATGCCGACCCGGACATCCACGCCATTGTGCTGACCACCGAGGAGGAGGGCATCGCGCTGGCCGCCGGCGCCTGGCTCGGCGGGCAACGAGCCGCGCTGCTGATGCAGTCCTCCGGCGTCGGCAACTGCATCAACATGCTGTCGCTGCCGGTGAACTGCCGCATGCCGTTCTTCACCCTGGTGACGATGCGTGGCGAGTGGGCCGAGTTCAACCCGTGGCAGGTGCCGATGGGCGCCGCCACTTCGACCGTGCTCGCCGCCGCCGGCGTCCATGTCCGCCGCGCCGAGAGCCCGGAAAACGTGGGTGAACTCGTCGCCGCCTCCGCCGCGCTGGCCTTCGACAGCCAGGTTCCGGTCGCGGTCCTGCTGTCCCAACGGCTGATCGGCGCCAAGGTGTTCGTGAAATGAGCCCGCGCAACGACGGCACCATCGACCGCCGCGCCGCCGTCGCCACCCTGCTGCGCGATCCGGGCGAGCTACTGGTGGTCAGCGGTCTGGGCGCCCCGACTTACGACGTCGCCGCAGCCGGCGACCGCGCGCTGAACTTCTATCTGTGGGGTGCCATGGGGGGCACTGCCATGGTCGGGCTGGGCCTCGCGCTGGCGCAGCAGCACCGGCGCGTGCTGGTGCTCACAGGGGATGGCGATATGCTCATGGGCATGGGGTCGCTCGCCACCATTGCCGCGGCCGGCGCGCCCAACCTGGCCATCGCCGTGCTGGACAACGCCCGCTACGGCGAGACCGGCGCCCAGCACAGCCACACCGCACTGACCGCCGACCTGGAAGCGATCGCAGCCGGCTGCGGCTGGAAGCTCACCACCACCGCCCGCAGCATGGCCGACGTCGACCCTCTGCGCGACCGCCTGCGCCGCGAGCCGCTGTTCGCCGTGCTGCGCATCGCCCCGGAGGAGCAAGCGCGGCATCTGCCGCCGCGGGACGGCGCCCACCTGACCGACCGTTTCCGGCGCGCCCTGGGGGTTGCCGACCAGTAGACCGGCCGCCGCAATTCGCCCTCTGTTTCAATGTGTATCGCGGTGTTGCAGGCCGCGGAAATCCGCCACTTGACGCTGGCGAAGACGGGCGATTTCGCTGACAATGCAAAGCTTAGGGAAATGATGGCCCGGATATGGGGCCGGTCAGCCTGTCCGGGTGTGGGGAAGTACGCCGTGCAGCAATTTAAGGACGAGTCGGGCCCGAGTTTCGGGTCGGACGATAATGACGAAACATTCAAACCGGGGCAACGCTGGGCGCGTTGGCATCGCATGCCTGCCGCCGCTGGCCTGATCCTTATCGCTGCCGCGCTGCTGTTGACCATGCGCCACCCGAGCGCCCAGCCGAGTCCGCCGTCGGCGGCTGCCGCACCCGCGGTTCCGGTCGTCGTCACCAGGTCCACGCGGCAGGACGTGCCAGTGTGGCTCCAGGGCCTCGGCACGGTGCAGGCACTCAACACGGTCCTCGTGCGTGCCCGGGTAGACGGTACGTTGGAAAAATTCCCCGTCACCGAGGGCCAGCTCGTCAAGCAGGGCGACTTGCTCGCGGTGATCGATCCGCGCCCCTACAAAGCGGCGTTGGATCAGGCCGTGGCGAAGCAGGCGCAGGACGCGGCGCAGCTCGCCAATGCGCAGCTCGACCTGCACCGCTATGCCATGCTGGCAAAGAAGGATTTCGCCTCGCGACAGCAGGTGGACACGCAAACGGCGATGGTGAACCAGTTCACCGCCGCCCTGAAAGGTGACGATGCGGCAATTGAGAGCGCGCAGCTCAACCTGAGCTTCTGCTACATCACCGCGCCATTCGACGGGCGCATCGGGCTGCGCCAGGTCGATCCCGGCAACCTGGTGCATGCCACCGATGTTGGCGGCATCGTCACGATCACCGAGGTGCATCCGATCAGCGTGGTGTTCACCCTGCCGCAGGGCGACCTGCCGCCAATTCTGGATGCGATGGCAAAGCGGAAGCTGGAGGTCGCCGCGTGGTCCAGCGGCGACAGAGAGAAGCTTTCCACCGGCACGCTGCTGACGCCCGACAACGCGATCGACACGACCACCGGCACGATCAAGCTGAAGGCCACGTTCCCAAACCTGGACAACAAGCTTTGGCCCGGCCAGTTCGTCGACGCCCAACTGCTGTTGCAAACGGAGGAGAACGCCGTCGCCGTGCCGGCCCCGGCGGTGCAGCACGGTCCGAGCGGTCTCTACGTTTATGTCGTGAAGCCGGACTCGACGGTACAGCGACAGGCGATCGTGGCGGAGGACCGCGGCCCGGTGATGACCGTCACCAAGGGCCTGGATGCGGGTGAGACAATCGTGCTGGACGGGCAGTCGCGGCTTGAGAACGGCATCCACGTGATGGCGAACACGGGCGGGGCGAAAACCGCACAGGCCGGGGGCTGACGCCGTGAGCATCTCCACCCCTTTCATCAAACGCCCAATCGCGACCTCGCTGGTGATGGCGGCGCTGGTGCTGGTGGGTATCGCCGCCTATCCGCTGCTGCCGGTCGCGCCGTTGCCGCGCGTCGACTTTCCCACCATCGTCGTCTCCGGTCAGCTTCCTGGCGCAAGTCCCGCCACCATGGCGGCAACGGTGGCGCAGCCGCTGGAAACCCAGATCGCGCAAATCCCCGGTGTGGCGCAGCTCACGTCCGTGAGCATCCTGGGCATCACCAACGTCACGGTGCAGTTCGATCTCGATCGCAATATCGACGGCGCCGCTGGTGACATTCAGGCCGCCATTCAGGCCGCCAGCGCGCAGCTGCCAAAAATCATGCCCGGACCGCCGACCTATCGGAAGGTCAACCCGTCCGACGCCCCGGTGATGATCCTGGCAGCGCAATCCGATGCGTTGCCGCTGACCCAGGTGGATGATTACGCCGAAAACGTGCTGTCGCAGCAGATCTCGCAGATCGCCGGCGTGGCGCAGGTGCTGATCGGCGGCCAGCAAAAGCCTTCGGTGCGGGTGCAGGTCGATCCGGAGAAGCTCGCCTCGATGGGGATGACGATCGAGGACGTGCGCAATCTGTTGGTCAATGCCACGACCAACGCGCCCAAAGGCAGCATCGACGGCGAGCATAAGGCCTATACCGTTTACGACAACGACCAGATGACCCGTGCGGCGGAATACAACAACGTCGTACTGGCCTACCGCAACGGTGCCGCCGTCCGCGTGCGTGACATCGGCACCGCGATCGACGGGCCGGAGAACCGCTTGCTCGCCGCTTGGCAGAACGGCAAGCGCGGCATCCTGCTGATCATCTTCAAGCAGCCCGGCGCCAACGTCATCGACACGGTAGAGCGCATCAAGGCGGCACTGCCGCGGCTGGAGGCGTCGATCCCGCCATCGATCCATGTCAGCACCATCATGGATCGCACGGTCACCATCCGCGCCTCGGTGAAGGACGTGCAGTTTACTCTGGTGCTCGCCGTCTGCCTCGTGGTGATGGTGATCTTCCTGTTCTTGCGCAACGTCTGGGCCACGATCATTCCCAGCACCACAGTGCCGGTCGCGCTGATCTGCACCTTCGGCGTGATGTACTTGCTCAATTACAGCCTGGACAACCTGTCGCTGATGGCGCTGACGCTGGCGGTGGGATTCGTCATCGACGACGCCATCGTGATGCTCGAGAACATCTTCCGCCACGTGGAAGAGGGCATGAAACCGATGGAGGCGGCGATCAAGGGCGCCGGCGAAATCGGCTTCACCATCGTCTCCATCAGTTTTTCCCTGGTTGCGGTGTTCATTCCCTTGCTTGCCATGGGCGGCATCGTCGGCCGCTTGTTCCGCGAGTTCGCGGTGACGGTGACCGCTGCGGTACTGGTGTCGGCCTTCGTCTGCCTGACGCTGACGCCGATGATGTGCTCGCGCTTCCTGCACCACGACACCAGCCGGCATGGCTGGGCGTACCGGATGATCGAGGGCTTCTTCACCGGCATGATCGCCGGCTACCGGCGCACGCTGGACATCGCCCTGCGCCACCATTTCATCACGCTGCTGGCGTTCATTGCCACGGTCAGCCTCAGCGTCTACCTCTATATCGTCATCCCGAAAGGCTTCTTCCCGCCGCAGGACAACGGCATCGTGCTGGGCGTGACCGAGGCGGCGCAGGACATCTCCTTCAAGGAAATGATGAACGTCCAGCAGCGCCTGGGCGACATCGTTGCGGCCGATCCCGACACCGCGGCCTATGTCTCCTCGATGGGCGGCGGCTTCGCCGGCGCGACCAACAACCAGGGCCGGTTGTTCATCGCCTTGAAACCGATCGAGCAACGCGTCGGCGGGTCGCTGCAAGACTACATCAATCGCCTGCGTCCCAAATTCGCCCAGGTCCTCGGCGGCAAGTTGTTCTTGCAGCCGATCCCCGACGTTCGCGTCGGCGCCCGACCGAGCAAGACCGAGTACCAGTACACCTTGCAGGACGCGAATCTGAGCGAGCTGTACCAGTGGGGACCGAAAATCCTGTCCCGCTTGCAGGCGTTGCCGATGCTGCGCGATGTGACCAGCGACCAGCAGGACGGCGGCACCACCGCAACACTGGTGATCGACCGCGACGCCGCCGCGCGGTTCGGCGTGCAGCCGCAGGTGGTCGACGACACGCTGTACGACGCGTTCGGCCAGCGCCAGATCACGCAGTACTTCTCGCAGGTGAACTCCTACCACCTGATCCTGGAAGTGCCGCCCGACATGGCCGGTGACCCGGCGACGCTGGACAAGCTGTACGTGCATTCCGCCTCCGGCCAGGCCGTGCCGCTGTCGAGTTTCGTGCACTGGAGCACACTGCCGGTGCAGCCGTTGTCGATCAGCCACCAGAGCCAGTTCCCGGCAGTGACGATCTCGTTCAACCTGGCACCCGGTGCATCGCTCGGCGAAGCGGTCACCGCCATCCAGGACTCGGTGCGTCAGATGGGCGTGCCGATCACGGTGGCCGGTTCGTTCCAGGGGACGGCCCAGGCGTTCCAGTCCTCGCTGGCAAGCCAACCCTATCTGATCGCGGCGGCGCTGATCAGCGTCTACATCATCCTGGGCATTCTGTACGAAAGCTACATCCTGCCGCTGACCATCCTGTCCACGCTGCCGTCGGCTGGCGTCGGCGCGCTGCTGACGCTGCTGTTGTTCCACTACGACCTGTCGGTGATCGCGCTGATTGGCGTGATCCTGCTGATCGGCATTGTGAAAAAGAACGGCATCATGATGGTGGACTTCGCCATCACCGCCGAGCGGCGCGACGGACTGACGCCGTTCGACGCCATTCGCCAGGCCTGCCTGCTGCGCTTTCGCCCGATTTTGATGACCACGATGGCGGCAATGCTGACCGGCGTGCCCTTGATGCTGGGCACCGGCGCGGGATCGGAACTGCGCCGGCCTTTGGGCTTCGCCATGGTGGGCGGGCTGGCACTGAGCCAGTTGCTGACGCTTTACACCACGCCGGTCATCTACCTGTACCTCGACAGGCTGCAGCACTGGCTGGTGCCGAAGCGCCACCGTCTGCCGATCCTGGCGCAGAAGATGGGATCCGCGGCGGACTGACATCGGGGCTCGAGGAAAAGACGGCGCAATCGTCCCAGCCGACCCCTGTTGCCACGGATCGATCCGCGGTAGATGCCGTGTTGATCTCCGGGGCAGACCCGGGGACACGGCCCGGCCGTAGCGGGCAGCCTCGATGACCAGCGCGCAGTACCCGAGGGACAGCATGGATTTCGACCTGACCGATGAACAACGCCTGCTCAAGGACAGCGTCGATCGGCTGATCGCAGAGCAATACGCGTTCGAGCAACGCAAGAAATACCTGGGCGAAGCCACGGGCTGGAGCTCCGCCGTCTGGAACCGCTATGCCGAGCTCGGCTTGCTCGGCCTGCCGTTTGAGGAAAAGTTCGGCGGCTTCGGTGGCGGCGCGGTGGAGACCATGATCGTCATGGAAGCCTTCGGCCGCGGCCTCGTGCTGGAACCTTATTTCGCCACGGCGATACTGGGCGGCGGCCTGCTGCGCCGCGCCGGCACTGAAGCGCTGCGCGCCGCGCTGGTGCCGCAGATCGTCGCCGGCAAGCTGAAGCTTGCGTTCGCGCATATCGAGCGTCAGTCGCGCTACGACCTTGCCGACGTTGCTACCACCGCGCGCAAGGATGGCGATGCCTATGTCCTGGACGGCGCCAAGAGCGTGGTGCTGCACGGCGACTGCGCTGACAAGCTGCTGGTTACCGCCCGTACTTCCGGCGACCGCCGAGACCGTAACGGTGTCGGCCTTTTCCTGGTCGATGCGGATGCCGCGGGCGTCGCGCGTCGCGGCTACCCGACGCAGGACGGACTGCGCGCCGCGGAAGTCTCGCTGAATGGAGTCCGCGTCGTAGCCGACGCCGTGCTGGGTACCGACGCCCTGCCGGCGATAGAGCATGTGGTGGATGAAGCCATCGCCGCGCTGTGCGCCGAAGCCGTCGGCTGCATGGAGGCGATGCACGAAACGACACTGGAATACCTGAAGACGCGCCAGCAGTTCGGCCGCCCCATCGGATCGTTCCAGGTGTTGCAGCACCGCTCGGTGGACATGCTGGTGGCGCTGGAGCAAGCACGCAGCATGGCAATGTTCGCGGCTGTGACGGCGGGCGAGGCAGACGCCACCGAACGCCGCCGTGCCATCGCCGCGGCGAAGGTGCAGATCGGGCGCTCGGGCAAACATGTCGGGCAGGAAGCGATCCAGCTCCACGGCGGCATTGGCATGACGATGGAATACAAGGTCGGCCACTACTTCAAGCGCATGACGATGATCGACATGCTGTTCGGCGACGCAGATGTGCATCTGCAAACCCTGGCGAAGCTGGGCGGGTTGTTCGGGACTGCGAGAGCGGCGTAGAGCGGGGACGGCAGGGCGGCGGCTGCCGATTGCCGGCCCCCGGGTCCAATCTTGAATTGGACCATTGTCTGGTCTATATTTCCGCCAGATAGTCCGTAGGGCAACCGAATGCTGGTTTCCGTGACCGAAGCCAAAGGCCAACTGACCGAACTCGTGCGGCGTGCCGAGGCTGGAGACGAGATCGTTCTCACCCGCCACGGCCATCCCGCAGTGCGCCTTGTGCCCGTCACCGCAACATTGGACCGGCAATCCCGCCGTGCCGTGCTCGAGGCAGCACGGGCCTCTGGGGCCGCCAAGGCAAAAGCCGGACCGAGTGCCGCGCGAAGCCAGGACTTTCTCTACGGGGAGGACGGGCTGCCCCTATGATAGCCGTCGACACGTCCGCGTTGATGGCGATCGTACTCGATGAAACCCCTGCGGAAGCCTGCATCGCAGCGCTCGAGGCTGACGATAACGTACTCATGTCCGCCGGGACTCTCGCTGAGACCCTCATCGTATCGTATCAGCGAGGTGTGCTTGCGGAAGTAAGCGCCATTATCGAACGTCTGAGCTTCGAGATTTTGTCTGTCACACCGGCAAGCGCACGGCGCGTTGCCCAGGCTTATTCACGATGGGGCAAGGGCGTGCATCCAGCCGGCCTGAATTTCGGCGATTGCTTCGCCTACGCCGCCGCCAAGGAGCGTAGTTGCCCACTGCTGTTCGTGGGGCATGACTTCGCGAAGACCGATATCGAGCGCGTGCTGTGAGCAACCGCGCGAGAGCGCACGCCCACGATGGTCAATCGCCGGTGCGCCCTGACATCGCGGCTGCTGTTGGGGCAGGCATTCGTGCGCTTCTCCTGGGAGCCAGCGTTGCCGGCCTGGCCTGTTGCGCGGCTGCCTCATCCCGCGCGCAGACACCTGCCGGGGTTTGCGCGCAGGCCGGCACTGACGATACGCTGCGTCCGATCCCCACCGCCCTCGTCCCCGCCGTCAATGCCGTGTTCCGCACGTCGATGCCGCCCGACGTCGCTGTCCGCCTCACGGTGTTCCGCTGCGCCGCAGGCCATGTGCTGGTGTGCGGCGTGGGTGCCAACCTGCCCTGCGGCAAGGCCGATACCAGCCGCACCAGCAAGGGTGGTGAGGCATGGTGCCGCGAGCATTCGAACGCCGACTTCATCCCGGCCTATGCCACCGGCCACGCCACCATCTTCGAGTGGCGTTGCAGGAATGGCGTGCCCGCCATCGTGCGGCAACGCTATCGGGTGGACCCGCGCGGGTTCGTCGCCGAGTACTGGCGGCGGCTGCCGTAGAAAAACAGACAGAAATGCCGGCTCAATACCCGCTGCTCGACTTCTTGCTGTCCTTGCTGGTCGTCGATGACGAGTTTGACGTGTTCGAATTCGATTGGGCCCAGGCAACGTTGACGATCGCCATGCTTACAACAATCGCCAGCAACGCGATGACCTTGCGCATTCGTCTTCCCCCCTCATGTCAGCCGTGCTGAGCAAAAGCCCCGCGGCGCGGATACTACGGGATCGGCCTATGGGCGCAAAGGCCATCGGCGCGCAGCGAGGAGCGGCCCAGTAAGCGCCGCAACCACCCCGGCCAGGATTAGCCCGGCCAGGATCAGCCCCCGGCCGGCACGTCGTGGACAACAAGGCTCATACTGGCCCCCGCCCATCCATACGCGCTCGCGGTTGCGCCCCCCTCCCTCGCCGCCTACTCCTGCGGCACCAGCGAGCGGAGCCTCTCATGGACCAGCCACTCCCATCCGACCCGCATGCCGAGATCCGCGAGGAAGTCGCCAAACTTTGCGCCCGCTTCCCCGGCGACTACTGGCGCAACCTGGATCGTGAGCGCGCCTACCCCACCGAATTCGTCCGTGCCCTGACCGAGGCCGGCTACCTGGGCGCGCTGATCCCCGAGGAATACGGCGGCGCCGGCCTGCCGCTCTCCGCCGCCGCGGCGATCCTGGAGACGGTCCACGCCGAAGGCTGCAACGGCGCCGCCTGCCACGCGCAGATGTACATCATGGGCACCATCCTGCGGCACGGCTCGCCGGAGCAAAAGCAGCAATACCTGCCGAAAATCGCCACCGGTGAGCAACGCCTGCAAGCATTCGGTGTTACCGAGCCGACCAGCGGCACCGACACCACCTCGCTGCGCACCTTCGCCAAGCGCCAGGGCGACCACTACGTGGTCAACGGCCAGAAGGTCTGGACCAGCCGGGCAGAGCATTCCGACCTCATGCTATTGCTCGCCCGCACCACGCCGCGCGATCAGATCAAGCGGCGCACCGAAGGTTTGTCCACGTTGCTGGTGGATATGCGGGCCAGCATCGGCAAGGGCATGACCATCCGGCCGATCCGCACCATGATGAACCACAACTCAACCGAGATATTCTTCGATAATTTGAAGGTGCCGGTCGAGAACCTGATCGGTGAGGAAGGCCGCGGCTTTCGCTACATTCTGGATGGCATGAACGCCGAGCGCTTGCTGATTGCCGCCGAGTGCATCGGCGATGCCAAATGGTTCCTGAAAAAGGCCACCGACTATGCGCGCGAGCGCCAGGTGTTCGGCCGGCCGATCGGGCAGAATCAGGGCATCCAGTTCCCGCTTGCCAAGGCCTATGCACAGATGCGTGCGGCGGAGCTGATGATTCGCGAAGGCTGCAGCAAATTCGAAGCCGGCCACACGCCGGGCGAGGAGGCCAATATGGCGAAGCTGCTGGCGGCGGAGGCAAGTTGGGCGGCGGGCGAGGCCTGCATCCAGACCCATGGCGGCTTCGGCTTCGCCGAGGAATACGACGTGGAGAGGAAATTCCGTGAAACGCGGCTGTATCAGGTGGCACCGATCAGCACCAACCTGATCCTGTCCTACATTGCGGAACATGTTTTGGAACTGCCGCGAAGCTATTAGAGCAAAATTTATGACAAGGCCTCTCTCCAACCTTCTGGCGGTCTCCATCGAGCAAGCGGTCGCCGCGCCGTATTGCAGCTCCCGCCTTGCCGATGCCGGCGCGCGCGTCATCAAGATTGAACGCCCGGAAGGCGACTTCGCCCGCGGCTACGACAAGGCCGCCAACGGCCTCTCCAGCTATTTCGTCTGGCTGAACCGCGGCAAGCAGAGCCTGGTGGCCGATATCAAAAATCCCGACGACGCTGCCCTTCTGCACCGGATCCTCGCGCGCGCCGACGTGTTCATCCAGAACCTTGCGCCCGGCGCGGCGGCACGGTCGGGATTCGGTTCCGACGATCTGCGCGAACGCTACCCGCGGCTGATCACCGTCGATATCTCCGGCTATGGCGACACCGGCGACTACGCGACCATGAAGGCCTACGATCTGCTGGTGCAGGCGGAATCCGGGCTGGCGATGATCACCGGCCATCCCGCGGGCCCGGGTCGCGTCGGCGTCTCGGCATGCGACATCGCCTGCGGCATGGCGGCCCATGCCGGCGTATTGGAAGCGCTGATCGAGCGCGGCATCACGCGGCGCGGCAAGGGCTTGAAGGTCAGCTTGTTCGACGGCATGGCCGACTGGATGAACGTGCCGCTGTTGTTCTACGAAGGCACCGGCCGGGCACCGGAGCGGCTGGGCCTCGCCCATCCCTCGATCTGTCCCTATGGTGCGTTTGCCACCGCCGACCGCGCGCTGGTCTTGATCTCCATTCAGAACGAACGCGAATGGGTGGAGTTCTGCGCGAAATTCCTGGAAGAGCCCGACCTGCCCCAGCGCGAGGGCTTTCAGACCAACGTGATCCGTGTCGCGCATCGCGCGGACGTCGATGCGCACGTGGGCGCCGCCTTCGCCCACCTCACGCGTGAGCAAGCGGCGGCGAAGTTGCGAGCCGCCAACACGGCTTATGGGTTCGTCAATGATGTGGCGGAGTTCTCGCACCATCCGGCATTGCGCCGTTCCACCGTCGGCACACCGAACGGTCCCGTATCGATCGCCGCGCCGCCAGTGCTGTGGGATGACGGCCCGCGCGAGCTGGGCCCAGTGCCGGCCGTAGGACAGCACTCTGCCGCGATTCGCGCGGAGTTTGCGGGCTGAACGCCGTGCCGACTATTCCACGCGCGGCCGCACTTCCTGGCACAGCAGCCGCAGCGACTCCATCATCAGCTCGGGTGGAATGGCCGCGCCGAAGTTCAACTCGGCGAGGATGCCGTCGATCCCCAGTTCCGTCTGCAACTGCCGCAGCCGGTCGGCGACGTAGTCCGGCCCGCCGATGACCACCTTGTCGCGCAGCACGTCGGCGTAGGTAATGCCGCGCACCTCCGCCAATTCCGCACGCCGGCGCTTGTTCGGCGAGCCTTCAAGCTGTGTGATCAGCTTCTTGTAGCCCAGCATGATGCTGGGCTCCGCTTGCTCTCGCGCCAGGGCGTCGGTTGCCGCCACGTGCAGCGTCAGGCGCAGATAAACCGCGCCCTTGCCCGGATGCCCAGCCTCTCTGTACGTCTCGCGATACGCTTTCAGGTCCGGTGCCAGGCCCACCAAAGAACCGCTGCGCACCGCGACGAACAACGGATAGCCGAGCTTGCCGAGCACTGGGAACGTGTCCTCGCTGGCGCCGGCGATGCGGATCGGCGGATGCGGCTGCTGGAACGGACGCGGCACGGCGCGCGCATCGTTGAAGGTATAGTACTGGCCTTCGTAGGAGAAACTGGGCTGCGTCCAGGCCAGCTTCAGTATCGCGAGTGTTTCGTAAAAGCGCTCGCGGCTTTCCGAGTAGGGCACGCCATAGGCGGCATAGGCACGGGGATTGCCGCTGCGCCCGGCGCCAAACAGCAGCCGGCCGCGGCTGACCTGATCGACGGTGGCGGATTCCTCGGCCAGACGCAGCGGATGGCACAGCGGCAGCACCTGCACCGCGGTGCCGATCTTGATGCGGCTGGTTCGGCCGGCAATCGCGGCGGCGAGAGTCATCGGCACGCTCATCACCGAGCGTGCCGGCTGCTGGTGGATCTCGGCAAGCCAGATCGCATCGAGTCCCCAACGCTCGGCTTGCTCCACCTGTGCCAGGCCTTGCTCGAAGGCGTCGGTATCCGATTGTCCTGCCACCTGGCGGTGGAATTCCACGTACCAGCCGAATTCCATGGAAGCGGTTCCACAAGGATGTACGGGTATACGCTAGGGTCCGCCTGCCCCATCCAGCAAATGCCGAATTGCGATCCGGGCCATATCGCGTCGGCATGGGCGCTGGTATAGTCTCGTCGCCATGGAACTGCGCAGCCTCGCCTATTTCGTCCGCATCGCCGAGCTGGGCAGCATCACGCGCGCGGCGGCTCACCTGCGCGTGGCGCAGCCGGCACTGACACGGCAGGTGCAGCGGCTGGAAGAGGAGCTCGGCACGCCCTTGTTCACCCGTGTCAATCGCGGCGTGCGGCTGACCGAGGCCGGACAGCGTTTGCTGGACGGCGCCACCCGCATCCTGCGCGACGTCGAGCGCACCAGCGACGAGATCCGCGCACATGACGCATTCCCCAGCGGGCGCATCATCCTGGGCGTCACGCCCACGCTCTGCCCGGTGCTGGCACCGGAACTGTTTGCCCGCATGCGCCAGCAGTTTCCCAAGATCGAACTCAAGATCGTGCATGCCGGCATGGTGCGGTTGGAGGAAATGTTACTCGATGGCCGCATCGACCTGGCGTTGTTATCTGAACTGTCGCGCAACCGGCTGATCGTCTCCACGCGCCTCGCCGAAGAAGAAATGGTACTGGTGACGAAGCCCGGTGCGCGGGCGCCTGGCGTGGTTACCGCGGCGGAACTGCGTCGCACGGATTTGATCCTGGGCGACGGCCTGCGCGCGGCAATGGACGCGCTGCTGGCCGGGCAGGGCATCGAGTTGAAGGTCGATATCGAGCTGAACGACCACGAGACGATCCGCCGCATGGTGCAGCAAGGCGTGGGTGCTTCGATCCTGCCGCATGCGTCGGTGGCCGCGGAATGCGAACGCGGGCTGGCGGAGGCACATCGGCTGACCGCCACGGGCATTTTTCGCACCCTGGCGCTGGGCGTCGCCGCCAATCGCACGAGTTCGGTGGCACGCGAGGCGGTGGCACAAGTGGTGGCGAAACTGTTGCGCGATCATGGACCGACTCTTCGTAAACCCGCATCCGTTCGCGGGGCCGGTCCGCGAAACGGGTCGGCACACGGAGCGAAGCGGCGCCACGGGTGAGGCGCAATGCGTTCCAGGTCGCCATGCCGTCGGTGGGCATACCTGCTCGCTATGCCGTCGATCGAAAACCGGCATTTGGAACATCCCCACACTCTGGCTAACATCCACCCCAACGTGGGGACTCCGGGAGAGCACCAGCATGCGGTTCGGATTGTTCGGCAGCGCGGCGGCACGGCGCGGCAGCGGCGAGTTCGATAGCGCGGAGGGCTACCGCGACTTCATCGAATATAACGTCGAAGCCGAAGCGCTCGGCTTCCACAGCACCTTCGTCGTAGAGCATCATTTCACCGGCTTCGGCCAGGTTTCCGCGACGCTCAACCTGCTCACCTGGCTCGGTGCCCGCACCCGCACGCTGCGGCTCGGCACCGCGGTCATTGTGCTGCCGTGGCACAATCCCGTCCTGCTTGCAGAGCAAGCCGCGACGCTGGATCTGCTGTCCGGTGGAAGGCTGGATTTCGGCATCGGCAAAGGCTACCGCTATAACGAATTCGCCGGCTTCTGCGTGCCGATGGAAGAAGCCGACGCCCGCTTCGAGGAAGCCATCGCCGTCATCCTGAGCGCCTGGACCTCGGAACAACGCTTCTCTCACCACGGCAAATATTGGCAATTCGACGACATCATCGTCGAACCGCCCACCGCGCAGAAGCCGCATCCCGCGGTGTGGATGGGTGCAGGCAGCGAACGCTCGATCCGCAACGTTGCCGAACGGGGCTTCAATCTCCTGCTGGGACAATACGCATCACCCGAGGACGTCGCACAGAGCATCGCCATCTATAAATCGGCGACTGAAGCCGCCGGCCGGCGCTTCGATCCGATGCAGGTCGGCATTACCCGGGCGTTCTTCGTTGCCGACAGCGACGCCGAGCGCGACGAGGCGCTGGAGCGCCGGCTGCATAATCGCCTGCGGCAGTTGAAGCTGGCGACCCGCCCGGACGGCAGTGTGCATGGCGGCCCCGACCGTGCCAGCGGCGACCCGCAGGCGGTCAACGTGAACAGCGCGATCTATGGCAACCCGGAGCAAATCGCTCGCAAGCTGGAAGCGCTGCAAAAGGTCGGCGCCGGTTACGTGCTGATCAATGGCGGCGGCTCCGGTGGCGGTGAGCGCGGCCGTCGCAGCCTGCGCCGTTTCGCTCGTGAGGTCATGCCGATGCTGTCGGAGCAAGTGCCGGCACGCGCGGCGGAGTAGGGCGTCGCCTGGCTGATCAGTGTCGCCTGGCTGATCAGTAGGGTGTCGTCCGGCGGTAGGGTGTGAGCCGCACCGCACGACCGGGCCGCGGCACATGTCATTGCGCGGGCCACATGTCATTGCGAGGCCCACAGAGGCGAAGCAACCTCGGTCAGAGGAGCGTGCGCGCGGTTCGGGCGCCGCTTCGACGGAGGCTGCCTCGTCCCGCCATACTTCGCTCGCGGTCCGCGCCAACACGTCGCGATGCCAACGTTGCCACGGTGCCGAAGGCCGACACGCTGACCGGGCCGTGATCGAGTTCCTGTGGGAAGCCGGGCAGGCCGGGATGGGCGGTTGTGGCTCGGAGCCCTGGCTGATCGCCGGCGCGACGCTTTGCCCCGTTGCCCGCCCCGCGCTATTTGTGCGCTGGAAGCGAGGTCCTGGATGGAAGACGATCAGGAGCAGCGACCGGAGAGTCTGCTACCGTACGAGCAATGGACGGAGACGGCGCTGCGTCAGGTGGTGGCGCAGGCCATCACGCATGTTGCGGCGAACGGACTGCCGGGCAACCACCATTTCTATGTGACCTTCCGCACCGATCATCCCGGCGTGGTGATCCCGCCGCGTCTGCGTGCGAAATACCCGCAGGAAATGACGATTGTCCTGCAGCACCAGTTCTGGGACCTTAAGATGGATCGTGAGGCCGGACTGATCAGCGTCGGCCTGTCGTTCGGCCAGGTGCCGGCGACGCTGGTTATCCCACTCGACGCGGTGATCGGCTTCGCCGATCCGCATGTGCGCTACGGCCTGCGTTTCCACGTTGCGCTGCCGGAGGCGCCGGCGGAACAACCGGTCGCGCTGGTGCCGGCGCCGGAGACCGCGGCGGACGCGGACGTCGGGTCGGACAAGCCGGCGGAGGCGCCGCAGGTGGTCAGCCTGGATGCGTTCCGCCGGCGGTCGCCGCCGAAAGAATGACCTTCCTCCCACAGGATATTTCTGCATGAACGCTCCGCTGCCGCGGCCGTCGGGTTTCCGCTTCTCGCCCATGTTCCCGCTCGCCCCGGCGGCAACGCCGTGGAAGCAACTGCCGCTGGGTGGTGTGCGCACCGCGACCTGCGACGGCCAGACCGTGCTGCGTGTTGCGCCCGATGCGCTGTCGGAGTTGGCATTCCAGGCGTTTCACGACGTGTCGCATCTGCTGCGTCCCGGTCACCTGGCGCAGTTGCGCGCGATCCTGGACGATCCGGAGGCGAGTGCGAACGACCGTTTCGTCGCGTTGGACCTGCTGAAGAACGCCAACATCGCCGCCGGCGGCGTGCTGCCGATGTGTCAGGACACCGGCACCGCGATCGTGTTCGGCAAGAAGGGCCAACGTGTCTGGATCGACGGCGACGAGGAAGAGGCGCTGAGCTGGGGCGTCCATCGCACCTTTACCGAAACCAACCTGCGCTATTCACAGATGGCTCCGCTGTCGATGTTCGAGGAGACGAACACTGGCAACAACCTGCCGGTACAGTTCGACATCATGGCGGCGCCGGCGGGACACAGCGACGACGAATTCCACCTGATGTTCATCGCCAAGGGCGGCGGATCCGCCAACAAGTCCTTTCTGTTCCAGGAGACGCGAGCGATCCTGTCGCCGGAGAAGCTGCTGGCGTATATCGAAACGAAGATGAAGACGCTGGGGACGTCGGCGTGTCCGCCGTATCACCTGGCGATCGTGATCGGCGGCACGTCGGCCGAGCTCACGCTGAAGACGGTGAAGCTGGCATCGTGCCGATGGCTGGACACCCTGCCCACCAGCGGCAGCCCCGCCGCCCATGCGTTCCGCGACCTGGAAATGGAGCAACAGGTGCTGGGGCTGTCGCGCCGGATCGGCATCGGCGCGCAGTTCGGGGGCAAGTATTTCTGTCATGACGTGCGGGTGATCAGGCTGCCGCGGCATGGTGCGTCGCTGCCGGTGGGGATCGGCGTTTCCTGTAGTGCCGATCGGCAAATCCTGGCGAAGCTGACGCCGGCTGGCGTGTTCCTGGAGCAATTGGAGACCGATCCGGCAAAATATCTGCCGGAGACGACCGACGATAGTCTGGGCGGCGATGCGGTCGCGGTTGATTTGAACCGGTCGATGACGGAGATCCGCCGCCAGTTGTCGGCCTATCCGGTGAAGACGCGCGTGATGCTGACCGGCACGATGGTGGTGGCGCGCGACATTGCCCACGCGAAACTGAAGGAACGGCTAGATCGCGGCGCGGGCCTGCCGGCGTACTTGAAGGATCACCCGGTCTATTATGCGGGGCCGGCGAAAACCCCCGCGGGCTATGCCACCGGATCGTTCGGCCCAACCACCGCAGGGCGGATGGACAGCTACGTGGCGGAGTTCCAGAACGCCGGCGGCTCGCTGGTGATGCTGGCGAAGGGCAACCGCTCGCGTGCGGTGCGCGAGGCATGCAAGGCGAATGGCGGGTTCTACCTGGGGTCGGTCGGCGGGCCGGCGGCGCGGCTGGCACAGGACTGCATTCGGAAGGTGGAGGTGCTGGAATATCCCGAACTTGGGATGGAGGCCGTGTGGCGGATCGAGGTGGAGGATTTCCCGGCGTTCATCGTGATCGATGACAAGGGGCATGATTTTTATGAGGGCATGGAGTGACGGCCAGCCAGTTGAACATTCACAAATGGATTGAAGGTCACCGGTAACGTCTCGTTCATTGTTGCGTGCCATCAGGTTGATCCAACTCGGATCCATCCGTCGCAACAGGCTTTCCGGGCACCATGCGGCGCCGGCGCGCTCGGCCGCCGACGGGCATCGCAACCGGTGGGTATATTCATGTCCGATATGACGCTTATGACGCTCGACACCCAGGCCTTCGTGAACACTCTGACCGCTGCCGGCATGCCGGAAGCTCAGGCCGAGGCTGTCACAACGCGATCACGATCATCGGCACCATGCTGGCGTTGACCAAAATGAGCGGCCATTGGTTGCTCATCACACTCGGGGGTTGCACTCCCACCCTGGTTGCCGCCATAGACTCCGCCCCACCATCCCCTGAACGGAGGAGCCCTGACCCATGCCCGCCATCACCCTGCCCGACGGTTCCGTGCGCCGCTTCGATGCGCCGGTGACGGGCACGACGGTGGCGGAGGCGATCGGTCCTGGCCTCGCCCGCGCCGCGCTGGCCATGAAGCTGAACGGCAGGACGGTCGATCTCGCGACCCGGATCGATCATGACGCCAACCTGGTGTTCGTCACCCGCCGCGATCCCGAAGCGCTGGAACTGATCCGCCACGACGCCGCCCACGTGCTCGCCGAGGCGGTGCAGGAACTCTACCCTGGGACCCAGGTGACCATAGGCCCCGCGATCGAGAACGGCTTCTACTACGACTTTGCCCGCAATGAGCCGTTCACCCCGGACGACTTCCCCGCCATCGAAGCGAAAATGAAAGAGATCGTCGCGCGCGGCGCCCCCTTCGTGCGGTCGGTGATGGATCGCGAGGACGCCATCCGCTTCTTCGACGACAAGGGCGAGAAGTACAAGGCCGAGCTGATCCAGGACCTGCCGCGCGACGAGACGATCAGTCTCTATACCCAGGGCGGCTGGGTGGACCTGTGCCGTGGCCCGCACATGCGCTCCACCGCCGACGTCGGCACCGCGTTCAAGCTGATGAAGACCGCAGGCGCGTATTGGCGCGGCGACCACCGCAATGCCATGCTGTCACGCATCTACGGCACCGCCTGGCGCGACCAGAAGGAGCTGGACGCGCATCTGCACCAGCTCGAGGAAGCGGAACGCCGCGACCACCGACGGATCGGCAAGGAAATGGACTTGTTCCATCTCCAGGAGGAAGCCGCCGGCAGCATATTCTGGCACCCGAACGGCTGGAAACTGTTCCGCACCGCCGAAGCCTACATGCGCCGCCGCCTGGACAACGCGGGCTACCTGGAAGTGAAGACACCGCAGCTCCTGGACCGCGTGTTCTGGGAGAAGTCGGGCCACTGGGAGAACTACCGCCAGCACATGTTCATCGCCGAGGTGGTGGACGAGGAGAAAGTGCTTGCCGTCAAGCCGATGAACTGCCCGTGCCATGTGCAGATCTTCAACCAGGGCATCCGCAGCTACCGCGAACTGCCGATGCGGATCGCGGAATTCGGCGCCTGCCACCGCTATGAGCCGTCCGGCGCGCTGCACGGCATCATGCGGGTGCGCGCCTTCACCCAGGACGACGCGCACATCTTCTGCACCGATGATCAGATCGCCTCGGAAACGGTGCATTTCGTCGATCTGCTCGGGTCGATCTACCGCGACTTCGGCTATCCGGAGTTCCGGGTGAAGTTCTCCGACCGCCCGACGCCGCGCATCGGCTCCGACGCGATGTGGGACAAGGCCGAGGCCGCGCTGAAGGAGGCCTGCGCCATCGCCGGCGTGGAGTACACGCTGAACCCGGGGGAAGGCGCGTTCTACGGTCCCAAGCTGGAATTCGTGCTGCGCGATGCGATCGGCCGTGACTGGCAGTGCGGCACGCTGCAGGTGGATTATTTCCTGCCGGAACGGCTGGGCGCCGCATACGTGGCGGAGGACGGCAGCCGCCGTGTTCCCGTGATGTTGCACCGGGCCATCCTGGGCAGCTTCGAACGATTCCTGGGTGTGACGATAGAGCATTACGCCGGCCGCTTCCCGCTTTGGCTCGCACCGGTGCCGGTGGTGGTCGCAACGATCGTGTCCGACGCGGATCACTATGCACGTGAGGTGGCGGCGGCGTTCAACCGGGCGGGAATCGCGGCGCAGCTCGACCTCAGCAACCAGAAGATCAACGCCAAGGTGCGGGACCACAGCCTGACGCATGTCCCGGTGCTGGCGGTGGTCGGCCGCAAGGAGGCGGAGAACCGCACCGTGGCGCTGCGACGGCTGGGCGGGGCGGCGCAGGAGGTTTTACCGCTGGCCGAGGCGGTGAACCGGCTTGCGGCGGAGGCAACCCCTCCCGATCTTAAGGGAGCAGCAACCAAGGTTGAGGCAGCTTGATTCCGGTCGGAATGATCGGCCAGACTGGCGGCCGGTCCGGCCCCGGCCGACTGTAGCCCGTAACAGACACAGGAGAGACCCATAGCTCGCCCCCCCATGCCCGCGCCGCCAACCCGCGGCGGGCCCCGCGTCAACGAGGAGATCCGTTCCCCCCAGGTGCGTCTGATCGACGACAAAGGCGAAATGGCCGGAGTGATGAGCGCGCGTGAAGCACAGCAGCGCGCCTATTCCGTCGGGCTCGATCTGCTGGAGATCAGCCCGAATGCCGAGCCTCCCGTGGTCAAGATTCTCGACTACGGCAAGTACAAATACGAACAACAGAAGAAGCGAAACGAAGCCAGGAAGAAGCAGAAGGTCATCGAGATCAAGGAGATCAAGGTCCGCCCGAACATCGACGAGAACGACTATCAGGTGAAGATGCGCGCCATGAAGTCGTTCATCGAGGAGGGGGACAAGGTCAAGGTGACGCTGCGTTTCCGCGGCCGTGAGATGGCCCACCAGGATCTTGGCGTGAAGGTGCTCGAGCGGATCCGCGCCGAGATGGACCCGACGTCCAAGGTGGAGCAAATGCCGCGGATGGAAAACCGGCAGATGGTGATGGTGCTGTCGCCGCGCTAAGGCGGCCGCCCCGATCCCCGCATGGCATTGCCGCGACGGCCGGGATGGTCCGGGCGTCGCGCGGGGCGGTCGCGTCGCCGTCTGAGTCTCGCTGTAGCATGCCGCATGCACGTCTGCCGCAGCATCACGCTTGCACGTCCGCAGCGAGCCCTGGGCAGCGGCGCCTGCACGTAGCAATGCCCGTACCCTGCACGTAGCAATGCCCGTACAGTGTCGCCGACGCGGCCGGATCGATCGGCGGCCGGATCACTCGATCGTCCGGCGGCCGGATCACTCGATCGTCGCCGGCCCGACCGGGGGTGTGTCGCAACCCGCCGCCTGCGGCAGCCGCATCAGCGGCTGGCCGGCGCGGATCAGGGCGCCCTCGCGAATATTCTCGTGCAACGTGAAGCCGCTCGGCGCGAACACCACGATCGTCGAGCCATGCTCGAACCAGCCCATTGCATCGCCTTTGCGCAACGCGCGATGGCACGGGATGGTACGCGGGCCGCCGCGGCGCAGGGCGTAGCGCGTGTCCAGGAAGTTCAGGCGAATGCCGGCGACCAGGATTGCGGCGACGGGCACCAGCGTGACCGCGTGGCCGGAGTCCGACAGGGTGGTGCGGATCACGGCGCGCTCGTTTTTGCAGAACAGATTTTCAATCCGTTTGAGAGCGATCGGATTGACGTTCCAGGTATCGCCTGAAATGTAGGTAACGGAATCCACGCGGCAATCATGTGGGGCGTGGAAATGGTGGTACATCGCCGAGGTCAGCCGCAGCGTTGCGTAGCAGCCATTTTGCAAGCGCGCGGCATCGCTCTCGCTGCCAAACAGGTCATGCAAGCGATAGGGGAGGCCCTTGATCTGCAGCACCTGGCCGGCCTGCACCTGGCCGGATGCCCCGACGATCGCATCGCAGGGACTGACCAAGATGTTCGAATCGCTGTCGAACAGACGTGCGCCGTCCTTCAACTGACGCACGAAGCACTCGTGCAGACTACGAAAGCGCGTGGCACGTGCTTCGCTTAGATCAAGCTCCGAGAACAGACGCCACACGGCGATGGAGAGGCGGCAGACCAGCGGGTTCTCGATGCCGCTGAACCAACCGAAGAAGCGGGTTGCGAGGCGGCGCGGGATGCGATTGGTCAGCAGGAAGTTCAGGTCCTCCTGCTGGGTAATTCTCGCAATCGCGGTGCGGAGGGCGGTCATTTGCCGGTCATGTCGCCGCGGAAAGCCTCAAATGCCTGCCCGGTCGGGCATGGGTATCACACAACTGACACGCAACTGACGCCGGCAGCCATTTAGGTTACCGGCGTGACGATACCGATTCCCGTGCTGGGCCGCGTGCACCAGCGACTCGAACTGTCCCGGGCAAAGCACCCGTCGTTGACCGGGCATGCCCGGCTGGCGCGTCGCGTCGCCGCGCTGATTCCGTTCTACGAATATGACGACGATCGATTCTTCCGTTCGGACGATCCGCCCGAGCAAGTCGCGGTCAGGCGGCGCGAGGGGTTCCAGCGACTGGCAGCGCTGTACCGCGACAAGTTCGCCCGGACCAGCGCCGCGACTGCCCAGGTTCGCGCTGGCGCGTCCGACCTGCAATTGACCCATGCCTATCGCGTGCCGTTCCAATACAGCCGGGTCGTGCGCCAGTCGCTGTCCGCCGGCTCGATTGTCGGGGCTTCGAACGGCATCACCTTCACCGACCTCGACGGCAACTCGCTTTACGACCTCACCGGCTCCTACGGTGTCAACTTGCTCGGCTACGACTTTTACAAGAGCTGCATGGCGGAGGGTTCCGCACTGGTCGCCGACCTCGGGCCGGTTCTGGGCTCCTATCATCCGGTGATCGCTTATAACGTCGAGCGGTTGCGGCAGATCTCGGGCATGGATGAGGTGTCGTTCCATATGTCCGGCACCGAAGCGGTGATGCAGGCGGTGCAACTCGCGCGCTACCACACGCACCGCACGCATGTCGTGCGCTTCAGCGGCGCCTATCACGGCTGGTGGGGCGACGTACAGCCTGGCGTGGGGAATCCCCTGCCGCCGCGTGCCACCTACACCTTGGCGGAAATGTCGGAGCTTACGCTCCGCGTGTTGCGCACCCGGCGCGACATCGCTTGCGTGCTGGTGAATCCGCTGCAGGCCTTGCATCCGAACCGCGCCGCGCCGGCCGATTCTTCGCTGGTGGATAGCGGCCGGACCGCGGGCTTTGATCGGCCGGCCTATACGGCCTGGCTGCAACAGCTCCGCAAGGTCTGCACCGAGCGTAGAATCGTGCTGATTTTCGATGAGGTGTTCGTCGGATTCCGCCTCGCCCCGGGCGGCGCGGCCGAGTATTTCGGCGTGCGGCCCGATCTCGTCACCTATGGCAAGACGCTTGGAGGCGGTTTTCCGGTTGGCGTGCTGTGCGGGCGGCACGAGTTCATGAAGCGCTACCGCGACGACCGTCCGGCCGACATTTGCCTCGCCCGTGGCACGTTCAATTCGCATCCGTATGTCATGGGCGCGATGAACGTGTTCCTGCACCGGTTCGCATCGCCGGAGATCCAGAGTCTTTATGAAGACCTGGATGAATGCTGGAACGGCCGCGCGGCGATGCTGAACCACCGCCTGGAGCAGGAAGGGCTGCCGGTGCGGGTCGCCAATATCTCGACGATCTGGACCGTGTGCTACACGCGGCCGTCGCGCTACAACTGGATGCTGCAATATTATCTGCGCGCCGAAGGTATTGCATTGAGCTGGGTCGGCACCGGCCGGCTGATTTTCAGCCTGAACTACAGCGCCGCGGACTTCGCCGTGGTGGCGGAGCGGTTTGTCGCTGCGGCACGGGCCATGGGGCGCGACGGCTGGTGGTGGAGCGAACCGGGGACGACGAACAAGGCGATCCGGCGGCGGATTCTTCGAGAGATACTGGCGACCTACCGGCCGCACTGGAGCGCGCCGCGACATCGCCCGGCAGCCGCCGGCGTCTCGCCGCCTCCGGCGCCTAGGTAGGCGCCGGCTCGAACATCTCGCCGCGCAACAGGTAGCCCGGGGCGCGGTAATAGAGCTTGATGTCGTGGAACGGGTCGGTGAGAATCTTCGTGGCCCATACCAACCCGGTCTGCACGTCGCGCACGAAGAACAACTGCAAGGTGCGGAACGTCAACCCGGCGCCGCCGAGCGCCAGCCACAGATAGCCGACGTTGCGCGAGAAATCGCCGAAGCCCTTGGGCGGCTTCACCGTATGCAACAGCGTCGGGTCCCACCACAGCAGCAACGGCGACAGCGCCCAGACCGTCAGCAGCACGGCCTTGCGCCGCAGATTGTAGCCGACCTTGATCGCTTCCTTGAACTCATGCGTCGCCTGGTTGATGACGTCGTAGGTCTTCGGCTCGAACACGATATGGCCGATCTGCCGCGAGGTCATCGCCAGCAGCCAGCCGAGCAAGGCCGCCATGGCCGGATCCTTGAAGGCCACCACATAGGCGCAGACGAAGCTCAGCGCACTGACGAGATGCAGGGACTGGTTGATCCGGCTGTGATGATAGTAACGGTGGTCATCCCAACGCTGCATCTTCAGGCATTCAAGAAAACTGCACATCGTGGTCCTTTCTTGTCATTGCAACGAACCTGACCCCCTGTCAGGCCGCCTGGTCGCCGATTTACTCGATGGTTAGTTATGGCGGATTGGACGTTTTGCGAACCGGATCAACGAAAAATGCCCCAGTGGGGGCAATGGGCGACGCTCGATCAACTGCACGTCGGGCGACGCTTCTGCCCAGCGGGCGTAGCGATCCCAGGCGAACTCGGTGCGAAAGCCGAGGCGGCTGGTGACCGGCATCAGCGTTTTCTCCACCGCGCCGCGCAATCCGGATTCGGCACCGATACGGCTGGTGATGACGATCTCGCCGCCGGGGCGGACCACACGTGCGAATTCATCCAGCGCGCGTTCCGGATGCGGCACCGCGGTGACGACGTATTGCGCCACCACGACGTCGAAGGCGTTGTCGGGAAAGTCCAGCGCCTCGGCATCCATCACAGCGAGGCCTTCGACGTGGCGCAGCCGGAGTCGCGCCACCCGGTTGCGTGCCCGCTTGAGCATTGCAGCCGAGATGTCGACGCCGAACACTTTGTTCCGGCCGGAATAGCCGGGCAAGGACAGGCCGGTGCCGACCCCTACTTCCAGAATGCGTCCGCCGACGTGTTCTGCCGCCTCGATCGCGGCACGGCGTCCGGTACGGAATACGGGACCGAACACCAGATCATAAACGGGAGCCCACCGGCCATAGGCCTGGATAACAGTTTCCCGCGCGATGTCCGTCATCATTTCGCAACACGCATCGGCTTCAGACACCCTGTACAGAACTGGTGCCACGACGTTCGGCAGGCATACTTTCCCCTCGCGAATCGGGACGATTTAAGCAAACTGACATCGACCGACTATCGTGGCACGTGACAGTTTTATAACGGCAGGGCGGCGTGACGCGTGCGTCGCGCCAGCGTCGACAAATGGTTTCCCCACTTCTCAAGCCGTCAGCCCCATGGCGCGGCGCATGAACAATCGTTTCAGTGGCGGAGTCCGGTCCACCGCGGCGATGCCGATATCGCGCGCCAGTCGCAGCAGCCGGTTGTCGTTGCTGAACAGCCGGTCCAGCCCGTCGGTCATGGCCAGCATCAGCAGATTGTCAGGGCGCCGCCGGCGCTGGTAGCGCGCGAGCAAGGCAGGCGCGCCGGGGTCCGCACCTGTTGCAGCCGCGGCGGTCACCAGATCCGCCAGGGCGATCGCGTCCCGAAAGCCCAGGTTCAGGCCCTGGCCGGCGATCGGATGGATCCCGTGCGCCGCGTCGCCGGCCAGCGCCAGCCGCGTCGCGACGTAGCGATGGACCAGCATTGCCGACAGCGGATAGGACCACCGCCGTCCCACCATCCGCAGGGCGCCCAGGTGGTCGCCCAGCCGGCGACCGACCTCCTGGCCGAACCGCGCATTGTCCAGCCGCAGCATCTGCCTGGCGATCGGCGTGCGCTCGGTCCACACGATGGCCGAGACGTTCGGCGCGCCGCCCAGCTCCGCATCCAGGCTTGGCCCCATCGGCAAGGCGGCGAACGGTCCCGACGGCAGGAAATGTTCCAGCGCCAGGTCGTGATGCGGGTGTTCGTGGCTGACGGCGCAGACGATGCCGGTCTGGCCGTAGGGCAGGCGCGTGACGGGGATGTCCGCCGCCTCACGCAGCGGCGAGTGGCGCCCCTCGGCCGCGACCACCAGCCGGCAGTGCAGCTCCGGACCGCCGGCGATCCGCACCACGGCGCGATCCGCGCGCCGTTCCACTGCCGCCGCCGCCGGGGCGAACACACGCAGCGCAGGCAGCTCCGCAAAGTAGCCGTTCAGCGCCATCCGCAGGCTGCGCGCTTCCACCATCCAGCCGAACGGGCCGGCATCGGCTCCGGCCTCGTGATGGTCGAAATGCAAATGCAGGCGCGATGGCCGCCGGCCCAGCCGGCCGTCGCTGACACGGATGTCCAGGATCGGGTTCGGCGGCACTGCCAGCCGGTGCCAAACTCCGGCATCCGCCAGCAGCGTGCGTGACCCGGCGGCGATGGCGAAGGCGCGGCCGTCGAACGCCGGATGCTCCATCGGCGGCAGGGCGGCGCGGTCCACCAGCACGGTGGCAATGCCCGCGGCGGCGAGGCGGCAGGCCAACGTGCCGCCCACCGGCCCGGCGCCGACAACGCAGACCTCGGCATCCATCCTCTGAGCCATGTTGATGATCCCTCGCTGCTGCGTACGGATCAGGCAGCCGTTGCGCTGCCCCAACCGCCATGCCTTGCGGCAACTGATGCCGCGGACGGCAAACGCCCTGTGCCCAATTTCGCGGCAACATGGCCTTGCCGGCCGGAGGCGGCAAGCGGGCGCGATTGGCACGGAAGTTGTAACGGTGGCACGACCCGCCTGGTTCGTCACATGCGGTCTACATCCGCCGCTGCGTGCGTAGCCTGCGCCCGCGTGCGTGCGGCCGCGAGAGGACTGCCGCCATGCCGCACATCGAGCCAGGCGACGTTGCCTGGGTGCTGACCAGCACCGCCCTGGTCCTGCTGATGACCGTTCCCGGGCTCGCCTTGTTCTACGCCGGAATGGTGCGCAAGAAGAACGTGCTCGCCACCATGATGCAGTCGTTCAGTCTGTGCGCGTTGATGAGCGTGGTGTGGATGGTGGCGGGCTTCTCGCTCGCCTTCACCAACGGCAGCCCGTGGATCGGCGACGCATCGCGCCTGCTGCTAAATGGGTTGGGCGAGGGCTGGAACAAGCCCTTCACGCTGGGGGCCGGCAGTGCCGCAGCGCAGCCCACCACGATCCCGGAAAGCGTCTTCATCCTGTTCCAGATGGCGTTTGCGGTGATAACGCCCGCCGTGATCACCGGCGCCTTTGCCGACCGCATGAAATTCTCCGCCCTGCTGTTGTTCATGACGCTGTGGTCGCTGCTGGTCTATGCGCCGGTGGCGCATTGGGTCTGGGCGCCCACCGGCTGGCTGAACCACCTCGGCATCGCCGATTTCGCCGGCGGCACGGTGGTGGAGATCAATTCCGGCATTGCCGGCCTGGTGTGTGCGCTGATGCTGGGGCGGCGGCTGGGTTACGGCCACGAGAACATGGCGCCGTGGAACCTGTCCTATGCGGTGATCGGGGCGGCGCTGCTGTGGGTCGGCTGGCTCGGCTTCAATTCCGGCGGGGCGCTGGCCGCCAACGGACGCGCGGCGATGGCTGTGCTCGCGACCCAGATGGCCGCCGCCGGCGCCACACTGTCCTGGAGCTTCGCCGAGTGGTTCCTGCGCGCGAAACCCTCGGTCCTGGGCGCGATCTCCGGCGCGGTGGCGGGGCTGGTGGCGATCACGCCGGCCTCCGGCTTCGTGCTGCCCGGACCTGCGCTGGCGATCGGCATCGTCGCCGGCGCGGTGTGCTTCTGGGCGGTGACGGTGCTGAAGCCGATGCTGGGCTACGACGACAGCCTGGACGTGTTCGGCGTGCACGGCGTGGGCGGCATCGTCGGCATGCTGGCGACCGGTGTCCTCGCCTACGGCCCGCTGACGGCGACGCCGCTGCACCCGGAGGGGACGGCAACCGGTGGCGTGCATCTGCTGGGGGTGCAGGCGCTGGGGATCGCGACGACCCTGATCTACGGCGCGCTGGGCAGCTTCCTGTTGCTCAAGCTTACCGATGTGCTGGTGGGGCTGCGCGTGTCGCGGGAGCAAGAACGGGAAGGTCTGGATATCGTGCTGCACGGCGAGCAAGTGTTCTGACAGCCGGCACGGGGCGGGACCGCGACGGATCGGCGGGTCACCACCAGGTCACCGCGCGTGATAGCGCCGCGGGATCACCACGTTTGCCAGGCCGGTCAGTCCCAATGTGGTCGCCATGAGTATGAACGCGATGGCGCCGGCGAACGGCCAGTTATTGTCGTTGCTGAACGCCCAGAACAACAGCGGCGCCATCATCTGGAAGCGCGGACCGCCGAGCAATACCGGGGTGGCAAACGCGTTCATGCAGAGGATGAAGGACAGCACCGCGGCGATGGCGACGCCCGGCAGCGCCAACGGAAACACGATGCGCCAGAATGCGCGCGAGGGCGTGGCGCCCATCGAGGACGCGGCCTCCTCCAGCCGCGGATCGATGCCCTCGAACACGCTCTGCAAGGTCAGCAGCGTGAATGGCAGCTCGATCGCGATGATACCCGCGAGCACCGCGGTTTCGGTGAACATCAGGTTGACGCCGCCGGCGTGCAGCACGTCGCGCGAGATGATGTCGAGCATGCCGCCACGCGCGAACAGGATCATCCAACCGGCGGTGCGCGTGGTGGAACCGATGAACAGCGGCAGCACGGTCAGCACCATGTAGACGGATTTCCAGCGGCTGGTGGTGCGGGCCAGGCGCCAGGCCATCGGCAGACCCAGCGCCAGGCAGACCGCCGTCACGATCACCGACACGCGCAGCGTGGTGACCAGCACATTCCAATAGAACGGGTCGCGGAAGAAGCGCAGGTAGTTTTCCGGCGTCACCGCGGCGATCATCAACTGCGTCGGGTCGAAGCGGTTGGCGCTGATGCGTGCCAGGAACGCGAGCGGCGCGATCAGCATCACCGCCATCAGCAGGCTGGCCGGCCCCAGCAACGCCAGGGCCGCGCCGGCCTCCCGGCGTTCAGCCATTCTGCATGTTCTTCAACCACCAGTCGTTGAGGTCCGGCAACGCCTTGGACAACACGGCATAGTCCGGCGGCACCAGCTTTGGCGCGGGCTTCGGGAACGCCAATTGGTCGGCGATCTTGCCGGACAGCGGCGCGTCGGTGACGGTCGGCAGATAGCCCATATGTGCGGCGAAGCCCTGCTGCGCCGCCGGCTCGAGCAGCGCGTTCATGTATTTGTGGGCGGCGTCCTTGTCGGGTGCATTTTTCGGCATCACCATGCCGGACACGTAGAGAAGGGCGCCTTCTTTCGGCCAGATTGCCTGCACCGGAAAGCCGGCGTTCTGCCACATCACGTCGCGTGCCAGCCAGATCATGCCGACGTCGATCTCGCCGCTTTTGAACGCCGGGGCGAGGTTGTCGGTTTCCGGATACATCCGCAGTCCGTTGGCGCGCAGCTTCAGCATGAACGCCTTGGCCTTGTCGAAATCGGTGGTGGTATCGGTCTCCAGCAGGCTGGCGGCCTGAAGCAGCCACGGGCCCGCGGGCGCGATCACACCGACCTTGCCTTTCCACTGTGGATCGAGGAAGTCGGCCAGCGAGTGTGGCGGGTTTGTCACCGTGGCCGGATTGTAAAGCAGTACCTGTGCGCTGAAGATATGCGGCACGAAGCCGGCTATGCGCAGCTCGCGACGGACGTATTTCAGGTTGGGGACCTGTTGTTCGGTCAGGTCGTCCACCAGGCCCGCGGCATTCACGCGATAGCCCGTCGTCGCATTGACGCAGGCGATGTCGTCGGTGCCCCGGGGTAGTGCTCGCTGGGCGTAGAGTTTCGAAACGCGTGGGCTCTCATCGCCGACATCCTGCACGACCTCGACGCCGGCCGGCTTCAGGATCGGCTCGTCGATGTTCTCGCGCAGCAGGCGGGCATAGTCGCCGCCCCAGGTGCCGACGACGCAGCGTTCCGCGGCGTGCGCGCGGCGGCTCAGAATCGCGGGCGCAGCGAGCAAGGCACTGCCGGCAAGCAAAGTGCGGCGGGTTACCGCGGGTTCAGGCATCATGGGTCTCCTTCATGACAACCGATGCCGCCAGGGCATGCCCCTCGGCATCAAACAAGCGTTCCTCGTCGGGCTGCCAGGCCAGCGCGACGCGCGTGCCAGGCGGATAACGGCGGACGGCATCGCGCCCCAGCGCGGGGCCGCGCGCCAGCACCGTGACGTCCGGGCCAAGCTGCACGACATGCTCCACCACCGAGCCCAGCCAGGTGCACAGCGTCACCTCGCCTTCGGCACGCGCATCGCCATTGGCGGGCAGCAGATGCACGCTATCGGGGCGCACGGCCAACGTCGCATTGCCGCCACCGCTATAACGCGATGCGAGCGCCAGCGCCGTACCGTCAGGCAGGGTCAGGCGACGACCGTCCGACAGGCGCCCTTCCAGGATGTTGCTGCCGCCGATGAAGCGCGCGACGAAGGGATTGGCAGGGTGCGCATGGATGGTTTCCGGAACGCCGATCTGCTGCACGCGGCCGTCATGCATCACCACGAGGCGGTCGGCCATCGCCATCGCCTCGGTCTGGTCGTGCGTGACCATGATCGTGGTGATGCCGCCGTTGCGTTGCAGGATGCGGATCTCGCGCGCCATCTCGCCGCGCAGCGCGGCATCGAGATTGGACAGCGGCTCGTCCAGCAGCAGCAGCCGCGGATGGATCGCCAGCGCGCGGGCCAGCGCGACGCGCTGCTGCTGGCCACCGGAGAGTTCGCGCGGCAGGCGGTCCGCCATCGGGTCCAACTTCACCAGACGCAGCATGTCGGCGACGCGTGCCGCCGCGGTGGCGGCCGGAGTGCGGCGCATCTCCAGGCCGAACGCGACGTTGCGCGCCACCGTCAAATGCGGGAACAACGCATAGCTTTGGAACACGATGCCCATTTCGCGGCGATGCGGCGGCAGCGCGATGATGCTGCTGCCGTCGAGGTGAATGTCGCCGCTCGTGGGTGCGACGAACCCCGCGATCATGCGCAGCGTCGTGGTCTTGCCGCAGCCGGAGGGGCCAAGCAAGACGATCAGCTCGCCTGGCTCCACGTCGAGCGTGACGTCGTCCACCACGGCATGGGTGCCGTAATGCCTGGTGAGCCGGTGCAGCGATAGCGCGGCGGTGGTCATCGCACCACCTGGCCCAGCCGTGTGAAGCGGTCGAGCAACAGCAGCAGCGCGGCAACGCCGACCGTCTGCGCCACTGCGAGCGCGGATACCAGTGGGTCGATGTGATATTCCAGATACTGCAGCACCGCGACCGGCAGCGTGGTAACCCCCGGACTGCTCAGGAACAATGCAGGCTCGAGATTTTCGAACGAGAAAACGAAGGAAAACAGTGCGCCGGCAATGATGCCGGGGCGCATGGCGGGCAGGGTGACGCGCCAGATCACCGTCAGCGGGCCGGCGCCGAGGCTGGCGGCGGCCTCCTCGGCGGTGCGTTCGTGGTTGGTCAGAGCGGCGAGGCAGAGACGCACCATCCAGGGCGTGGTGATCAGCACATGTGCCAGCACCAGCCCGAGCAATGAACTGGTGATGGTGGTGCCGGCTTGCTCGTCGATGGTGACCAGCATGATGTAGATGGCGAGGCCGAGCGCGATGCCGGGCACCGTGATCGGCGCCAGCAACAGGGTGGAGATGATGCCGCGGCCGCGGAAGCGATGGCGGGAGAGGCCGATGCCGGCGGGAATCCCCAGCACCAGGCTGCCGCCCACCGCGGCGGCGGCAAGCTCGAGGCTGGTGAGGATGGGATCACCGAAATTGGGCAGGATCGCCGCATACCACGACAGCGTGTAGCCGCGCGGCGGGAACAGGATCAGCTTCTCGTCGAACAAGCTGAGGTAGAAGGTGAGCACGAGCGGCACGCCGATCAGGGCGATGCCGAACCACACGAGCAGGCCGACGCCCGCACGTTCCAGCCATGCGACGCCGCTTCCGGGAGCATGTTCCGGCAGCGGCGGCGCGGTTTGCGCCAGCCCAGATGGCATTCATCGCTCCACGCCTGGAAGTCTCCCTGGGACAAAGCTTCGGCGAGCGAGGCGAGGCGAGTCAATGCTGCCATGCTGGGCTGCCGTGCTGGCGATTGCGAACTGTGCGCGACGCGGGCAGGTCAGGCGGCGGCGCGCGTAACCGGCGGGAAAGCACCGCGGCCCTATCGAATGCAGGTCGCGACACGCGCCGCAAAGGCCGCCGTTCATGCCGAGCCAACAAACAGACGCAGCGGATCTGGTGCCGTTGCCGGCGGGCCCGTCCGCTGGCGCGGCTGTGCCCATCATCGGCGCGGCTGTGGCCGCCATCGGCGCCGCTGTGCCCGCCACCGGCGCGGCTGTGCCCGCCACCGGCGCGACTGTGCCCATCATCGGTGCGTCCACGACATGGCTCTACCCGATGCTGGTCCTGGTAGTGTTCTTCGCCTTCGCCCTGGGCGGCTGGCGCTGGCCGATCCTGGATCCGGACTACTGGTATCTGCGCTGGCTGGGCGACCACATCCTGGCGGGCGTCTATCCTCATACCAATGCCTGGGGATGGACGGCGCCGAAAGCGGCCTGGGTGCCGCTCGAACCCGGTGTCGGATTGCTCTATGCGCTGGGCGGCGCGGCATGGGCGGGGCTGCTGCGAGGGCTGGCGGTCACCGGGACGGGCGTCCTGCTGGCGATGACCGCGTGGCGCCCACGCGCCGCGGCAGCGACGGTGGTCGGCTTCACCTGGGTCCTCTGCCTCATCACCTATGGCGACACCGAGCGGGCCCTGACCTGGGGCAACCTGCTGCTTGCCGGCACGGTGCTACTGCTGATGCGGCCATCGGCGGCGCGACTTGCGGCAGCCTCGATGCTGGTCGGGCTGTGGGCGAACATGCATGGGTCGTTCATCATCGGGGTGTTCCTGGTGTTGGCCTACGACTGGCGCTGGGGCTGCGTGGCGGCGTTGCTGACCCTGGCCAATCCGTCGGGCTGGCACCTGTGGGCGCTGATCTTCGGCTATGGCGCGTCGGCCGACGCCACGCCGTTCGTGCACGGCAATGTGCTGGCCGAGTGGCAGCCGCCGGACCTGACCGATCCGGCGTGGCTGATGCGCGTGATGCTGGTGTTGGGGGGAACCGGCCTGGCGCTGTGGCGTGCGCCGTGGCGGGCCTGGGTCATCATCCTGCCGGTGCTGGCGCTGGGACTGCGGCACCAGCGCTGCCTGGAAGTCGCGGCGATCGTGGTCCTGCCCTGGCTGGCCGACGCTCTGGCGAAGCGGCTGCCGCAAGTGCCGATGCGCCTGCCGTTCCTGGGGTTCGGCGCGGTGGCGCTGGCGCTGGCCGTGCTGACGCCGCGTGCGGTGTATGGCCCGGAGAAGTTCCCCGCCAACTTTCCGTTCCACAGCCTGGCCGGTGAGCATGTGTGGAACGACTACCTGGCGGGCGGCTTTCTGGCTTATCACGGCGTGCCGGTGTTCTGGGATTCGCGCGCCGATTGCTATCCGGCCAAGGTGCTGGCGGATGGGGCGGACATCGAAATGTCCGCGACGAAGCGGATGGGGCTGCTGGCGAAGTGGCGGATCGACGCCGTGGTGACCGCGCACCCGGACATTGCCGCGCAACTGGCGGCCGCGGGGTGGCACCTGCGGGGCCGTTACGGCGAGTGGTCGGTCTTCCAACGGGGGGCGTAGCGGCCAGGCCGCGGGCCGCCGCGCGCCTCATCAGGCTCACGATCCGAGCGAGCTTCGGGCGCGGCGTCGCCTCGTGGCGCTGCGGTGCCGGCGCTGCGGGCTCTCGCTGCCTGCAGGTGCTGCCGGCATTCACTGCATCAACGGGCGGACATCCAGCCAGGTGCTCTGATAGGTCGCGCCGGCGCCCAGGTCGGTGAAGGCGCCGCTGCACAGCATGTTCACCGTGCCTGCCACCGTCTCGTCGTCGGGCCGTTGGCCGGGCACCAGCACGACGCCGGGCTGGACTTCGTCACGCACGCGCAGCGTCAGCGCCACCTCGCCGCGGTCATTGACCAGGCGCACGGGCTGACCGTCGGTCAGGCGGCGCTCGGCCGCATCGGACGGATGCAGCACGCAGCAAGGCGCGCCTTCGCGCGCGCGTAGTGCGGCGACGCCGGAGAACGTGGTGTGGCTTTGGAAATAGCCGGGCGCGGTCAGCAGGCGCAGCGGCCAGCGCGCGGCTTGCGCTGTCTCGACAGGATCGGGCTGCCAGTCGGGCATCGGCGGCAGGCCCTGGGCGGCGAGCGTTGCCGAAAAGAATTCCAACTTGCCGGAGGGCGTGCGGAACTGCTGGCCTTGCTTCGACGCGATGGAAATCGGGCCGGCGTTTGGCAGGCGATCGACATCGACGTCGGCGCAGGCGCCGCCGGCACCGCGAAACAATTCACGCAGGATCTCGCGTTGGGACAGATGGAACACGGGATCCTGGAGGCCCATGCGCTGCGCCAGCGCCTGTGCCAGGCGCAGATTGGACCACGCCTCGCCCTGCGGCTCCACCGCGCGATGACTGTATTGCATGTAGTAGGTGCCGTAGGCGCGGAAGAAGTCCTCGGTTTCCAGATAGGTGGCGGCGGGCAGCACGATATCGGCATAGCGCGCGGTGACCGTGAGGAACGGGTCGTGCACCACGTTGAACAAATCCTCGCGCGCGAGGCCGCGTCGGGTGGTGGCGCTGTCGGGGCAGGTGACCGCGGGGTTGTTGGCGGCGATGAACAAGGCGCGGATCGGCGGGTCACGCATTTCCAACAGCGCCTCGCCGAGGCGGAGATGGTTCACGGTGCGCGTCTCGGCCGGGCCCGAGGGCTTGCGTACGGCGTTATAGTTCAGCTCGAACGATGCGTTGGTGCCGGAGAGTGCGCCGCCGCCGTACTCTCCGTACGCGCCGGTGACGCCGGGCAACAGCGCGACGGCGCGCAGCGCCTGGCCGCCATGAAGCAGGCGCGTCATGCCCCAGCCCAGGCGGATGAACGACTTCCTGGTCTTGGCGTAGGTGGCGGCGAGGCGTTCGACATCGGCCTCCGGCACGCCGGTGATGGCAGCGACCCGGTCGGGGGTAAAGCGCGGCAGCACCGCGCGTTCGAGACGGTCGAAGCCGAGGGTGTGACGCGCCAGATAGTCGCGGTCGCAGGCGCCGTCGCGCGCCAGGATGTGCATGACGCCGAGCGCCAGGGCGGCATCCGTGCCGATGCGGATGGGGATGTGCCAGTCCGCGTTCTGTGCGGCGCGGGTGCGGCGGGGATCGATCACGATCAGCACGGTGCCGCGGCGCCGTGCCTCCTCAAGCTTGGCCCAGAAATGCACGTTGGTGGCGAAGAGATCGGCGCCCCAGCAGATGACGAGGTCGGATTCGATCACCGATTCCGGATCGGCGCCGCCGATCGCTCCGACGGTGACCTCCCATGCGGTATCGCTGCAACTGTCGCAGACCGTGCCGGCGAGCATGCGGCTGGTGCCCAGGGCATGGAACAAGCCGTTGAGCAAGCCGCGGTTCATCAGGCCTTGATGCGCGCTGTAGGCGTAGCCGAGCAAAGCCTGCGGGCCGGATTCGGCAATGATGGCCTGCCAGCGGCCGGTGATCTCCTCGAGCGCGGCGTCCCAGGTGATCGGGACGAATTTGCCCTCACCCTTGGCGCCGGTGCGGCGCAGCGGCGTCGTCAGGCGCCGCGGCGAGTGCACCAACTCGGCGTCGCGGTTCACCTTGCCGCAGGCGAAGCCGGCGGTGAACGGATGGTCCGGATCGCCCTGCACGCGGATGACGCGACCGTCCTCGACGGTGGCGAGCAATGAGCACATGTCCGGGCAATCGTGCCCGCATACCACTCGGACGGTTGTCATTGCGGTCCTTTGTTGGGGCGGCCGCCACGATCGGGCCGATGCGGCGGGCAAGCAGGTTGTTCGCAGACGCGCGCAGTTTACCGGCTGCGGCGGTGCAAGCCTATGGCGGAGGCGGCGGGGAAGCGGGTGGGGCAGACCAATTCGCGATTGTTGGAATGGACCCAATCGCTCCGTTACGCGCTCACTTCCGGCGTTGCGCGGACCGCGAGCAAGGCGTGTCGTGTCGTTGCGAGGGGCGCAGCGCCCCTGCATGTCATGGCGCGGACCGCGAGCGGAACGTGGCCGGACGAAGCAATCGCGGTCGTGCGAGCGCACGCGCTGCCGCAGCGCTTTCCTGACCGGGATTGCTTCGCTTCGCTATCAATGACAACTCAGCAGGACAGTTCGCGATGACAGGTTGCGATGATGTCGTGCGATGACCGCTGGCAACGACGGAAGGTCGGTTCAAACGTCGGGCATCTGGCGGAACAATGCGTCCCAACGCGAGCCGTTCCGATACAATACCGGTGGCTGGCCGATCGGCGCGGGCACGGTGATGCGCGTGCCGCCGCGATGTGTGGTGCCGGACCACACATGGGTCCAGTCCGCGCCGGCGGGAAGGTGAACTGACCAGTTCGTGCGTCCCGGCTGCTGCACCGGCGCTACCAGCAGATCGGGGCCGTAGAGGTATTGGTCCTGGATCGCGTAGCCCGCCGCATCGGTTGGGAAATGCATAAACAGCGGACGCTGCGCGGGCAGGCCGCTGGCGGCGGCCTCGTCGCACAGGGCGCGCAGGTAGGGGGCGAGATGACACCAGATGCGGGTGAAGCGGGCGAAATGCGCCAGCACCTCGGGCGACTGGTCGATCTGTAGATTGTCGCGCGGGCGGTTGCCCTCGTGGGTGCGCATCACCGGGGTGAACGCGGCCATTTCCGTCCAGCGCATCAGCAGTTCCGGCGTGCGCACGTTGCCGAACAGGCTGGTGTAGCCGCCGACGTCGCTGTGGTGGTAGGCGTTGCCGAGCAAGCCGCTCGACAGTGCGCCGCAGATCACGCTGGGCAGCCCGTCATGGCGCGAGAAATCGACGCACTGGTCGCCCGCCCAGAGCAGCGGGCAGAAGCGCTGCACGCCGGTGAAGCCTGCGCGCATGAAGAACACCGCGTCGCCGGTGCGGCCGGCGCGGGCGAGCGCACGGGCATTGACCTCGGCCCACAGCGTTGGCCAGGCGTTGTGCAGCAGCTTCGCGTCGCCGTGGGCGAGGCGCGCGTCGATCGGCAGGTACTCGCCGAAATCCGCCATCCAGCCGGACAGGCCGAGGTCCAGCATATTGGCGCACAGGATGCGCGTGGCGAACCACTCGCTCGCCGCGGGATTGGTAAAGTCCACCACGCCGGCGGTGAATTCGCCGAACTCCACGTGGTAGGAGCCGCCATCGGGACCGCGCGCGAGCAATCCGAGGGCGTCCGCTTCCTGGTACAGCGTGCCGTCGGTGCACAGGTACGGATTGGCGTAGCCCATGAAGCGGATGTTCCGGGCGTGTAATTCGGCGATGCGCCGCGGCAGGTCGGGGTAGCGTGACGGGTTCCAGCGCCAGTCCCACAACAGACGGGTGCCGAAGGAGGTGGTGCGGACGCCGGCCCAGTCCTCACACCACAGCGCCGAAACGCGGGTGCCGGCCTCGAGGTATGCTTCCAGGCGGCCGAAACTGTCGGCGCCGTCCTTCAGGCCGATGATGGCACCGTTGTAGAGCCACTCCGGCAGGCGGGGCTGGCGGCCGAAGCGGGTGGAGATGCGGCCGACCAGCGTGGCAAAGTCCGCAGCGACGTGGAATTCCAGCCGCTGCGGTGCGGCCCAGATTTCCAGCTCATGAAACGCGTCGTGGCGGAAATCGAAGGCGCTGTAGGCGGTGGTTTCCACATGCGCGGCATAGCAGCGCGAGGAGATGAAGCTCGGCTGCGGATAGTTGGTGGTGTAGTAGTCGCCGCCGGAATGGTTGTCGGCGTCGGCCTGGAAGGTGATCGGGCTGGTCTTGTCGCGGCCGACGCCGGGCTCGCTGGTCCAAAGCGGAAAGCGCCGCCCACGCAGGTCGAAATACGACATTTGCTCGCCGCAGCCCCAGACATGTTCGCCATGCTCCGCGGGCAGGCGGAACCAGAACCGGTTCAGGCGCGGGTCGGCGTGGCGCACATGCAGCATTGCTGCACAGTCGTCGGTTTCCGGCTCCAATGTCAGCAGTGCGGGGCCGGCGGCGTTGCGGTGGAAATGCAGCAGCGCGCCATCGATCGTGACGTGCGGCAGCGGCATGCGTTCGACGAGATAGTCGCTGATGTCGAAATTGCCGCGATGCATGGCCATGCGTTCCTCGCCGACCCCGACGAAGAGGCAGGGCGCATCGTGCGAGTGGCGCAGCACGGTCAGGCCGGCGACCGCCAGGGAAAAACCGTCGGCCGTCGCGGCGAGCGTCGTCATCCCTTCACGCCGCCGGCGGTCAGGCCCGCGATCACGCGCTGCTGGAACACCACGATCAGCACGGCCACCGGCACGATGCCGACCACCAGCGCGGCGGAGATCTCCGGCCAGGGAAAGGAGAACTCGCCCTGATAAAGCAGGATGCCGACCGGCAGCGTGCGCCAGCGCGTCGCGGAGTTGAACGACAGCGCCAGCAGGAACTCATCCCAGGAATTGACGAAGGCGAGCAAGCCGGCGGTGAACACGCCCGGCGCCGACAGCGGCACGACGATGCGGAACAAGGCGCCGAGCCGGCTGCAGCCGTCGATCATGGCGGCGTTTTCCAGGTCCTGCGGAATGCTTTGAAAGAAGCTGACCAGCACCAGTGTGCACACCGGCAGGCTCAGCACCGTATAAGGCAACACCAGCGCCCCATAACTGTTCAGCAGCCCCAGCGTGCGCATGGTCTGGAACAATGGCACCAGCAGCGTCACCAACGGGAAGGTGGAGACGGCGATGATCGCCGCCAGCGCCAGGTCGCGATAGCCGATGTTGAGGCGCGCCAGCGCGTAGGCCGCCAGCGTGGCGATGAACAATGTCAGCGCGGTGGACATCACCGCGACCGCCAGGCTGTTGAACAAATAGAGCGCCAGCGGCTGGTCGTGGAAGGCGCGCAGGTAGTTGGCGATGGTCGGCGCCTGCGGCAGCCAGGTGATGGGGATGCGGGTCAGCTCGGCCTCGGTCTTCAGCGAGGTGAGGAAGATCCAGAGCAATGGGAACACGCCGTTGACGATCACCGCGAGCGCGGCGAGGCGGCGAAGCGCGGCGGGGCTGATCCCTTTCATGCCTCGGCACGCACCTGGCGCAGGTAGAAGGCGGTGACCGCCATGCTGATGAAGAACAACACCACGGCAAGCGCCGCGCCATAGCCGAGGTCGAGGAAATCCACCGTGTTCTGATGGATATACATGGCGAGCGTGACGGTGGACGTGCCTGGGCCGCCGCGCGTCATGGTCAGCGGGATGTCGAAGGTCTGCAACGAGGTGATCATGCGGAAGATCACCGCCACCGCGATGGCGGGACGCAGCAGCGGCAGCGTGACGAACAAGAAGCGGCGCAACGGACCGGCGCCATCGACCGACGCCGCCTCGTAGAGTTCCTGCGGAATGGTCTGCAAACCGGCAAGCAATACCAGGGCGACGAAGGACGAGGTCTTCCAGATGATCGTCAGGCAGATCGCGATGAACGCCAGCCAGCCGGAGTTGAACCAGATGATCCGGGTGGAGCGGAAATGCCGGAGGATGTCGTTCACCACGCCATAATCGGATTGGAAGAACCAGCCGCCGATCATGCCGACGAAGGCGAGCGGCATCGCCCAGGGCAGCAGCAGCGACAGCCGCACCGGCCAGCGGATTCGGAACGGCAGGTTGGCGATCAACGCCAGGGCGAGCCCGACCAGCAGCGTGGCGGGGACGGTGATCAGCGTGATCAGCAGGGTGTTGGCGAGCGCGGTCCAGAATTCCGGATCGGTCGCGAGCGAGACATAGTTGTCGACACCGACGAAGCGCGCCGGCATGCCGGAAGACAGGCTGAGGTCCAGCAGGCTGGTCCATAGCAGCCGGCAGACCGGGTAGACGACGATCAGCAGCAGCAGCAGGAAGGTCGGGGCGAGAAGCACGCGTGCCAGCGCCGCATCGCCGGCATCACGCCAGCGCAGCGAAGGCTTGCTCAATGCAGGACCCGGCGCAGGCGCGCCTCCATCTGGCTCGCCGCCTGGTCAGCCGATTCCGAGCCGGCCAGCACGGCGTTGGTCTGCGTGCGGATGACGTTGCTGACGTCGTTATAGTACGGCGTGACCGGGCGCGACCTGGCTTGCTCCACCACTGGCAGCGCCTGCGGCAGCCAGGGCATCGTCTGCCCCAGTTGCGGGTCGTGGTACAAGCCCGGGAATACCGGCAGCAGCGACGCCTGCTGCGCCAGCAGCGTCGAGACCGGGACCGAGGACAGGAACTTCACCAGCTTGACCGCGTCGGCCTTGTGCTTCGAATACGCCGACACGCCCCATTGCCAGCCGCCGATGCAGGTGACGTGTTTGCCTCCCGTTAGTGCGGGCAACTCCGCCACGCCGACCTTGTCCTTCACGGTACTGTCCGCGGCCTGGAACATGTTCCAGCCATAGCCCCATTCGACGGCGAAGATGGCCTTGCCGGCCTCGAAATCCTTGCGCGTCTGGTCGGTGACGATCTCCGCGGCGTTGCGCGGGGCGACGCCTTGCTTGATCAGGCCGCTCCAGAATTCCAGCGACTTCACCGCCGCGGCGCGGTCGAACGTCAGGTGGCCGTTCTGCACCAGGGTCTTGCCCATGCCCCAATAGGGCAGCAGGAAGGTGCAGACGGTGCCTTCGATCGGCGCGCCCTGGAAGCTCAGGCCCTGAAGCTGCGGGTCATGCTCGCCGGCCTGGATCGTTCGGGCCTCCTTGGCGAGGTCGTCCCAGGTCTGCGGCACCGCCAGGTGGTACTTGGCCAGCAGATCCTTGCGATAGTACAGGAACATCGCATCGGCGAAGGCCGGCAGCGCGACCAGCTTGCCGTCCACCATGTCGGCGTCGGCGTAGGCCGGCAGGTACTGCTTCAGGAACGTCGCCGGATTGCCGACATCCTGGTTCAGCGGCACCGTCCAGCCGGTGGCGGCGAACTGTGCCGGGCGGATGATGTCCAGCATCAGCACGTCGAGCGAGCTGTCCTTCGCCGACAGCACGGTGTTGAGATACTGCGCCTGGAGGTCGCTGGTGGCGCCGCCGAGTTGCGCGGTGACCTTGATGCCGGGATTGGCTTGCTCGAACTGGTCGAACGCCTGGCGCATCACTTCGGGGCGCAGCGCGCTGGAGATGAACACGTTGAGCGTGGTTTCGGCGTGGGCCGGCAGCGCGGCCAGCACGCCCAGCGCAATCAGCAGGCGCACAAGGCGAATCACGTGGAGCTTCCTCTGGGTCTGGTTGTTGCGCGGGATCGGAATGCCGGCCGCAGGCACGGTCAAGGCGATCATCGCGAGGACGGGGCGCGCAGGATGACGGCAGATCGGCGTGCTGGCTACCCCGTTGACGCGCCCCGTTGACGCGCCCCGTTGACGCCCTGGGGATCGGGGGCTACACCGCGCGCCCTACCGTTGCCCGCGATTTGTGCGGGACACCGAAATGCCCAGGTGGCGGAATTGGTAGACGCGCAGGTTTCAGGTACCTGTGGCCGCAAGGTCGTGGAAGTTCGAGTCTTCTCCTGGGCACCAGATCAGTCGACAGCAACCGGTCTCCAGTCAGCACCATGACCACGACGCAGTTCATGCCGGGCGGCACCATCCATCTGCACCGGCACGACCTGCCGGAGGGGCTGACGCTCGGACCCGTTGTCGCGGTGGACACCGAAACGATGGGATTGCGGCCGCACCGCGACCGGCTGTGCCTGGTGCAGTTGTCGGGCGGAGACGGGCACGCGCATCTGGTGCAGCTTGTGCCGCCGTCGCTTGGCGGGCACGGCTTCGACTGCCCTAACCTGAAGCGGCTGCTGGCGGATCCCGTGGTGGTGAAGCTGATGCATTTCGCCCGCTTCGACGTTGCGGTGCTGCAATACAGCCTGGACATCACGGTGGCACCGGTGCGCTGCACCAAGATCGCCGCGCGGCTGACCCGGACGTTCACCGACAGATACGGGCTGAAGGATTTGTGCAAGGAGTTGCTCGGCATCGAATTGTCGAAGCAGCAGCAGTCGTCGGATTGGGGCGCGGTGGAGTTGACCGCGGAGCAATTGGCCTATGCCGCGTCGGACGTGCTGCATCTGCACGCGCTGTGGGCGAAGCTGGAGGCATTGCTCCTGCGGGAGCGCCGGCTGGAGCTGGCGGAGGCCTGCTTCGGGTTCCTGCCGACGCGGGCACGGCTGGATGTGCTGGGATACGACGACCCGGACATCTTCGCGCACTGACCGTGCCCTGTCATCACGACCCCTGTCATTGATAGGACCGCGAGCGCAGCGCGGCGGGACGCAGCAATCCCGGTCGTGTTGCGCACGTAGCATTCATGCTCTGATGACCGAGGTTGCTTCGTCCCGCCGCGCTGCGCTCGCGGTCCTCGCAATGACATCTGCTCCTCGCAATGACATCTGCTCCTCGCAATGACAGCGGGGCAGGGGCGTCGCTTTCGGTGCTACAATCCCAGCCTCCGCCGTGCCAGCGCTGCGCCCTGCACCAGTGCATGGAGCTTCGCCTCCGCGATATCGCGGCGCATCGGCGCCATGCCGCAGTTGGTGCAGGGGAACAAGCGTTCGGGCGGCACATGCTCGGCCGCGTCTTCGATGACCGCAGCCACGTCCGCCGCCGTTTCCACCGCGTCGGTCGCCACGTCGATCGCGCCCAGCAGCACGTCCTTGCCCCGGAGCAAGCGGAGCAGCCGCAGCGGCGCGCGGGAATTGCGTGCCTCCAGCGACACCTGATCGATCGTGCTCGCGGCCAGCACCGGGAAGGTGGCTTCGTATTGCCGCCATTCGGTGCCGAGCCCGGCCTTCCAATCGATATTCGCCTGGATGCCATAGCCGTAACAGATATGCACCGCGGTCTTGCAGGGCAGTCCCTGCGCGGCGCGCTCCAGCGCGGCAATGCCCCAGGTGGCGACCTGATCCATGTAAACGTTGAACGCAGGCTCATCGAACTGGATCACGTCCACGCCGTCGGCGGCGAGGCCGCGTGCTTCTTCGTTCAGCGCCGCGGCAAAGGCCATGGCCAACGCGGGACGGTCGCCGTAATGCGCGTCGGCGATCGTATCGACGATGGTCATCGGGCCGGGCAGGGTGAACTTCAGCCGCTGGCGTGTATGCGCCCGCGCCAGCCGCGCCTCCGTCCGGTGGGCGCGGCCGCGCAGCGCAACGGCGCCGGTGACGGTCGGGACCATCGCCTTATAGCGATCGGCGCGAATGCCCATCTCCACGCGGCGGTCGAAATCGATGCCGTCCACGAACGCCAGGAAGCCGTGCACGAAATGCTGGCGCGATTGTTCGCCGTCGGTGACGATGTCGATGCCGGCATCCTGTTGCAGCTTCAGCCACAGCAGCGTCGCGTCGCGCTTGGCATCTTCCAGCGCCTGCCCCTCGTGCCGCCACGGCGCCCACAGCCGGTGCGGTTCCGCCAGCCACCCGGGCTTCGGCAGGCTGCCTGCGATGGTGGTCTCCAGCATTTGCTCCCTCCCGCGCCGATCCGTTGCGCTGAATCCATGGCCGCTCCGCTGCCCTGAATCTATGCCAGTTGTGCGGTTTGCGATACCGTCGTTGCCAGCCGCGTCCGCGCACAGAGGATCGTCACCATGGCCGTCACCTTCGAACCGCTGCAACAGCATTTCGCGGCGGCCGTGCACGGCTTCGACATGCGCGAGCCAATCGACGCGGCCGCCGCGCGGATGTTCGAGCAAGCCATCGACCGCCACGCCGTGCTGGTGTTTCCGGCGCAGCGCGTGGATGACGCGCAGCAGCTTGCCTTCACCGCCAATTTCGGCCCGCCCGATATCGGCCGCAAGAAAGCGGTGAAGAGCGCCGACAGCCGCATCCCGGAGCAAATGATCGATCTCTCCAACCTCGACGAGAACGGCTACGTCATCGATCCCGACCACCGCCGCGTGCTGTCATTGCTCGGCACGCGGCTGTGGCATTCCGACAGTTCCTATCAGCGGCCGGCCGCGAAATATTCCATGTTGCGCGCGGTCGTGGTGCCGCCCTGGGGCGGCGAGACGGAATTCGCCGACTGCCGCGCCGCCTGTGATGCGCTGCCCGAAATGTTGCGCAGCGAGGTCGAGGACCGTTTCGCCGAGCATTGGGTGCACCATTCGCGCAGCACGCTGGGCTGGGAGCCGACCGAGGCGGAGATCCGCGGCGCCATGCCGCCGGTCCGCTGGCCCTTGGTGCGGACCCATCCGGGCAGCGGCCGCAAGGCTTTGTATATCGGTGCCCATGCGCGCCGGGTGATCGGCATGAAGTTGCCCGCCGGCCGCATCCTGCTGCGCGATCTGCAAGAGCATGCGACGCAACCGGCGTTCGTCTACCGCCATGCCTGGCGGCCGGGCGATCTGGTGCTGTGGGACAACCGTTCGGTCATGCACCGCGGCTGCCGCTACGACCTGTCGCGGGTGCGCGACATGCGGCGCACGACCGTGCTCGATCTGGCCTCGTTGCATGAGCGGGACTGCGACGAGGCCGCGGCGGCGGCATGAACGCGTCCGCCGCCGCGATGGCGGCATAGACGCCGCCGCCGCCGCGATGGCGCGGGCCAGGCCCGGGCGGCTAGGCGACGTACACCATCCATGCCACGCCGAAACGGTCTGCCAGCATGCCGAAGGCGGGCGAGAAGAACGTCTTGGCGATCGGCATCCGCACTTCCCCGCCCTCGCTCAACGCGTGGAAAAGCCGCTCGGCGCTGGGCGCGTCCGGCGCGGTGATCGACAAGGCGAAGCCTTGGAAATTCTGCGCTCCCTGGCAGCGCCCGTCCGACAGCAGCAGCGTCGTGTCACCGATGTCGAGACGCGCATGCATGATCTTGTCGCCGCCGCCGGGCGGGATCATCGTCTGATCCGGACAATCCTTGAACCGCATCATCATGGCCGGCTTCGCGCCCAGTGCCTGGCGATAGAACGCGATCGCCTCCTCGCAGCGGCCTTCGAGGAACAAATAGGGCTGGATCTCCATGCTCGATCTCCGTTGATGGGAGCAGGTGAGTAGAGCCACACCCGGCGGTCGATGGAAACACCGTAGCTCACCGCCCCGCCCGCGACCGCTGCTCGTTACGGTACGATCGTCGACGCGCCACTGTTGCGTGAACGCACCGGCCTTGCGGATCTGCGGCATGCTTCAGGCGGGACGCACCGGCGCACCAACTAGAATCGATCGGCGCCGGAAACGCTCGTGCGGGTGTCGGGACATTGGGAATATGCCAGGAAAAGCCCTACATCTCGCCAGTGTGTCAAGAATAATCTCAATTTCAGCATCCCATCCAGCGCAAACCTGCCTTGTGCCTTGCCCGCTATCCCGCTAGCGTCGGATCGTTGCAGCCGCATCTATTCCAAAGGCGCCGCTGCGCGTCCTCGGGCCTACACGGCGCTCGATGAGGACCGATCGAGGCGAGCGCCATCCGCCCGACGAAGCCCTCCTTGCGCGCCGCGCGGGCCGCCAATCATACGGGAGGCTTTATCAAGATGAGTGCTGTCGCAGGCTCCTCCGCCGGGGGATCGGTCCCCTGGTACCGCGAACCCACCAAAGACCAGTGGATGGCATGGATCGCCGGCTGGCTCGGCTGGACGCTCGATGCGTTCGACTTCACCATGTTTCTGCTGATCATGGTGCCGATCTCCAAGGAGTTCGGTGTGCCGCTGACCGCCGTCGCCTTCGTGCTGTCGGTGACGCTGTGGCTGCGCCTGGTCGGCGCCGTTACGTCGGGCTGGATCGCCGACCGCATCGGCCGCCGGATCCCATTGATGGTCTCCATCCTGCTCTATTCGCTGTGCAACTTCGCCGCCGGCTTCTCGCCCAGTTTCACCGTACTGTTCTTGTTCCGCGCCTTGCTCGGCCTCGGCATGGGCGGTGAATGGCCCGCCGGCGCGGCACTGGCGATGGAGTCCTGGCCCGCCCGGTCACGCGGATTCATGAGCGGCATCCTGCAAGGTTCCTGGAGCCTCGGCTTCCTGATCGCCAGCCTGATCTACGGCCTGCTGTTCAACACCATCGGCTGGCGCGGCATGCTGTGGATCGGCATCCTGCCCGCATTGGCCGTGATCTACGTGCGCTTCTTCGTCAAGGAACCGGAGGTCTGGCAGCAGAACCGCGCGGCGCAGCACGCCGAGGATCGCCAGGTACACACGCCATTGTTCAGCATCTTCAAGCCCGCGATGCTGGGCAACACGCTGACGGCGTGCTGGTGGATGATCAGCGGCTTCATCGTCTACTACTCGATCAACGCCTTGTTCGCGACCCACCTGCAAAAGGACCTGAACCTGAGCCCGGCCATCGTCGCCACGCCGGTCGCGCTGGCGAACCTGCTGGCGTTCCTGGCGATGGGCTTCTGGGGCCACCTGGCAGACCGCATCGGCCGCCGCTGGTCGATGATCATTCCGGCCGCCATCGCGATCCTGATCACGCCGATCTACCTGCTGTCGCACGACCTGACGCTGATCATCGCCGGCTTCACCCTGCAAGGCTTGTTCGGCCAGGCGATCTATGGCCAGAACCCGAGCTACCTCGCCGAACGCTTCCCGACCGAGGTGCGCGCGACCGCAGGCGCCTTCGTCTATCATATCGGGTCGTTCTGCGCCGGCTTCGTGCCGCTGATCCTGACCGGCATCGCCAGCGGCTACGGCGTCGGCTTCGGCATCTCCATGCTGATCGGCACCTGCGCCGGCGCCGTCAGCTTCATCTTCGCCGTGCTGGCCGGACCAGAGACCAAGGGCAAGGTGCTGGATCACAAGCTCGTCCTGGCCTGATCGTACTGCCTCGCTCTGACGGGCGGAGCGTTCCCTTGATAACGGGCACGCTCCGCCCGGCTTTGTCTTGCGCGCGCCGGCAGGCGTAAGCTGGCGCGACGCTTCACATCGGTGGAGGCACCATGTTCGGGTTGTCGCGCCGGCTCCGCCGTTCCAGGCCTGCCGCGCCCGCCTGGATCGAGGCGGAAACTCTGTCACGCCGGCTTTCAGGCGATACGCCACCGCTGATCCTGGATGTGCGCACGGGCGAGGAATTTGTCGGCCCGCTCGGCCATATCGCCGGAGCGGTGAACATCCCAATGACAGAACTGCCGACACGCGTGCCGGAACTGGCACGGCAGATGGGCACCATCGTCACGGTGTGCAAGACCGATCGGCGTTCGGCAGCGGCAGCCGCGCAATTATGTGCCGCCGGTGCCGTGGATGTCGCCGTGCTGCGCGGCGGTATGGAGCGCTGGCACGCGCTGGGCCTTTAGTAGCCACTGGCCGGGAACCGCGGGTCAGGCGCGCCATGTCATTGCGAGGACCGCGCGCGAAGCGTGCGGGACGAAGCAATCTCGTTCGAGCCGGCGCGCGTAGGTTCGTGCGCCCGACCGAACGAGGTTGCCGCGGCCCCTATGGGGCCTCGCAATGACAATGGGGCGACTCGCAATGACAAAGGGGCGATGGGGGCGGCGCCGCCTGTCGTCCTGCGAACCGACGACTCAGCGATACTCGTCGTGCAGCCGCAGCCAGGTCCTCGTGCCGGCGCTCTGGTTGCGGCCCTTGGGGGCGAGATCGAGCCAGTTCAGCGCACCCATCAGCAGCTCCGCGCCACGACGGAAGGTCGAGTAGGTGTGGCAGATCGCGCCGCCCTCGTCCTTTACGAAGATATGAGCGCCGAACATGTCCTGGCTCTCCCGCAGCACCTCGCCGTAATTGTAGATCGCGCGGCCCGCGGCAATGTCCTCGGGCTTGAACGACACGCCGAAATCATAGTTGAAGTCGCTGCCGTGCGACGACACCCAGGGGAATGTCCAGCCCATCCGCGCCTTCACTTGCTCGATCCGCTGCAACGGCACGCGCGAGACGGCGGCGAACGCCAGATCGGCTTGCTCGAAATGCTGCCGCGCCGCGTCGATATGATCGGAGATGAAGGAACATCCGGGACATACATGATCGGAGCCCGGAGTCAGCATGAAGTTATAAACCGCGAGCTGGCTGCGGCCGCGGAACAAGTCGCCGAGCGTGCAGGCGCCATCGGGCCCCTGGAACACATAGGACTTGTCGATCCTGACCCAGGGCAGCTCCCGGCGCTCGGCGCGCAGCGCGTCGAGTGCGTGGGTCATCGCGCGCTCTTTCGCATGCAGTGCCTTGCGGGCGTCAAGCCACTCTTCGCGTGAAACGATGGCGTGGTTCATGGTCCTCTCCCTTGGTTGGGTTTGCCGATCGATCAGCTGCGCGCCCACGTCCGGCCGGACGCGAGCCGCAGCCACGGCGACAGATGGAACAAGCTCATCAGCAGGTACATCGCGGTCATGCCGCCGATCGGCAGCAGGCCCGAAGCCGCAGAGCAATACGGCATCGCGGCGGCGTCGTTGGCCGCAACCAGGGCCATGAGCGCGAAGGTCGGCGAGGCCGCGAGGGCGAGCCATCCGGTCGCGCCGCGCGGCTGACCGTCCCGTGTGCTGGTCTGGTTGGATGTTGCGGACGGCATCGTTCGCCTCCTCACCGGTTGTCGTCGTTCCGGCCGCTGCCGGGTCGTGCACGGATGTAAGGCGCCGCGGCGGCCGGCTGAGAGTGACAAGTGTGGCGCGATATCGCGCGTCCCCGACGATCATGGCCGTGCCGGCCAGGCTGACCGATCGGACGGAATTGCCACCGCCACACCCCGGCGGCAGCATCCGGCATGGCCCGCCCCTTGCTCGCGATCGACGGCGACAACTTCGCCCATCGTGCCTATCACGCCCTGCCGAAGACGATGCGGCTGGCGGACGGCCGGCCTGCCGGCGCGATCATCGGCTTCGCCAACCTGCTGTTGCGTTTTTATGAGCAAGTGCAACCGCGCGCGGTCATGGTGGGATGGGACACGCTGGAGACGCCAAACTTCCGGCAGCGATTGTTCCCGGCCTATCAGGGCGGCCGCGAATTCGACGCCGCGATCATCGAGCAATTGGCCCTCATTCCGGACTTCGTGCGTGCCTGCGGTTTCGCCAACGGCAAGGCGGCCGGCTTCGAGGCAGACGACTTCCTCGCGGCCGCGACGGCGAGCGAGGAGCGCGGCGGCGGCAGCGTGCTGGTCGCCAGCGGCGATCGCGACGCGTTCCAGCTCGCCTCCGCCGCGACGACGATCCTGCACCCGGTGAAGGCCGGAGAGATGGCGCGCATCGGCCCCGCCGAGGTGCGCGAACGCTACGGCGTCGAGCCGCGCCAGGTGCCGGACTTCATTGCACTGCGCGGCGATCCGTCGGATCGGCTGCCGGGCGCGCGCGGCGTCGGCGCCAAGACCGCCGCCGCCCTGCTGCAGCAATTTGGCACGCTGGAAGACATCCTGGCGGCGGGACGATTTGCCGACGAGGCCGCAGCGCTGCGTCTCTACCGGCGGATCGCCACCATGGACGCAGGGGCGCCCCTGCCGTCGCCGGAGGATCAGACGCCGACCTGGGAGACCGCCGCCGCGCTGGCGCAGGAATGGGGATTGGGGCGGCTGGCCCAGCGCATCGCGGCAATGGCCGCGCCGCAGAGCTCCGTCTGATCACCGCCTCCCCGCCGGCTGCGGCACCTCGATGCCGCTCGCGACGCCTCCCTGCCCGCCGCGACACCTCCTTGCCCACGGCGACGCTTGCCTGCCCGTCGCGACGCCTTCCTGCCCGTCGCGACGCCTCCCCTCCCTGCCTGTCGCGACGCCTTCCTGCCCGTCGCGACACCTCCTTGCCCACGGCGACGCTTGCCTGCCCGTCGCGACGCCTCCCTGCCGCTTCGCCACACGACCCTGCCGGCCGCAGGCATAGGCGGCACTCAGCCGGCGCGATAACCTGCCCGCTCAACCCGAGGCCCCCACCCGTGTCGCGACTCGTCGTCGTCTCCAACCGCGTGGCGCCCATCCAGGAGGGCGAGCCCACCGCCGGCGGGCTCGCCGCCGGGGTGCTGGACGCGCTGAAGCAGCGGGGCGGCGTCTGGTTCGGCTGGAGCGGCGAAATCGACGGCAACGCCGGTCAGCCCACGGAGCAAGCGGTGGGACCGATCACCCTGGTCACCATCGACCTGTCCCGCACCGATTATGACGAGTTCTATCGCGGCTTTGCCAACGGCACGCTGTGGCCGGTGCTGCACTACCAGATCGGCCTGCACCGCTTCGAGTGGAGCGAGTTCGCCGGCTATCGCCGGGTCAACGCCTTGTTTGCCGAGACGCTCGGCCGCCTGGTGCAGCCCGACGACCTGATCTGGGCGCACGACTACCACCTGCTGGGCCTCGCCGAAGCCCTGCGCGCCGCCGGCTGCCCGCACCGCATCGGCTTGTTCCTGCATACGCCGTTTCCCGCCCCGGCGGTGTTCATGACCATCCCGGCACACGCCGAGCTGATCCGTGCGATGTGCGCCTTCGACCTGCTGGGCTTCCAGACCGAGACCGACCGCACGGCCTTCGCCGATTACGTGGTCCGCCATGCCGGCGGCAGCCTTGTCGGCGGCGGCCTCGCCGGCGATGGCGCGCTGCGCGTGTTCGATCGTGTGGTGAAGACCGGCGTGTTTCCGATCGGCGTGCACCTGGACGAGGTGCGCGCCCAGGCGGAAGCGCCCGCCAATCGCCGCTTCGCCACCAGGCTGCGCGCCAATCTGGTGGAGAAGCTGATCCTCAGCGTCGACCGGCTGGATTACTCGAAGGGGCTGCGCCAGCGCTTCGTCGCCTACGAGCGCTTCCTGGAGCACTATGCGGCGTGGCGCGGCAACGTGACCTTCATGCAGATCGCGCCGCCGTCGCGCGCCGACATCCAGACCTATCGCGAAATCCGCCGCGAACTGGAAGGCGAGGCCGGGCGTATCAACGGCCGTTTCGCCGAAGTCGACTGGGTGCCGCTGCGCTATTTGAACAAGGGGTTTCCGCGCAACGTGCTGATGCCGCTGTACGCCGAGGCGCAGGTCGGGCTGGTGACCCCCCTGCGCGACGGCATGAACCTGGTGGCCAAGGAGTACGTGGCCGCCCAGGACCCGGACGATCCGGGCGTGCTGGTGCTG
>DATJNA010000124.1:0-3565 GCA_035508435.1 Acetobacteraceae bacterium | reverse complement strand
CGCTTGGCACCTACGTGCCCGTGCCGGAGGAAAGCGAAACCGTCACCGAGGCGTTGCTTCATGCGCTATTCCTGCGCAACCGACGGCCGGGGGTGGAAGTCCGCCAGCTCGATCTCGGCCTCGACCTTCCACCCGAGGTGCACGAAATGCACCGGCACTGGGAGCGCGACAAAGAACGCGAACGCATCAGCCGTTCGAAATTCAGGCAGCGTCGTTTGCACCCGGCGGAGGTGCGCGCCGAACTGGAGGCCACCGACGCAGTGCTGGGCGACCCGGACGCCGTGCGCCGCTTCGTCATCGACGCCGCCCAGCGGCTGAGCCTGCCCATCGCGTGGGACGCAGCGCCCGACGCGTTCCGTGTCGCCATCGGCCCGGACGCCATCGCTGGCCTGCCGGAACCGATCCGCCTCGTGCTGCCGGCCAGCAAGACCGGCCAGTGGCGGATCAGCTTCGTCTCCCCCACGCCAGCGGGCGCCGAATATTTCGGCCGCAACCATCCCTTCGTCGCCGCCCTCGCCCGGTTCCTGATGGAGGAGGCCCTGACCAAGAGCGGCGACGCCCACGCCACGCGCTGCGGTGTCATCCGCACCAACTCCGTCACCCGCCTGACCTCGATCCTGCTGCTGCGCGTCCGCTACTTGCTGGAACAGCCCGACCGGCCACCGCTGCTTTCGGAGGAGGTCGTCACCAAGGCATTCACGCCGCAGCCCGGCGGCACTCCGCAGTGGCTCGACGATGACGACGCGCTGCGATTGCTCGGCGCGGCCAAACCGCACGCAAACGTGCCCATGGAGGAGAAGCGGGAGCTGGTGAAGGCAACGCTGGACCAATGGCAAGCGGCCGAGGCCGCGCTGATCGACCCGATCCGCCAGCGCGCCGCGGCACTGGAGCAAAGCTACCGGCGCGTGCGGCAGACCGCTCGAATGCGGATAGGCGGCCTGGCGCTGACGCCGCAGTTTCCGCCCGACCTGCTAGCTGGCCGAGTCACTCACATTGCCGGGTATAGCCTCTTGAGTTTGACGCGGGCATCGGCGGTGGTGAACTGCCAATCCGCCTTGGCGTGCGCCTTGTTTCGGTCGTTCTCCCAGGCTGCGACCTCCTCAATCAGGGTGTTCTTGTCAGGAATGCGTCGATCGAGACATTGGCTGGACAGCACACTCAGTTCGGATTCAGCCATATCCAACCAACTGCCGTGCTTTGGGGTGTAATGCCACTCGAAGCGCTCGACCAGGCGGCGTGCTTCCGCAGCGGGGAATGCCTCATAGAGTGACGCCGGCTTGTGGGTGCTGAGATTGTCCTGCACGAGCACGATCTTGCTCGCGTCTCGGAAATGCGTGTCGGACAGTTCCTTGAGCACCCGGGCGTAATCCACTGCGGCGTGACGGTCGGTGACTTCGACATGGCGCCATCCCTCCAGCGGGGCGAACAGCATGAACAGGTTGGCGGTGCCGTTGCGCTCATATTCGTAGTCGTGCCGGACGAGGCGTCCTGGTTTGGCTGGGATCGGCACGCGTGTCTCTTGGATGAGTTGCTTCGATGTTTCATCCAGGCAGACCACCGGGCAGGTCGGATCATGCGGCCTGTGGTAGACCTCCAGCACATCCTCCATGTTGGCTACGAAGGCGGCGTTGGCCTCCGGCGGAATGACCCACTGTTCCTGGAGATGAGGTTTGAGCGTGTTTTTTTTAGCGTCCGGCTGATTGTGTTGTCGCTGGCGCGAGCGACGATATTGCGTTCCACGACGGCGGCTTCCAGCAGCGTCAGCGTCCAACGCGCACGGCCCTTGGGCGGCGCGGAGCAGGCCAAGGCGATCAGCTTGGCCTCGGCGGCGCCGTCGAAAATACGTCTTCTGGCGGAATTCGGCGAATGCTTGCGGGTCAGGGCTGCGTCGAGACCTTCCTCGACCAGTTGCTGGCGGGTCCGGGCAACGGTGTCGGGGCTGGTGTCCAGTGCCTCGGCGATCTGGCCATCGGTCCATGCGTCGCCGGCTTCGGAGGCATCGGCTTTCAGCAGGATGCGGGCCTTCAACACCTGACGCGCGCGATGCTTGCCGGTCTGGATCAAGGTGTTGAGCCTCTCGCGCTCCTCGTCGCTCAGCTTGACGATGTACTTGCGTAGGGGTGTTTGTTGCGCGGTCACGACGCATCTCCGGCGGTTGCCGAGAGATCGATTCAGAAGCGGGCTGCAAAATCAATGACGGCCCCGACTAGTCGCTCCGGCATAAGCGAATCCATGTGATTTGGTTGATGCAGGTGACCCCTCGAGAGGGGCAAGTCCTTTTTTTGGCGGCTAGTAAGCGTAGCGCTGCTGCGGCCACATTGCTATGACAATGCTATAATGGCGGCGCGACTACCTCGCGCTGGCGGAGGGTACGAGAATAAGAGTGGATGCGAAGGTCGACAAACGCATGCTGCGCCGCTCCCTCGGCGCGTTGCGCGGAGGATCGCGCCGAGCAGTCGTGCGGGTGTGGCGGACCACCGCCATCGCGGTCCTGAATATTGGCACGGTGGACTATCGCATGCATCAGCAAACCGAGCATGTCGACCAGGATATGTCGCTTCTTGCCCTTGATCTTCTTGCTGGCATCGTATCCCATAAGATCGATGCGGGCCTCCTTTTTCAGCGCTTTCCACGCTCTGACTATCAATTGCGCCTGCCGTCGGTCGGTCAGGTCGCTCGGGTAGCGGAGCGTGCTCCGGTCATATCGGGGGCGGTTGTCAGCGGTCCACATGCGGCACCTCGCGAATCGGTGTCGGAGGCAGAATCACCGATGATTCATGGGCTTCATGGGGGGGAAGCTGAGAAGGCCTGGAAAGAATCACCTACTTCCCGGACGGACACTCAGCAGAGCGACCACGACGAAAGACAGCACGTCGTCCCCAAAACAAGAAGCTGCTGCATGACCTCGTCGTGGCCATGCAGACCGTACTGGCGAAGCGCCACGCATATAGCGCCAGGAGCGTGGCGCGGCTGCGGCAGATCAGTGCAGGCCTGACCGCGCAGGCTCGGCAAGCCGACGCGGTCGGCATGCGAACCAATCACAGCATCCCTAGGCCGAGCTTCCTACTATCCGATACTACCAAGGCGCTGGAAAGACTCGACTCATGTCCTGACTGACGTCCCAAATGTAGCCATGTAACTCTCAATCTTGAGACTTGTACCCGACGGCAGGCTGTGCCCACATCCCGCCATGTACATCGAATCCGTCCCCAATTTGAACTCGCCCCCGGCCATTCTGCTGCGCGAGAGCTACCGCGAAGACGGCAAGGTCCGGAAGCGCACCCTTTGCAACCTGTCCGACTGGCCCAAGGCGCATATCGAGGGACTGCGAGGCGTGCTCAAGGGCGGCACCGTGATCCCCGCCGAGCGCGAGGCCTTCAGCCAAAATGAAGGGCAAGCCGTATCGCGACGACACCCGGCTCGATTGGGATTCAGTGCGTGTTAGAATTATATGGTGGTGCCTACGAGCCAGGCTTGTGCAGAACTTTGCAGATTTTTCCCGGCTTTTGTTAGCAACGGGTACCCGGCCAATTGTTGAGGAATCTCGACAGGATGATTTCTGGGG
>DATJNA010000123.1:0-3299 GCA_035508435.1 Acetobacteraceae bacterium | reverse complement strand
GGCGGCGATTTCTGGAAACCCCACGCTGCGCGAGAGCTGAATACCGCCAGCAAGCCCATCGCGACGTTCGAGATCGGCAGGTTGCAGATTCTAACGGAAGCCGTCCAGGGATTCTGAAGTGATGGCGTCCAGGGTTCTAACCTGATCCCGTCCAGCATTCTAATCTGAAGGCGTCCAGCGTTCTAACGAAGCCGTCCACCCTGCGAGGTGGGGGCGATCGGGGAAGGGGCGTCGTCCTGCAGGTCAGCGTGGAACGGGCATTCATAGCTTCATCGCAATGGGATGGAGCGAGGGATGCCTACCAAGAGGCTGACGATGCGGCGGATCCAGCGGCTGATGACGTTGCGCTTCGGCGCCGGGGCGAGCACACGCGCGATCGCGCGGGAGCTGGGCATCGGGCACAGCACGGTGTGCGAGTATCTGGCGCGCATCACCGCCGCCGGGATCACCTGGCCGCTGCCCGCCGAGATGACGGACGCGGCACTGGAACAGCGGCTGTTCGCCAATGGCGGGGTTCAGGCCGGAGCGCGCTACCGGGCTGAGCCGGACTGGGCGGTGGTCGCCCGCGAGCTGAAGCGGCCCGGCGTGACGCTGTTGATCTTATGGGAAGAATACCGGGCGGTTTACCCCAACGGCTACGTCTACAGCCGCTACTGCCAGCTGTTCCGTGAGTTCGAGCGCCGGCTGTCGCCCAGCATGCGGCAGAACCATGTCGCCGGCGACAAAGGCTTTGTCGACTACTCGGGCAAGCGGGTGCCGATCGTCGATGCACTCACCGGCGTGGTGGGCGAGGCGGAGCTGTTCGTCGCCGTGCTGGGCGCGTCCAGCCTGACCTATGCAGAAGCGACCTGGACCCAGGCCTTGCCGGATTGGATCGGCGCGCACGTGCGCTGCTTCCGCTTCTGGGGTGCGGTTCCTCGTCTCCTGGTGCCCGACAATCTCAAGAGCGGCGTGCACAAAGCGTCATTCTACGACCCTGAGATCAATCGCAGCTACGGCGCCATGGCGGCGCATTATCACGTCGGCATTCTGCCGGCACGGCCGTATCACCCCAAGGACAAGGCGAAGGTGGAGGTCGGCGTTCGCATCGCCCAGTACTATATCCTGGGCCGGCTGCGCCATCTGACCTTCTTCTCGCTGGCCGAATGCAATGCGGCGATCCGCCAGATCCTGGAGCAGCTCAATGATCGGCCGATGCGCCGCCTCGGGCTCAGCCGGCGCCAACTGTTCGATACCATTGAGCGGCCGGCGATGCAGCCGCTGCCCCAGACCGACTACGAGTTCGCGGAATGGCGACTGGCCCGGGTCGGCATCGACTATCACGTCGAGGTCGCCGGGTTCTTCTATTCCGTCCCGCACCGCCTGATCCGCGAGCCGGTCGAGACACGGCTGACCGAGCGCACGGTGGAGGTGTTCCACCGCGGCCAGTTGGTCGCCGCGCATCAGCGCCGCTACCACGGCCCGCGGCACGGCACCGTGCCCGATCACATGCCGAGCGCGCACCGGCGCTACGCGGAGTGGAACCCCGAGCGCTTCCAGCGCCAGGCCCGCGCGATCGGCCCCAACACGGAAGCACTTGTGCTCGCGGTGCTGGCGCAGCGGCCGCACCCGGAACAAGGGTTCCGCACCTGCCTCGGCATCCTGCGCCTGTTCCGCGGCATCGATGCCACCCGCGCCGAGGCGGTCTGCGCCCGCGCGATCGAGATCGGCGCGCTCACCTACAGGAGCGTCGCCTCCATCCTCGAGCATCGGCTCGACAGCAGGACGGCGCCGCGCGCCGCGGACAGCGCGCCGATCTTGCACGCCAACATCCGCGGTTCCCGCTACTACCATTGAGGAGACCCACTGTGCTGCAGCATCCCACCATCGATCGCCTGCACGATCTCGGCCTGACCGGCATGGCCAGGAGCCTGCGCGATCTGGCCGCCAACCCCGAGAGCCGCGCGCTCGATCATGTCGAATGGCTCGGCATCCTGCTGGAACATGAGATGACGCTGCGCCAGCAGAAGCGCTTCGAAGCGCGCGCCCGAACCGCCAAGCTGCGCCATCTCGCCGCCGTGGAAGACGTCGACTACCGCGCCGCGCGCGGACTCGACCGCGCGCTGTTTCTCAAGCTCGCCAGCTGCAATTGGATCCGCGAGCACCGTCATTGCCTCCTGACCGGTCCTTGTGGTGTCGGCAAGTCGTGGCTGGCCTGTGCCCTCGGCTACAAGGCCTGTCGGGACAATCTCTCGGTGCTCTATCACCGCGTCCCGCGCCTGTTTGCCGCGCTCGCCTTGGCTCGCGGCGACGGGCGCTACGCCAAGCTGATGCGCCAGCTGGCCCGTGTCGATCTACTGCTCTTGGACGATTGGGGGCCCGAGCCGCTGCTGCCCGAGCAGCAACGCGACCTGCTGGAAATCGTGGAAGACCGCTACAACGCCGGCTCACTGATCATCACCAGCCAGCTCCCTGTCGCCCGCTGGTACGAGTTGGTCGGTAACCCCACGCTCGCCGACGCCATTCTGGATCGCATCATTCACAATGCCTACCGCATCGAATTGAGCGGCGAGAGCCTGCGCAAGCAGCGCTCGGCTACCGCACTGCCCGAGACGCAGACCGCGTAGTGCACCCGCCCGGCGCCGCGCGCCGTTCCCATTGTACACCGTGACGTCACGGAGAACACGGACATGCCGAGAGGCCGCAAGCCGCAAGGCGACCATGCGCTGAGCAACGCCGAGCGCCAGGCCCGCCATCGCGCCCGCCTACGCGTGCAACAGCCCCCCGCCCGTTGTGGCTCCCCTCCGCCCCCGCCCGAGCTGCCGACCAAGTCCAGGCGCCGCAGCCGGCCGCAGCGCTGGCGCGAGGCGGTGGTCGAACTGCTCGCCCTGCAGGGCGATTATGCCGCCTGGCTCGCCGCCCTGCCGGCAAGCCTCCAGGACTCCCCCACCGCCCAGGCCCTGCAGGCGGTCATCGATCTCGATCTCGACGCGTTGGCCGCTATCGAGCCGCCACGTGGCTACGGCCGCGACTGAGCCGACAGCTTCCGCTTGACCCGCGTCCGTCGCCCATGAGATGAGCCAAACCGACCTGCCGGCACGACGCCACCTGGGCGCCATCGCCTTAGAACGGTGGACGGCATCAGATTAGAACGGTGGACGCCTCGCGGTTAGAACGCCTGGACGGCATCGTTAGAATCCGCAGCTGGGCAGCGGCGCCACGATCGTCTCCCCCGCTGGCGTCAGCCAGCGCTCGCGGCGATAGCGCACCACCCGCGCGGTCAGCACCAGGTCCTGCACCTGGTACGGCTCGTAGCCCCT
>DATJNA010000122.1:0-2741 GCA_035508435.1 Acetobacteraceae bacterium | reverse complement strand
CGTGCCCGGAACACCGGCCAGCCGTTCGAAATCCCGAATGGCGGCAGGCGACACGTCGATGCCGCCGAGGCAGCGGAATACGGCCTGCATGTTGCCGATGCGGGCGCTGCCGCGGTTGAAGCCGCGGGCCCCGCCGCCGAGCCCGCAGAACAAATGAAAATGGCGGATTTCACGAAGGTCGATCGAGGCGGAATTGCCTATCGGCATGGGGCTTCTCCTTGCAGGATGACCCCTCCCCCACCCCGCATCCCGCCGGCCCGGGGCAAGGGCGCGCCCAGACGGGCCCCATCGCGCGAGCGCGATGGGTGTCTCGGCGCGCGGCCGAAGGCCGTCCCCTTGCGGCGGGCCGCGGTGATGCGGTAGCCCTCAGCCTTTCGTCTCTCTCGTGATTTGCTCGATCACGGCGGCCGCGCGTGCTTCGCGCGTCTTGGGTGCGGCAAGCTGTTCGGCTGACATGAGGGTGGTGTCGATCACCACGCCCTTGCGGCCAATCCTTGATTCAGCAAATCGGATGGCTTCCCCCCGATCTTCGAACAGTTTCGTCTTCGGCTTACTTATGCCGGCGGCCACCCGGACACTGACGTGTCCGTCATCCATTCGGTCAACATAGATGTAGCGCATGGCCCGGCATTCCTTTCGTGGTTGCGGTCGTGGGCAGTGCTGGCGGTGAAGGTTCGGCTCCAGCGAACCTTGTCGATCCAGCTGTTGCGGTTCGAGCGCCGCCGGCGGGCGCTGTGCCAGCCGCGTCCGCGAACGCTTGCCTCTCGCGTCCACCCTGCGGCTTCGAGGGATGTGCCGGGCTCGTCGGCGCGGGTGTAGGTGATGATCTTGCGCCAGCCGCGGCGCTGCGCCTCACGCGCGCACCATCCGTACAGCATGGAGGCCGCATTCCACCGGAGCGCGGACGGCACGTCGCGGCGGGTGCAAAGCCGGTTCACCTCCAGAATACCTCGGCCCATCAGGGCCGGCGCGACAGGGTTCCCGACGACGGCGACGCCGATCAGCGTCGCCCCGTTGATGACGGCATTGTGGAAGCGCCAGGTGACGGGGATGCCGCAATGCGCATGGTGCAGGCCGATGAACCGTCTCACCGAATTGGCGGCGATGGGCTTGAACCTGAGCTGCCAGTCGAGGACGAGGCCGCAGCAACCATCATCGGCAACGCGCCGCAATTGCTGTCCGCAGATCTCTTCGATGCCGATCGACCGGATGAAGTGGCGTGCCCATTCCGGGTCGTCGTTCATGTCCAGAACGATCTGCTCGTGAAGCCCTTCGCAGCAGGTATGCAGCATGAATTCGTGTCCCCAGACCTCGAACATTTCTGCGCGCTCGGGTTGGCCACAGAACAGGCAGGGAAGCGCATCGTGCGCCGGGGCGCGTTCAAGCATCAGGCGGTGCTCCTTCAGGTGTGCGGCCGGCGAAATGCGCCTGTCGCCGCGTGATTCGGGGTTTCGAGAAGGTTCAGGGGCCAGCTTCAGCACTCAGCCATTCCGGCGGCCTGGCACGCTGGAAGCGGATGCGCTGCCAGTACAGGCGGGCGCGGGCGCGGACCGCGCTGCGCGGATAGTGCCAGCCGGTGCGCGTCTGCACGCGCTCCAGTTCGCCGGCATTTGCCCAGTTGATGATGGTGGCAGCCGTCACGCCTGCCTCGAGCGCAGCCTCGCCAAGGCGCAGGTGGTCTTCGTCCAGGGACGCGATTGAGATCGGCTTCCCGGTTGCGTCGCGAAGGCGCCGCATCATCGGTTCGGAAAGGTAGCGCTGGTTGGCGTTCCATCGTCGCTGGAGAAGACGAACGGTGCCATCTTCGATGCGGGCTTCCACCCAGGCGGTGTCCTTGCCGAGCAGCTGAGCGGCTTCCTCGATCGTGACACCTGGGCGCGACTTCAAGCGCTTGATGACGGCCTGCACCGTGACCAGTGGAATCGCGCCGGCGCCGCGCCAGTTCACGCCCTCGAGTGCCGCGCGAAACGCCGGGACCGGAACGCCGGCGCGCCGTGCGGCCTCTCCTTCCGTGAAGCCAATCGTTTCGCGCAGCGCGGCGCATTGTTGCCACGGCACGTAGACGATGCCGCGCATGGCGCCGACCGTGCCGGTCTTCGACTTGAGCTTGCCTCGCGCGATGAATCCTTTGAGTTCACGCGCTGTGAAGAGATAGCGTTTGCTGGCGGTCGCGACCGAGATCCATGAACGATCGGAATCACCGACTGGACAGCCGCGGCTGATCCAGCGGGTTGCGTCAGTCTTGGTGATATAGGTCTCCCCGCCTTGTTCGATCGCGTTCACCGTGCCGTTGGCGACGGCGCGGGACACCCGGCTTCGTGCGCAACCCGCCTTTCGTGCCACTTCGCTGAGGGTCAGCCCCGGGGTCCATGGAAGGGTCAGGTGCCGTTTGGCGCCATGGGCGAGCGGCGGATAGCGCTCAGTGTAGGCCTCGAAGGATCCTGGAGCGCCTTCACGGCCCCAGATCGTGCCGCAGGTCCTGCAGCTTACCGGGTGTTTGCGCTGCTGCCAGAGGCGGTAGGTCACGCGGAGATTTTCGGTCAGCGGCTTGCCGTGCCAGGGCATCGGGCGGCCGGCATGGCGATCGGCGACCAGTTGCTGGGCAATCTTGGGGGCAACATACCAGGTGCCGAACTGGGTCGAGTGCCGGCCGGTGCCGTAGGGATTGCAGCGCAGCGCCGTGGCCACGTAGCCCAGGCGTGCATACTCGGAGAGCTTATCGCTCCGAATGGACAGGGCCT
>DATJNA010000121.1:0-3901 GCA_035508435.1 Acetobacteraceae bacterium | reverse complement strand
CGCTCGATTTCCAAAATCCAGCCGGTGACGTTGTCCAGGAAGTAGCGGTCGTGGGTGACGATCATCACCGTGCCGGGGTAGGTCTGCAACGTATGCTCCAGCCAGGCGACGCTTTCCGCGTCCAGGTGGTTGGTCGGCTCGTCCAGCAGCAGCAGGTCGGGCCTTTCCAGCAGCAGGCGGCACAGCGCGACGCGGCGCCGCTCGCCGCCGGACAACGTGGCGACGTCGGCATCCGCGGGCGGGCATCGCAGCGCGTCCAGCGCGACGTCCACCCGACGGTCCAGGTCCCAGCCGTCCTCGGCGTCGATCTTGGTCTGCAGGTCTGCTTGTTCGGCGAGCAAGTCGTTCATCTCGTCATCGGACATCGGTTCGGCGAACTTGTTGGCGATCTCGTTGAACCGATCGAGCGCCGCCTTCAGGTCAGCAAACGCCGTCTCCACGTTCTGTCCCACCGTCTTGGTCGGATCGAGCTGCGGCTCTTGCTCCAGGTAGCCGACACGGATGCCATCGGCGGCCCAGGCCTCGCCGCCGAATTCCTTGTCGATGCCGGCCATGATCTTCATCAGCCTGGACTTGCCGGCGCCATTGGCTCCCAGCACGCCGATTTTCACGCCGGGGAGGAAGGCAAGCGTGATGCCCTTGAATACGTCGCGCCCGCCGGGGAACGACTTGGTCAAATCCCGCATCACATAAACGTATTGGTAAGCTGGCATGGTCTGCGTCACTCCAATGGATAATCGACGGGCAGGTCACGTTACGTTTGCATGACGCGGCGTCGCTTCGGGTAGAAGCACCGGGACGCGTTGTAGAGCATCGGTGCGCCGCAGGGAAACCGTCGGGGTCGCCGCCTGATAGAGCAGTACGGTGCTGTAACGTTTCGGTGTACGGGCTCCAACTCCATTGACATCTTGCCTGGAGTCGCCACCCGGTACTCGCGGTAATGATGCCGCAACATTCTCGGTTGCGCGACGAAATTTGGCGGAAGGCAAATGAGCCGTGCGGTCCGCGCATGCTCCGACCCTATCCGCATGCCGCGACGGCACGCCGACTTGAATGCGCGGTCACACGACCGGTCGCGACGGGGCATAGCGGCGCGGCTTGCGGTTACCGCCTGCATTCTGTTTGGCATGGCGACGTTGCTCGCCGGGCCCGCCTTTGTGGGCGCTGGGCTCGAAGCGTCAGAGCCGGAATCCGGGCTGTCCTGCGGCGGGCACTCAATACCAGTGGTGCTGGCGCCAGAAGGCGGCCGCATTGTCCGCGGTGCCGTAGCGGGCGCGGATGTATCGGATGCCGCCTTGCGCCTCCTCCACCGCGTTGCCGAAGGAGGCGGTGCCGCGCGGATTGTAGCGATAGTTGGCCGCGATGAGCTGAAAGAGGCCGCGTGCCGAGTGGATCGGGCTCTGCGCCCCGACCCTGCCGCCCGATTCCTGCGCCATGATGAAAGCGAGGCTGGGTTGCCAGGAGGCAGGCACACCTTCCAGCGCCATCGCCTGGCTGAGTGCCTCGGTCGAGGTGGCTGGCACGCTCGGAGTCGGCTTGGCGGGAGCCTGGGTCGGGATGCGGGCGATCGCGCGGTGCACCGCGCCCATGAAACGGCCTGTCGCCACCTTGCCCTGGAACGCACGCAGCAGGATCTGCTGGAAGGTGGCGGCCCCCTGCTGGTGGATCGGGGGATGGCGATGACCGCGATGCCCGGTTGCGGCGTCCGCGGGGCCGCCCGTTGCCAGTCCTGCATGGACCGTATTGACCATTCCGGCACAAATAGCGCCGAAGTCCTAACGAACCGTGAATGCCTGACACGTCGCTCGCAACCTGATGCGTCGCTCGCAATGGGTTTCACCTTGCCGACGACCGGGCAACCCGGCCTCATGGGTGGCTGCCAGCAATGTTCGGCTGTCGGGAATAACGTTGACGCCCCCCGACCCCGACCCTATAAGCCGCCGCTTGCGGCGAACCGCCCCATGGGCGCGACGGCGCCTGCGCATGTTACCCCCGACCGGAGCACAGCCTCGTGAAGCGCACCTATCAACCGTCGAAGCTGGTCCGTAAGCGCCGGCACGGCTTCCGCGCCCGCATGGCCACTGTCGGTGGACGCAAGGTGCTGGCCACCCGCCGGGCCAAGGGCCGCAAGCGCCTGTCCGCCTGAGCCGCGGGCCGGCGCGGCCGCGTCGGCTCCGGACCAACAGGAGGCCGCCCATGCCGACCCGCCCCGACCGTTTGCGACGCCGCGCCGCCTTTCTGCGCGTCGCCGCCAAGGGGCGGAAGGCGGCCATGCCCGGGCTGGTGCTGCAAGCGTTGCAGCGGGGCGATGATGCCCCGGCCCGCGTGGGCTTCACCGTGACGAAGAAGGTCGGCAACGCCGTGATTCGCAATCGTACCCGCCGCCGCCTGAAGGAAGCCGCCCGCCTCCTGCTGCGGGATCGGGGGCTGACCGGCGTGGACCTCGTGGTGATCGGCCGCGACGCCACCCGCTCCCGCGATTTCGCCGCGCTGCGGGCGGACCTCGAGCAAGCGCTCGCCAGGGCAGGCGTGCGATGAGCCTGCCCGCCCAGGTCGCGGTGGGCGCCGTGCGCGCCTACCAATGGACCATCCGCCCGGTCATCGGCGCCAACTGCCGCTTCTGGCCGAGTTGCAGCGATTTTGCGATCGAGGCCCTGCGCACCCATGGCGCTCTCCGCGGCAGCGGCCTCGCCGCACGCCGAATCCTGCGCTGCAATCCCTGGTGCGATGGCGGCTATGATCCGGTACCGCCCGCCGATCCGGCGGGCGACAGCAAGAGGGTTTGATGGACCAGCAGCGCCTCATCCTCGCGATCGCCCTTTCGATCGCGATCCTGCTCGGCTTCGAATATTTCGTGGCGCCGCATTTGCCGCATCCGCCGGCCCCGACGCCGCCGGCCCATGTCGCCGCCAACCAGCCGCCGGCGCCGGCGGCACCCGCGCCTGCCGCAACCGCCGCGGCTCAGGCCGCCGCGACCACGGCACCAAAGAATGTCCCCCGCCTCCGGATCGATGCTCCGCGCCTGACCGGCTCGATCAGCTTGCTTGGCGCGCGCGTCGATGATCTGACGCTGAACGACTACCGTGACACGTTGGCGCCGGATTCACCGCACGTCCAATTGCTGGATCCGCTGTCCACGGCGACGCCCTATTACATCCAGTATGGCTGGGCCACCGATCCTGGCAGCACCACCAAGGTGCCGGACAACGATTCGGTCTGGACCGCCTCGCCGGGGGCGCTCAGCCCCGGTCACCCGGTCGCATTGTCCTGGGACAACGGCCAGGGCGTCACCTTCCAGCTTCGGCTGTCGGTCGACGACGACTACATGTTCGACGTTGTGCAGCAGGTGAAGAACGCCTCCGGCCAACCGGTGAAACTGTATCCGTGGGCGCGTGTCCGCCGCGATTACACGCCCAAGAATGAGGGCTTCACCTCGCTCTATGGCGGCGTCAGCCAGGGATTGACCGGCGTCGCCAAGGGCACGCTGCACAGCATGACCTATGCGACGGCGAAGTCGGACGCCAAGAAGCATGACGGCGTCGCCTATGACGAAACCTCGGCCGGAGGCTGGGCCGGAATCACCGACAAATACTGGCTTACCGCGTTGGTGCCGGACCAATCGCAGCAGCTACAGCTCACGTTCCGCTATATTGACAGCGGCGATGGCGCCTATCAGGTGGGCTACATCGCGCAGGATCCCACGACTGTCGCGCCCGGCGCCACGGCGAGCATGCCCTGGCACACCTTCGCCGGCGCCAAGGTACTGACGCTGCTGGACCGCTACCAGGCGCAATACCAGATTCCCTATTTCGGCAAGGCGGTGGATTTCGGCTGGTTCTACCTGCTGGCGCGGCCGATCTTCTATTGCCTCGATTGGCTGAACAATCTGCTGGGCAATTTC
>DATJNA010000120.1:0-5420 GCA_035508435.1 Acetobacteraceae bacterium | reverse complement strand
TCGGCGCCGAACGGGCAGCGGCGGAACACCACGTCCTTCATCACCTCGACGAAGATGCCGCCCAGGCCGAACATCGCGATCGGGCCGAACACCGGATCGCGGTGGATGCCCAGGATGCACTCCACCCCGCCTTGCAGTTGTTTCGCCACCAGCACGCCCTCGATGCGCGCCGCCGGCGCCGCGCGCTTCGCCCGCGCGAGCAACAGGTCGTAGCCGTCGCGCACCGCCGCCAGATCGGCAACGCCGAGCAAGACGCCGCCGATCTCCGATTTGTGCAGGATGTCGGGGGAAACAATCTTCATCACCACCGGAAAGCCGAATTGCTCCGCTGCCACCGCCGCTTCCTCGGCGCTGCCACAGGCTTGCTCCGGCGCCGACAGGATGCCGGCCGAGGCGAGCAAACGCTTGGCCTCGGCTTCCGAAGGCGTGGCGTCGGGCAGCGTGACCGCGTGCACCGAGGGCGGCGGCGCGCCCGGCGGCGCGGCGAACGCCTCGCCGAACCTGCCCATCGCATCGATCGCGACCACGGCACGCGTCGGGTCCTCGTGGCAGATCCAGCCGTCGTCCTCCAGTTCCGCGATGCGATCGCGCGGCGCGATGATCGACAGCGCATACAGCCGGTCAGGATATTTTGCCCGCGCCAGGTTCAATTGCTCGCGCGTCAGCGGCCAGCGGCGCGACGAGGCGGTCATGCTGAAGAACCCCAGGATCGACTTGTAGCCGCCGTCGCGCAGCACCGCCTCGGCGAATTTGTAGATCAGCGTGACGTCGTTGCCGACCTGGGCGGTGGCATCCACCGGATTGCGCGGCGCACAGAACGGCACCAGCCCGCGCAGATAGTCCTGCGTCGCCGCCGGCATTTCCGGCATCGCCAGGCCGCAATCGGTGGCGACATCGCTGATCAGCACGCCGGCCCCGCCCGAGACGGTGATCACACCAAGCGTGTTCTTCACCGGATAGATTTTCCGGGTTGCGGTATGCGCGATGTCCAGCATCTCCTCCGAATTGCGTGCCCGCACCACGCCGAATTCGCGCATCACCGCCTCGGTCACCGCGTCGTCGCCGGCGATCGATGCGGTGTGCGACTTCGCCGCCTTGCCGCCCAGTTCACTGCGGCCGACCTTCTGCATGATCACCGGCTTCTTCGCCGCGCGCGCGGTTTCCAGTGCGGCGATCAGGCTGGGCGATTCACGAATGCCTTCCAGGTAGGTCGCGATCACGTCGATCTCGGGATTCTCGGCCAGCCAGCCGATGCATTCGCCCACCGTCACGTCTGCCTCGTTGCCGGTCATGATGCAGAGCGACGCACCGATCGCGCGGTTGCGCGCCAGCGTGTAGAGATGCGTGCCATAGGCGCCGGACTGCGAGGCGATGCCGATGCGCCCCAGCACCGGCCAGCCGGAATCGAACGAGGTGGAGAACGTCGCATAGTATGCGGTGCGCGCGTCGAACACGCCGAGGCAATTGGGACCGAGGATCCGCATCCCGTAGCGCCGCGCGCTCGCCACCATCTGCGCTTGAATCCGCGCGCCGTTCTCGTCCACTTCCGCGAACCCGGCGGTGAACATCAGCGCCGCCTTGCAGCCGCGCTTCGCCAGGTCCTCCACCGCCTGCGGCGCGATCTCCGCGCCGACCGCGACGATCGCCACGTCCGGTGTTTCCGGCAGCGCGGCGACGTTGGGATACGCCTTCACCCCCTGCACTTCGGAACGATTGGGATTCACCGGATAGATCGCGCCCTTGAACCCCTGCGTCGTCAGGTAGGCGATCGGCCGGCCGCCAATGCGGGTCGGGTCCGACGAGGCGCCGAGCACGGCGATCGAGCGCGGCGAGAGCAATGGGGTGAGGCCGGAGAAGCGGGATCCTGATGCGGGCATGACGGCGGACATTCCCCCTTTTTGGCGACCAAACGGTTCGCACCGGTGCGGCAGAGGTGGGAGTGTGGCGGTCCCATGACGCGGCGTAAACCTCCTGCCGCCGCGCGGATCCCCCCCATCGCCAGGCCGACCCGCCGGATCCCCGCCCGTCGCCCGCGCGCATACCCTCGCCCGTCGCCGGCGCGCATCCCCTCGCCCGTCGCCGGCGCGGATCTCCCCGTCGCCGGCGCGGATCCCCCCGTCGCCCGCGCCCATTCCCGCGTCCGTCGCCCTGGCCGTCCCAATCGTCGCTTGCGCCACAGGCGCCACCGCGTGCCCGTCGTGAACGCGAATGCATGCAACGTTGACCCAGATCAACGTCGCCGGCGCCGATCGGCGGCAAACTGCGGGGCGATTCGGAGGCCCCATGTTTCGCTACATCCTCGTTCCCGCGCCCGGTACCCAGGTGCACGACGCGGCATTCCGCACCGCGCTGCTGTTGGCGCGCCAGTCAGCGGGACATCTGCATTTCCTGCATGTCCGCCTCGATGCCCAGATGCTGATGATCGCCATGTCGGCGGGCGACTATGGCGCCGGCGCCGGCATTGGCGCGGTGATCGAAGGGCTGCAACGCGACATCGACGCTCGCCACCGCCGCGCCCATGAGGCGGTGCGGGCGTTCTGTGCCGGTGAGCAAGTGCCCCTGACCGATCGTCCACTGGGCGGCGCGCCCTCCGCCAGCTTCCGGGTCGAGACCGGTGACGAAGCGCGGTTGCTGGCCGCCCGAGCCCGCACCGCGGACCTGACCGTGCTTGGCCGTGCCGCCGATGGCGAAGCCGTCACCCTGGATTTGCTCGAGGCGGTCTTGCTGGACAGCGGCCGCCCCCTGCTGATCGCGCCAGAGCAATCGCCGGAACATATCGGCCGCCACATCGCCATCGCGTGGAAGGACACGCCGGAGGCGGCGCGCGCGGTCGCTGCCGTATTGCCCATGTTGCCAGGCGCAGAGGCGATCACCGTGATCGCGGTGCAGGAAGATGTCGCCCGCGACACCGGCGCCGCGGCGCGGCTCAGCCATGCACTGCTGTGGCAGAACCGGGCGACCACGCTGAAGATCGTGCCGCCCGGGTCCGACACCGCGGAGGTGCTGCTGGGCACGGCGACGGACGCCGGCGCCGATCTGCTGGTAATGGGCGGCTACAGCCATTCCCGGATGCGCGAAGCCGTGTTCGGCGGCGTCACCCGGCGCGTGCTGCGCGCGGCCGGCCTGCCGGTGCTGATGGCGCATTGAACAACGGAGTTCCACCCATGCCCTACAACAGCGGACTTTGCTTCCTCATCGCTGACGGCGCGCATGCCCGCTTCGTCATGGCGGATACCGACAACGTGCTGCGCACCGTGCGCAGCTTCGATTCCGCCAGCGCCCATCTGGAATCGCACGAACTTGGTTCCGATCGGCCCGGCCGTGTGTTCGAAAGCGCCCGGCCCGGCAGCCACGGCGTCACGCCGCGGCACGATCCGCATGAGATGGAAAAGCTGCGCTTCGCCGACATCGTCGCCGACGAAATCGGTGTCGCGGCCGGCGAGGGCGCGTTCGACCGCCTGGTGCTGGTGGCGCCCGCGCACTGCCTGCGCCAGATCGAGCATGAGCTGGACGCGCATACGGCGGCGATGGTGGTGGGACGCGTGGCGAAGGACCTGGTGAAGACGCCCGACCACGAACTGCTGGAGCATTTGCGCGAGTGGATCGGCGCGCCGTGGCGCGCAATTTGAGGCGCGATGACTGACCGGTGGTTGGGCAGGCGCAGCACGACGGCCGAACGCATGCCCGGCACCGCGATGTGATTGGTGTCAGACCGGTGCGGCTCGCTTCGGCGTTGCAGATTCACCACGAGGTCACCAGGACACGAAGCAAGGATTTACCAATGCAATTTGCCTTGCCTGCGAGTCTGTGAGAATTCGAATCCATACCAACATCGCTGCCAATGCGATTCTCCGCGGTGGGCGGAGACTGCCGGGCCTTGGCCGCAGCTTCGTGTCTGCGTGGTGAAGCTGGTCTGCGATCTCGCACCGACGCGCCGCCGACCCAGCCCCGCCGATCGTCGGTTTCACCGCCGCGAAGCCGACTGCTGCTGCATCGCCCTGCCCAACAGCTCGCGCAGCCAGCCATGCGGCATGTTGCTGTGGAAACTATCTTGCAGCTCTGCCAGCCGCCGCGGCGTCATGTCGATGTCCGCCGGGGTGAAGAATTCGGAGTCGCGCGTGAACATCAGATAGGCCTGCATCTCGTTCTCGACCAAGGCCGGATCGCGCGCATCGTATTCCTCGGCTCTGAGGAAGCGACGGATCGCCTCGCGCTCGGCATCGCTCAGCGCCAGGCCCCAGAACGCATGCACATAGGCGGCATAGAGCGGATCACTGAAATAGGCGCCGTGCGCCAGTTCCAGCCGCAGGATGACGCGCCGCGCCTCCGGTGTGACGGTGGCATTGGCGCCGACCCGGGGCACCGAGATCAGCGCCGCGCGAACGCCCGGCGCCAGCCATCCCAGTTGATCGAGCAAGCGGTGCAGCGCCTCCTCCTGCGGACGCAGCCGGATATTCTGCTGTGCCGCGGCCGCGAAGAACCGCGCCAGCGACGCCGCGCTGTAGTCGTGTCCGTAATAGAAGGTCTCCATCGTGTCGCCGCCGGCCCGGATCAGCGCGTTCAGTTGCGCATCGTTCAACACGTAGTCGCGCGGCGCCGCCGCTTTTTCCACGAACGCCGCGACCCGGTTCAGCATCAGCCCCTGCGCGCGCAACGACGCGAAATCCAGCACCACGATTGATGGGTCGTCAGCGAAACGGAATACCGTCATGCCGGCCGGGCGATCGGCGTCGATCGCCGCCTGGTCGGCGGTCAGGATGGTGAAAGCCGGCGGCAGCGCCGCGGGCGGCGCCACAGCGGCGGAAGGCGGTGGCACGGTGGGCGGCGCCACACCCGCGACCGGCGGCGAAACCGGCAGCGCGGCCGGTGGGGGCATCGCCATTCCCACCATTGCAGGCGGCGGGGCCGTCGCCGGTACAGTCGCGGCGGCGCGTGGCGGTGCCGGCGCCGCTCCCCAGTTGGGCGCCGCTGCCGGTGCCGGCTGCGGCGCCACGGCGGCTGTCGCCGGCAGTGACGAGACGGAGCCTGATGGCGGCTCCGGCGGCACGGCTCGTATCGCCCGCTCCGGCGGCACGGCCGGCGTGACAGGCACCGCCGGCACGGCTGCCGTTGCCGGCGCTGGCGGCACAGAGGATGTCGCGGGCACCGCCGGCACGGCTGCGGTTGCGGGCGCTGGCGGCACAGGGGATGTCGCGGGCACCGACGCCACGGCTGCCGTTGCGGGCGCTGGCGGCGCAGAGGATGTTGCGGGCACCGACGCCGCGGAGGCTGCTGCCGATTCCGGCGGCACGGCCGTTGCCGCGGCAACCGGCGGCACGGAAGCGCTCGTGCCCGACGCCGGCCCGGCTTCGGCCAGCGGTGGCGCCGGCCGCGTGATCGGTGGTTGCACGGCGATGCGCCTGGCGGCCGGCGACCAGACA
>DATJNA010000119.1:0-33624 GCA_035508435.1 Acetobacteraceae bacterium | reverse complement strand
CTGGACTTCACTGCCAACCGTTGGGTCGAGCGCCCCAGCCAGGCTTCGCCGCGCGTGACGGCGGGGTGCGAGTCACCACTGCAAATCGGTGTCGCCGGTATTGGAGAATTCCGGCCAGGCGAGATCACGACGTTTCGGGCGGCGACCGTACTCAATTTGTGGGGAAGGACATTGTCGTAGATCCGAGGCCGACTCTGTGCGCAGGACCTACTTTGCTAATCATCATCGAAATCTTGTGTCGACTGCTTGTTGATAACTGCATTCGATTTGAGGAACCTTATCATCGTCTGCTCAAGCTGATGACGCAACTGCTTTGTCCGTCACCTCGATGTATGACCCATATTCAACAACAGTGCTCTTAAACCAGAATTTGTTGAAATGCTGACCAGGTCGAATCGATATAATCTCTCCCTTGCCAACGTAAATGGGACGCTGGACAGTGGCCCCAGAACTCTCTCCAGTTTTCTTCTATTGGCATCGTTGATGCTGCCCCCTGATTCCCAAGTCCACACCGACGCCGGCGTTACGCCGACCTTCCTGGCGAGCTCCGTCTGCGTCAGCCCTTCCCTCTCTCGGCCCGGCGAATTCGCTGACCAAGGGCATTGCTCATTGACCTATCATTCAAATCCATCATTTGTTCCGATGCCAGTCCGTGTCGAAAACATAATGTCCTCCCATCCTGCCTTCGTTGCAAGCCCGGTGAGAGCAATCCATCGGTCGAGCGACGCGGGGAGGATCCACGAGTACGAGTCGGTCCCCTCGAGCTTCCGCCATATCGTCGTTGAATTGGAGAGCAGATCGTTCCACGCATTCTGGCGTGAACCTGGTGAACCGGAATGGCGCCGGGAAACTCCCGACGCGGCCGGACCGATTCGCCCGCCGGAATTCGGCATCACGCTCGCACTTGACGAGGTCTATCACGGCCGCGATTTCGGTTGACGCCAACGCCCCTTGCACTCCCGCCGAGCACGTGCGCAGCATGACCGGCGATCTTGAACCCGAACGGAGACCGCAGTGACCCGACTGTCCGATCTGCCACCGACGCAGGCCAAACGGCTGGCCGAAGTCGAGTGCCCGAAGTTCGAGACGACGCCCTTCGTGTCAGGTCCGCCGTTGGCGCAGCGGAACATCGCGATCGTCTCCTCGGCCGGCTTGTTCCGCCGCGGCACCGAACCGTTCCGTGGCCGCGACACCGACTATCGGGTGGTGCCCGGCGACATCGCCTGGGAAGACCTGCTCACCAGCCACATATCGGTCAACTTCGACCGCACGGGACTGCAAGAAGACTGGAACGTCGTATTCCCGCGCGACCGGATGACGGAGCTCGCAGAAGAGGGCGCGATCGGCGGCCTCGCCGCCAGGCATTATTCCTTCATGGGCGCGGCCGATCCGCTGGGGATGGAGCCGCACGCGCGCGAACTCGCCGGGCGCCTCAAGCAGGAAGCGGTGGATTCCGTCTTGCTCACCCCCGTCTGACCCGTCTGCACGCGCGCCGTGAGCGCGCTCGGACACTATCTCGAAGCGGAAGGCCTGGCGACGGTCGCGATCAGCCTGATCCGGCCGCAGACCGAGAATACCAGGCCGCCGCGCGCGCTCTGGGTGCCATTCGAACTTGGGCGGCCGTTCGGCCCTCCCAGCGATCCGGCGTTCCAGCGTCGCGTTTTGCTGGCGGCCCTGCGGTTGCTTGAGCGGAGCGATGGTCCGGTGCTGCTGGAGGATTTCCCCGACGACGATCCGCGCGCGCAACCAGATCCCGCCTGGCAGCCACCGGCGATACCGGGCGGCAGCGATGGCGCGTCGCTCGCCTCGAGTCTGGAGGCGGAGGTGGCAGCGCTACGCCATGCCCATCAGCACTGGCAGGCGCGGCATCGCCGCACCACGGTCGGCGTCAGCGGATTGAAGATTGCGGATGCGGCCCATTACGTTGCCGAGTGGTTACGCGAGAACAACCCCGTCAGCCCGCGCGAGGGCTTCTCTGCTCCGTTGCTGTTGCGCTTCGCGGTCGACGATCTCAAAGCCTACGCATTGGAAGCCGCGGCCGCTGGCGCTGCCAATCCGTCGAGCCGGCAATTGGGCGACTGGCTGTGGAGCCAGACGGCAACGGGCGCGGCCATTCACGCATTGCGCGCCGCGCTGTTGCACCACGAGGATCAGCGCCTCCGGCTGATTGCCGAGAGTTTCATCATCCCAAGTGCTCGGGTCCGGGTCTCGGGCTGAGGAACGGCGCCGATCGCGCGGCGGTGCAAGGAGGGCGGCTACCTATCGGCCGTCGTCCGGTCCCGTTCTCGCGGTTTGTCGAACATGCGCGGTCCGGATCAGGGCGGTCTGCTGGCGGCAGCCTCCTGCATTGCTGTTGCCGAGACCGTCCAGTCCGTGTCTCAAATGGTCTCAATATGAAACGGGCAGGATGCCTCCCCCGCGGCCGCGCGCCAGTCGGCTCCGGGCGATGGGTATGGGAACGCTTCCGGCCGTGGGTATACCGATGGAAGAGAGTGGCGGGGAGGCCGCTCAGGGTGAAGTGCGAGGCGCGAACGACGGCCCGCCCCGCGCTGCCTCATCCCGCGCGCCGCGTTCTCTACATCGTCGCCAACATCTTCCGCACCGCCTCGAGGTCCCGCACAAACGCCCGATACTCGCGCGCCTTGGCTTCCTCGTCGGGCACCCGCAGCAGAAACGACGGATGCACCGTCACGAACGCCGTCTGGCCGCCTTCCAGCCTGATCGGGCGGCCGCGCTCGCGGGTGATCGTCACCGGCCGTCCCATCACGGCGCGCGCCGCCGTGCCGCCCATCAGCACCAGGAGTTTCGGCTGCAACTGCACCCGCTCGACGTCCAGCCAGAAGCGGCAGGCCTGGATCTCCGGCGCCTCGGGTGTTTGGTGAATGCGCCGCTTGCCGCGCGGAGTGAATTTGAAGTGCTTCACAGCGTTGGTGATGTAGACGGTGCGGCGATCGATGCCGGCCTCCTCCATGGCGCGGTCCATGATCTGACCGGCGGGTCCCACGAACGGCCGGCCGATCACGTCTTCCTGGTCGCCCGGTTGCTCGCCGATGAACATCACCGGTGCGTCGGCGGGACCTTCGCCAAACACCGTCTGCGTCGCGAGTTCAAACAGATGGCAGCGCCGGCAATCGCCGGCTTCGCGGGTCGCCGCCATAAGCTGTGGGTCGGCCTGCTGCGACAACACCACCGGGGCAATCGGCGGCCGGTCGGGCGCGCGCGGCGCTTCATCGAGTGCCTCAGCTTCCGGCACGGAAGAACCAGCCCGCGACTCACGCAGCAGCTTCGCGTGATGCGCGGCCCACCATTGCTCCAACGCCGTGTCGTCCGCCACCTGCGCGTGGCCGGCACCGAAACTCAGCATGCCATCCTGCCAATGCGCGCTGCCGTCCGGCGTCAGGATCGAGAACGTGATTTGCGGGAAGCGGTGGGCGATGAGTTGGGCGTTGGCCTCCAGCACGTAATGCGCCGGCGCGTACCAGCCGAGATAGCGATCCTCCTCCACCGGCAGGAAGCGGATGTTGGTGCGCATCTTGTGCGCTTCGGCTCGCACCGCGTAGGCGAGCCCCTGGGCGCGGCGCAATTCTGCATCATCCGTCTTCTCAAGCAGCTTCTCGCCGCTATTGGCACGCCAGACCAGGCGGTAGAGCAAGGCGAAGCGCTCGGGCTCGCGCGCCTGGAAGGCGAGCGCGGCCACGGAGATCAGCGCGCGCGGGACATTGAAGCTGCCGCTGCCGTCGGGCAGTTCGTGCGAACCATCATGCGGATGCGCGCGAACGGTCCAATTCACGTCTTCCGGCGGCACGTTCGCCAGCACCAGCGCACGAGTGGCGTTGCGCCAACCTAGCCAATCGGTTTCGTGATCGAGGACGATCCTCCGCATCGGGAAAGCAAAGCGCAAACCGCTGCGGTTTCCAAGGGCGGAGACCATGCCACAGCGGATTGCTCTGCGCTGGATCCCCGACCGCGGAACCGGCGGGGTATGCGGCAAAGCCTCTGGCGCGGCGGCTTTGCCAATGGCGCATCGGACGGGCTAGCCTTGCGCCATGCAGGCATCCCGCATCATTCGCAATTCCGCGTGTCCGCACGACTGCCCTTCCACCTGCGCTCTGGAAGTGGAGGTGCTGGACGGCAGCCGCATCGGCGTCGTGCATGGCGCGGCGGACAACAGCTATACCGCCGGCGTGATCTGCACGAAGGTTGCGCGCTATGCGGAGCGCATCCATCACCCGGATCGGCTGACCCATCCGCTGCTGCGCACCGGTCCGAAAGGCTCCGGTCAGTTCCGCCGCATCTCCTGGGACGAGGCGCTAGACCGTGTCGCCGCCGCATTCACAGGCGTCGCGGCGAAACACGGCGCGGAAGCGGTGTGGCCGTTCTATTATGCCGGGACGATGGGGCTGGTGCAGCGCGACGGCATCAACCGGCTGCGCCATGTGATGCGCTACTCGCGACAGAATTTGACGATCTGTACGTCGCTGCCGGAAGCGGGATGGCAGGCGGGCATCGGTCAGAGCCGGGGCGTCGATCCGCGCGAGATGGCGAAGTCGGACCTGATCGTGATGTGGGGCGGCAATCCGGTCTCCACCCAGGTCAATGTGATGACCCACATCGCCCGCGCGCGGAAGCAGCGCGGCGCGAAGCTGGTGGTGGTGGACCCGTATCGCTCGCCCACCGCGGCGGTGGCGGATCTGCATCTGGCGCCGCGTCCCGGCACCGACGGTGCGCTGGCCTGTGCCGTGATGCACGTGGCGTTTCGCGACGGCTATGCCGACCGCCACTACATGGCGCGCCATGCCGACTGCCCCGAGGAACTGGAAGCGCATCTGCAAGCGCGCGGTCCGGACTGGGCCGCTGCGATCACCGGGCTATCAGGGCAGCAGATCGAGGTTTTCGCGGCGCTCTATGGCCGCACCCAGCGCAGCTTCATCCGTTGCGGCTATGGCTTCGCGCGCAGCCGCAATGGCGCAGCGAACATGCACGCGGTCACCTGCCTGCCCGCCGTCACCGGTGCGTGGCAATACGAAGGCGGCGGTGCGCTGTGGTCCAATCGCGGCATGTACCAAATCGACAAGACGCTGATCGAAGGCCTCGACGCACGCGACCTCAGTGTGCGGGAGCTCGACATGAGCAGGATCGGCAGCGTGCTGACGGGGGATCGGTCGGAACTCGGCGATGGGCCCCAGGTGCATGCGCTGCTGATCCAGAACCAGAATCCAGTCACTGTCTGTCCCGACAGCAACCGCGTCCGCCGTGGCTTCGCGCGCGACGACTTGTTCGTGTGCGTGCACGAGCAATTCATGACCGAGACGGCGCGGTGGGCCGACGTCGTGCTGCCGGCGACAATGTTCATGGAGCATGACGACCTGTACCAGGCGGGCGGTCATACGCATCTACAGATCGGTCCCAAGCTGATCGAGCAACCGGGAGAGTGCCGGTCAAATCACGAAGTGCTGCAGGGCCTCGCGGCGCGGCTGGGCGCGCGCCATCCGGGCTTCGACATGACGGCGATGGAGATGATCGACGCGACGTTGCGCACCTCCGGACGGCCGGATGCGGCGACGGTGCTGCGCGAGAAATGGATCGATTGCGCATTGCCATTCGAGCAAGCGCATTTCCTCACCGGCTTCCCGCGTGCCGGCGGACGGTTCGCGTTCGCGCCGGACTGGACGGCGATGGGCGACAAGCGCGGCATGATGCCGCGGCTGCCAGACCATATGGCGACGATCGATGCGACCGGTCCCGACCGTCCATTCCGGCTGATGACCTCGCCGGCACGCAACTATCTCAATACCAGCTTCACCGAGATGGCATCGGGCCGGAAGCGCGAGGGACGTCCCACGGTGATGCTGTCCGCGGACGACGCGGCGCGGCTGGGCATTGCCGACGGCGAGCGCGTGGCACTGGGCAACGCACGCGGCGCGGTGGTGCTGCATGCGCGCATCGTGGAGGGTATGCAGCCAGGCGTGCTGGTATCGGAGAGCATCTGGCCGAGCGAGGCGTTCGAAGGTGGCATCGGCATCAACGCGCTGACCAGCGACGATCCGGCCCCGCCGATGGGTGGCGCGGTGTTCCACGACACGGCGGTGTGGCTGCGGCCGGCGACCGCGGAGCTGGCACTGGCGGCGGAATAGCGAGCTGACGGCAGGGCGGGCGTTACTGTTGCCCGATGTCGTTAGCGTTGCCCGATGTCGTTAGCGTTGCCCGGTGCATGGTAGCCGCCGGCGCGGCCCAGCTCTTTGCGCCTTGGCGTTACCCGAGTGGCTGCGTCCGAGTAACGTCCAACGGATGGTCGATCAACGTCTGCACGATTGCGATGAACCGCACCGTGTGCGGCAGCGTCGCGTGTGTCTCGAACGCGGCCTCATCGCTCCAGCGCGAATGAATAAAGAACAGTTGCGGGTCACGCGTGGAGCGGAAGGCGTCGATGCCGAGGCAGCCGAGCTCGGCGCGCGTTGGCGGGATGACCGCGCGCAAGGCGGCGGCGACGGCCTCGGTCTGGCCATCGCGGGCGTGGAAGCGCGCGAAGATGAACAGGTTGGCGGCTGGCATGGCAACGGTGACCGCGGCAACTGGCGGCGCAGCCTACACCACGATCGCGGCTCGCTCGCTCGCCATGCGCGCCCAGGCCGCCGCGGCATCCTCATCGAACAATTCGGTCAGCTTCTGCATCATCGTTCCACCGAGTTCTTCCGCGTCCACGATCGTCACCGCGCGGCGATAGTAGCGCGTCACGTCGTGGCCGATGCCGATCGCGATCAGCTCCACCTGGTCCCTGTTCTCGATATCGCGGATCACCTCGCGCAGGTGCTTTTCCAGGTAGTTGCCCGGGTTCACCGACAGCGTCGAATCATCCACCGGCGCGCCGTCGCTGATCACCATCAGGATGCGGCGATGCTCTGACCGCACCAGCAGGCGACGGTACGCCCACAGCAGCGCCTCGCCGTCGATGTTCTCCTTCAGCAGGCCCTCGCGCAGCATCAAGCCGAGGTTCTTGCGGGCCCGCCGCCATGGCGCATCGGCCGCCTTGTAGACGATATGACGCAGGTCGTTCAGCCGGCCGGGATTGCGCGGTTTGCCGTCCTGCACCCAGCGCTCGCGGCTTTGCCCGCCCTTCCAGGCGCGCGTGGTGAAGCCCAGCACTTCCACCTTCACCGCGCAGCGTTCCAGCGTGCGCGCGAGAATGTCGCCGCACATCGCCGCCACGGTGATCGGCCGCCCGCGCATCGAGCCGGAATTGTCGATCAGCAGCGTCACCACCGTGTCGCGGAACTCCATATCGAGTTCGCGCTTGTAGGACAGCGCCTGCAACGGGTTGACCACGACGCGCGACAGCCGGCCCGCATCGAGCAAGCCTTCGTCGAGATCGAACTCCCAGGCCCGGGTCTGCTGCGCCAGCAGGCGCCGCTGCAGGCGGTTGGCGAGTTTCGAGATCACGCCTTGCAGATGCTGCAACTGCTGATCCAATTGCTGGCGCAGCCGCGACAGTTCATCGGGATCGCACAGCTCTTCTGCTTCCACTTCCTCGTCGAACTGCCGCGTATAGGCACGGTAGACCGCCGAATCGTCCACGTTGGGGCGTTCGCGTCGCGGCTGCGGGCCGCCGGGACGGTCGTCGCCCTCGGCGATGGCGGCCTCCTCATCGGATTCGGTGCCTTCGTCGTCGGCAGCGTCGCCTTCCATCTCCTCCGGGTTGGCACCGAGCATGGACTCGGATTCGGACTCGCTCTGCCCATCGCCGTCCTGGGACTGGTCCTGCTGACCGGATTGCTCGCCGCCGTCTTCGCCTTCCTCGGTCTGGTCGTCGGGTTCGGCGTCGGCCTCCGCCTCGGCCAGATCCAATGCCGCGAGAAGCCTGCGCGCGGCGCGGCCATAGGCACGCTGGTCCGCCTGGTTGACCTTCATCTCCGCCAACGCCAGGTCGGCCTGCGGTCCAAGCGTATCGCGCCAGAGATTGAGAATCCGCTGCGCCGCCGCCGGCGAGTCCTGCCCCGACATTTGCTCACGCGCCAACAGCGACAAGGCCGCCGCGATCGGCAACTGGTCCTTGCGGGTCATGCGGTCGTAGCCTTCGGCCTCGCATTCCTCGGAGAGCTTGGCGCGCAGATTGGCGGCGACGCCCGACATGTGCCGCGAGCCGACACATTCGACGCGCGCTTGCTCGAGCGCATCGAACACGTCCTTTGCCTCGCGGCGCGCGGGCATGCGAGCGGTGTGGACGGCGTCGTCGTGGTGGCGCAGCCGCAGGCCGAGCGCGTCGGAGGCGCCACGCAGCCGCGCCATCTCCGCGGCCGGCAAGGCGCGCGTGGGCAGCGGCAGGCGGGCACGCTTGCCGGACAGGCCCGAGGGCCCGGGCTGGAATGCCACCTGCACATCCGATTGCTCGGCGATCGCGCGCAACACGCCGGCGGTGGCGCGCTTGAATTCCTCGGTCCTGGCGTTGTCCTGCTTGCTGGCGCTCATAGCGAATACGACTCCCCCTCCACTTGTGCGAGGGGGTTAGGGGGAGGGGTCAGACTTGAGAGACTTGCTGCGACCCCTCTCCCTAACCCCCGCCCGCAAGGGGAGGGGGAATTCTTGTCTCCCTACTTCCTCGTCGTGAACCCGCCCGTCGGGATCTCCTCGTTGAAGCAGCGCTGGTAGTATTCCGCCACCGTCGCGCGCTCGGCCTCGTCGCACTTGTTCAGGAACGTCACGCGGAAGGCGAAGCCGACGCTGCCGAAGATGCGCGCATTCTCCGCCCAGGTGATGACCGTGCGCGGCGACATCACGGTGGAGATGTCGCCATTGATGAAGCCGGCGCGAGTCAGATCAGCCAGCGCCACCATGCTCTCCACCCGCTTCTTCATCGCGGTGTCGGCCGGGTCGATGCCCATCTTCGCCAGCACGATCTCGGTCTCCATGCCGTGCGGCAGGTAGTTCAGCGTGGCGACGATGTTCCAGCGGTCCATCTGGCCCTGGTTGATCTGCTGCGTGCCGTGATAGAGGCCCGTGGTATCGCCCAGCCCCACCGTGTTCGCGGTCGAGAACAGCCGGAACGATGGATGCGGGCGGATGACGCGGTTCTGGTCGAGCAATGTCAGCTTGCCTTCCACCTCCAGCACGCGCTGGATCACGAACATCACGTCGGGCCGTCCCGCGTCGTATTCATCGAACACCAGAGCGCAGGCGTGCTGCAGCGCCCACGGCAGAATACCCTCGCGGAACTCGGTCACCTGCTTGCCTTCGCGGATGACGATCGCGTCCTTGCCGATCAGGTCGATGCGGCTGATGTGGCTGTCCAGGTTCACCCGGATGCAAGGCCAGTTCAGCCGTGCCGCCACTTGCTCGATATGGGTGGACTTGCCGGTGCCGTGATAGCCCTGGATCATCGTGCGGCGGTTGAACGCGAACCCCGCCAGGATCGCCAGCGTCGTCTCCTTGTCGAAGCGATAAGCGTCGTCGATGTCCGGCACATGCTCGGTGCGCACGGAGAAGGCCGGAACCTCCATGTTGCTATCGACGCCAAATATCTCGCGCGCGTTGACCTTGGTGTCCGGCAGGTCGATGGCGGAGGTGGGGCGCATTTCAGCGAGGGCGGTAATCTTGTTCATCGGCAATCGGGTCCTGGATGTTCCTGGAAAAGTCTAACCGCGCGGCCTCGGGGCGCAAGGGCGCGGGGTTCGTGGGGTTTTAACCGGCGGCGGCCACCCGTGGCTCGGGCATGAGTCGGGAGCGCAATGTGGCATAAGCCAGGTTGATGGTCTTCAGCCGCTCCTCGGATTCCCGGCTGCCGCCGTTGGCATCCGGGTGGTGTCGCTTCGCCAGCTCCTTGTAGCGCAGCTTCACGGCATCGAGCGTGGTGGGCCAGCTCAGGCCGAACGTCGCCAGCGGCTCGCGCAGCTCGGTGGGGGCGCGATCGGACGCCGGCGGCGGACCACGCCGCACCCGCCCGGCCGAGAGCACGTGCAGCGGGTCGCGCAGCGACTCGTCTTCCCAGGCGCTGGCGCTGCCCAGCCGGCCCAGCGGCCAGGAGGGCCGCTGCCAGGCGGTGTCGGCGCGCATATGCGCCTCGATCTCCGCCGGCGACATGCCTTTGTAGTAGTCCCACGAGCCGTTGTAGGCGCGGACATGTTCCAGACAGAACCACCAGTAGTCGTGGAGGTTCTGGCGGGACTTGGGCGCGCGGTATTCGCCTTGTGCGCCGCAAGCGGGCATGTCGCAGGTCCGCCCCGGCGCGGCCGGGTCGGGCGCATAGGCCCTGGGTCGCGTGGGACGTCGGGTCATGGGCGCTGTTATGTGGCGCAGGCGAGCCAGTTGCAACTGGCGCTTGGCGTCAAGTGGAGATGGGCCGATATGTGCCCCATGCAGTCTCGCGCCGACCGGCTGGAAGCCGCCCTGACCGAAACCTTTGCGCCCACCGTCCTGCGCATTCAGGACGACAGCGCGCGCCACGCCGGCCACGCGGGAGCCAGCCCCGGCGGCGAGACACACTACAACGTCCTGCTGGTGTCGGCGGCCTTCGCCAACCTGCCGCGGGTCGCCCGGTCGCGCGCCGTGCACGAGGTGCTGGCGCGCGAGTTCGCCGGCGGCATGCACGCGCTGTCGTTGACGCTGCGCACGCCGGAGGAGCACGCGGCCACCGGCGCGACCCCGCGAGGATAGCGCCGCCCCTGTCATTGCGAGGATCGCGCGCGAAGCGCGGCGGGACGCGGCAACCTCGGTCGAACGGGCGCTCGGATGTCGGGGCGCCACCGGGATCCTGTGCCTGTCCGGTTAGCGCAGGGTCCCCCTCGGGTCGCACGTGCCACGCCCGGCACTGGCAACCCTCTGGTGCCCACCTGGGCTAACCCGATCGGGACACGACCGAGGTTGCTTCGGCCCCTCCGGGACCTCGCAATGTCATAGGCAGGTGGGTCACCGCGGGGCCATCATGGCGACGAGCTGAACCGCCACGGCCGTCATGTTGTTGGCGATGTGGATCGGGATCGAGGCCCGCACGCTCTCGCCATAATGCCGCGCCAGTGACAGCAGGATCGCGGTCGGCACCAGAATCGGCACGCGCACCGCGCCCTCCAGCGCGTGCAGGGCAAGCCAGATGCCGCCGGTGCACAGCGCTGTGGACCACACACCCCAGAACCGCCGCAGCGCCGTCCACATCCAGCCGCGAAAGAACAGCTCTTCCGCGAGCGGCGCGAGGACAGCAATCAGCACCGTCCGGACGATGATCAGCAGCGGTCCGCCGGTCATCAGCAGCACCGGCGTCGGCGTCACGTCCTTGGCGATGAAGTTTGCCACGCTCTTGAACTGCACGAGAATGAAGATGTAGGCCAACACCCAGGCGACCACGAGCGCGCCCAGCAGCGCGATCAGGCCTCGCCGTCGTACCGGCCCGGCACCCAGCCCGGCCGCAACATCACCGGCGCCGAAATAGCGTCCCTGGCGGAAATCGGCGAACAGCAGCGTTGCCTGCAATGCGACTGTGGCCGGCAAGGCATAGACGAATGGCGAGGGCCTCCAACCCGCGGCACCATCGGGGTGCGCCCGATGCTCGATGAAGGTGGCGACAGCCACGATCAGGACAGCGAGCATGAACGCCGCGGCCTCGGCCACGATCAACCACAACGCCGCGCGGCGAATGATGCGCCAAGGGCCGGATGGCATGGCCTGTGACTTTGTGCCTCCTGCTCGGCCCCGCGCCTGCTAACGCACCGGCGGACCCACCAGCTCGCGTTCCCGCACCACCTCCTCGTCCGCCGCCCGGACCATATGGTGATCAGCGGCGAGCACCATATAGACGGCTGGCACCACGAACAATGTGAAGAGCGTGCCAACCGCGAGGCCGCTCGCGATCACCAGCCCCATGGCGAAGCGCGATACCGCGCCGGCGCCACTGGCCGTCAGCAATGGGATCACGCCCAGCACCATCGCCGCGGTGGTCATCAGGATGGGGCGCAAGCGGATGCCGGCCGCTTGCTCGATCGCCTGGCGCTTGGTGCGGCCCTGCTTCTGCAACTCGTTGGCGAACTCGACGATCAGGATGCCATGTTTGCTGATCAGGCCCATCAGCGTGACCAGACCGACTTCGGTATAGATGTTCAGCGTGGCGCCGCCGATGCCGGTGCTGACGAACAGCAGCGCGCCGGCGATCGACATCGGCACCGAGACCAGGATGATCAGCGGGTCACGGAAGCTTTCGAACAATGCCGCCAGCGACAGGAAGATGATGATCAGCGCGAAGGCGAAGGTGACGACGAAGCCGGACGACTCCTGCTCGTACTGCCGCGACAGTCCGCCGTAGTCGATGTTGTAGTCATGCGGCAGCGTCTCGTGCGCCAGGTTGGTCAGGTAGGTCAGCGCGGTGCCCAGCGCGACGCCGGGCATGGCGACGCCCTGGATCGTCGCCGCATTGAGCTGCTGGAAGTGGTTGATCGATTCCGGCACCGTCTTGGTATCGATATGCGCCACGGTCGATAGCGGCACCGAAGCGCCACTGCTTGTGGTGACGTAGTAATTCAGCAACTGGTCGGTGTTCAGCCGGAAGCGTTGCTCTACCTGCGGGATCACCTTGTAGGAGCGGCCATCGAGGCTGAAGTAGTTGACATAGCCGCCGCCCAGCATCGCGCCGAGCGACGCGCCGATATCATTCATGTCCAGGCCGAGGGAGGTCGCCTTGTCCCGGTTGATCACCACGGTCGATTGCGGCTGGTCGATTTTCAGGTCGCTGTCGATATAGATGAACAATCCGCTCTGGCGCGCGCGCTGGAGGAACTGCTGGGCGACGCTGTTCAACTGGTCGAACGGCTGCGTGGTCTCGATGGCGAACTGGATGGGCAGGCCGTTGGATCCCGGCAGCGGCGGCGGCTGGAACGCCACCGCGCGAACGCCGGCGATGCCGTTCAGTTGCTGTTGCAGCAGCGGCTGCAACTGATTGGTGGTGCGCGTCCGCTGGTCCCAGGGCTTCAGCACCATGCCGCCGATGTTCTGGCCGGGCACGTCGAGCTGGAACGTATGGGCGGTCTCCGGGAAGCTCTGGAACACCTTGTTGACCTGCGCGTCATACATCAGCTTCTGTTGCAGCGTGGCATTCGGCGCCGGCGTGGACATGGAGATAACAACGCCTTCGTCTTCCTGTGGCGCCAGTTCGCTGGTCGCGGTGTTGTACAGGAAGTAGATGCTGCCCAGCACGATCGCGGCAAAGGTCAGCGTCACCGGCACATAATTCAGGCTGCCGCGCAGGCGCCGTTCATAGCGGCGATGGATCGAGGCAAAACGCCGGTCGATGAAATCGATCAGCCGCGCCTCCCAGCCGCTGCGATCGGCGGTATGCGGCGACAGTACGCGCGAGCATAGCATCGGTGACAGCGTCAGCGCGATGATGGCCGAGATGGTGACAGCGCCCACCAGCGTGAACGCGAATTCGGTGAACAATGCGCCGGTCAGGCCACCCTGGAAGCCGATCGGCACATAGACCGCGACCAGAACCACGGTCATCGCGATGATCGGTCCGCCCAACTCCCGCGCGGCCTGGATCGCCGCGGGGATCGGCCGCATGCCGTCTTCCAGGTGGCGGTTGACGTTCTCCACCACGATGATCGCATCGTCCACCACCAGGCCGATCGCCAATACCAAGGCGAGCAAGGTGAGCAAATTGATGGAGAAGCCGAATACCAGCATGAAGATGAAGGCACCTATCAGCGACAGCGGAATGGCGACGATCGGGATCAGCGACGAGCGCGGCGAGCCGAGGAACGCGAACACCACCAGCGTGACGATCAACACCGCCTCCACCAGCGTGGTGATCACCTCATGGATCGAACTGTTCACGAACTCGGTCGAGTCATAAACGATGGTGCCGGTCATGCCATGCGGCAACTGCGCCTGGATGCCGGGGAACACGCTGCGCACACCCTTGACCACGTCGAGCAAGTTGGCGCCGGGCGCGACCTGGATGCCGATATACACCGCGCGCTTGCCGTCGAAACTCACCTGCGAATCGTAATCATCGAAGCCGAACGAGACGTTCGCCACGTCCTTCAAGTAGATGATCGCGCCATTCACCTGTTTGACGATCAGGTCGCGGAACTGTTTCAAGGTGTGCAGATCGGTGGACGCGGCGAGGTTGACCTGCACCATCTGTCCCTTGGTGTTGCCCAGGCCCGAGATGTAATTGTTCCGTTGCAGCGCCTGCGCCACATCGGCGGCGGTGACGCCGTAGGCCGCCATCTTGTCGGGGTTGAGCCAGGCCCGCAGCGCGAAATTCTTGCCGCCGAGCAATTCCGCGGTCTGCACGCCAGGCACCGCCTGTAGCCTCGGCTGCACCGCGCGGATCATGTAGTCGGTGACCTGGTTCGGCTCCATCACGTTGCTGTAGAAGCCGATATACATCGCATCGATCGTCTGCCCGATCGTCACTGACAGGATTGGTTGCTGCGTGCCGCTCGGCAATTGGTTCATCACCGAGCTGATCTTGGTCTGGATCTCGCTCAGCGCCTTGTCCGGATCATAATTCAACCGCAGGTTCACGGTGATCGTGCTGGTCCCGAGCAAACTGTTCGAAGTCATGTAGTCGATGCCGTTGGCCTGGGCGATGGCATTCTCCAGCGGCGTCGTGATGAACCCGGCCACCGTCGAAGGATCGGCGCCATAAAGCTGGGTGGTGACGGTGATCACCGCGTTCTCGGTACGCGGGTATTGCAGCACCGGCAGCGAGCCGACGGCGCGCAACCCCACCACCAGGATCAACAGGCTGACCACCGTCGCCAGCACCGGCCGGCGGATGAAGATGTCGGTGAAGTTCATAGTGCCGGCCCCGCTATTGCTCGGAAACCTGGGGATGTGGATTGTCGAGCGGCTGCACCGTGTTGTTGACCGCAACCGGCGAGCCGTTGTGCAGTTTGATCTGGCCGGCGGTGACCACGGTCTGACCCGCGTTCACGCCCTTCACGATCGCCACCTGATCGCCGCGCGTGTCGCCGGTGGTCACGAAGGTCTGCTGCGCGATCAGATTCGGTTGCCCGCCGGCGCTCTTGCCCTTGTCAACCACAACATAAACCGTGCTGCCGTACGGGTTATAGGCCACCGCCGTGCTCGGTAGCGTCACGAAGCGTTGCGTCGCACCGGTATCGATCTGCAACGTTGCGAACATGCCCGGCAGCAATCGATGGTCGGGATTCGGCAGCTCGGCGCGGACCTGCACGTTGCGGGAGCTGGGATCCACCTGCGGATTGATCGCGCTGATCTTGCCCGCGAATGTCTGGCCCGGCCAGGTATCGACCTCCATGCCCACCGCCTGTCCCACCTTCAGGTTGGCCAGGGCCTGCTGCGGCAGATAGAAATCGACGAACAGCGGATCAAGCGCCTGCAAGGTGACGACCGTGGTGCCCGCGGTCAGATACTGGCCCAGATCGACCGCGCGGATGCCCAAATGCCCGGCGAACGGCGCGCGCAGTATCTTCTGGTCCACGATCGCCTGCTGCTGTGCCACCTGGGCGAGGTCGCTCTTCAGCGTCGCGGCGTCGCTGTCCACGGTGGCCTGAGCGACGGCGTGGATCAGCAACTGCTTGCGATCGCGCTCGTAATTGATCTGTGCCAGATCGGCGTTGGCCTGCAACGAATGCAGCTTGGCCACGTCGTCGTCGTTGCGCAGCCGCAGCAGTACCTGCCCCTTCTGCACATCATCGCCGGACTTGAAGCCGATCTCATCGACGATGCCGGAAAGCTGCAACGACAGGTTGGCGCCATTGACCGCGCGCACGGTGCCGACCGCGGACAGATGCGGCTGCCAGTCCTGCACGGCGGCGGTGATCGTGGACACCGTCTGCGGCGGGTTCACGAACTTCGCCATGACCTGCTTGATCATGTGCGCCTTGAACATTTGGAAGCCGAACACGCCGCCCAGCACGAGGCCGACGAGAATCAGCATGACGATCATGCGCTTGGCCATGCGCGGTCTCCATCAGTCCTGATTGGCTGTGAGCGAAATGCCGAACCGGTCGGGCCGGCCGATCGCACCCGGTGCGACGTCGTTGCGGTGCCACCAGCCGCCACCGAGCGCCTGGAACAAGGCAGCGGTATCGGCGTAGCGATCACCCTCGGCCTGCACCAGGTTGATGCGCGCCTGCTGCCAGGTGCGCTCCGCGGTGTCGAGCGTCAGATAGGTGATCGCGCCGAGCCGGTACTGTTGCCGCGCGAGGTCGAGGCTGGCGCGCGCGGTGGCTTCTGCTTCCGCCTCTGCCTTCAACGCGTCGGCATCCGACTGCAATGCATGCAGCACGTCGGCGACGTTCTGGAACGCCTTGATGACGGTGCTGCGATATTGCGCCGCCGCCTGGTCGAAGGCCGCGACCGCGGCGCGCTTCTTGTGCAGCAGCGTGCCGGCATCGAACAAGGTCTGGCTGACACCGCCGACGATGCTCCACACCGCGTTCATCGGGTTGAAGAAGTTGCTGAAGCCCAGTGCCTCGCGGCCGTATTCGCCGGTGATGCTGAACTGCGGCAGTTGGTTGGCGATGGCGACGCCCACGTTGGCGCTGGCGGCATGCAGCGTCGCCTGGGCGGCGCGGATGTCGGGGCGTTGCTCCACAAGCTGCGACGGCAGGCTGAGCGGCAGCGCGGTCGGCAGCCGCATGTCGGCAAGATCGAAACGCGCCGCCGGCTGCTGATTGGGAAACCGGCCGAGCAATGCGGTGAGCTGGTCGCGGGTCTGAGCCAATTGCTTTTGCAGCGGCGGCAGCGTGGCGACGGTCTGCATCAGGGTCGCCTGTTGCGTCAGCACATCGGACTGCGCTGCCGCGCCGAGGTTGAATTGCTGGCGCACCAGATTGAGCTGGTTTGTTTCCAGCCGGATGATGTCGCGGGTGGCGCCGATCTGGTCGCGCAGCGACGCCTCCTGCACCGCCGCATTCACCACATTGGAGGTGAGCGTCAGATAGGTCGCTTCGAGCTCGAAACGCTGATACCGGGCCTGCGCCGCCAGCGATTCGATCTGCCGGCGCACGCCGCCGAACACGTCCGGCGTGTAGGACACGTTCACCGCGCCGGTCACCAGGCTGAGCGTGGTGCTGAGGTTGGGCTCGCCGAACTCGGCGCCGGAGAGACGTTCCTTCGCGGCCTGCACGTTGAGCTTGGCGGTGGGGAACAAGGAACCCTGGCCGGCATAGAGGTTCTCGCTCGCCTGCCGCAGCGATGACTGCGCTGCCTGCAAATCCGGGTTGCCGCGCAACGCCTGATCGACCAGCTCGGTGAGCGGACGCGAGTGATACAGCGTCCACCAGTCGCCGGCGAGATCACCGCCCGGCATGAAGTGCTGGGCCGCGCCGCCACGCGCCGCGGTTGCGGCTGTGGCGGTGATTGGCGTGCTGCTGTAGCCGGCGTCCTGCGGCGCTGCGGGGCGATGGAAATCGGGACCCACCGTGCAGCTCGCGGACAGCAGTGTGGCTGCGACGAAGAATGGACGCACGCGGCGCGCCCCGCGGTGGCTCCAGGCCATCGGCACGGCGCCTCGGATCGTATTGCTCACGACGCATCACCCCGAACGGCGCGGAAGATGGCACGCGTATGCTCGCGCACCACGGCCTGGATCGCGCGCACGCGGGCTTCATCGAGTTGATTGCAGCCCAGCACCTGATGGGCCTTGCGATTGCAGAACACAGTGACCTGGCCGATCAGCGCGACGGTGCGAAGCAGCGTTTGTTCCGCGCCCGGCGGCGCGCCGGTCAGCAGACCCACCAGTTGGGCGCACGGCTCGATGAGCTGGCGCATGACGCGCTGATGCAGCGTGTCGAGCGCCGCCCGCGTCTCGATTTCAGCGCGGGCGAAGAAGCTGGCGCGGGCTTCCCAGTCGGGCTTGGTCTGATCGGCGACCAGGGCAACGAAAGCGTGAAGCAGGTCGCAGAGCAGGTCTACGGCTTTGCGACGGGGCAGCGGGCCGGCGGCGAGGCCGATGCGGATTTGCTCGGTGACCGGGGCAATGCTTTGTTCCAGCATGTCGCCGAGCAAATCGATGACCGCCCGGTAGAGGCCCTCCTTGTTGCCGAAATAGTATTGCAGCGCGGGGAGGTTGACGCCGGCACGCTGGGCGAGGGTGCGCGTGCTGGCGCCCTCGTAGCCTTCAGCGGCGAATACTTCGAGCGCGGCGCGCAGGATGCGCAGACGTGTGTCCTCGCCGCGCTGCCGCACGGGCGGACGGCCCGCCGCCGCGGCTTGGGTCAGGTCCATGCGGCGGAGGATTGTATCGGTCGATATTCAATGTCAATCGATCGATACAATTCTCACGGGAACGTGCTGGCGTTTTCCGCGGGCAGAACGATAGCTCCGCGTTCCCCTCCGCCTGCCCCCTTCTGCGTTCCCCTCCGCCTGCCCCCTTCCGCATTCCCCTCCGGCTGCCCCCTTCCGCCTGGGGAGGGGGCTTTCGCCGTGCCGCAAGAAAGCCTCGGCGCTGCGCCCTGCCCCACTCCCGCCCGGGGCGGAGAGCCTGGACGTCCTCCCGTGCCTCAGTGCCGGCTGATCAGCAACAGCGCGGGCAGGGCAAGCTGTGCGATCAGCCGCACGCGCGACAGGTGGCCCTCCTGGTAGTGGCCGGCGCGGTGGCAGAGGTTCAGCGTCCCCATGGTCTCGCCCCGCCAGCGCACCGGCATGTTCAGGATGCTGTCGCACCCGAGCGAATGGATCAGCTCATGGTCGAAGAAATGTGCTGCAATGTCCTCGCGTGTGCGGCCGATATACGGTTCTCCGCCATGAATCACCCGCCGCATCCAGGCGGAATCGGTAACCGGCTTGCGCCCGCCGACCGGATAGGCCTGCGGCTGGTTGCTGTAGAATCGTTCCGACTGTTGCAGCGCCGGGTGGTGGACCAGGACGGTGAACAGGATGTGGCCGGGCGCATCGGCCAGGGCTGCGTCGATGGCGCGGAAGCTGGCGTCCGGCTGGTCGGGATCGGCGTGGGCGGCGAGGATTCGGTCCGTCATGGGGGCTCCTGGCAGGAACTGGGCAAGAACTGGGGTGCGAGATTGCCATGCCGCGCCCGCCGGATCGACGCGGACAAGGTCGTCGGCCATGAAAAGCGGCAAGGACGGCCATGGCGCGCCAGGTTTGCTCTGGCAGGACGGCCGCATCGGCAATCGTGTGCCTCCGCCCCGCGTCGGGTCGGGGGCTGACCGAGCCGGCTCGGCGCCGGCTCGGTCCGATATTCCGCAGCCGTCGTTAATTCTGCTGCGACATTGTAACCTTTGCGATTTATGAGGGCTGCCGATCCGGTTTTCCCGGATGCCGGCCTGTCGGCCGCGAACAACGTCCAAAAGAGGGTCCGTTACCATGGCTTTGCCCGGCTTCATGTCGAACCTGTCCGCGCCTTCCACCACCTATGCGGGCCGCAATTTTGCCAAGCAGGTCGGTGACGTGTTCATCGCGGGAAGCAGCGATACCGCATCCGGCGTGGCGGCCGAGGCCAAGGCAGAAGCCTTGGAGGAGATCCTCCAGCATTTCTTCCAGCAAGGCGACCTGGAGTACAACGGGCAGGACATCGGGATCAGGGACGTGCCAATGGCAATCGCCTATGTCAGGGGTAAGAAGCGTACCAAGGCGAAGCGCAAGGCGGTTCTTGCCACGGCGAAATTCGGTCTTCAGGTCGCCGCGACAGCGGGCGGCGCGACGATCGGCTCGGTCATTCCCATCGCCGGCACCGCGCTCGGCGGTGCCGGTGGCTTCATCGCCGGACGGTCCCTCAGCGTCGGCGTCAGCGCGGCAGACCAACTGAAGCGGAAAGCCAAGGGCTTTTACAAGTGGGTCGTGAACACCCGCGGCGAGCATCGCAAGCAGGCCGCTGTCTGCCTGATGCATTCAGCGTCCCCGCAGTTCAACTGGGCCGACGGCCGCAATGCGGCGGATATGGCCTGCCACGTGATCCTGGGGGAAGAGTACGGCGCGGTCATGGGCAGCCACAACGTGGAGCGGCTGGCGGATCGGATGAAGTCCAACTGATCCGCGTGGCAGTTCTGCAAGGCGCCTCTGCAGTAATGTTTTGATAAATGAATATGTTGCTATAGGACGGTGTTTATGCACGAACGTTTCGGCTGACGCATGGCAAACCATCTCGGACTGCCGGTCCGCTGGTGAAGCCTGGCTCAGTCGACGGTGTCAGCCCCAGGGGACGCGAGCATTCCCCGCCGTGCTGCCCGTGGTCCTCCGCCGTCCTCCGTGCGAATCAAAACTGCGGCGGATCGCACGATCGCACGGCATAGGCCGACCCGGCGGCACGGTACGCCCCGTGGCCTCCCACCCACGGTCCGTGCGCTCACGATTGATGGTTGATTCGCACGGAGGAAGCGCGGAGGACCACTGGGAACACGGCGTCCCGCATGCTTCTGGCAGGGTCGTCGACCGAGCAAGTCATCCGACTGGCGATCGAGGTGCAGCGCAACACCGGTCCGGCCTTGCTTGAGGCCGTCTATGAGCAATGCCCGTGTGTCGAGCTGCGGCGCGCAGGCGTCGCATTCGTGCGACAGGCTTCCATCCGATGCTCTACATGGGCGAGCAAGTCGGTGACGGCTGCAAGGCGGACGTTGTCGCGGCCGAGCAAATCATATTGGAAATCAAGTCTGTCTCGACGATCCTCACCGTGCACGAAGTGCAACCGCGGAGTTATCACCGCATCAGCGGAATCCGAGTCGTACTGCTCCTGAATTTCCACGCTCCCCGACTGATGGATGGCTGCCGCCGCTTCGCTGTGTGGTGGTCCGCTCATGACGGCATCAAACCGGAGGTGGCAGGCGCCGATAACCGGCGCCTTGGATGGGCGGCGCCTTGGATGGGCGGCACCTCGGCTGTGCGGCACCTTGAGCGCGCCGGCGGACGCGGCCACATTCGTCGTGCCGCCACGACCGGGACGCAGCCAATGATCAGCGTCGAACAAGCCCGTGCCCGCATTCTGGCCGACCTGCGCCCGACGCCGGCCGAAATCGTTGGCCTTGCCAACGCCTGGAACCGCGTCACTGCCGCCCCTGTCGTCGCCCGGCTGACCCAGCCGCCGGCCGACGTCTCGGCGATGGACGGCTATGCCCTGCGCGGCGCCGACGGCACGCTGCACGCCAGCCTGACCGTGATTGGCGCCGCACCCGCCGGCCATCCGTTCGACGGCGCCGTCGGCCCAGGCGAGGCGGTCCGATTGTTCACCGGCAGCGTCGTGCCGGCGGGTGCCGACGCCATCCTGCTGCAGGAAGACGCCACCCGCGACGGCGACATCGTGCGGGTGAACGAGGCGGTGACAGCCGGCCGCCACATCCGCCGCGCCGGCCAGGACTTTGCCCGCGGCGACACGGTGGTGCCCGCCGGCCGCCGCATCACCGCCCGCGACGTGGGACTTGCCGCCGCCGCCAACCATCCCTGGATCGGCGTCCACCGCCGGCCGCGCATCGCCATCCTCGCCACCGGCGACGAGATCGCCATGCCAGGCGAGCCGATTCCGCCCGGCGGCATCGTCTCCTCCAATTCGCACGCGCTCGCCGCACTGGTGCGCGCGCAGGGCGGCCTGCCCACCGTGCTGCCGATCGCCGCCGACACCCGCGAGGCGGTCGCCGCGGTCGCCGACGCGCTCGCCGGGGCCGATATGCTGGTGACCACCGGCGGCGCCTCGGTCGGCGACCACGACCTGATCATCGAGGGCCTGCAATCCCGCGGCATGGTGGTCGATTTCTGGCAGATCGCAATGCGCCCCGGAAAGCCGCTACTGTTCGGGCGTCTGGGCCCGACCCCCGTGCTCGGCCTCCCGGGCAACCCCGTCTCCGCGATGGTCTGCGCCATTCTCTTCCTGGTGCCGGCGATGGCGCGGCTCTCGGGCCTGCCTGTCGCGCCGCCGCCCACCACGACGGCATTGCTCGGCCAGCCGGTCGGCGCCAACGATCACCGCGCCGACCACCTGCGCTCGACGGTCACCACCGATGCGGCCGGCCGGCTGGTGGTCACGCCTTTCCCGGTCCAGGATTCCGCCATGCTGCGGCGCCTGGCGCTGGCCGATGCATTGATCCTGCGTCCGCCGCACGCGCCTGCCCTGCCCGAGGGTGCCGAAGTGCCGGTGATCCGGCTCGATTCGCTCGGCCTGTAGGGCGTCCGCTGCGGCGCCAAAGCGCGACCTGTCCGGTTTTTCCTGCGAAATATCCACCTTTTCTTGACGAATTGGCGCGAACCTATCTAGAACGCGCGTCAGTTGCCGCTTTGTTCCGAGAATCGGGGCAGGCGGCGGATCGAATCAGCCAAGGGAAAACCCCGCCCCATGCTCACGCGGAAACAGCACGAGCTGCTGGTCTACATCGATCGCCACCTGAAACAGACCGGCTTTTCCCCCAGTTTCGAGGAAATGAAGGAGGCGCTGCAGCTCAAATCCAAGTCCGGCATCCACCGGCTGATCTCGGCGCTGGAGGAGCGTGGCTTCATCGGCCGCCGCCATCACCGTGCGCGTGCTCTCGAGGTGCTGCGCCTGCCGGAGGATACCGGTGCGCGCGCCGCGGATTTACCGGCCGAGGCGGCCAACGGCAATTTCTCCCCCAATGTGATCCGCGGCGATTTCACGCCGCGGATCACCGGCGTGCGGGCCGCCAATGAGGTCGCCGCGATCGAGCTGCCGCTCTATGGCCGGATCGCCGCCGGCCTGCCGATCGAGGCGCTGCGCGACGCCGGCAGCCAGATCGAGGTGCCGATGGCCATGCTCGGCGCAGGCGAGCATTACGCGCTGGAGGTGGCCGGGGACTCGATGGTCGAGGCTGGCATCCTGGACGGGGACACGGTGATCATCCGCAGGAGCGAGCAAGCCGATAACGGCCAGATTGTCGTCGCCCTGGTGGACGAGTCGGAAGTCACGCTGAAGCGGCTGCGCCGGCGCGGCAATTCCATCGCGCTGGAGCCATGCAATGTGCGCCACGAGACGCGGATCTTCCCCGCCGACAAGGTGAAGGTGCAGGGTCGGCTGGTGGCGCTGCTGCGGCGGTACTGAGGCGGGACAGAGCGAGCAAGCGGCAGCAGCAGCGCCGTGCTCCAGCCGCCTCGCCTGGTGGCAGGGGAATATCCTGACCTTGTGCCGCCGACCATTGCTTTGCGATAGCGCCGTTAACCTCCCCTCAACTTCTCTGTCCCATGCTGCATGCTCCGCAAATGGAGCGATGCGGCTGTCCCCATGACCTCGTCCCTGACCCAGGCGGACGTTGCCCGGCTGCTGGCGGAACCCTCCGACACGGTGCGGAGCGAGCTCGCCACCAAGGTCGCGCAGGAGATCGACAGCACGCAGCTCGCCCCGGATGAGCTGGCGATCGCGCAGGACATCGCGCGCATCATGGCGCAGGACGTGGCAGAGACGGTCCGCCAGGCGCTGGCGGTGAGCCTGCGCCACGCCGTGCATCTGCCGCACGACGTGGCTCTGCGCCTTGCCCGCGACGTGGAGGCGGTGGCGCTGCCAATCCTCGCCTTCTCGCCGGCGCTGACCGACGACGATCTGGTGGCGATCCTGCGCCATGCGAGCCCGCCGCGGCAGCAGGCCATTGCATCGCGGCCCGAGGTGTCGGAACCGGTTTCCGACGCGGTGATCACATTGGCCGACGAACGCGCCGTCGTGACGCTGATGCGCAACAAAGGCGCGCACATCGCAGAGCAAAGCCTGCACCGCGCAGTCGACCGCTTCCCCGCCAGCGCGGCGGTCAAGGCGGGCATGGTGCATCGCGCCCGGCTGCCGATGACGGTCGCGGAACGTCTGGTGGTGATGGTCTCGGAAGAGCTGCGCCGTTACCTGCTGTCGCATCATGCGCTGCCCGCCTCGGTCGCCGCGGACCTCGTGCTGCAAAGCCGTGAGCGCGCGGTGATCGGGCTCAGTCTGCGCGCAAGCCGCGAGGAGCTGCTGGATCTGATCCGGCAGATGCAGCGGCATGATCGCCTGACGCCGTCGCTGATCTTGCGCGCGCTGTGCATGGGGGACCTGGCGTTCTTCGAGGCCGCGCTGGCGGTGCGGGCGCATGTGCGGGTGGAGAATGCGCAGATCCTGGTGCACGACGCCGGCGGCAACGGGCTTGCCTCGCTCTATCGCAAGGCCGGGCTGCCGGAGGGCCTCCTGCCCCTATTCCGCGTCGCCGTCGATGCGGTGAACAGTACCGGGCTGGACGGCGGCGAGCATGATTTCGAGCGCTATCGCAGCCGTGTCATTACCCGCATCCTGTCGCAATGCGATGAATTTGCCCAGGACGATCTGGACTATCTGGTCGGCAAGCTGGGTGACGCGCTGGCACTCCCCGCGTCCCCGCCAGCGTCGGCGGCATAGCTTTTCGGTGTCCATTGCCGGGGCCCTGAACCACGTCATCGCGAGGCCCATGGCCGGTGTCACTGCGAGGCCCCTGAAGGGGACCGAAGCAACCTCGGTCGGACAGGGCGGTCGTCCGTGCGCACGTTCGAACGAGGTTGCTTCGGCGCTGTGCGCCCCGCCATGACATTGTGACGATCATGCACCGCTAACGCGCAGAGCTGCGGCGAGGCATGTCAGAACTCGGTATCCGAGCCCGCACTTGCCGAATCCCCGCGGCCGCCGCATGACGCACCGCTCGTTCTGACGTCCGGAGACCCATGCTCGCGTTTCGTGCCTTGTTGTGCGCCGGCCTTGGCCTCGCGTTGTTCGCTTGCGCGCCGCCGCCGCCGCCGCCCAAGCCCGCGCCGCCGCCCAAGCCGGCCGACCCGGTCGATGGCGTCTACCGCGGCACCAGCACACGCTTCCTCGCGCAAAGCCGCACCTGCCCGCATCCGGGACTGGTCACGCTCTATGTGCAGGACAACCAGTTCTTCTATCGCTGGGATTTCGCTACCTGGGTGACCGCCAGCATCGATCCCGACGGCGCGGTGCATGGCCAGGGCGATCGCATTACCCTGCTGGGCAAGCGGGATGGGCGGCACATGCAAGGGGACATCACGAACGGCATCTGCGGCCTGCATTTCACGGTCACCTGGCACGACATGTGACCCAGGCGGACGGGAGGTAAGGCAGGCAGACTGCATGTGACGCAGGCGGACGGGATGTAAGGCAGGCAGACTGCATGTGACGCAGGCCGACGGGGTATGGCGCAGGCAGACTGCGTGTGGCGCAGGCGGACGGGAGATGCTGCGGCCCGACAGCGGGAGCCGCACACCCAGGGGTCGACGCGAAGTTTGGCAGGCTAACCAACGCCGCGCGCCGACCAGGCGGCGTCAGTCACGCCACCCGGTCCGACAGCCGCATCCATTGAGGGACGCGCACCGCCAGTCGCGATTCGCCACAGGTCAGCGGCGCATCGAGCGCGTCCAGCCGCAGCACCGCCAGCCCCAGCCCATCGCGGCCGGAGCGCATCGAGCCGATGTCCACGCCCTCGCGCAGCACCGGCGTCCCGGGCGGCGGCACAGGACCCGCCACCGCCACCGGCACCAGCCGACGCTTCACCAGCCCGCGGTACTTTGTCCGCGCGGTCAACTCCTGGCCCATATAGCAGCCCTTGCTCCAGGACACGCCGTTCAGCTCGTCGAAGCCGGCTTCCAACAGCACGGTCTTGTCCGGTTCCAGGTCGCGCGTGCCGTCCGGCAAACCCAGTGCCAGGCGATGGCGGTCCCACGCCGCCGCATCCGCGGTCTGCGGCAATGGCTCTGTCGCCAGCACGCGCCAGCCCGCTGCCGGCAGACGCGGGTCGGGCGCGATGATGGCTGCCACGTCAGGCGCAGCATCCCAGGCGGCGTAGACCGAAAACTCCGCCGCCGCGCGCAGCGTCACCTTCGAGCGCAGACGGAATCGGGTCAGCCGCTGTAGCAGCAGGTCGCCCTGCGCATGCTCTGCCTCCAGCAGCAGCCGTTCGCCATCCGCCAGGATGAAGAAGTCGGCAAGGTACTTCCCCTGCGGTGTCAGCAGCGCCGCCCAGACCGCGCGTCCCGGCGCCGCCCCGGCGACGTCATTGCTGACCAGGCCTTGCAGGAAGGCAACGCGATCCACGCCGCCCACCTCGATCACCGCTCGCCCGGGAAGTGCCGCCAACTGTGCCATGGCCGCAGACATTGGGTGCTTGCACCACGCCTGACAAGGCGGGTAGGACCGTCCGGATGAGCGCCACTACCCTGGTCCGCCGCTGCCCCGATAGCGCCTCCGTTCCGATACCGTTGCTGGTGTACCGCGACCGGATCGGCACGCCATCCGAGATCCAGTTCCTGCGCCGCCAGTACGTTGGCTTCACCCGGCTCGCACCGGTCTGGGTGGGGCGCCACATCATGCCGCTCGCCACCCAGCTCGGCGGGACGGTGACGCAACTCGGATCCTCGTGGCTGGCGCGCGCATTGTTCCGGCAGTTCGGCATCGCGCCGAGGCTGGAAATCGGCCGCACCGCCCCGGTGCTGCACGCGCAGTTCGCCCGTGGCGGTGCCCTCGCGCTGCCGCTGGCCCGGGCGCGCGGCCTGCGCATGGTCGTCACGCTGTGGGGCGGCGATGTCAGCAAGGCAAAGAACTGGCGCGGCACGGTACAGGCGCGGCGCTGGCCCGAGGTGGTGGCGGCAACCGCGCGCTTCGTCTGCGTCTCCGCCGCGATTGCCGAGATGGCGCTCGCCCGGCAGGTGCCGGGGGAAAAACTGGTCGTGGTGCCGGTCGGCGCCGAGATCCCCGCCGCCGCGCCGCCACCTCCGACGTCGCCGACCTACCATCTGTTCGTCGGCCGCTTCGTCGCCAAGAAGGGCATCCAGGACATCGCCGATGCGGTCCGCCGCCTGCGCGCGTCCGGCGACGCGACGCCGGTCGTGTTCGTGGGCGACGGCCCGCTGCGCGCGATCCTGGAAGCCCTGGCGCGCGACGTGCCCGGCGTGGAACTCGCCGGCTGGCTGCCGCCGGAGCAAGTGCGGGTCCGTATGGCTCAGGCCTGGTCGCTGCTGGTCCCGAGCGTCGTCGCGCCGAACGGCGATGCCGAGGGCCTGCCCAGCGTCATCCCCGAAGCCATGGCGCAAGGCTGCGCGGTGATCGGCACCGATGAAGGCGGCGTTGCCGAGGCCGTGCGGCACGAGCAAACCGGCCTGCTGGTGCCGGCACGCAACGCCACGGCCCTCGCCGATGCCATGCACCGCCTGGTGGCGCAGCCCGCGCTGCGTGACTCCCTGGCGCTGGCAGGGTTCGACTACGCTCGGCGCGCGCTGAATGCCCATACCCAATCTGTCGCCCTGGAACACCTGCTGCTGGAGGTCGGAGCCTAGATGTGCGGCATTGCCGGGCTGATCCTGTCGAGCGGCGCGCCGCCTCCTGATCCCGCCACGCTGTCCAGGCTGATCGATAGCCTCCATCATCGCGGTCCCGATGGCACCGGCCACGCCGTGGTCGGTCGCGTCGCGCTGGTGCACAACCGGCTCGCGATCATCGACCTCGTTACCGGCGACCAGCCTTTGTTCGCCGGTCCCGCCACCCTGATCTGCAACGGCGAAATCTACAATTACCGCGAGCTCCGCGCCGCGATGCCGGAGGTCAGCTTCGCCACCAACAGCGACTGCGAGCCGCCGCTGCATCTGTGGCTGCGCCAGGGCGCCGACTATGTGAAAGAACTGCGCGGCATGTTCGCTGTCGCGATCCATGAGCGCGCCCGGCGGACTGTCACGCTGACCCGCGATCCGTTTGGCATCAAGCCGCTCTATATCGGCCAGGTGGCGCATGGGTTGGCCTTCGCGTCCGAACCGCAGGCGCTGCTGGAGTCCGGGCTGGTGCCGCGGGCCGTGCGTCCGGCGGCGCGTGAGGAGCTGCTGCAGCTCCAGTTCACCACCGGCACCGACACGATCTTCGACGGCATCCAGCGCCTGCTGCCCGGCGAGACGCTCACCTGTGCCGATGGCCATGTGCTTGATCGCCACCGCATCTGCCCGATCCCGGAAGGCGGACCGGAGAACATCGACGAGGACGCCGCCCTGGCGCGACTGGATCGCGCGCTCGAGGAATCGGTCGACCTGCACCAGCGCAGCGATGTGCCCTATGGCATGTTCCTCTCCGGCGGCATCGACAGCTCCACCTTGCTGGCGCTGATGGCACGGCTGAACGATGAGCCGGTGCTGGCCTTCACCGCCGGCTTCGATGTGCCGGAGGCGGCGGATGAGCGCGATCACGCCGCGGCGGTGGCCAAGGCCTGTGGCGCGCGCCACGAGGCGATCGAGATCAACGAGGCGATGGTCTGGCAGCATCTGCCCGAGATTGTTGCCTGCATGGACGATCCGGCGGCGGACTACGCGATCATTCCCACCTGGTTCCTCGCGCGGCGGGCGCGGCAGGACGTGAAGGTGGTGCTGTGCGGCGAAGGCGGCGACGAAATCTTTGCCGGGTACCCGCGCTATGCCAGCGCGATGCGGCCGTGGTGGCTGGGCGGGCGGGCGATGTATGCGCGCGGCTCGTTCGACCGGGTGAACGTGCTGCGGTCGCGTCCCGCCGGCTGGCGCGACGGCATCGCCGCCGCCGAACTGCGCGCGGCCGAGGGCGGGCGCTCGCGGCTGGCGGCAGCGCAGGCCACCGACATGACCGACTGGCTGCCGCACGACCTGCTGCTGAAGCTGGACCGCTGCCTGATGGCGCATGCAGTGGAGGGCCGCACGCCGTTCCTCGACAAGGGCGTCGCCGCCGCCGCCTTCCGCCTGCCGGATGCGATGAAGCTGCGCGACGGGTTGGGCAAGTGGATCCTGCGCAAGTGGCTGGAAAAGCACCTGCCGGTGGCCAATCCGTTCGCGCCGAAGCAGGGCTTCACCGTGCCGGTCGGTGCCTGGATCAAGGGCCAGGGCACCCGGCTCGGTCCCCTGGTCGCGGCGCAGCCGGGGGTTGCCGAGATCGCCGACCCCGAACGCGTCGTCGCATTGTTCCGCAACATCCGGCGCTGGCGCGACGGTTTCGCCGCGTGGAAGCTGTTGTTCTACGCGCTATGGCACCGGCGGCATATTGTCGGACTGCCGCCGGTGGGGGATGTGTTCGATACGCTGGGGGCGGGGTAGAGGATTCGGAGCGGAAAGAGACCGTCGCGGAACTTGCCGGGGCCCACTGGCGACCGCCACTGACGGGACTCGTCCGGGCTGGGCGACGCATGTTCCAGACTCCCCTTCACTTGTGCGTTGCCGGGTGTCGGCTGCGAGCGCGTGCGAATCATCGTTGCCGATCGCGCACGCGACCTCAACCGTACGAAATGCTTGCATCGCCGCACCCCTATGGCGGAACAGGTGTTGGCGGCCCGAGTGGATACCGCGGGCCACACGGGTGCGGTTGGTTGCCGCTGCTCGTTTCCGTGGGCTGCGCTTGCAAGCCGCCTTCCCCCTCTTGAGTCACTGTCGATACGGAGGTGATACCAGGTACGTAGACCGAAACATTGCCGCAATATCCAGGCTCCGTGGACAAGCCTGACAACGACCATTCGTGCTGTAGACTATGGATTTTGCAACGCAGATTATGCGGGTGGCGCAGATTGGGGAGTACATAGTGAATAGCTAATTTGCGCCTTGATCTGTGGTATCAGCGTAATCTGCGTTGCAACCTTTCTACCAGTCGTCCCTCCCCTGCGTGACCGCGCCGGGAAAGCGGAACTCACCAGCAAATCGTCCGCCAAAGGTTTGTCCGCCGCGCATAGGGCTGCCGCTCGAACATGCGGCTCGTTGGTTGTCAACTATGAGAGGCGAACCTGGCCAAGACGAGGTCAGTACCGCAGCCGACCGAAACGTTCGTGAAGCAGGCCCGGGCGTAACGGCGCGCCCACCCGATGACAGGTAACTGGCAGTGACTACGACCGAGGAGGCAACAGCCCTGCCGAGAGAGCCCATTCCTCCGCCCGATCAAGGCGGGCCCACAGGCATGGCTCCGCAACCGCCAAGCAAGCCCGCACTCGGCCTTGTCGCACTGATTTGCCGCTACTTGCTGGTCGCAGCAGCGCTGTTCCTTGTGCAGGTGCCCGCCATCCCCGGCTTCTTTATCATGTTGCTCGGAGGACCGGTCTGGGCCAGCATTGTTGTCAATCTGATGATGCTGCATGTCGGCCTGTCAGCGTTTGCACCAGGCAGAAGCCGATACCGCTTGCTGGTCCCGGCCGCGGCGTACCTGGCCTGGTTCATCGGCATCGCTGTCGTCAACTGGACCACCGTCCAGCGTGTAAGATCATACGATGCCGAGAACCGACTCAGTGAACAGGTGCCGCCAGACGCTGACCTGGTGTTTGATCACGGATACGATCGGCTCATCCCGTATGTGATGCGGCTGTCGCCGGACCGTGGCATTTTTGTCGGCCCGCACCGTCTGGTGATCGACAAGGTCGCGCGGACGCGTTTCGGATCTGACTGCACCGCGGGCGGCAAACGACTGCCGTGGGGTGAATGGTCATTCGGGCCGAGGAATTCGGACATGGCCGCCGTTCTGGACTGCATCAATACGCGCCTCGACCTTGGTCCGCATCCCGGGATACGGATCAGCCGCATCGAGCCAGGCGACTGGAGCAACGTCGCCTATAGCATCGGCATAGAGGATGCCAGCGGGACAACGCGTCCAATCGGATATTTCAGATCAGGCCGCACAACGATCCTCACGTATTGGCCGTTGTTCTGGGCAGGCTGCGTACTTGACGACGCCAACAGTGCATGGCGTTGCTCTGTTCGGTTGTTCTCGCAGCGTTTCCTGTATTATGGCGCGGACCGACCGCCGCCATGGCCGGCCGGCATCGACCCCGTGAGTCAATTCAGGGCCAAGGCACTGGTAACCCTGGTGGACACCGGACAAGTGCGGTGATTGGCAGCCGAGCGGCAGACCTGGTGTTCGCCGCCAGCTCCCGTCGCCGATGTCCCGAACCTGACCAAGAATCGAGGCCGCCGTCTTGCTCACTGTTGGCGTGGTCGCCGGCGGCGCGGTCGTTGTTGCCGCTCGGTTCCGTGCGCTGCGCTTGCGGGCTGCCGGCATGCTCTGCCGCCGATCCCGGCACAATCCGCTGCCCCGGCACATCCTGATCGGCCGCCAGATGGCTGGCATCCCGATCGGTCTGGAAGAAAGTCGCGGAGCTGACGCCGAGCGACCGCCGGCGACCAAGATCGAGAGCCAGTTAGGCGAGATGAAAACAAGCACCAGCAGGGCGAAAGCTGCGAAGGCAACGCGTCCACGCCGATGTAGCGTGCTGACGCTCCGGAGATCCTCATCGCCGGGTCCGGACGCAACTGCTCCGTTGGGTCGCGCTTGGCAGTCGGCGCAAATCCCAGGAATTTCGCACTGAAGCAGTTGTATTGATAGAATGACACGTATGCGGCACACGCAAGGATGCCGCGTAGCGGGGAAGCACAGGTGTAACGGAGGAGCCGTGACTAATTGGCAACACCAGTGCCGGCTTTCCCTTGCGCTGGACAGTACCCGTATCCGCGCCTTCGTCACGACGGCGACGGCGATTGCGGCCCGCGGCGTTTTCGTTGGCAGTCGGATCGCCAATGCAGGAACGTTTCTGATTGCATGGCTGACGCTGATCGCCGTGGCGCTGTATCCAGGCGCCGGCGTGGCGCAGGCCGCTCCCGCGCCGGCCTCCGCGAATTGCAGGTCCGAATCTCTCTTCCGATATTCGTCGGCACATTCAAGCTGGACAGGCTGGAGCACGAGCGCCACCAATACACGCTTCCAGGATGCGATGGGCGCGGGGCTCAGAGCCGAGGACGTGCCGAAGCTGAAGCTGAAGTGGGCGTTCGCATTGGGAAGTGAATCCAATGCGAGGTCGCAGCCCGCGGTCGATAATGACCGGATATTCTTCGGCACGGAACGCGGTGCGGTGTGCTCGCTCGATGCGCACAGCGGGTGCATCGAGCGGACGACAAGAATCACGGGAGCGATTCGTTCGGCACTGGTGATCGGGCCAACGGGGCACGAAAGCCATGCGGCGGTCTATTTCGGCGCAGGGCACGATGCTTACGCGCTGGACGCAACGACAGGCAAGCAAATCTGGCAGGTCCGCATCACCAGGCACCTCGCCGCGATGATCACGGCAGCGCCCTTGCTGTACCGGGACGTGCTGTACTTTGGCGTGTCGTCGTTCGAAGAGAGGTTAGCGGCTTCTCCCAGCTATCAATGCTGCACGTTCAGAGGCAGCGTGGTAGCACTGCAGGCGGATACTGGCAAATTGCTCTGGCGGACATATACGATAGACAAAGCATCGAAGGCGACAGACAAAAACCAAGCTGGCGTATGGATGTACGGGCCTTCAGGAGCGGCGGTGTGGTCCACTCCAACATTCGACGCGGAAAGAGATCGCCTGTATGTGGCGACCGGCGACAACTATTCGCATCCGGCGACAAAGACGAGCGACGCTGTGCTGGCACTTAACGCCAGAAATGGACGATTGCTCTGGCAGCAATAGCTGACGAGCGGCGATGCGTACCACGTAGCCTGCCGTCATTCTGGAGCGGTACTCAAGAGCGCAAACTGTCCGCGGCCGACGGGACCAGACTTCGAATTCGGGCAGCCGCCGATCCTGGTCTCGCTCGGGGATGGCCGCAGAGAATTGGTCATCGGTCAGAAGTCCGGCGTGGCCTACGCGCTCGATCCGGATGGAGACGGCGCAGTCCTATGGCGAACGCGGGTCGGTAAGGGAGGCAAGTTGGGCGGGATGGAATGGGGATCGGCCGCCGATGGCCGCAATATGTATGTCGCCGTATCCGATCTCAGATATGATGGTATTGAACTGCCAAATCCAAACCAAGGTGGCGGGCTATTTGCTCTGGACCTCAGGACGGGCAAAACGACCTGGGGCAGTTTGCCTCCGAGGGTGTGCCGAGACCTTACGGTTGGTTGCAGCCCTGCCCAGTTGCAGGCCGTCAGCGCTATTCCCGATGTCGTATTCTCCGGGGCGATGGATGGCCACATACGGGCGTACTCGACGTCCGATGGCAAAATTCTGTGGGATTTCGATACTGATCGCCAATACACAACGGAGAACGGGAAACCAGCGAATGGCGGCTCGTTGAACGGACCGGGGCCGGTGATTGCCGGGGGAATGCTTTACGTCAGTTCAGGCTACGGGCTGTTCGGCGGGATGGAGGGTAACGTTCTCTTGGCGTTTTCGGTGGACGGGCACTGACATGGCCTCAGCACACGACCGTGCGCATCCCCATCGCGCCTCGAGTAGCCGTTGTGTGGAGCATTGACGGAGGGTGCGGTGCGGTTTTCAGGACTTATCTGCCATCGCTCCGATGCCGGCGATCCGATCAAGGTTCGCGATCAGGCGATCGAGCAAGGCGACGAGTTGCCCGGCTTCTTCGTCGGAAAAGCCATCGAGTGCATCGCGGTTGCCTTGAAACAGGGTCGCGCAGGCAGCAGGCAGACGGGCAAGCGCGGTCTTCGTCAGGGCAACGCGGCTGCTGCGGCCGTCAGCCGGATCGGGCGAGCGCCGGATCAGCCCGTCCCGTTCCATCCGCGCCATCATCTGCGCCATCGACGATTGCTCTACCCTGACCACCCGAGCCAGGTCCCGTTGCGACTCTGCCTGGCCGTTCTTCAAGGCAATCAAGGCCGGGATGTAGCCCATGCCGAACCCTAACGGCTTGAGCCGCGCTTCGCTCAACCGCGCGAAGCCCCGCGCCGCCACGCTGATCAGGTGTCCAGGCGTGGACAGTACGTCCCTCTCCATAGCGACCTCTTGCATAGGCACCTAT
>DATJNA010000118.1:0-7173 GCA_035508435.1 Acetobacteraceae bacterium | reverse complement strand
GTGTCGCCCGACGGCGACGGGGGGAGACTCTACCGAGCGCGGGGACGTGGGTTCAACGTCGCAAGGGGCGTGTCACAGGGATGTTAGGCAGGTTTCTACAGACCAAGGCACCCTTGGTGCGGCTGATCGCCGAAAGCCGATCTAGGATGCGCCACCCACAAGACGAGGGCAACCGGCGATGGCGAGGGCAGCGGCAGCATCAACAGCTTCATTGGCAGCGGCGGGCGGGGAGACGACCGCCGTGCTGGCAGCCTTGCAGGCAGAGGTTGCCGCCTTGCGGCAGGCCCTGGCCTTGATGCTGGAGGCGCAGGCCACGCAGACGGAGATGCTGCGGCAGCTAATGGAGGCTTCGGCGGCGCCGGGCGAATCGGAGACCGCGCTGTCGGAGGCGCTGGCGCAGATCGCTGCGATCCTCACCCGGCAGACCAGCGAGATGACGGCGATCCAGGCAGTGCTGCTGCGGCTGCCGGAGGATGTCGGGCAGAGCGTGGCGGCGGGGGTGCGGGAGGCGCTGTCCGGTGGATAGGGGAAGAATCCGCAGATGCTGACCTACCGGACCGGTGCCGCCGGTGCGCCGTCGGCGGCACGCGCCATGGCGGACCATCTGCTGGAGCAGACGCTACCTGCCGCACAGGCCGACCTCGCAGCCTACTACCAGCGCGGCGTGGCGCCGGCGGAGGCCGGTCATACGGTGACACTCGCAGAGCCGCGGCGAGACATCGACCCACGCGTGGCAGCACTGATGGGGATCGACCCGAACCGGGCGCCGGACGTCGACGCCATCGCCCAGCTCCTGGCGGGCAACCGGGCGGACGGCGCGCCGATTCCGGGCAAGCAGGTGCAGCGGGCGAGCGAGAGCTTGGCTGCGCTGTTGGGGCTGGAGCCGGGCACGCTGCCAAGCGCGGCGCAGATGGCGAACATTCTGGACGGAAGGCGGGCGGACGGATCAGCGTTACCCGAGGCCCGGGCGACGACAATCCGGGCGCGTGTGCTGGCGCTCTATGGTTTCCACGCCAACCGGGAGCCGAGTGCCGAGGAACGGGAGAATCTGCTCGCGGGGCAGCGGACGGACGGATCGGCGCCCGGGCGGGCGGCGTTGCTGGACGGATTGTCGGCGACGCGGTCTCGCATCGGCTATGTCGATCTGTGCTGGTCGGCGGACAAATCGGTGTCGCTGGCGTGGGCCTTCGCGCCGACGGAGGCGGAGCGCGCGATCATCGCCGCGGCACATCACGACGCGGTGGACACGGCGATGCGCCACGTGGAGCGAGAGATCGGCCGGGCACGCAAAGGCAAGGCGGGCCGGGAGGGGTTCGAACCCGGTCGGATCGGCTGGCTGCGCTTCGAGCACTATGCCAGCCGCCCGACGGTGGAGGTGCCGCGGCGCGATGCCGCGACCGGCGAGGTCTATACCGAGCTGGTGACCCTGAAGGTCGCCGGCGATCCGCAACTTCATACCCATGTCGCGGTGCCGAATGCCGTGCTCACCGAAAGCGGCCGGGTCGGCGGGCTGGACCTGCAACGGCTGGAAGGCCGGGTGCATGAATGGGGCGCGCTGTACCAGGCGCATCTCGCGACCAACCTGCGCCGGCACGGCATCGACGTGGCGCTGGACGAGGCGACCGGCGCAGCGCGGATCACTGCGATCCCCGACTCGGCGCGCGCGGCGTTCTCAAAACGGACCATGAACGGGACCGACGCGGCGCGCAGCTATGCGGCAGGGCTTGGCCTGGACTGGGACACGCTCGACGCGGAGCGGCGCATCGGGCTGGCCAAGCGTGGAGTGCAGGGCGATCCGCGGCAGGCGAAGCAGGATGACCTCAGCGACTGGGCGGCCTGGCGGCGCGAGGCGGCGGCGCTCGGGTGGCGGCACGCGAGCGTGCTGCGGGCGGACCCGATTCCGCTGCCAACGCGGGAGGAGCGAATCGAGCAGGCGTATCAGGCCGCGCTCAAGCTGCTGGATCGTGACTTGCAGCGGCGGGCGGTGGCGGATGCCTCAGTGGCACGGGTGGCGGCGGCACGGGGGTTGATCGCGTCAGGGGTCGAGAGCGCCACGGAGATCGACGACGTGGTGCGCGCCTTCGTCCGCCGCGGGGCGCGCCAAGACGGGCAGGCGGTGGGGCTGATCTGGGGACAGACCGCGGACGCCCAGGGCCGCGAGCGGGTGAAGCTGACCACCACCCTGCATGTCGAACGCGAGACCGAGCTGATCGCGCTGGCACAGAAAGCGGCAGCGGATCGCAGCGGTGCGCTCGACAGCGCGGCGATTGCGGCGGCGGTGGCGCGGGCGGGACGGGATTTCGCAGGGACGGAGCACGGGCAGGCACAACGGGCGCTGATCGACCGGCTGGGGCAGGGCGGCCGGCTGGCGGTGGCGATCGGTGTTGCCGGGTCGGGCAAATCGTCGGTACTGGCGCCATTGGTGGATGCCTGGCAGCGCGACGGGCGGCAGGTCTATGGCGCCGCGCTTGCCTGGCGGCAGTCGGACGATCTCGCTGGCGCCGGTATTGCGGAAAAAGATCGTGCGGCCGTCTCGGTGTTCCTCGATCGCGTGGGCAAGGGACAGATTCGCCTCGATGCCCGCAGCGTCGTGGTGGTGGACGAGCTGGGTCTGCTGGGGACGCGGCAGCTCCTGGATCTGCTGCGGGTGCAAGCCGCGACGGGCTGCCAGGTGGTGGCGGTGGGCGACCCGAAGCAGTGCCAGGCGATCGAGGCCGGGCCGGTGATCGAGTTGCTGCGCCGGGCGCTCGGCGCCGAGGCGGTGCCGGAGCTACTCAGCACAGTACGGCAGCAGAGTGCGCGCGAGCGGGAGACCAGCCTGATGTTCCGCGACGGCCGTGCGGCGGAGGCGCTGGCACTGAAGCGTGGCGACGGCACCGCGCAGCTCGTGCCGGGAGGCTATCGGGAAGCGGTGGAGCACGTCGCTGCACTATGGGCCGCACGGCACGCGGCGAACACGCACGACCCGGGGTACACGCTGACGGTCAGTGCGCCGAGCAATGCCGATGCGCGCGCCATCGGCGCGGCGATCCGCGAACGCCGGCGGGATGCCGGCGAGATCGGATCTGACCGGGTGGTGGTCGATGCCTGCGATCAGTTGGGCAGCACCTATGCGCTGCCGCTGGCGGTGGGCGACCGGGTGCGGCTGTTCGCACGCACCAACGCTGCCTATGCCGATCGCAGCCGCGGCATCATCGGCAACAACGGGTCCGTCCTAACGGTGCGCGACATCGGCGCCGCCGGCGTCACATTGCAGAATGCGCAGGGCAGCGAAGGCCTGGTGAAATGGGACACGCTGCGTGACGCCGCCAATGGGCGCGTCCGGCTCAGCTATGGCGACGTGCTGACGATCGACGCTGCGCAGGGTCTGACCAGCACCGAGCACATCCAGGCCATGCCGGGCGGCACGCAGGCGGTCACCGGTTACAAGGCGTACACCGCGGCGAGCCGCCACCGGGTCGCAAGCTACATTGTCACGTCGGATGGGGCCGAGCGGCGGGAGATCGCCGCACGCCGGCCACTGGGCGATCCGCGGCCGATCCGCGAAGCCGATGTCTGGACCAACATGGCGCGCAACCTGGCACGTCAGCCGGAGATGCCGGCGGCACTGGGTCTGCTGGAGCGGGCGCATCGGCTCCATCGCGGCGCGGCACACGCATTACAGCGCGGGTTGCAGCCGGCCGAGCAGCGTGTCGCCGAGGGGCTGCCGCAGGCCACGCTGCACCACGCGTGCCAGCGGCGGCGTGTCGTGGCGCGTGTCGCAGAGCTGGCCGAACGGCTGGGAAGTGTGGCGCGCGAGCAGGGCGCTGCTTTGGACGTGTTGGGCCGGCTGGTGCCGGCGGTGCGACAGGCCGCGACCCGTGCCACGGCGGCGATGCAGCCGGCGCTGCATTGGTCTATCGCGCAACGGCGCGAGAGGCAGCGCCAGGCGCTCGAACAGCGCCACGAGCAGGAACGTACGGTCAGGCGGTCACGTGGTCTCAGCCTGGGGCGGTAGGATCTGTCCTGGCCGTCGGCATCCCGGTGATTGCCGGCGCCGCTGCGCGGGTGGCGTTCGGTGATCTCGCGGGCGGCCCTTTTGTTTTCAGTAATTGAGATTTGAGCCATGACCACGCAGCACGCAAGCGAAAACGGCGTTTAGCCGTGTGACTGAGTAGCGTTGAAACGATATTCTGGCCAAATCTCCCCGGACACCTGAGGACCACCGAGAGATGTAGACTTTTTTCCAGACACAAATTTCTTTCTGGAATGCCGCAAGCGTGCTGGCGCGCCCGCTCTCACCACGATCCGAACAACTCGCTGGGTTAGAATGTGTGGAACATGAGAGCGTGCTGTTCGTAGCGCGATTGAGACATATGGGTTTTGGCGTATTGGTCCGCGACCACCTTCCTCTGGGCATCAGTCAGAACGTTTGTGCAATCCGTTGGCTGCGGACCCATGAAGGTTTCGGCTAGTCCGACCACAGCAGCGAAGGGATTTTCTAGGAACCCCAGATTGAACGCGAGGGCACGCTGATTTCCGACTGCTTCCTCGCGAGCCACGCAGGCCTTGTAAGCTTGCATCCGCTGCGCATGACTCAAGGAGGGGATAGCGAGAGCGACAGACGTGACTCCGATCAGAAAGGCTCTTCTAAGCATCTGTATGCCTCCTTTAGTGAGTGCACTGACCAGGAATGTGCGGGTTCGTCAGGTTTGGCTGGTCGCACTGCTCGCTGACTCCACATCCAATCTGAGACGGCGCAAGGATGACTCCAAGAAATGCGTTCAAAGAGCCGAAGATCATGCTGGCTGTACCGGTAAATCCACACGTGTAGCGAGCAATCATGCCGAAGGCCATTTTAGCAGCAGCGCTTCCGGCGACGTTAGAGTCTCCTGCATGTGCGGCAAGCGGGAGCAACAACATGAGCGTTACCGCGATAGCAAATTTGCGTCTGGCCATGCTCTCGCTCTCTCCGGGGTTTTGGCATTGCCTAGCTTTTGGCCGGCAGAGACAGCAGTTCCGTATCAACCCCAGCGTCGACGCGAATTAACGCGGCAAGGCCGCCTGCTTCCGGAATGACCTCTGGTACGTCAACTTTCACATCCCGCACCGTCATGCGGACGCTGCGAGTTATTGCCGGATCGGCGAGCTTGGTTTTGAGATCCAGGATCACTTTGTTGATCTGCGGCGTCAGGTTCACACGAACTTTATCTTCGATGGACTTTGTTATTTGCCCCTCAAGAATGACGCTGGCCAGGTCCCAGATCGGATTGTCGAGCTGTCGAGCGAGAGTGACATCTAACATCCGAACCACCATACCACCGTTCTCGGTAGCCGGTTTGGCCGTAAGAAATACCTTGCCCGATGCGTCGAACAAGCGACCTGGTATTTGCGCCCTAAAAGCAAGCCCGAGGACGACACGATCGTCCGACGGGTAGAGGTACACATCGTTCACGATCACCGTCGCCATCCCACCAACCACACCGGCAGCAAAGGGCTTGTGGGCAATCTCCTCCAAAATCGCTGTGCGCAGACAGTCATAGCTGGCGCGAACCGGGAGCGCGATGGTTAGCAGGCCCGGCATAGCCGGAATGCGCACGAGTGCGGGCAGAGGAAGCATCGTCATATTCGGGCCCGCATCAGTCGAGATTTCCGTGCGCGCCTTGAGCATGAGGCCGACGCGAATCTCTTCGTCTTTAACTACAACCCCGCTCGTGCCGATTGACGTAGGCACGATGTTAGCCCAGATGGGAAGGGCGGCGATGCCCAGGATTGGTATGGAGTAGGCATGCCATGCCTGTTTGGCCTTCCGGCGTACGATGTCGTCTGGGATGCTCTCCCGGATTTTCTGCGCCATCGCCGATAGTTGCTCGCGCATCTGCCCTTCAACGTGGCTGCGAATGTCAATCCACACGTTGTGCACAATCTCGACCTTTGGGCTGTCGGTCCACTCGAGATCGGGCGTGATGGTGATGGCAGGCGTCCAGTTCGTATTGAGGCCAATGCTCACGTGGACCTTAAGGATCAAACCCGCTCTGAAGTTTTTCGCGTCAAGCTTGAGCAGGCGCGCGCCATCGCCTCGAAAGCCGCCGTTTCCGCTAACCGCGATCGGCAACGCCACGGTGATCTTGTCGTCCCTGCCAGTAACCGACAAGTCGCCTGCTTTGCGGACGTCGCCCTCGTATCGTGTGCCAACCTTCACATCGAACTTGATAATGTTCCAGCCACCGAGGTTTATTGTGCCGCCGACATCCGGCCCAATACCTTCGAAGTGGTACTCGGCCGGGATAGCCCGGTTCGCAGCAGTGCGGATAAGCGACAGCGGAATATCTGCGCACAGCGAGACAACACTCTCGCAGTCGGGCAGCTTAAGTTCCGACGTGCTGCGCACGGGCGGCTTCGTCAGGGCGACGTTTTGGCTCTCAATCCAGTCGTACCCACAACCCGCACCAATCACTCCCGGTACTGTCGCGGCGAAGGCAATCATACGACGCCGCGAAAGGCCCTTCCGATCTGTTTTGCCGTTGTGCCCGGTTTCGCGAGGCATGTGCTTTCTCCTGGGAATCGCCGCGTTGGTGCCGACGCTTTATCCACGGTCGATCGGTCCGTTTTTTTCAGCAGGAAATGGCGCTCCCTCTTTTCGGCCGCACGTTCCCGTGATTGTGACAAATATACCACTATACCGGAGTAAGAACTTCTGCCCTGAGAGAGGCATTGAATGGAGCCTGGGGCTTCATACGTTTCGAAGCCGGGTTCAGATGCGGAAATTCGAGGTTGGGAAGCTGCTCGCTCGGTTTCCTTTGCCTCACTTGGCTCCGCTCTCCGGCTAGAGAGGAAATCCTAAATGTTTCATGAAGGACGCTACCTACTCCAGTACCTCAAGCTTGGTCTCGGCCTCGAGACTGGTGACATCATTGATGACATGTGGGTGCAGCATGGCACCAGAATTAGCCAAACGACTGCTTGGCGTATCGCCACTGGAAAGGCGGATGTAGCAGGGTTGCCTTACTATGCAATCAAGCAGCTATTTTCGACTAATTCGGGGGTTGCCATCCTAGCCCGGATTTCTCATACTGGCGAGTAGCTTCGCCGCATATGTTCCGGTAGCAGACGGGATGTTCGTGGCGGAATTGCAATCAACCCCGGCCGCACCGGGTCGCGGCCAAGCTCCGCCTCCGCCGCTGCACGAGCGGC
>DATJNA010000117.1:0-4498 GCA_035508435.1 Acetobacteraceae bacterium | reverse complement strand
CAGATTATCGCTTTCCCACCGCACCCGGCGGCAGCAGCCGATTTCGGGCCTCCTCGCAGCACACTATTCCTGAATCGGTGAACGGATCACTCACATGAAGAAACTTGCCGCGTTGCTTCTGCTCGCAGTCGCGCTTGCCGGGTGTTCGAATTTGACCCCAAACCAAAACGGATTGCTGGGCGGAACCGCCGTGGGCGCCACGGGCGGCGCTGTGCTGGGTGCAATCGCCGGAAACGCCGCCCTTGGCACCGTGCTCGGCGCCGGCGTGGGCCTGGTCGGCGGGGCAATTTATAATCACATCCGGAACAACGAGGAAAACAACGAGCGTCAGGCCTACAACCGGGGTTACGCCGCAGGTCAAAGCAACGCGCAGTAATAACGGCCGTTCGGCTTCCTCTTGCCGATCCCGACAGTCCCACCGCCTTGCCGTCATGGGACCGCCGGGCCCGCATGGCTGATCATTGACGGATCACAGCCAGGTTGAAACAGGCGGGCGGGTCCAGGGGATAGGGCGCTCTCTGCCGCACACTTTGGGCGGTGACCGCGGTCGCCTGGGTGCGCCGTCTGGTGATCGGGCAGCGGCGGGCCGGCGGCGTTTTCGGGCAGCCGATGTCCGCGCAAGATAGAAATGTCACCCGCCGTGCAAAGTAGAAATGACACCCCGTCGCGACGGGCACACGTCGCGCCAAACGGCATGTCGGCCGAGCGCTGGGCGAGGGCGGCGGGGTCAAGGGCCGAAGCCGGCGCAGCCGGTGCGCGAAGCGCAGCCCTTGAGGCCGCCACCCTCGCCCAGCATCATCGCCAATGCCGCGCGCCTGCGACGCCCGGCATGCCACTCAATCGCGGCCGTAACCGCGTGGCGGTTCGACGCTGGCGAGTGCCTCCAGGTCGAGATCGACAATGGCTTGCAAAGCCTCCGCCGTGGCCGTGCCGTGCAGCGCCTCGGGCAGGGCCTCAAGCCAGCCAGCATAGTCGGCTTGCAGGGTAAGCAGTTCCGCGAAAGCGTCATGCCAGCGCTGGAGACGGCTGCGGCGGTCGATCCTGGGGCGTGCCTTGGACGGCGCTGGCGGCTGATGCCGGCGTGCGCGATAGCGTGCCTGGCGTTCGGCGTTGGTCAGCGGTGTCTCGCCCTGTGGTTTGCGGCCTCTTGGCATCACCGGTTCTCCGTTACGTAACGGAATACAAGGGAGGTAGAGCCGGAGTCTCCGCGGTCTGGGCCGCAAGCGCCGCAACGACCGAACGTGGTGCACGCCCCTTGGAAGGCATGCCGGGCGCTTCGAGATTGTTCGGCGGCCGTTGCCGGGCAATATGGCCGCGCTGACGTTTCGGCGGGTACGCGGCCTGCTGCGCCTTCACTTGCTCCAACACCGCCGATAGCCGCTTGTTCTCGACGATGTCGCCGGGCTGCACCGTGCGGATCTTGTCGAACAACCGGAACTCCAACGGCGTACCGTTGAACTGTACGGCAAACCGCCCATCCGGATAATTCACCACCACCACCTTCTTGCGCACCAGGCTGCGTGCCAGCGGTGTCGGGTCCAGGATCAGCAGCATCCGGTCGTAGTGCAGCGTCAGGTTCTGCGTCACTGTTCGCTCCTCGCGCCACGCCAGGACCTCGTCCAGGTCGTCCGCCGCCGATAACGGGCGATGCAGGTCCTTGGCGTTCGCCGGTTCGCGTCCGAAGCGTGCATTGTGGCTCTCGATGAACCCCGGCACCCAGGCGTTCGCCGCAGCAATCGAGGAAATGCCCGCCAGACGCAGCTCCTTCACCATCCTGTCCTGCAAGGTGCCAAACGTGCGTTCAATGCGGCCCTTCGCCTGCGGGCTGTTGGCACAGATGATGTCGATGTTCAGTGCCGCGAGCGCCCGGCCGAACTGCGTCATGCCATCGCCGCCGATCGCGTCCTTGTTGTTCACCCGGAAAATGCCGTGCTTGTCGCTGTAGAAGGCAACCGGCTTGCCGTGTTGCTCCAGGTAGGCACGGGTCGTGCGGAAATAATCGAATGCTGATTCCGAGGTGACGAACCGCAACTGCATCAACCGGCTGGTCGCATCGTCCACAAACCCCAGCACGGTGCATGGCGGCGCACGGTCTTCGAACCAGGCGTGTTCCGAACCGTCGATCTGCACCAGTTCGCCGAGGCATTCGCGGCGCCGGCGCGGCTGGTGCGGGGAGGGGAGCCGATGCCGGCGATCCTGCCACAATCCGTCAGCTATCATCCAGCCACGCAAGGTCTCATGCGAGATCGTGCAGCCATGGTGTGCCTCCAGCTTCTCTGCGGCGAACGTCGGACCGAAATCCGCATACCGCTCCCGCACGATCGCCAGTGCCAGGTTGCGGACCTCGGCCGGCAAGCGGTGATTGCTCGGCTTGCCGCGCCGCTTCGACACCAGGCTCGCGGCACCGTCCTGCTTCAGGCCGCGCAGCAGGCGGAACACCTGGCGCCGCCGCAAACCAATCAGCGTGCAGGCATCGGCCACGCGCAGCCGCCCGGATTGCACCCGCAGCAGCACCTCAAGCCGACTGAACTCCTGCTTGCTCATCGACACCGCCGCCATGGCGCACCCCCCAGGACCCCGCAACCCGGGGGAGTGTCACCTCTACTTTGCAGAGGGGTGTCATCTGTATATTGCGGCTACAGCCGATTGCCGCATAAGGAATATTATGTTAAGTGGTGCGGCAGCCTCCGTGGTGCAGAATGCCCTTACGCGCGGACCGCCTGCCGCCCGAGACCATCATATTGGTCCAGCATCCGCTCGAACCACGCCGTCACCACATCGCCGTCCGCCAGTACAGCAAAGCGCGAGCTGCAGCGCGGCCACATCAAGCTGCCGGCGATAATGGCGTCGGCATAGGACGGCGCGGCGCCGCCAAGCCAGGGCTGAGCGCGCAGCACCAGGCGCAGCGGCGTCAGCAACTCCCGGAACGCCGCCACGTGCGTCTCGCGACCGGCCTGCGTCTCTTCAAGGCTCGTGCCGAAGCGCGCCTCGCGGCTTTGGCGGAAATAGACGCGGTCAGCGGGATCTATCACGTCGTAAATATCGCGCAGGATCAAGCGTGCGATGCCGCCCACCAACACCGCATCCGCCCAGGCATTGATGAACCGCGCATGCGCTTGCGCGGACGCACTGCCGAACAAGGGTGGCGCCGGATATTGGGCTTCCAGGTACTCGGCGATCGCCCAACTGTCGGCGACAACGGTCTCGCCATCGCGGATCACCGGCACGCGGCCTTGGCCGGAGAACGCGATCGCAGGCTTGTCGGTGAAGCGCCAGGGAATGGTCTCCACCGGCAGCCCTTTATGGGCCAATGCGAAGCGGATGCGCCAACAGTAGGGACTGAACCGCAGCGCGGAGTCGGCACCGGCGAGATCGTGCATGATGATGGTCATCGGTCCCTCATATCGGTGTCGGCGCCCTGGATATCGGTGCCGGCGGCCTGGCTGGTGCGCCCCGCGCGTATCATGCTCGCGCGGCCGATCGTTGGCGCGCAAGCCCGCGGCTCAGTGCGCCTGCTGGCGCGCCAGCAGGTCGATGGCCGGCTGATTGCCTGCGGCCGCCGCCTTTTCCAACCAGAGATGCGACTGCTGCTTGTCCGCCTGCACGCCGTGGCCGTTGGCATACATCAGGCCGATATTGTAGTCGGCCATCGACAGTCCCTTGTCGGAGGCGAGGCGGAACAATCGCATCGCCTCCGCATAGTCCTGCGGCACGACGCGGCCCTGGCGATAGAACATGCCAAGGTTGTTCAATGCGATCGGGCTGCCTGAGTCGGCCGCCTTGCGGAACCAGTAAAGTGCCGTGGCCTCGTCGCGCGGTACGCCAATACCATGCAGATAGATCAGGCCAAGGCGCGCCTGCGCTGGCACAAAGCCCTGCGCTGCCGCACGTTCGAACCAGGTGCGTGCCTGTGCCATGTCCTTCGGTACGCCATCGCCGGCCTGATAGAAATTGCCGAGCGCCCACTCGCCCAGCGGATTGTTATGCAGCGCGGCGCGGCGGTACCAGGCGGTGCGCGCCTTGATATCGCGAGCCACGCCCAGGCCGCGGCCATAGAAGCGGCCCAGGGCGACCTCGGCCGGCGCATATCCCTGGTCGGCGGCGCGCTGATACCATTGCAGTGCGGTGGCGTAGCTGCGGGGACCGCCGAGCCCGCGCTCGTACATCGCGCCAAGATAGTATTGCCCCTTCCCTGCCCCCTGGTTGGCGGCGCGCTCGAACCATTGCCGCGCGGCAGCATAGTCGCGTGCGACCCCAAGCCCCTTTGCATAGGCGAGGCCCAGGTCGATCTGTGCGTCTGACTTGCCTTGCGCTGCTTCGGTTTGGAGCATCGCCAGGCGCCCCGCGGCATCGGGCGTGGATGCCGCAGCCGGTGCCGGGGACGGCGCCGTGGCGGAGGACGTGGCCGATGGTGCGGCAGACGCCGCTGCGGCGGTTGCCGCCGGCGTTGCGGCCGGGGTCGCCGGGGGAAGTTTTGCCTGGTTGGGCGGCGCCGCAT
>DATJNA010000116.1:0-2835 GCA_035508435.1 Acetobacteraceae bacterium | reverse complement strand
GCCGGTGCCGGTGACCTCGTCGTAGCTGATCGGCGTGTGGCCCAGATGCAATTGCGCCAGCTCATCCAGGCCGTGCGGATGCAGGCCGGCTTCCTGGGCGTAGGAGATCAGCATGGTGTCGTCATACGGCGCCGGATGCGGCATGCCCTGGGCAAACCCGGCCCGCCGCATCACCAGCATGTCGAACTTGGCATGATGGAAGATCTTCAGCACGCAGGGATCGGTCAGCACAGGATCCAGCGCCGCAATCGCCGCTTCCACCGGCACCTGTATCGCCAGCCCTTCATGCCGCAGCGGCAGATAGGCGGCACGGCCGGCCGCGACGGCGAACGACAGCCCGACCAGTTGTGCGCGCAATGGGTCGAGGCCGTCGGTTTCGGTGTCGATCGCCAGGAAGCCGCAGTTTTGCGTGTCCGCCACGAACTCGCGCAGGGCCGATTCCGTGGTGATGGTCTGGTATGGGCCGAATGGTTCTGCCGCACCCGGTTCTGGCGCCGGGCGTTCCGCCGCAGGCAGCGGCAGCGCCACCTGGGTGGGACGTGGACCGGCTTCCACGGAGCGAGCCGCGGCCGGCTGTTCAAGTTTGAGTTCTTGGACTATCCGCGGAAAATTGTGCTGAAGAAGCCAGGCGGCTAGCCGCGTATTATCCGGCTCGCGCCAAGTGAGTTGGTCTAGCGGGGTCGGCTTGGGCGCCTCCTCCCGGAGGAGGACCAGGTCACGGGATATTCGTGCGTTCGAGGCATTCGCCAGCAGCGCTTCGCGCCGCTTAGATGGCTTCATTCTCTCGGCTGCCGCCAACACACCCTCCAGGTCCCCATACTCATTTATGAGTTGCGCGGCTCCCTTGGGTCCAATCCCCGGCACTCCTGGCACGTTGTCCGTCGCATCGCCGATCAGCGCCTGCATATCGACCATCTTTTCGGGAGGAACCCCGAACTTTTCCATCACCTCGGCTGGTCCGATCGGCGCCCATTTCATGGGATCGAACAGTTCCACCCGGGGCCGAATGAGCTGCATCAGATCCTTGTCGGATGAGAGGATGGTCGCACGGCCTCCCGCCTCCTCTGCTGCGCGTGCGTACGCAGCGATCAAGTCGTCGGCCTCCCAGTCCTCGACCTCAATGGTAGGAAAGCCAAACACGCCGGCTGCCTCGCGTACTATTGGAAACTGCGGAACAAGTTCTTCCGGTGGCGGTGGGCGATGCGCCTTGTAGGAATCGTAGATCCGATTTCGGAATGTAGTACGTCCCGCGTCGAAGATGACAGCAACGTGGGTCCCGATGTGCTCGCGCCGTAGCTTCGCGAGCGTCCGGCAAAAGCCGAACACGGCCGCCACATCGGCCGGTATCTCGGTGCGCATCTTGAAGAACGCGCGGAAAATCAGACCAGACCCGTCGATCAGGATCAGGTGCAGGGGGAGCTGCGGGGCCGCGCCGGTCTCGATCTCCGGCAGGATGTCGGTGTCGGCAGGCGTGGCACGCTCCCTTGGTTGGTTACGGGCCGTCAGAGCCCACGGCACCAATGTGCGCGCGGCAGAGAGCGCTACGCGCGGGCGAAACGGTGATTTTTGGCACCCCAGAGCCAATGTTGATCGTGTATAGCCCAAGGGCTACCGATATGATAGCGAGGCGGCCTGCGCTTTCAACCATGTCGCGTTGCTGGCGTCCCAGATCATGGCAGTCGGTCCGCACATTGCGCGGGACTGCGTCACCGTTGCCATCCGGAGGGAGTGAGATCATGGCAGTCGAAGGTTTGCTCCAAGAGAAACGGCAGGAGGTTCTGCGGATCGCCAACAAGTACGGCGCGGGCCGTGTGCGTGTCTTCGGCTCCGTGGCGCGAGGAGAATCCGACGCCCAAAGCGATGTCGATTTTCTCGTCGATCTCGGACCGGGACGTTCCCTGCTTGACCTCGGTGGACTGCAATTCGAGCTGGAAGCGCTGCTCGGCTGCCCGGTCGATGTTGTGACAGAGCGCGGTCTGAAGGCGAGGATTCGCGAGCGAGTACTACGGGAGGCAATGCCGATTTGAGGGACCCGACCGAACGTCTGCGCGACATCCTGGAAGCGATCACCGCCATTGAGCGGCACATGGATTGTGACAAGGCTGCTTTTGAGCAGGATGAGTTGCGCCAAACTTGGTTTCTCAGGCACCTCCAGATCATCGGCGAAGCAGCGAGGGCGCTGCCGGCCGAGATACGGGCGCTCGACGTGGAGATTCCCTGGTCGAAGATCATCGGCATGCGGAATGTACTGGTCCACGGCTACTTTGGCATCGACATTGATATCGTGTGGGAAGCAGTGACGCGTGACGTGCCGGCGCTGAAGCCCGCGATACTGGCCCTGCTCATGCGCATCGAGAATCAACCATGACGCCACGTTGCGCGAATGAATGAACCGGCACGTTGTCCACCGAATCGCCGATCAGCGCCTGCACTTCCACCATCTTGTCGGGGGTGACGCCGAATTTTTCCACCACCTCGGCGGGCCCGATCGGCTTCTGCTTGATCGGGTCCAGCATCTCCACGCCAGGCCGGATGAGCTGCATCAGGTCCTTGTCGGAGGACACGATCGTGACCTGGCCGCCTTCTTGCTCGGCCGCAACGGCATAGGCAGCGATCAGGTCGTCGGCCTCCCAGTCTGCCAGCTCGATCGCGGGGACGCAGAACGCTTCGGTCGCCTCGCGGATCAGGGCGAATTGCGGGATCAGCTCCTCGGGCGGCGGCGGACGGTGGGCCTTGTAGTCGTCGTAGAGCCGGTTGCGGAACGTGACTCGCCCGGCATCGAAGATCACCGCGATGTGGGTGCCCACATGTTCGCGCAGCAGCTTGGCGAGCATG
>DATJNA010000115.1:0-91255 GCA_035508435.1 Acetobacteraceae bacterium | reverse complement strand
CGCGCGCAGCGGCCGAACTTGGCCGGCCGGTCAAGATCGAGCATCTGCATTTGCGGCTTGGCCACGTGACGCAGGTGATTGCCGATCGCGTCACGATCGGCAACCCGTCTGGCTGGGCCGGTCCGGCCTTCGCCGCCGCACAGCGCCTCACCGTGCAGGTCAACCTGTGGGATTACCTGTTTCACCATCGTTTGATCGTTCCGTTGATCGCCGTTCAGAACCCGCGGGCGAACGTGGTCCAGGCAGCGGACGGCAAGGCGAATTACGACCTGCGGCTGGCACCGCGGCAATCCGGGCCGGGCGCGACAATCGGCGACCTGCGCATCGTCGATGGCAACGTGCACGCCGTGCTGGCCAGGCTGAAGGCGGACTTCAATCTCGACATCACGACGCGCGAGACCAGCGGTGAGTCACAGATCGTGATCACGGCGCACGGCACCTACAACGACGCACCGATCGCCGGCCGGATGATCGGCGGCGCGCTGCTGTCATTGCGCAGCGCCGCAAATCCCTGGCCGCTCAACCTGCGGCTTGCCAACGGCGACACTCATGTCTCGCTGGTCGGCACATTGCAGGATCCGATGCACTTACGCGGTGCCGATTTGAAACTGCAGCTCAGCGGACAGAACATGGCTCAGCTCACGCCGCTGACCGGCATCCCGATCGCCAAGACGCCGCCCTATCGTCTGACCGGCAACCTGGATTTCCGGGATGGCCACGTATTGTTCCGGAATTTCGCCGGGCGGGTGGGTAACAGCGACCTGGAGGGTACGATTGCCGTCCAACCCGGCAAGCCGCGGCCAATGGTCACCGCGGAGCTGAACTCGCGGCAAGTGGATTTGGCCGATCTCGGCGGCTTCATCGGTGCGGAACCAGGCCGCGCGACCACGCCCGGACAGACGCCGGAAAAGCGTGGGGAGGTGGTGGCGGCGCGTGCCAGCCCCGGGCTGCTGCCGACCAAGCCAATGTCATTGCCGGCGCTGACATTTGCCGACGTGCGATTGCGCTATCGCAGCGCGCATATCCTCGGCGATTCGATCCCACTGGATAACCTGCTCGTCGTCCTGGACGTGTCCAGCGGCGCGGTGGAACTGCACCCGATCAGCTTCGGGGTCGGCATCGGCAGCATCACGAGCGAGGTTGCGCTGACGCCGGTCAGCGACAAGCAAATGCACGCCAGGGCCCAGATCAATTTCGACCGCGTGGACGTGTCCCGGTTGCTGGCGGCGACGCACACTTTCGGCGGCGTTGGCACCATCAGCGGCACCGGCACGATCGATACAACAGGCGATTCCATGGCGACGCTCCTCGGCAATGGCAATGGCGGCGCGCGCCTCGGCATGGTGGGCGGCAACCTGAGTTCGCTGCTGGTGGACCTCTCCGGTCTCGAGTTCGGCAACGCTTTGCTGTCGGCGCTGGGCATGCCGACGCGGACGCCGGTGCAGTGTCTGGTGGACGATATGCCATTGCAGCACGGCGTGGTCAGTTTCCGGCCGCTGATCCTGGACACCGGTGAGGCGATCGTGCGCGGGGTGGGGACGATCGATTTGCGAACTGAAAGTCTTAACCTGCAGATACGGACCCAGCCGAAGCATATTTCGATCGGTTCATTGCCTGCCCCAATCGACATCGCCGGTAGTTTCAAGCACCCGTCGATTCGGCCGGGATCTGAACTGGCCGTGCGGGGCGGCCTCGCGGCGGCGTTAGGGGCAATCTTCCCGCCGCTGGCGGCGCTGCCGATGATCCAGCTTGGCGTCGGCAACAATCAGGCCTGCGATCAGGTGCTGGCAGATATCAAGCAGGCGCCAGGCGGCGGCAATTTGCCCACGCCGCGACCGCAGGCAAGTAGCCGTTGAGGAAACCCGGGCACGTCATGTGCCGAATGTCGTTATGCGCCGCTGTCAGGGCATCGGCCGCAAGCAATGCAGCAACGGACGATGCAGTGGCAGGAGACGGTCGGCATTTCAATCCGCCATGGGAATGCTCTGGCGGAATCGCATCGGGTCGACCGCCGCCACGATTCCCGCCGCGGCTCCCGGATTACGCCCGCAGATCAGGTCCGCCACCAGCCTCCCCGCAGCCGGCGCGGTCTGGATGCCGTAGCCGCCCTGCCCGACGCACCAAAAGAACCCCTCCGAATCGCGGTCCCATCCCAGCGCCAGGCTGCGGTCCGGCGTGAAGGTGCGGAGCCCCGCCCACCTCCGCTCCACGCGTCGCACAGCAATGTCCAGCGCCTGCTGCATCCGATCGATAGCGAGCGCGACGTCCAGTTCCTCCGGCTGCACATCGTGCGGATGCATCGGCGCCTCGTCCGCAGGCGAGACCATCAGTCTGGTGCGCGCCTCGGGTCGCACATACCAGGTCTGGGCGACATCGTTCAGCAGCGGCCAGCCGGACACGTCATGCGGTGCGGGATCAATAATCGCCGCGGTGCGCCGGCACGGCGTCAGCCCGAGCGACGGAACCCCGGCGATGGCGGCCACCGCATCTCCCCAGGCACCGGACGCATTGACCACCGCCGCCGCGCAGAACACTGCGCCACCACTTGTCTCCACCTCCCACCGGCCATGCCGTCGCTCGATCCGCGCAGCGCGGTGACGCAGGGCCAGCACGCCGCCTTGCGCGCGCAGCATCTTCAGAAAACCTTGGTGCAGCGCGGCCACGTCCATATCGAACGCATCCTGCTCGATTGCCGCCGCCACGGCATAATCGGGGCGCAACGCCGGCACCCAGCGGCGCAAGTCGGTAACCGCGATCTCCCGCAGCCCTTGACCTTCCGCCACCATGGCGGCCAACTTTGCGCGTTGCGATTCTGGCGCCAGGAACACCACGGCTCGCCGCGCCAGCAGCGGCACATCGGTAAAACCCGGCGGCGGATACTCGAAGAACGGCCGTGACAGACTGGAGAGCCCGCGGACGTCGGGCGGGCCATAGTTCAGAACCCACACCGCCGCCGAACGGCCGGTGGTGTGATAGCCGGCGGCCTCCTCCGCCTCGATCAGCGCCACCTTTCGATCGGCGGCGAGCGCCGCGGCAGCAGTCGAGCCGGCAATGCCGGCCCCGATCACTGCGACATCAACCTCGTGCACTTCCATCACCGAACCATCAGGCCGCGGCCACCGCGACGCAACTCGCGCTGGCGCAACCACCGACCACTGCGTCGCCGGCGATGGCGTGGCAGGGGTCGGACCTTGCAGCATTTGCCAACGCTGTCTCATGAGCCACTGACCCGCTGACTCACTGACCCGCTGGCCCACTGACGCAGGATCGCAACATCGCGGTGGCGCCCGGAGCAGACGGTGTGCGACACTTCGCCGCCCCAACAAGCGGCGGAGCCCCATCGTCATGCAGTCCCGCATCACCGGAACCACGCTGCCGGTCCTCGAAATCGGTCTGGAGCCGAACGACGTCGTCGTTGCGACCCCGGGAGAACTGTCCTGGATGACGCCCAATGTCCAACTGCGCACCACCACCAATACCGGTGGATCGCGCGGCCTGTGGGGCGCAATCACCCGCGCCGTTTCCGGCGGCGGATTGTTCATGACCGAATTCTCCAGCACCAACGGCCTCGGCGCCGTTGCCTTCGCCGCCAAGGTGCCGGGCCAGATCATGGAACTGCAGGTGCAGCCGGGCCGCGGGTATCTGGTGCATCGCCACGGCTTCCTTTGTGGCACGCTTGGGGTGGAGCTGACCGCAGCCCTGCAACGCTCGCTCGGCGCCGGCATCTTCGGTGGCGAGGGCTTCATTCTCCAGCGCCTGTCCGGCACCTGCACCGCCTGGGTAGAATTGGGCGGCGAGATCGTCAGTCACGAACTTGCCCCCGGCGAATCGATTCTGGTCCATCCCGGCCATGTCGGGATTTTCGAGGAAAGTGTGGCTTTCGACATCACCACCATCCGCGGCATTTCCAACGCCCTGTTCGGCGGCGACGGGCTGTTCCTGGTGCAACTGACCGGACCAGGCCGCATCTGGTTGCAAACCCTCACCATGCCCAACCTCGCCCACGCGCTGTCTCCGTATCTGGCCCACCGCGAGGTCCCACCCGCCCAGTCCGTCGAGGCCGGCGCCGCCGGCGCCATCCTGAGCAACATCTTCGGTAACCAACGGTGACCTCCAAACCACCGACTGCGGTGTAGCGCGAGCGCACGTTCGGGGCTTTGGCGCTGGAGCCGAGGATGCGGTTGGTGCGACTGTCGTCGCCCCGGGTCTCGCGCCGCCGACAGGCCGCGGCGCTGCTCGTCGTGCACATGCCGGGGCACGTGCCAACGTAAATGAGCGGCGGCAGCCGCAGTCAATCACCGTGTTCAGTCGATGGTTAGAGTTATCACTGGTTGCAGAAGCTCGGATAAAAAATCGGACTCGTCTTGGTACAATTGCGCTACGAAACGACCCTGTAACCAAGGGTCGTCTAAATTCCGGCTCACCCGAAACCTCTTCGGTTGCCCCTCGCGGGGTGCGCCACCCCAGGCGCACCCCGTCTTTTTTTGTCCGCCGCGGCGTCTCCCTGGTCGGAACGCTCGCCGCGCCTCATGCATCCGTCAGCGACTGCTGCCGCTGCCGGTCGCGCCGCCAGTGCCGGTTCCACCCGAGCTGCTGCCCTGTCCGCCCGCCTCGGTGCCATTGGTGCCGGCGATACCATGGGTGCCTGTCGTGCCCGTGCTGGAATTCATGCCAGACCCGACGGTCCCGGTGCCAGACTCGCCGGTCCCGTTGTAGGCGCTCGTTGTGCCCGTCGCCCCGACCGTGCCGGTGCCGTTGGCGCCTGTCGCGTTCATATTGGACTGGCTGCTGCTGCCAGCGATGCCGCTGGTGCCGGAACCGACCGTGCCGGTGCCACCACCGGTCCCGCCGGCGGCGAAGGCTATCCCCATCGGCGCGGCAGTCAGGGCCAAACTTGCCACCAACGTAATCACTTTCGTCCTGCTCAGCATCAGAATCGCTCCTTTCACTGAGCCGCGCCGTCAGTTCGCGCGGCTGCAAGGACTCAACGCGTGGCAGCCCGCGCGACGGCATCGCTTCACGCGGATTCAACCGTAGACAGCAGCGAGATCGGAAAATCGTGCAGCAGGGGAGCAATCGGCAGCGAGGCGGACAGTATGACGCCCGGACCAGACTTGAGCGTATCGTGCAGTCGTCGGCCGATAAGTTCCGGCGGGCAGCGCAGCGCGGTGTCGCTCCACGTGCGTTGCGATAGCGTGATTGCGTTGGCGCTCTTGAGCAAGCGGTAGGGCAGCCGTGGCACCACTGTCAGGGCGACTTGCTCGCCACGAGTGCGGGCGAAGGCGATCACGTGGCGGGCGCATGGTCCAGCCGCCTCGACCGGCAGATAGGCGCCGCGTGCGAACAGATCCGGGGCGGCGCGGCGGAGCGCCAGGCCGCAGACGATGACGGCCTGCTTCACCCGCCCATTCCGCCACGCGCCCGCGAGTGACCGCGGGGTGGCTGCTTCGGCCAGACCGCGGGTGCGAGCGGCGAAATCCACCGGGCGACGGTTGTCCGGGTCCACCAGGCTGAAATCCCAGAACTCAGTGCCCTGGAAAAAGTCCGGTATTCCGGGCGAGGTCAGTTTCAGCAGAGTCTGCGCCAGGCTGTTCACCGCGCCGGCAGCGCCGATGCGCTGGACGAAGGCAGCGGCTTCGGCGGCAAAGGCGCTTGAGGGAGTAAACAAGTGCAGGAGAAAGTCGCGGACGGCGGCTTCATAGGCCTCGTCAGGACCCGTCCAGTCACCCTGGAGCTTGGCCTCGCGGATGGCTTTTTGCTGCCAGCCGCCCAGGCGTTCGGCGAATTCCTTGCAACCGGCGGCATCGCTTGACGAGAGGTTCAGTGGCCAGGCACCCACGACCATCTGGTAGAGCAAAGCCTCATCGCCAGGGTATGGGCTAGCCCGAGGACGAAGGGGGATATTCGCCTCCATCCAGCGCTGCACCGTCTCCTGCCACAGGTCGGGCATCTCGCTGAGCACGGCGAGGCGGGCTCGGACATCCTCGCCGCGCTTGTGATCGTGGGTTGCGGTGGCGAGGAGGGCATCGGGGAAGTCGCGGGCGCGGGCGGCATTGGCTGCATGGAAATCAGATGGCTCCGCGCCAAGCCGGGCGGCGTCGAAGCCGACATCGTTGCGCGAGAGCAGACGGCCGTAGCGGTAGAACGCGGTGTCCTCAACGGCCTTGGCGGCGACCGGTGCGCTGAGCTGCTGGAAGCGCCTGGTGGCGTGGGTGCGGAGTTCGCTGCCGGGCGTGTCGGGGTCCTCACCGCCGAGCCAGCGGTCGAGTTGGTCAAGTACAGGGTGGAGGTGCAGCGGCGCGGTCGCTTTCGCGGCCGCAAGCGCGTGGGCGAAGGCGGCCTGCCCGCCCGACGAGCGTGGGCCACCCGCATTGTAAGTGCGATAGACCGGGAAGTGCGCCAGCAGCGAGAGCAGGGCGCGGCGGATTGCCGGCTGCGTGGTGTCGCGGGTCGCCGGATCGAGGCGGGCGAGGCGGTGGAGCAACGTTGCGGTCGCCGCGAGCTGCGCGTCGAAACTGCGTTCCATGATCTGGCGACGCGCGAGCGCCTCCTCGATCGCGAAGTCGGCAGGCCGGCTGCTGACGGCGGACCAGAAGAAGGCGAGCGGGCGCTCCGCCTCGGGGTCGTGCTGGACGGCGCTGACCTCATTCATGAAGTCGTAGCCGCTGGTGCCGGCGACACCCCAATCGGTCGGCAAGGCTTCGCCGGCGCCGAGAATTTTCTCGACCACGATGTAGGGGGCTGGGGCGGCAGCGCTCAGCTCCCTCTTAGCCAGGGCCGCAAGTCTTGCGCGCAGGCGGCGGCAGTAGCCGGGGGGGTCGGTCAAGCCGTCCACGTGATCGACGCGGAACCCATCGATCAGTCGCTCCGAATACAGCCGGAACAGGGTGGCGTGGGTCGCCTCGAACACCTGTGGGTCCTCGATGCGCAGGGCCGCCAGGCCATTGATGTCGAAGAAGCGGCGCCAGTTGATCTCATCGCCAGCGGTGCCCCACCAGGCGAGGCGGTAGTGCTGACGTTCCAGCAGCCGATGCAGCCGCGCGCGACCGTCCTCGGTCGCAGGGTCGTAAGCGGCTGGCCCGGTCGCCGCGATCTCCCCCTGATCGCGGGGGGCGATCGGGTAGCGGTCGTCGAAATAGCCGATGGACGCGGTACCGTCAGGGTCGGTGGCCAACCGCAGTTGGCCGTCCCGCAGTGCCACGCCATAGGGACTACCGAGAAAGGGCGCGAGCACCTTGCCATGTAGGGCTGGATCAGCGGGTGTCCAATCGATGTCGAAATAGTGGGCGTAGCGGCTGGCGGGGCCATGGCGCAGCACGTCCTGCCACCATGCGTTCTCGTTGCCCCCAACCGCCATATGGTTGGGCACGATGTCCACGATCAGCCCCACACCCGCCGCACGCAGGGCGGTGGCGAGCTTGTGCAAACCTGCTTCGCCGCCGAGCTCGGGGTTTACGCGCGTCGGGTCCACCACGTCGTAGCCGTGCAGCGAGCCTCGGCGGGCCGCGAGGATGGGCGAGGCGTAAAGATGGCTGACGCCCAGATCGCGCAGGTAGGGGACGAGGTCGGCGGCGTCGGAGAAGGTAAACCCGGCGTGGAGCTGCAGGCGGAACGTGGCGCGGGGCGGTAGTGTGCTTCCAGTGCGGCTCGATCCCACAGCGTGGGGGGACTCTATCACGTACGAGGTCTTTCCTTGGCGACCGCGGCGATGCGTCTGGCCGCTGCTTCGCCTTGCAGCAGCACCGTGGCCGACGCCGGAAGCCGACGGCGCCAGTTGGGATGCTGGTCAACGGTGCCGGGCACATTCGGTTGCTCCTCTCGGCCCAGCAGGTCCTCCATCGACAACAGCGCCAGCGGTGAGCGTGTCCTGGTGACGAAGGCAAGTGCCGCGTCCACCACGGACTGGGGCGACGCCGGTGGCGGCGATTCACCCTCGGCCACACCTTCCGCCACGAAGCGGCGCCACAGCGCCGGGCGGTCATGCTCCCGGCCGGCGGCTTCGTCTGTTGCGGTCACGCCCGGACCCAGGCGATCGCATTCCGCGCGCACGGCAATGTCGGTGCCATGCCACCAGCCGGCGACTGTGGGCAGGTCATGTGTCGTGGTCATCGCCAGGGCAGTGGGATCCCAGCATTCGGCGGGTTTGAAGGCGCCGTCGGGTTCGCGCTCGAACCACAGGACGCGCATGCCGTGCACGCCGTGCTGGCTCAGGCTCTCGCGGAAGCCGTCGGGCACGGTGCCCAGGTCCTCGCCGACCACCACGGCATTGTGCCGCGTCGATTCGAGAGCCAGCAGGCGCAGCAGGTCGGTCAGCGGATAGGCCAGGTAGGCGCCGTGGGCTGGATCGGCGCCTTCGGGTATCAGCCAAAGCCGCGATAGCCCCATGGCGTGGTCGATGCGAAGCCCGCCGGCGTGGCGCATCACCGCGCGCAGAGTGGTGATGAAGGGAACGAAGCCACCGTCCTCCAGGGCGCGCGGAGAGAACCCGGTAAGGCCCCAGTCCTGGCCGCGGGGATTGAATAAATCCGGGGGCGCGCCGATGGCGAGGCCCAGCAGGATGTCGTTTTGGCGGCTCCAGGCGTGGCTGCCGGCCGGGTCCATTCCCACCGCAAGGTCGTCGATCAGGCCGATCCGCATGCCCGACTCGCGTGCGCGGCGTTGGGCGGCAGCGAGCGAGCGGTCGGCGAGCCATTGCAGGAACTCGTGAAAGAGCACGTCGCGGCGGCGGGCGGCGGTGAAGGCGGTTACCGCCGCGCTGGCAGGGTCGCGCTGGTCCACCGGCCAGCGGCGCCAGTCGTTTTCCGGCGATCGATCGGCCTGCAATGCCTCGAACGTGGCATGCTGGCGCAGTAGATCGCCGCCTTCGGCCCGGAAGCTGGCGAAATCCACTCCCAGCGGACCATCGGCGTCCGGGCCGTTGATGAACCCATCGAACAACGCGTGGAGCAAGGCAAACTTTGCCGAGGCAGCGGCGGGCCAGTCGATCAGGGGGGCAGCCTCGAAGCGGGCGAAATCGTCCTGCAGCCCGGCCTCCTGGATCATGGCCGCCAGCGTCTCCGCACCGAACACCAGGGACGGGGCGGCGTGCAGGGGATTAAGGAACAGTCGGCTCGACGGGGAGTAAGGAGCGAAGCGTGCCGGATCCGCGGTGAACAGGGCATGCATCGGGCTGAGACAGAGCGCGTCGGCACCCTGCGCCCCGGCAACTTCGGCGAGCTGGGCGATGCCGGCGGCGTCGCCGATGCCGCTGTCCCCCGGCGAACTGAGCCCATAGACCTGGGCCGCAATGCCCCACAGGCGACCATCCGGCACCGCATCATCGATGGTGCGGCATTGCGCGGGCGCAACGGCGAGGACGACCTCGCGCTCGCCGATCTGCAGGCGGTGATAGCCGGTCTCCGGCACGGCGGGGATACGGAGGCGGCCGCGCGCTGGGGTCAGCGTGAGATCGCGTGGCGGGCCGCGTTCCGGCACGAGGTGGGCGGGAAGCGGATCGGCGGCGCCGACGTCGAGTCGGGTCGGGCGGCCGGAGGTGGCAGTGATCAAGGGCGGCAGATCGGCAAGGGTCGAGCGTCTGGCGAGCATGCGTCGGCTGGTAGCCAGGTCGCCGCGGGTACTCGCCGGCAGGCCGAGCGCCGCCAGGATGTGGCGAAGCGAGTCGGGGGAAACGACCTGGGGGCGGTCGGCGAAGTCCTGCCACTCGACCGCGATGCCGGCGCGGCGGGCAAGATCGCGCAGGGCCTCATCATTCATCATGAGCATCCAGAAAGGCGGCGGTGCAGTGGCCGGGAAGAACGCCGCGGGGCAGCGAGGTGTTAGAGAACAGAAGGCGCCCAGGTGGCAGGGTGAAGGGAACCGGAGCGTGGTCGAGATTGGTCGCAACGGTAAGACTGGCGGACTGGCGCGCATCAGCAGGCGCACGGGGGGAACGAGAGAGGTTCCAGGCAGCCGTGACAGCCTTCGGGCCGATGACTTCGGCACCGATAGCATGCGCCCCGTCCAGCCGGGGTGCGATTTCGTGCAGACGCAGCGCGATCAGCCGGCGACACAGCGCTTCCCGCGCGGTGCCGCGTTCCGGGTCCGGCAATGGCACCGACGCCTGGAACGTGGTTTCCGCGTTGGGGTCAGGGATCCGCGCGCGCTTCCGCGGATCAGCGAAGTCGGCGAACCGTGCGAACTCGTTGCGGCGGCCTTCGCGCACCGCCTCGGCCAGTTCCGGCCCGTGGTCGGTGAAGAACAGGAAGGGAGAGTTGCTCGCACGCTCTTCGCCCATGAACAGCAGCGGAATCTGCGGCGACAGCAGCAGGAGCGTGATCGCCGCTTCCAACGCGTCGGGGTCGGTGAGCATTGTCAGGCGCTCACCCAGGGCGCGGTTGCCGATCTGGTCGTGGTTCTGCAAGAACAAGACGTGCGCGGTGGGCGGCAGGTTCGCGCTGAAGCTGCCGCGCGGGCCATCGAGATACGACGCGTAGTCGCCCTGATAGACCCAGCCCTCGGACAGCATCCGCGCCAGCTTGTCGGTCGGGCGGTCGGCGTAATCCGCGTAGTAGCCGCTGTCCTCGCCGGTCAGCAGCGCATGCAGCACGTTGTGGCCGTCGTCGTTCCACTGCGCATCAACATCGCGCTCCAGGTGCGAGGCGTCGTTATGATGCTCCAGCACGAGGTGGACGTGACGGCCGGGCTCGACCGTAGCGCGCACGGTGGCCGCCATTTCGTCGACCCAGCTCTGATCCTCGATCGCGTGCACGGCGTCGAAGCGCAGGCCGTCGAAGCGATACTCCATCAACCACATCAGCACGTTTTCGGTGAAGAACGCGCGCACTTCGGGGCGACGGAAATCGATCGCGGGACCCCAGGGAGTTTTGTGGTCCTCGCGGAAGAATTGCGGGGCGTAGGCGTGCAGGTAGTTTCCGTCAGGGCCGAAATGATTGTACACGACGTCGAGGAACATCATCAGGCCGAGCCCGTGCGCGGCATCGATCAGCGCTTTCAGATCGTCGGGTGTGCCGTAAGCGGAGTCGGGTGCGTAGGGCAGCACGCCATCGTAGCCCCAGTTGCGGCGGCCGGGAAAATCGTTGACCGGCATGAGCTCGACCGCGGTGATGCCGAGGTCGCGCAGCCGCGGCAATTCACGGCCGACGCCGGCGAACCCGCCAAGGATACCGGCGTGAAGTTCGTAAAGAACCGTTTCGCGCCAGGGCCGCCCGCGCCAAGCCGTGTTGCGCCAGCGATAAGCGTCCGGGTCGATCACCTGCGACGGGCCGTGCACGTCCTCCGGCTGGAAGCGCGAGGCGGGATCCGGCACCAGCATGCCGTCCGATACGCGGTAGTGATAGCGCGTGCCGGCGGAGCAGGTGGCGGTGGTCTCGAACCATCCGTCCCGCGAGCGCTGCATCGCCAGGCGGCTGCCATTGGCGAGGGCGAGTGAGACTTCCTCCTGTGCCGGGGCCCAGAGGCGGAAGCGCGTCCGGTCGTCGCGGAGGAGGGTGGCGCCGAAAGTGCGGGACACCTCGCCCGTTTGGCAGGAGAAACACGCTCCGCCTTCTCCGATCATGCTGGGGTCGTTCACGATGCCGCCTCTCCCTTGATCAGGACCGCACTATGGGCGGCGACGGTCAGCGCTTCAGTGCCGAGCAAGCGCACCGGAGTGTCAGGCACGGCCGTGTCCAGCAGCAAGGTGCAGGTCTGGCGCGGGGGTGGTAGCCGGAAACGGCGTGCATCCTCCGTCGGATTCAGCAGCAGCGTCAGAATCGTCACCCCCCCGTCTCCATCGGCCGCCGAACGACGCAGTATCAACGTCCGTTGCTGCCGATCGTTCCATGCCTCGGGCGACATCTCCTTCCCTTGCTCGTCGAACCAGGCGATGTCCTTCAGGCTGGGCGCGGGTTCCGCGTTGCCGTGCAGGAAGGCTGACCAGCGCAGCACCGGGTGGTCCCGGCGCAAGGCGATCAGCCGCGCGACGTAGGCGGCGAACGCTGCGTTTTCGGGGCGGGCGGCGGCTTGCCAATCCAGCCAGGAGATTTCGTTGTCCTGGCAATACGCGTTGTTGTTGCCACGCTGTGTGCGCCCCGCCTCGTCGCCGGCCAGCAGCATCGGCGTGCCGGCGGCGAAAATCACGGTTGCAAGCATGGCACGGCGGACCCTTGCGCGTGTCTCGTTGATGGTCGGATTGTCCGTCGGGCCCTCCGTACCCCAGTTCGCGGATGAATTATCGGGTGTGCCGTCGTTGTTGGCCTCTCCGTTCGCCTCGTTGTGTTTGCGCGCGTAGCTCACAAGATCGGCAAGGGTGAGGCCGTCATGGCACGCGGCGTAGTTCACCGATGCCCATGCGCGACGGCCGTGATGATCGAACAGATCCGCGGATCCGGCGAGACGGGCGGCAATCTCGGGGCGCTGGCTTGCGTCGCCTCGCCAGAAGCGGCGGATCGAATCGCGAAAGCGGTCGTTCCACTCGGCGAAGCCGGGTGGGTGCCGACCGAGCTGGTAGCCGCCAGGGCCGATATCCCATGGCTCGGCGATCAGCTTTACCGGCGCGAGCACCGGATCCTGGCGCAATGCATCGAAGAAGCCGGCGCCGGTATCGAAGCCGTTGGCCTCGCGCCCGAGCGTGGCGGTGAGGTCGAAGCGGAAGCCATCGACGTGAAAGGACGTGACCCAGTGGCGCAGGCTGTCCATCACCATGTGCAGCACGCGCGGATGCGACAGGTTCAGCGTGTTGCCGGTGCCGGTGTCGTTGACTGCGCGGCGCGGATCGTCGGCTTCCAGGCGGTAGTAACTGGCGTTGTCGAGGCCGCGGAATGACAACGTGGGCCCGGATTGATCGGTCTCGGCGGTGTGGTTGTAGACGACGTCGAGAATTACCTCGATGCCCGCCGCATGCAGGCGGCGGATCGCGACGCGAATCTCGTTGACCGAGTCGCCGGAGAGGTAGGTGGTCTCCGGCGCGAAGAAGCCGAGCGTGTTGTAGCCCCAGTAGTTGGAAAGGCCGAGCTGCAGCAGGCGGCGGTCCTGGATGAAGGCGTGCACGGGCAGCAACTCGACCGCGGTGATGCCGAGGCGGCGATAGTGATCCAGCATTGGTGGTGCGGCGAGTGCCGCGAAAGTGCCGCGTTCCTGGCGCGGTATGTCCGGATGCAATTTGGTGAGGCCGCGGACATGGGCTTCGTAGATGACGGTGTCGGACCAGGGGATGGCGGGCGGATGGTCGTCGCCCCAGTTGAACGAGTCGTCGGTGACGACACCCTTCGGGACACATGAGGCGCTGTCGCGGCGGTCGTAGGAGAGATCGGTGCGGGGAGATTCCTGGCGGAAGCCGTAGAGCACATCGGACCAGATAAGGCTGCCGGCCAGGCTGCGGGCATAAGGGTCGAGCAACAGCTTATTGGGATTGAAGCGATGGCCCTGTGTGGGTTCATAGGGGCCATAGGCGCGATAGCCATAGTGCAGCCCGGCGGCGGCGTCAGGAAGATAACCGTGCCAGATCTCGTCGGTGTATTCCGGCAGGGTAAAGCGGGCGATTTCGTGGCGGCCGGAGGGTTCGTAGAGGCAGAGGTCGATGCGCGTCGCGTGAGCCGAGAACACGGCGAAGTTGACGCCGAGCCCGTCCCAGGTGGCGCCCAGCGGGTAGGGTGTGCCAGGGTGTAATCCGGCTGGGAATTGCCTGTACAACGGGAATCCTCTCCCGAAACTGTCATCGCGGAACCAAGGGACGGAGCAAACCCCGCATGGGTGCGTACCCATGAACGAGATTGCTTCGCCGCTTCGCTCCTCGCAATGACAGACCCGCCCGGGGACAGGCGTGCGCGGTGACAGAGCGGCGCGGCAGCAGACCTGCGCGATGAGGGGCCTGGGCGATGACAGACCGGCGCGATAACAGATCGGTCCTATAGCAGCTCGGTGCTATGGCAGATCGGTGTTATGCCAGTTCGGTTCGATGGCAGACCCGCGTGGCGACGGATGGGTGCGGCGCGGGGGCGGCTACGGGACCTCGGGTGCGAGATATAATGTCGTCAGCGGCGGCAGCGTCAGTTCCAGCGATTGTGCCTCGCCGTGACGCTGAAGGGGCACCGTATGCACGACGCCGTCGTTGCCCATGTTGGAACCGCCGTAGATTTCGCCATCCGAGTTCAGCAGCTCGCGCCAGGTGCCGGGGCGCGGCACGCCAATGGCATAGCCTTCGCGCGGCACCGGGGTGAAATTGGACACCACCAGCACCGGTCGCGACGCATCGCCGCCATACCGCAGGAAGGCGAACACCGCGTTGTCGCGGTCGTCCCCGATCACCCAGCGGAAGCCGGTGGATACCATATCGCGCTGGTGCAGAGCGCGTTCCTCGCAATGCAGCACGTTCAGGTCCTGGATCAGCCGCTGCATGCCACGATGGCGGGGGTATTGCAGCAGGTCCCATTGGATCGAGCCGTCATGGCTCCATTCGTCCCACTGTGCGATTTCGCCGCCCATGAACAGCAGCTTCTTGCCGGGATGACCCCACATGAAGCCGAAATAGGCGCGCAGATTGGCGAAGCGCTGCCAGTCGTCGCCCGGCATCTTCCGGATCAGCGAGCCTTTGCCGTACACCACTTCGTCATGCGACAGCGGCAGCACGAAATTCTCGCTGAACGCATACAGTAATCCGAAGGTCATGTCGTTGTGGTGCCAGGCGCGGTACACCGGCTCATGCTCCATGTAGCTGAGCGTGTCGTGCATCCAGCCCATGTTCCACTTGTAGGAGAAGCCGAGGCCGCCATCGCTGATCGGGCGGGAGACGCCGGGCCACGCAGTGGATTCCTCGGCGATGGTCATCGCACCTGGGCAACGCTCGCGTACCACGGCATTGAAGTGGCGCAGGAAGCCGATCGCTTCCAGGTTCTCGCGCCCGCCGTGGATGTTGGGGATCCACTCACCTTCCTTGCGGCTATAGTCGCGATACAGCATGGAGGCGACGGCATCGACGCGCAGGCCGTCGACGTGGAAATGCTCCAGCCAGTGGATACCGCTGGCGATCAGGAAGCCCTGCACCTCGCGGCGGCCGAAATTATAGATGTAGGTGTTCCAGTCCTGATGATAGCCCTCGCGCGAATCCTGGTGTTCATAGAGCGCAGTGCCGTCGAAGCGAGCGAGGCCGTGGGCATCGGTGGGAAAATGCGCCGGCACCCAGTCGATGATGACGCCGATATTGGCGCGGTGGCAGGCATCGACGAAGCGGCAGAAACCTTCGGGCGGACCGAAGCGGCCGGAGGGCGCGAATAATCCGAGCGGCTGATAGCCCCAGGAACCGCCGAACGGATGCTCGGCCACCGGCATGAGTTCGAGATGGGTGAAGCGCATTTCCGCCAGATAGGGCACCAGACGGTCTGCGAGCTGGTCCCAGGTGGGTATGCGACCGGGCCCCGGATGGAACCATGACGCGGCATGCACTTCATAGATCGACAGCGGTTGGTCGGTGCCGTGATGAGCCGCGCGCCCCCGCATCCAGGCTTCATCGCGCCAGACGAAGGGCAGCGTGTCGGCGACGACCGAGGCAGTGGCCGGTGGTGCTTCGGTGGCGCGGGCCAGCGGATCGGCCTTTTGCGGCAGGCGATTCCCCCACCGGTCCACCATGTCGAATTTGTAGCGCGCGCCAGGTTCCAGTCGGGGAATGAACAATTCCCACACGCCGGCGGGATAGCGCAGGCGCATCGGATGGCGGCGCGGGTCCCAGGTGTCGAAATCGCCAACCACCGACACCGCGCTGGCATTCGGGGCCCAGACGGCGAAACGCACGCCTTTCATCCCGTCGATCGTCACCGGCACCGCACCAAGCGTGAAGGCTTGCTCAAACAAGCGGCCTTCGTTGAACAAGAACAGATCGTTGTCGCTGAGCAAGAGCTGATTGAAGGAATAGGGGTCCTCGGTTTCCTGCACCGCGTCCGGCCAGGTGATACGCAAACGGTAGTCCTCACGCGATTCGACGCGACCGACGAACAAGCCCTGCGGCTGACTGGGCAGCAGCGTGCCGATGCGGTGGCCATCGCCACGGGCAACTAGTTCCACGTCGCGCGCACCGGGCAGGAAGGCGCGCACAATCCTGCCACTCGCGGTGTCGTGCGGGCCCAGCACGCCAAACGGGTCGTTCAGCCGCCCGTCAGCGAGCTGCGCCGCGATCTCGGGTGACAGACCGGGGACTTCGATGACGACGTCATTCACAGGGCAGTCTCCGTCCGCAGCAACGAGGCGGCGAGGCGCGCAAGGCCGCGCAAGGGAACGTCGATCCAAGTGGGGCGGTTGGCAGCCTCATAGGCGATCTCATAGGCGGCCTTCTCCAGCAGGAACAAATCGAGCAAGGCTTGCTCCGCGGGCGAATCCGCCGCCCCCGCCGCCTCACGATAACCGGCGAGGAAGGCTTCGGTTGCGCGTGCGATGAAAGCTTCGAGGAACGCGGTGCGGCGTGTCTGTGACAGATGCGCCTGGCTCTCGCGGCTCTTGCCGCCCACCACCGCCGCCGCGTAGTCGAACGAGCGCAGCATCCCCGCCACATCGCGATACGGACTGCTCTTGGCGCGGCGGATTTCCAGCGGCTTGGCCGGTTCGCCTTCGAAATCGATGATGAACACATCGCCGTTGGCCACCAGCACCTGGCCCAGATGCAGGTCGCCGTGGATACGGCTGACGACCGTGCCGGCGCCCTTCTCGGCGAGGTGGCGTACGGTTTCGGTGAGGCGGTCGCGGATGGCCATGACGTGGCCCAGGTCCTGCGCCGCGTCCTCGGGCCAGTCCTGCCGGGAGGCCAGCGCGTTGAACGCGGTCGTGAGCTGTTGCTCTGCCTGTGCGGTCCAGGCGCCGATGCGGTCGGGGCCGGCGGCTTCGGGGGCGAAATCCGGATTGTCGGAGGGACGCGCCAGTATGGCGTGCATTTCGCCCAACCGGCGGCCGAGCAAAGTGGCGATGGCATCATAATCCTCGTGACGCTCGGCGTCGGCCGCGGCGGCCTCGTCGCCGCCGGCGAGATCGGAGAGGCCGCGCATCAGCAGATCCAGCGTCCAGGTCCAGGCATCCCCCTGGTTGCGGATGAAACCTTGTGCGATGGCCAGCGTGTGGCGTGTGCCGTCGTCCTCCACCCGCACCACTTCGCCGAGCAAGGCGGGTGTGTTGGCAAAGCCTTGCTCGGTGAGATACCGGCCCATCTCCGCCTCGGGGTGCTGGCCGGTCGTCAGCTTCCGGAACAATTTGAGCATCGCGACTTCGCCGATGATGACAGAGGAGTTGGATTGCTCTGCCGACAGCCAGTTCATTTCGACATCCGGCGGGACCGCGATTTCGCGCATCCGAGAGGTTGGCTGGAACAATACGTCGCCGGCATCCGTATGAAACGTACGCGCCTGCGCGAAGTTTCGCATGACGCCGACCGCGAGTTCCGGCAACACGAATGCGTCGGTCAGCAGGCCGACGCGCGCGCCATGGCGCACCCGCGCCAATGCAAGCTGCGTGGCGAGGGCGGGCGTCGGGCGGTCCTCCCAGGCAATCGCCAGCGGCAGGAGCCAGCGTGCGGTGCCAGCGGGCGTTTCGGTCTCGATTTCGACCAATGCCGCCTCCCCCTGCGGCTGGCCGGTGATGAGCGCCATCCGTACCGCAAGCAACTTCTGGTCCTTTTGGGCGAACCAGCGGCGTTTTGGCAGATAAGACGGCAGCACCTCGCGTTCGAGTACGCCGCGCGCGGCCTTCAGGCCTTCGATGAAGCTCTTGCGAAACACGACGGTCTGGTATTCGGGCATGGGTTCCGGTGATGGCGTGTGCGTCGACGGCCACGCCGTCTCCTCTGCCAGATTGAACCAATAGAAGCCGTACGGCGCCAGCGTCAGCAAATAGGTGAGCTGGCCGATCGGCGGAAACACCGAGCCGCCATCGAGCTCGATCGGAAAGCGGCCGCTGAATTCGGAAAGATCGAGTTCAACTGCCTGCGGCGTGCGTGCCAGGTTGGCGACGCACAGTATGGTGACGCCGTCATACTCGCGCAGATACGCCAGCATCTTCCTGTTCTTTGGGTATAACAATCGGAAGGAGCCGCGGCCGAACGCCTGGTACTGGCGACGCACGGCGATGTTGCGGCGCATCCACATCAACAGCGAATGCGGATCGGCGGCCTGCGCTTCAACGTTCACCGATTCGAAGCCGTAGAGCGGGTCCATGATCGGCGGCGAGACCAGCCGCGAGGGGTCTGCACGGGAGAAGCCGCCGTTGCGGTCCGGCGACCACTGCATCGGAGTGCGCACGCCGTTGCGGTCACCGAGATAGACGTTGTCACCCATGCCGATCTCGTCGCCGTAATAGATCACCGGCGTGCCCGGCATGCTCAGCAACAGATGGTTCATCAGTTCGATGCGGCGGCGGTCATGCTCCAGCAACGGCGCGAGGCGACGGCGGATGCCGAGGTTCAAACGGGCACGGCGATCGGCGGCATAGGTCTCCCACAGGAAGTCGCGCTCCGACTGGGTGACCATCTCGAGCGTGAGTTCGTCGTGGTTGCGCAGGAAGATCGCCCATTGCGCGGTGGCCGGAATGTCCGGCGTCTGGCGCATGATATCGGTGATGGGGAACCGGTCCTCGCGCGCAATCGCCATGTACATGCGCGGCATCAGCGGGAAGTGGAACGCCATGTGGCATTCGTCGCCGTCGCCCTCGCCGAAATATTCCTTGGTGTCCTCCGGCCATTGGTTGGCTTCGGCGAGCAACATGCGGTCCGGGTAATGCGTGTCGAGCTCGGCGCGGATCTGTTTCAGAATGGCATGGGTTTCCGGCAGGTTCTCGTTGTTGGTGCCCTCGCGTTCCACCAGGTAGGGCACCGCGTCCAGCCGCAGCCCATCCACGCCGAGATCGGCCCAGAAGCGCAGCACTGCCAGCACTTCCTTCAGCACGCGCGGGTTGTCGAAATTCAGATCAGGCTGGTGCGAATAGAAGCGGTGCCAGTAATAGGCATTGGCCACCGCGTCCCAGGTCCAGTTGGATCGTTCGGTATCGACGAAGATGATGCGGGTGCCTTGGTACTTCTGGTCGGTGTCGGACCAGACATAGAAGTCGCGATAGACTGATCCGGACTTGGCGTGGCGAGCGCGCTCGAACCAGGGATGCTGGATCGACGTGTGGTTCACCACAAGCTCAGTGATTACGCGGATGCCGCGCTTGTGAGCGGCCTGGATGAAGCGCTTCACATCCTGCAGCGCGCCGTAGTCGTGATGCACGCTACGGTAATCGGCTATGTCATAGCCGTCATCGAGCAGGGGTGAGGGGTAGAAGGGCAGCAGCCAGATGGCACTGACGCCGAGCTCGGCGATGTAGTCGAGTTTGGAGATCAGGCCAGAGAAGTCCCCGACGCCGTCGTTGTTTGAGTCAAAGAACGACTTGACATGGAGCTGGTAGATGATCGCGTCCTTGTACCAAAGCGGGTCCTCGGTAACGGCGATGCGGACAGGCCGCGGCCGCGCCAGCGCGACGTTCATTGCGATGCTCCGGAGAGGCGGGGGGCGGGAGTGGGGGAATGGAAGCTTCCCCTCCCCTTGCGGCAGGCGGGTGGGAGGAGGGGTACGTACGGGGCAAAAACCGCGGCCATACGCACGCCTCCACCGGCCCTTGGTCCGCTCTGCGGCGCAAACCCACAAGGGGAGGGGCAGTTCCTGAGGATCGCCGGCGCAGTCATTTCGGCACTCCCGGCGCGGTCACCTGCCAGATCGCGAACGGCAGATCGGCGGGGTCGAGGCGGATATGCTGACGCTTGCCGTACCAGGTGAAGCGGTGACCACGCATCAGGTCCACCACGTCGAGCGCGCCGTTGTCCGGCTGGCGGAGTTCCCATAGCGGCACCTCGACATCGGCTTCCTGCGCGTGGTGCGGATCGAGGTTGACTGCGACCAGGATCATCTCGCGGTCTTCCGGCACGCGCTTGGAGAACAACAGCACCTGGTCGTTGAAGGCAGGATGGAACGTCACATCGCGATGCGTTTGCAGCGCCGGATGCTCGCGGCGGATGCGGTTCAGCGCCGTGATCTCGGCCACGATATTGCCGGGCGCGGTGTAATCGCGCACGCGGATCTGGTATTTTTCTGCATCCAGATATTCCTCGCGGCCCGGCAGCGGTGCCGACTCGCAAATCTCGAAACCGGAATACATCCCCCACAGTCCGGACAACATCGCCGCCAGCGCGGCGCGGATCAGGAACGCCGGGCGGCCGCCCGTCTGAAGGAAGGGCGGGTTGATGTCCGGCGTGTTGACGAAGAAGTTCGGACGGAAGAAGTCGGCGACCGGCAGGGTGGACAGCTCGGTGAGGTAGTCGGTGAGTTCCTGTTTTGTACTGCGCCAGGTGAAGTAGGTATAGGACTGTGTGAAGCCCAGCTTCGCCAGCCGGTACATCACTTTCGGCCGCGTGAATGCCTCGGCGAGGAAGATCACGTCAGGGTGACGGTCGCGGATATCGGCAATCATCCAGCGCCAGAACGGCATCGGCTTGGTATGCGGATTGTCCACCCGGAATATGCGCACGCCTTGGTCCGCCCAGAATTGAACCACGTCACGCAGCGCATGCCACAGCGCGGGGAACGCCGCCGGCGCAAAGAAATCGGGATTGACGATGTCCTCGTATTTCTTCGGCGGATTCTCGGCGTAGCGCAGCGAACCGTCCGGCCGCCAGCGGAACCAGTCCGGGTGTTGCTTTAGCCAGGGATGGTCGGGTGAGCATTGGATGGCGAAGTCGAGCGCCACTTCCAGTTCATGCGCCTTTGCCGCGGCGACCAGGCGGTGAAAATCCACCAAAGTGCCGAGCTGCGGATGGATCGCGTCGTGCCCGCCTTCCTCGCTGCCGATCGCATAGGGGCTGCCGACGTCGCTGGGTTCGGCGCGCAGCGCGTTGTTGCGGCCCTTGCGGTTGGTGTGGCCGATCGGATGGATCGGCGGGAAATACAGCACGTCGAAACCCATGGCGCGGATCGCGGGCAGGCGGGCGATCACGTCGTCGAAGCTGCCGTGGCGCGATGGGTCTTGCGTCTCCGAGCGCGGAAACAATTCGTACCAGCTTGCGAAGGCAGCCTGCGGCCGATCAACGTCCAGCCGCAGCGGCGGCCTGTGACGGACCAGGAACTCCTGGGGGTCCACCGATTGCATCGCGGCCCGCGCCGGGTCGGACAGCAGCAGGTCGATGCGGGCCGGGTCATCGGCTGCATTGAATTGGCCAAGCAGCAAAGCGAGCTTGTCCCGCTTCGGCCCCTCCGCCCGGCGAGCGGCGGCATCCAGCATGCGGCGGCCTTCCTCGATCTCCAGCGTCACCGGCACGCCGGCCGCGTGCTTGGCGTCAAGATCGTGGCGGAAGGTGCCCCACACGTCCCACCAGGCCTCCACGGTGAAAACATGCGGGCCGACGCGGGCGGGCGTGAAGACCGCCTGCCAGCGGTCGTTGTTCACGAGGGTCATCGGATGGCGCCGCCACGAGGTCTCGTCGGCGGCGCGCCAAAGAAGGGAAGCCGCCAGCACCTCGTGGCCGTCGGCCACGATGTCGGCGGTGACGGTAACGGTCTCGCCCACCACACGCTTGGCTGCGTAGTCGCCATCGGCAACCGACGGCGTGATCGCTTCAATGGCAATGCGAGTGTGGACGGCGGCGTCATGGTCCAGCGCCGGCACCTCCGCGGCATGCAGGATCGGCCTGACCGGCTGGTAAGCGAGGACGCGGACTTCCCCTGGCTCGAGCGGGATGACCGGGTCGATGCTGTGATCCAGTGGCTCCGGGGCGCCAAACGCTGCGCCGGCCACGGGCGGTAGCGTGGCAAGGTCGATCGGCAACGGCGCCGCGCTGGCGAGATCGGGGTTGATCAGCACCACCGCGGCGCGGCCGGCAGCGCGCGGATCCGGCGCGTCGCAGCGCAGCAGGGCAGTGGCTCGCGCGGAAGACGCCGTAAGTTGCCGCAGCGCCCCACCCAGCCGCAGCGCCGCGACGCGGTCGAGCAACTCGTTCGCCTGGGCGATATCGACACCGAGATCGCAAGGCGCTTCCGCCTGAGCATGGCGCAGGTCCTCCGGCGTTGCTCGCGCCGCATCGAACGGACGGCGGGTGGCGTATTCGAAGCCCATCGGCACCAACATGCCTGAGGCGACGGCGGCGGTGACGCGCAACGCATGGCGGTAGGCACCGGCGATATCTGTGCCGAACGGCAGGCGGGCGGCGAGCCGCTCGAAGAAGGAGGGCTCCGGCGAGCCGATAGCGGGGGCGACCGGGCGCAGGGCGCCGAGTTCCTCCGTCAGCCAGGACGAACGCCCGTCCCACCAGGCCACGGATCCTGCCACGAGGTCGAAGCCAACCCCGGCCAGGCGAGTCGCGGCGGCACGGTCTGTGGCCGGCGTCCACGCCAACATCAGGGCATCGGCGCCGGTCGCGCGCAGGCGCTCGATCAGGCGGCGCCAGATGCCGGGCGGGACACGATCCGGTTCGACCGCGCGAAAGCCGGCCGCACCGGCGTGGATCAGGCAGGCCATACGGTCCGACCACCAAGCAACCAGGCCCTCGGCGGAGTCGGTGGCGCCGAAGCGCGGCGCCGCGGCATCAGGCCGGGCGGGTGCGCGGCGCGGATCGGGCGGGCCGCCGCAGAAGCCGGTGCTGAACCAGTCGGGCGAGCGGCGGCGCAGCACGGCGTCCGCCGCCACCTGGTACAACACCAGATCCAGCATAAGCCGCAACCCGTGATGGCCGGCCAGCCTCGCGATGTGGGCGATGCCGGCGTCTGCCGGACCTTCCCAGCCCAGCGCGGGATGCAGCGCCTCATGATCGGCGGTGACGTAGATGTCGCCGCCGGCGTCGGGGGCAAAGGGCGGTGCCAGACAGACATGGTCGAAGCCCATGGCCCGGATGCGCTCGAACAAAGCGGGCCAGGTGGTGAGCGGTCCGGCGACCAATGGATGCACATGGTAAATCTTTACCGCCATTCCCTGCTTCCCTTGACGCGATAAGGTGCCGCTGGATGCGGAGAGCAAATGTTTTGTCCCGTCCTACCTGCCACGAATTCCGTCCAGTGCCGAGCAAGCCTGTCGCGCGGCGGGTCCCTGCCCCGCCTCCGCGACACGACGTGCCCCAACTCTGCGGCAGGCGCGATACGCGGCGCCGCTCGCAAACCGGCGACGGGCATCACATAGCCGGGAGCGCCCCCCGAGTGCCCTTTGGTCCCGCGAGATGCGGGCGTTGGGCCATGCTCGCCGCCGCCCCTCAGCGTCCAGCTAACGCCGAACCTGCAACGGAGTTGCATGGCCCCGAAGCTACGCGCCGCTGGAATCCGGCGCAGCCCAAGCAGTATTATGCGCTGTCACGAGATTGCGAGGAGCCAAGCGCGATGACGCCCAGATCCGTCGTGCGTGCACGCGTCCCATTGCGGCTCGGCTTTGCCGGCGGCGGCACCGACCTGAGCCCATATTGCGACGAATACGGTGGCGCGGTGCTGAACATGACGATCGACCGCTACGCTTATGCCTTCATCGAGCCGGCCGCGGACGGCCGCCTGCATTTCGCCGCACCAGACCTCGGGATCGCCGAGGATTTCCCCTCGGACCTCGAGGCCTTGGACGAGGCACGGTTGCAACTGCATGCCGGCGTTGCACGCCACATGCTGCGGCGGTTCGCGTCGGGCAGGGTGCCGCCGATCCGGTTGGTGTCCTATGTCGATGCGCCGCCGGGATCCGGGCTGGGATCGTCTTCGGCGCTGGTGGTGGCGATGGTGGAGGCCTTCACGGCATACCTCAGCGCACCGCTCGGCCCGTATGACGTGGCACACATCGCCTTCGAGGTCGAACGCATCGAGCTGGGCTTGGCCGGCGGCAAGCAGGACCAGTACGCGGCGACGTTCGGCGGCGTGAATTTCATTGAATTCCATGCCGCCGACCGGGTGATCGTCAATCCGTTGCGTGTCACGCCGTGGGTGCTGAACGAGCTGGAGACCTCGATGGTGATCTGCTTCACCGGTGTCTCACGCCGCTCGGAGGCGATCATTGTGGAGCAACAGCGCCGCATGTCAGAACATGGCGAGGCGGCGCTGGAGGCGCTGCATCAACTCAAGCGCGACGCGACGGAGATGAAGGACGCGCTGCTGCGCGGGCAGATTCCCCGCATGGCGGAAGTGCTCAACCGCTCGTGGGTCGCGAAGCAGCAGACCGCGCCGGGCATCAGCAATGGCCGGATCGAGACACTGTACGACCTGGCGTTTGCCAACGGGGCGACGGGCGGCAAGGTGTCAGGCGCCGGCGGCGGCGGGTTCACAATGTTCATCGTGCCGCCGGATCGGCGGTTCGAGGTGGTGCGCGCGCTGAATGATGCGGGGGCCGCGGCCAGCGGGGTGCATTTCACGACGCAAGGGGCGGAGTCATGGCTGGCGTGAGGCGGGAGGTGTGAAGCCCCAAGCGGGACGTGGAAATGCCCCTCGCCCCGACGGAGCGCGCCTGTTCAGCCTGAGAACGCCAATCCCGGGTCGACGCACTCGTCCGGCACGGCGAAGGCGCGCAACGCCGGAATGTCGTGCAGGATCACCCGTGCACCATGCGTCTCCACGCCAACGCCGCGCAACGCGGCGAAGGCGCGCGACAGGTTCTCCTGCCGGCAGCCGAGCCGCGCGGCGAGCAAGCGCTTGTCGAACGGCAGGCGGAACTTGTCGCTGCTGGCCTCGGGCTCGTTGCTGAGCGCCAGCAGGTAGCAGCCCAGCCGCTGCGCCGCCGTCCGCAGCTTCAGATCCTGCACCTGGCGCACCAGCGCGCGGAAACTCAGGGCTTCCGCATGCAGCAAGGCCGCGGCCAGGCTGACGTCGCGCGCCAGAAGTGCGTGCAAGCCCTCGGTATCAATCGCCAGTAGGTGCGACGGGCACACCGTCTGCGCCGTCATCAGGTGCGGCAGGCGACTCAACACCGTTGCCAGCACGAAATACCCGGGGGGACGGATCACCTCTACCGCGGCGCGCGACTCGTCCGGCGCGCTCGCCCATAGCGCCACCCGACCTTCAAGCAGTACATGCAGATGCTGTGGCGGGCCGCCCTGACGACAGACCTCGACATCCTCGGCCAGCCGCACCTCCCGTGTAATGGCTGCCAGGCTGTCGATCAGCTTGTCGTCGAGGCTTTCGAAAAGCGGCGTGAGGCGCAACAGGTCCGATAGCGAGGAGGGACTGGATGACGCGGGGCGGATCGGATCGGGACGAAGCGCAGTGACGGACATCGGGATGACCTGTACGGGACACGCACGCATACCGATGTTAGTTGACCTCGATCAAGACCGTTGGTGCCATTGTTGCATTACGAAACGTGCATGTTGCGGACATGAGCCGGACGACCGTGTCGCCCGCAGATTTCGTTGCGCTTGGTTTGTTTCAGTCGGCTGGGCAGGAATCGCTCCGAACAGATGGATTTGGCAGGACTTCCTGATGCGCCTCCGCGCCTGGCGGGCTTGGGGGGCGACGGCAAATCCTTGCACCGAAGTTTCACAGCGTCGGTTTCGCATTCTCCCGACACGGTTCGCTCACGCACTCTTGTTCTGCCGTGGTGACAGAGCCGTGCCGACAGCGAGGAACCGGCTCTGTCGCACGTGCGGTGTTTGGGGTCCGATGTGGTCTGCGCTTAACCGATCCCTCGAACTGGGGAATGTTGCGATATGAGAGCGATAGTGTGCGAGGCATTCGGCGGTCCCGAGGTGCTGGCCTTGCGAGAAGTGCCGGACCCGCCACCGCCAGGGCCGGGGGAGGTAGCCGTGCGAATCCGCGCTCGCGGCGTGCAATACGTCGACGTCCTGATGCTGGCCGGGAAATACCAGTTTCGCCCCGAGCCGCCTTTCATCCCCGGCGGCGAGGCGGCAGGCGAGGTGGTTGCCGCGGGGGCGGGCGTCGCCAATTTTCAACCGGGCGATCGCGTGATGAGCCGCCATACGCTGGGTGCCTTCGCCGAACTGGGCAACGCCAAGGCGGAGCTGTGCGACAAGGTGCCGGAAGGCATGAGCCTGGAAGCGGCGGGCGGGTTCCGTGGCGCCTACGGCACTGCCTACCACGCGCTGGTGCAGCGCGGCAGGTTGCGGGCGGGCGAATGGGTGTTGGTGCACGGCGCGGCCGGCGGCATCGGCATCGCTGCAATCCAGGTGGCCAAGTTGCTCGGCGGCAAGGTGATCGCCACTGCCAGCTCGGACGAGAAGCGCGCCGCATGCCTGGAGGAAGGTGCGGATCACGCCATCGGCTATGCGGGTGGCTTTGTCGATGCCGTGAAGGAGCTCACCGGCGGGCGTGGCGTGGACATCGTCTATGATCCGATCGGCGCGCAGGTGACAGAGGAATCGCTGCGCTGCCTCGCGTGGTGCGGCCGGCTGCTGATCCTGGGGTTCCTGGGTGGCGGCCCGACCAACATTCGCAGCAACTACCTGCTGATCAAGGGAATCGACGCCATCGGCGTGCGCATCGGCGGCCTGAACGAGGCAGCGCCGGAGCTGGCGATCGCCAACATGCGCGAGCTGACGAAGTTGGCCGGGGAGGGAAAGCTGCGGTCACGCATCTCGCATCGCCTTCCGTTGGAGAGAGCCGCGGAGGCATTGCAGGCGGTAATCGAGCGGAAGGTGATCGGGAAGGCGGTGCTGGTGAGTTGAACCGGTGAATTGAGTCAGGCGGGAGGTTCGGTGGGCCTGGCTTTGCTGTCTGCAGAGCGGCGCAGGCCGTCTCTGAGGTGGAGCTCGTTGCAGTTGAAGAGCAGGGCGACTTCGCAGCCGCTCATGCCTGGGTAGGTGAGGACCTGCGATTTGTGCGCGGGAACGGTGCGCTGAATTGCCTTGACCTCGACGGTGACTTTGTCGTCGAGGAGAGGGTCGGCACGGTGGCCCGTTTTCGATCGATTGCCGCGGTCGATGACTGGGATTGGCGCCTGTCGCCGGAACGGCGGAGTGGCCGACTGCTCTCGCTCGAAGGCAACGCAGGTTTCGTAGACCAATTCCAGCATCCCTGGGCCAAGAGCCCGGTGCACGGCGATCGCGAGGCCGATAACTTGCTCGGTGAGGGGTGCGCGGATCAGGGAAGGCGGAGCTGGTCAACTGGTCATGCGACAGCGTTCGGCGCGGATTTCGTCAGCGCTTGCCAGTCCTTCTCGGCACCGTACGCGAGGCATAAGTATTTCATTCCACCTCCTACGGCAAAATACGACCCCAATGCCGCAACCTTGGTTGATCCGCTGGCAGACGATATGAAGGTATGCAAAATGCCTGAACGGGTGGCTTTGGTTGCCGGCGCCGGACTCGGCCGCGGGCGTGTCATGGTTCTGGCTTTGCCAGGTGGCGGTCATCGCGAGTTCATGACTTCGAAAGACAAGGCAACGCGCCGGGCAACGCAACGCGCGAGCAACGCCGGCGAGAGGGCGTAGATCGGTACTGCCGACCTTGCCGACGAGCATAGCCTTTCCGCGCTTGTCACAGCGGCAGAGAAGCAATTCGGCGGCATCGACATCGTAGTTAGCAACGCCGGCGTACCCGATCCGCCGGTGCTCGACACCGGCATGGGAGCATTCGCGCGACAGGACGCGCTGCCTCGCTTCGAACCTCAGGCTCCTATCGGCTTGCCCGCAGCAAAATCATGCCCACCCAGACTGCCGGAATCGTGCACACAATCCATGCGGCGGCATAGCCTCCGGTCGTGCGCAGCAGCAGCGCGAAGCTCAGAGGGCACACCAGCGCGCCCATCTGGCCGAAAGACAACACGCCGCCGGTGACGGTGCCCGCGCGGCCCGGCGGTGCCAGGCGCGCCGACTCAGACAGCAGAATGCCGTGCCACGACATCGCGGTGGCACTCAGGCTGCCGGCGACCAGGCCGATTGCCAGCGCCGGCCATGCCGGGCCAAACATGCCGGTCAGGGCTATGCTCACCGCCATGCCGAACGCCAGTGCTGCCATCATGACGCGGGGCGGGACCAGGAAGCTGCCAACCCAGCCCCACAAAATGCGGCAGGGGATGGCGATCGCGATCACCGCTGAGAACAGCGCGCCCGCCGTCACCAGGTCGTAGCCAAGCGCCGTCAGGTAAGTGACCAAATACGCGGTGAACACCGCCTGAAGTCCATTGAACGCGAAGCACGCCAGCCCGAGTGCGCGTAGTTCCGGCGCTGCCATCACGCCGGCAACGGTGGTGTGAAAATCCGACAGATGGATTGCGTGGTGCGGCGACGCCTCGGTGTCCAGCCGCCCTTGCAACGGCTGCAGCAACAGGGCGAAGCAGCAGCAGGCACCGGCGCTGACCAGCATGGTCCCGCGCCAACCGAGCTGCTGCGCCAGCGGCGGCCCGAGCGAACCGGCAAGCAGGATGCCGGCGGGAATCGCGGTCTGGGCAATGGAGAACGCGAATGGCGCGTAGCGGCGCACTGCCCAGCGGCCGAGCAATTGCGAACTCGCCGGCGTGGCGACCGCGGCGATACCGTTGCCCACCAGTGCCGACAGGACGAAGCCGGCCACGCCGCCAACCACCGCCACCGCCATGCCCGCGCCGACCGACAGCAGCGCAACCTGGCTCATACGGATCGCGCCGTGGCGGATGATATAGCCGCCGGCGCCAAGCTGGCCGATCAGTGCGGCCACGGCCACCACGCCGAAATACATGCCGACCCAGGACGCGTCGGCATGCAGTTCGCGGATGATCAGAGGCGCAAGCACAGCCGGCAGGACGCGTCCGACGGAACCGCACGTCTGCTGAAGGAACATCGCCACAACGGCGATCACCATGCGGGTCAAGAGCGGATCCGTGTCATTGCCGTCCCCTCGCGCGTGTCATCTCCGCCCGCACCTGTGATTGCCCCGGGCCCGTGTCATTGCGAGGACCGCAAGCGAAGCGTGGCAGGACGAAGCAAGCTCGGTCAGGTGGTCACGCTGAATGTGCGTCATCCGAGCAAGATTGCTGCGTCGCTTCGCTCCTCGCAATGACACCGGAGTGGGAACATGCGCGCGCGGCACAACACGTCCCTGCCGCCTGGTACGCGCAGAACGTCCCGATGGTGCGTTGCCAGGGTCGCGGCATTCGCACTAGCCTTGGCTGTCGCCAGGGGAGGAAGCCGCGATGGAGCGCACCGCGTTTGAGGCCGAACTGCAGCGCGAAGGCCGCGAGATCGTCACCGTGACGATGCAGCCCAATGAGGTGAAGCCGGAGCATGCGCATGATTTCGAGGCGCGCGTGATGGTGGTAGCGGGCGAGATGACTGTGGATTGGGGCGACGCTCGCCGCACCTACGGCGAGGGCGGCAGCTTCATGGTGCAGGTCCACCGCCGCCACAGCGAGATCGCCGGACCCGCTGGCGCCACCTATATCGCCGGCCGCCTGAGACCCACCGCCGCCTGATCTGCCATCCCGATCGATCTGCCGCTCTTCTCAGAGGAAATGTCGAACCATGCCCGAACCTGGACGCGCCTTGCCAGCCCCTACGCCCGAAACGCAACATTTCTGGGACGGCACGCGTGAAGGCGAGCTGCGCCTGCAACGCTGCGATGGCTGCGGCAAGGTGTACTTTCCCCCGCGCCCGTTCTGCACCGCCTGCGCGTCGCGCAAAGTCAGCATAGTCAAGGCCTCCGGCAAGGCGGTGCTGTGGAGCTACGTGATTCACCATCGTCCGGTGCCTGGCTTCACGCCGCCCTATGCGATTGCGGTCGTCCAACTGGCGGAAGGGCCGCGCATGATGACCAACATTGTCGGTTGCCCGCAGACGCCGGAAGCCTTGCAGCTCGACATGCCGCTCGAGGTCGTGTTTGAACGACAGAACGACGCCATCACGCTGCCTTTCTTCCGTCCGGCGAAAGGATAACGCCATGCGCCGCAAGACCGTTGCCGTTGTCGGCGCCGCCGAGACCACGAAGCTCGGCGTCATCCCCGAGATGTCGCAGCTCCAGTTGCACGCCGATGCGGCGCTGAATGCGATGGCCGATGCCGGACTGAAGCCGAAGGACATCGACGGCGTCGCCACCGCCGGCGAGACCCCGGTGCAGGTCGCGCACTATCTGGGCATCACGCCCACCTGGGTGGACGGCACCTCGGTCGGCGGATGCTCGTTCATGATCCACGTGCGACATGCGGCCGCGGCGATCGAGGCTGGTCTGGCCAAGACCATTCTCATCACCCATGGCGAGAGCGGCAAATCCGGCATCGGCCGCATTCCGCGCCCGGTGCCGGCTTCCAGCCTGAACGGCCAGTTCGAGCAACCGTTCGGCCCGATGGGCCCGCCAAGCATGTTTACCATTCCCGTGCTGCGCTACATGAAGACATTCGGTGTCACGGAGGAGCAAATTGCGCAGGTCTGCGTGGTGCAGCGGGAGTGGGCGGGGAAGAACCCGCGTGCCACCTTCCAGAAGCCGATCACCACCGACGACGTGCTGAACTCGCGCATGATCGCCTACCCGTTCCGGCTGCTGATGTGCTGCCTGGTGACCGATGGCGGCGGCGCGCTGATCCTGACCTCCTCCGACCGCGCGGAGAGTTTTGCCCGACCGGTCTACATCCAGGGCACCGGCGAAAGCGTGGAAACCCCAATGGTGAGCCAGATGGAGGATTTCACCAGCTCCCGCGCCTTCCGCGTCGCTGGACCCACGGCGTTTCGCGAGGCCGGCATCACGCACGCCGATGTCGACCACCTTATGATCTACGACGCGTTCGCACACCTGCCGATCTATGGTTTGGAAGACCTGGGCTTCGTGCCGCGCGGCGAGGCCGCCGCCTTCATCGCCGAGCGCAACACCGCGCCGGGGGGCAAGCTGCCATTGAACACCAATGGCGGCGGGTTGTCATACATGCACTCCGGCATGTATGGCATGTACGCGTTGCAAGAGAGCGTGCGGCAGATGCGCGGCATCGCGCCAGCGCAAGTGGAAGGGGCGAAAATCTCGGTGTGCCACGGTGTCGGCGGCATGTTCGCCGCGTCAGGCACGATCGTCTTCTCGAACGAGGCACCCTGATTTCCGCACGCGACACGCTGATCGACGCCCCGTACTCCTGGTTCCGCCTCGGCGTCGCCCTGTTGCTGTCCAGCATCGGCGGCGTCGGCATGTGGTCGATGGTGGCCACGCTGCCCGCGGCGCAGATCCAGTTCGGCATCGCACGTGGCGACGCGTCGCTGCCTTACTCGCTCAGCATGATCGGCTTCGCGATCGGCGGCGTGTTGTTGGGACGCCTGACCGATCGGCTGGGCGTGATGCTGCCGGTGCTGTGCGGCACGGCGTCGCTGTCGCTCGGCTATCTCGCGGCCGGCTTCGCTTCACAGCTCTGGCAGTTCGCTCTCGTCTACGGCGTGCTGATCGGCTTGTTCGGATGCTCCGCGACGTTCGTGCCGCTGCTGGCGGACATATCGCATTGGTTCGACCGGCGGCGCGGATTGGCGGTGACAATCTGTGCCTCCGGCAACTATGTCGCCGGCGCGGTCTGGCCGCCGGTGGTGACGCATTTCATCGGCACCGTCGGTTGGCGGCCGACGCATCTCGGCATCGCCGCGTTCTGCTGCGTGACCATGGCGCCGCTGGCTCTGCTGCTGCGCCGCAGGCCGCCGGTGCACACGCCAGCCGCCGCGGCATTGGGGGAAGGCCGGCGTCCCGTCATCGCGCCGTCACGGCCGCTGGGCCTGAGTCCCACCGGGCTGCAGACCGCCCTGGCACTGGCCGGCGTGTGCTGCTGCGTCGCCATGTCGATGCCGCAGGTGCAGATGGTGGCCTACTGCGGCGACATGGGCTACGGCGTCGCCGCCGGGGCGCGGATGCTGTCGCTGATGCTCGCCTTCGGGGTCGTCAGCCGCATCGGCTCCGGCTTCATCGTCGATCGCATCGGCGGATTGCCCACGCTGTTGCTCGGTTCGCTCGCGCAGATGAGTGCACTGGTGCTCTATTTGCTCCTGAACGGCCTCACCTCCCTCTACATCATCTCCGCCTTGTTCGGCTTGTTCCAGGGCGGCATCGTGCCCTGCTACGCGATCATCGTGCGCGAGTACTTCCCCGCGCGACAGGCCGGCGCCCGCGTCGGCATCGTGATGATGGCCACCTTGTTCGGCATGGCCCTGGGAGGATGGATGTCGGGCGAGATCTTCGACCTGACGGGCTCCTACCGCGCGGCGTTCGCCAACGGCGTGGCGTGGAATGTGGGCAACGCCCTGATCGTATTATGGCTGCTGTTGAAGCCCCTGCCGCGTTTCGCGCGACAGTCGAGCCTGCAAGCCCGAGGATGACGCCCATTGCCGCTATCCATCCATTGCCGCCCCGCCCCTGGCGCTGCAAATAACGCATCACCCCGCGCAAAAGGATCGCGCCGCATGGACACCGTCTCTGCCATTGCACTGCCCACCGACAAGATGCTGGCGCATATCGATGGGGCGATCGGCTGGATCGTCTTCAACAATCCATCCCGCCGCAACGCGGTGTCGTTGGACATGTGGGAGACAATTCCCGCCATCCTCGACCAGTTCGAAACCAATCCGGCGGTGCGGGTGATCGTGCTGCGCGGCACCGGCGAAACTGCGTTCGTCTCCGGCGCCGACATTTCCCAGTTCGAGCAAGCGCGCTCCTCGCCGGAAACCAACCTGCGCTACGAGCATGCGGTGAACGAGGCATCGCATCGCTTGCACGACAGCGCGAAGCCGACGATAGCGATGATCCATGGCTGGTGCATCGGCGGCGGTCTTGGCATCGCGGTGTGTTGCGATCTTCGCATCGCGGCCGACACCGCCAAATTCGGCATCCCGGCGGCGCGGCTCGGCGTCGGCTATGGCCACAAGGGCGTGCAGAAGCTGATCGACCTGGTGGGGCCGTCCTTCACCAAGGAGATCTTCTTCACCGGCCGCCACTTCTCCGCGGCCGAGGCGCTGGCAATGGGCCTGGTGAACCGCGTGCTGGCGCCGGCCGAACTGGAAGACTACGTGCGCGGCTATTGCAACACCATTGCCGACAACGCGCCACTGACCATTCATGCCCTGAAGCGCACGGTCGGTGAACTGCTGAAGGGTGCCGAAGGCGATTTGGCTGCGAGCGATCGTCTGGTGCGTGCCTGTTTCGCCAGTGCCGATTTCATCGAGGGCCGTCGTGCCTTCATGGAGAAGCGCCGGCCGGTGTTTCGCGGCACGTAGCAGCCATCGGCGACGCTGCGCACCGGCCTTGCCCTGTCGTTCGGCGGCAGCGATCATTCGCATCTTATTGCCAATCCGGAGCTGACCGTGTCCCTCGCCACGACGCCCAGCGCGCCGCATGACGCCGCGCATGCTTTGCTCGCCCGCCGCAACCGCGACAACGCTCTGCCACCGCCGGCCCAGTGGAACACGGTGCTGGAGACCATCCTCAACCACCGTTCCGTGCGTGGCTTTCTGCTTGACTCATTGCCTGATGGTGCGCTGGAACTGCTGATCGCGGCGGCACAGTCGGCGTCCACTTCGTCGAACCTGCAGCTTTGGAGCGTGGTGGCGGTGCAGGACCCCACGCATAAATCGCAACTCGCCACGCTTGCGGGCGACCAGCAGTTCATCCGTGACGCCCCGCTGCTGTTGGTATGGCTGGCGGATCTGGCACGCATTGGCGGCATCGCTGCGAACCGTCAGCAGGCGGTTGAAGGCACGCATTATCTGGAGGAATTCATCGTCGGCGTGGTGGATGCCGCACTGGCGGCACAGAGCGCACTGATCGCTGCGGAATCGTTGGGGCTCGGCGGCGTTTATATCGGCGCGATGCGCAACCTGCCGGAGCAAGTGGCGGCGGCGTTGAAACTGCCGTCGCATGTGTTTGCGGTGTTTGGCATGGCGGTCGGCTGGCCGGACCCGGCGCGCGCCTCCGATATCAAGCCGCGCCTGCCGCAGGGCGTGGTGCTGCATCGCGAGACATATGATGCCGAAGCGAAACGCGAGGCCATCGCAAGCTATGATTCGAGGATGCGCCAATTCCAACACGAGCAGGGGATGCCTCCGGTGGACTGGACGCAGCAATGCATCAATCGGGTCAAGGATGCCGCGGCATTGCGCGGGCGCGACCGGATGCGGGAGGCATTGCGGAACCTGGGGTTCGAGTTGCGGTGAGGCAGATGCCGGTTGTCGATTTGCCGTCAACCGATCGTCATGAGGCTGGCGTTGCCGCCGGCCGCGGCCGTGTTGACGCTGATCGATTGCTCCGCCAGCAGGAATTCAAGCGGAAAACGTTCTTCAGGGCTTTCGGATCGCGACATGGCAAGAACGGCGACGATGGCTCCCGTACTGTTCGCGAGCCGGGCGTGCAGCCGCAGCTGGTCTTCCGGCGCGCCATCGAACAATGCCGCCGAGAGCCCGCCAAGATCGTCGGGGGCGCCGCGGACAATGTGGTGTCGCAACGTGGTCGGCAGGCGATCCATCTCGGGGAAGTCCTCGGCGCAGCGGACGACGGCCCGATTTCCCGTCGCCAGGGCTGCGGCAATCTGCCGCAGTGTGCCATCGCGCGATGCCGCGACACACAGCACGTCGCCGCGTGGCACCAGCCGATACGTGTTTTGCTCGCCCACCGGCCCAGCCAATTCGATGCGTAGGTCGTGCGGTGTGAGTTCGCCCAGCGCTTGCAACGGGGCGGTGTCGCATGCCGCTATCTCGGCCTGCACAAATGCGAGAAATTGGTGGAACGCCGCGGGTGCGGTACCGCGGGGCAAACCGCAAACCGCCGGCCGCCCCGCCAGCAGTCGGCACAGATACAAAGGGCCGCCCGCCTTCGGCCCGGTGCCTGACAGCCCATGGCCGCCGAACGGCTGCACCCCCACCACCGCGCCAATGATGTTGCGGTTCACATAGATATTGCCGGCGCGGATACGCGCCGTTGCCTGCGCTATCGTCTCGTCGATGCGCGAATGGATACCGAAGGTCAGCCCGTAGCCGAGCGCATTCACCGCGTCGATCATCGCGTCCAGTTCATGCCGGCGGTAGCGCACGACGTGTACCACCGGCCCGAACACTTCGCGGGCGAGCACCGACGGATCGGGGACCTCGATCAGCGTAGGTGCGACGAAAGTGCCGTCGGCGCAGTCGGGCAAAAGCTCCGTTGAGAACACGGAGAAGCCGCGCGCGCGCATCGTTTCGATGTGGCGCCGGATCGTGCCGCGCGCTTCGGCGCTGATCACCGGACCGATGTCGGTATCCAACCGGTCCGGCCGCCCCACGCGCAGCTCTTGCATTGCGCCATGCAGCATCTCCAGCAGCCGATCGGCGATCTCATACTGCACCAACAGGATGCGCAGCGAGGAACAACGTTGACCGGCGCTGTCGAATCCCGAAGTCACGATGTCGGCCACCGCTTGCTCTGGCAGCGCCGATGAGTCCACCACCACCGCGTTCTGCCCGCCGGTTTCCGCGATCAGCGGGATTGGCGCGCCATGCGGATCGAGCCGCTCGGCAATGCTGCGCTGGATCGATCGCGCCGCTTCGATCGAGCCGGTAAACACCACGCCGCGCACGCGCGCATCGGCAACCAACGCGGCGCCGACGGCACCATCGCCTGGCAGCAGTTGCACCGCGCCGCGCGGCACGCCGGCCTCGTGCAGCAGCCGCACGGCGGTGGCAGCAATCAGCGGGGTTTCCTCGGCCGGCTTCGCCACCACCACGTTGCCCGCGGCGAGCGCGCCCGCGACCTGCCCGAGGAAGATCGACAATGGGAAGTTCCAGGGGCTGATGGCGACGACCGGACCGAGCGCGCGATGCGTCGCGTTATCGAACCCGTAGGGCACAGTGCCGGGGGTGTCGATTTGTTGCCGCGCATCGCCATCTGCTATCGGCGCGACTGCGCCGGCGTAATAGCGGAGGAAATCGACTGCCTCGCGCACCTCGCCGATTGCCGCGGGCAGAGTCCTGCCGGCCTCGCGGACGATCAGGCCAACCAGCGTCGGCAGACGCGCCTCCAATAGATCGGCGGCGTGACGCAGTGCCGTGGCGCGTTCGACAGGCGGGCTGGCCGCCCAGATTGGCGCGGCCGTCGCGGCGCTGCCGAGTGCCGCCTCGATCGCGGCTGGCGTTGCATCTGTCACCCTGCCGACGCGGTCGCGATGGTCGGCGGGATTGATGACGTCGCGGTGCAAGCCGGCGGGGACATCCGTCGCGAGAATCGGCTCGGCCTGCCACGTCATTTCGGTGCTAACGATTGCGGCCGCGGCGAGCGATGCCAGCCGTTGCTCATTGCTCAGGTCGAATCCCGCGGCGTTGGCCCGTGCCGCACCAAACAAGTTGCGGGGCGCGACAATCATCGGATGCGGCGCACCGAGCGGTTCGATGGCGTGCGCCTCCACCGCGGGATCAGCGATCAGCGATTCCACCGGCACCTGACGGTTGGCGATCCGGTTGACGAACGAGGTGTTCGCTCCGTTCTCCAGCAGGCGACGGACGAGATACGGCAGCAAGGTCTCGTGCGTACCAACCGGCGCATAGATGCGGCAGGGGCGGTTCAGCTTGTGCGAGCCTACGACCTCCTCATACAGTTGCTCACCCATGCCGTGCAGGCATTGGAATTCGTATTGTCCGGGACGGAACTCCGTACCCGCCATCACGGCGATCGAAGCCAGTGTCTGCGCGTTATGCGTGGCGAATTGCGGGAACACCGCATCGGGCGCGGCCAGCAGCTTGCGCGCGCAGGCGAGGTAGCAAACATCGGTGTGCACCTTGCGGGTGAACACCGGGAAGCCTTCCAATCCATCCACCTGCGCGCGCTTTATTTCGCCGTCCCAATACGCGCCCTTCACCAGCCGCACCATCAGGCGGTGGCCGCTGCGACGCGCCAGGTCGATCAGGGAATCCACCACGAACGGCGTGCGCTTCTGATACGCTTGCACGACGAAGCCGATGCCATGCCAGCCGCGCAGTTCCAGAGCAATGCACAGCGCTTCCAGCAGGTCGAGCGACAGGTCCAGCCGGTCCGCCTCCTCGGCATCGATGTTGAGGCCGATGTCGTAGCGACGCGCCGACGCAGCGAGCGCAAGCAGGCGCGGGAGGAGTTCCGACATGACGCGTGCCCGTTGGGCGCGGGTGTAGCGCGGATGCAGGGCAGACAGCTTCACCGAGATGCCGGGGCCTTGGTAAATGCCGCGTCCGTTAGCGGCCGTGCCGATGGCGTCGATGGCGTTCCGGTAGTCGGCGACATAGCGCTCGGCGTCGGCGGCGGTCAGCGCGGCCTCGCCCAGCATGTCATAGGAGTAGCGAAAGCCTTTCGACTCCAGGCGGCGGCTGTTGGCCAACGCTTCGCCGATGGTCTGGCCGAGGACGAATTGCTCGCCCATCAGCCGCATGGCGACGTTCAGGCCGCGCCGGATCAGCGGCTCGCCGCCGCGCGCGATCAGCCTTGTCAGGGCCGAGACCAGCCCGGTCTCGCTGGCGGTCGCAGTCAGGCGGCCGGTCAGCAGCAGGCCCCATGTGGCGGCGTGCACCAGCAGGGAATGGCTGCCGCCGAGATGACTTTGCCAGTCTGCATGCGCGATCTTGTCGCGGATCAGCGCGTCGCGCGTCGGCGTATCGGGGATACGCAACAGCGCCTCGGCGAGGCACATCAGTGCGACGCCTTCCTGGCTCGACAGGGCGTATTCCTGCAGCAGATTCTCCACCAGGCCCCGCGTGCCCCTGGCACGCAATGCGCTGACCAGGCGGCGCGCGAGTTCGCCGATGCGTTGGGCCGCTTCCGGTGGCTGCGCTGCGAGGTCGAGCAAGGATGGCACGCATTCCGGCTCCGGCCGGTGATAAGCGGCGGTGATTGCCGCGCGAAGGGATTGCTGCTGCGGCACCTCCTGGGCCAGATCGCGGAACGGTGCCGATGTTGTCATGCTGGTTCCGTGGCTTCGGTCGTGCGGGATTCCGTCATTAGCAAATCCTCCGTCATTGCGAGGCCCGCAGGGCCGAAACAATCCGGGTCATGCGGATGCACACTCGACCGAGATTGCTTCGGCCCCCTGGGCCTCGCAATGACAAGTTTGCGCCTCACAATGACAAGTGCGCCGGCCTCCCCACGATGGCGAGGCGCGTGCTGGTCCCACGCGCCCCCAATTCGACAGCCCCGCCTTCCCCTGTTACCAGCGTTTCCAGGCGAGGAGTATGGACGCAACGGCCATGAACGATCAGGTGACCGAAGACCCGCAGACGATCCTGGACCGGCTGGAAGCGCAGTCGGTCCGCCGCGAAACGCCGTGTGGCGATGGCAGCATGGTGTGGCACATCTGGGACGCATCGGGCGGCACCGCCCCTGTGCTGGCATTGTTTCATGGCGGCGCCGGCTCCTGGCGCCACTGGGTGCGCAACATCCCGGAACTCTCGCAGCATTATCGCTTGCTCGTGGCCGACCTGCCCGGGCTTGGCGAGTCCAGCTTTCCGCCAAATGGCGATGATGCCTTCGCGGTGGCGGAGATTGTTGCCGCCGGCATCGACACGCTGATCGGCACCGAAACAACCTACGATGTGGCGGGTTTCTCATTCGGCAGCGTGATGGCGAGCTGCATCGGTGCGCTGCGCGGCGCGCGGGTCCGCTCGGTGACGATCATCGGCTGCAGCGGCGTCGGCCCGCTCGGCAGCCGCGTCGAATTGCTGAAGGTGCGCCATCTGGAAGGGCAGGAGCGTGTCGATACCCACCGCATCAATCTCAGCCGCCTGATGATCGCCGATCCGGCGAAGATCGACGACCTGGCGCTGGCGATCCAGGACTGGAACACGGTGCGCTCGCGCCTGAAGACGCCCACCCTGTCGCGCAGCGGCGTGGTATGGCGCGCGCTGGACCGGGTGGAGGCGCCGCTGAATGCGATCTGGGGCGAGCTCGATGCGCCGGCCAATCCGCGTGCGCCGGAGCGCGTCGCGGTGGTGCGCGAACGCCGTCCGAAAGCCGATGTGCGGATGATTCCGGGCGGCGGACATTGGATCGCCTACGAAGCGCCGGTGACGGTGAATGCGATGCTGCTGGAGATGCTGGCGCGGACCCGGCCTTAGCCGCGCGAAGGCAATTCAACGACGGCGCTTCCGGTTGCCGACAGCTCGTCATCCTGGTTGCGCGCTTCCTGCGCGATCTCCACAAGCTGCCGCCGATCTTGCTGAAACTTCCGCGTCACGCTGCCCCTTATGAACAACGTATCGCCCGCGGGATTGTGCCGCCGTATCTGGCAGTGCGCACGGCGCAGGAACCCGTCGTCACCCATCCAGTTGGTGATGTGATGGGTCAGCCAGGAGCAACGCTCGGGCCCGTAATCATAGGCGCCGGGCGCGCCGACCATATGCGCGAATTCCTCTTCCCAATGCACCCGTTCCGGGCAATCCGGAATGCCGAAGCGGTTTTTGATCCCCAGCCCCGGATGCGCGTGGACGAGCCGCCAGGCAAGCTTGTTGGCGCGGATGTAGAGCCCGCCCCAGCCCTGCGCATAGGCGATGAAGCCGGTCACCGTCATCGGCCCCTTCACCATCACCGGCAGAGCATCGCCGACTGACACGTCTTCCCAATAACGCGGCGTTGCGCCGCGCACTGCCTCCTCATGATAATGGCGGTAGATCTCGGCAAGCTGTTGCTCACTGTAGGCGAGCGGGGGTTTTTCGCGTGTTTCCGTGTATTTCGTGCCCTTCTCGCGCGCCTCATCGCGGTTGGTGCGAAAGCACCAGCTATCCGCCTCGGCCACCGCATCGCCGTGCTGGTTGAAGAACCTGACGTGATAGATCTGCTGCACCGCGCGGCCGGCAAAACGTGTCTGGTGTTCAACCAGGTCCTTCAAGAAGGATTCCGTGCGGATTTCCTCATTGCGCAGCACCGGCCTGTGCCAGGTCCAGTCCGCGCCGGCCCACATCGCATGCACGCCTGGCAGCCCGCCAACATAGCCCGACACGATCCTGCTGGTCGCAAACAGGAAACTCGGAAGTGCGACGATGCCGCCATAGCGCGTCTTCGCGGCATAGGCCGGATCGCACCACAGCGGATTGTCGTCACCGATGCCATGTGCGTAGTGGCGGATATTGTCGCGTGTCGCCTCGTAGCACCAGGGTTCGACGCTATCCTCGATCGGCGCGCCAATGCGTTTGCGCAGGGCATCCAGCGCCGCGTCGGTGATCGCCGGAAAATACCGCGTCGAATGGGAAGGCATTATGAAACTCCTGTCAGGCACGGGTGGCGGCTTCGCGATCGCGCAGCGCCTTGCGGTTGACCTTGCCCGCCGGCGTCCTGGGAAGCTCGGAGACGAATGCGACGAGGCGGGGGTATTCGTGCTGGCTCAGCCGCGCCCGCACGAAATCCTGCAGCTCGGCGGTGAGGGCGGGATTGGGTGCGCGATCGGTCACGATGAACGCCTTCACCACCTGGCCGCGCGTGGTATCGGGAACGCCGATCACCGCGGCTTCCTGCACCGCCGGGTGCCCGAGCAGGGTCGCCTCCACTTCCATCGCGCCGATCGTCCAGCCGGCGGAGATGATGACATCATCCGCGCGTCCGGCGTGATAGAAATAGCCGTCGCTATCGATGCGTCCGCGATCCTTGGTCGAGAACCAGCCGTCGCGGCGCCATACCTTGATTTCACCGATCTCTTCCGGCGCGCAGGGTGTGCCGTCCGGCCGTTGCACCTCGACGCGCATGCCGGGCACTGGCTTGCCGAGAGCGCCAGGCCTGACGACGAAATCGCTGGCGCCCGGATAGTTCACCAGCAGCACGCCGACCTCGGTGGTGCCGTACATGCTGCACAGTGTCGTGCCGAAACGGCGCTCGGCGAAGGCCAGCGTATCGGCATCGATCGGCTCGCCGGTGAAGGACATCTTGTCGAGCCGCATCTCGTAGCGGTCGGCGGCCTCGCTGGTCTTCATCAGCCGAAAATGCGTCGCCGCGGCGGAAAGGTTCGTGGTACCCGACGCCTGCAGCGCGCGCAGCAGCAGCGCCGGGTCGAATTTGCCGGAGAACGTGCCGGTTTGCACACCGAGCGCCAGCGGTGCGAGGGTGCCATGCCACAACCCATGCCCCCAGGCCGGCGACGACGGACAAAAGAACCGGTCGCCGGGGCGAATGCCGGTGCCGTACAGCGCGGCGACCATCAGCGTCACGATGGCGCGGTGCGTATGGCGCACGGCTTCCGGGAGTTCGCGCGTCGTGCCGGATGTGTACTGATAGATCGCCATGTCGTCGGGAGCGGTATCCGGCACGAAGTTTGTGGGATAGGCGGCGAGCGCGCGCATGAACTCGTCGTCGCCGATCGCGACGCCGATGCCGGGCAGATCGCCCAGAGCGTGCGCCTTCTCCGCATTGGTCACCAGCAGCCGCGGCGTGCAGTCGTCGATCCGCAGACGCACGCCATCGGGGCCGAACAATGTGAACAATGGCACGGCAACCGCGCCGGCCTTCATGACGCCGAACAATGCCGCATAGAAGGCGAGCGACGGCTCCAGCATGATGGCAACCCGCTCGCCCTTGCCGATGCCTTGCGCTGCCAGCCAGTGCGCGAACTGCGCTGAACGTTCGGCAATGGCGCGGAACGTGAGGCGTTCGTCGTGGCCATCGGCGAACGCTATCCAGATGGCGACGCGGGTGGGATCCGCCGCGTGCCGGTCGACGCATTCATGGGCGATATTCAGATGCGAGCGGTCGCCCTGGAACAGTACCCACAGCCGCGCCGAAGAGAATTCGCGCTGCGCGTCCTGGTAGCGGGTGTATTCGGTCAACTTCGGCATCTGGCCAGCTAAGGCTGCGGCGTCGATGTTGTCAAAGCGTGGCGATCGGCATCGGCTCGGAACAATCGGCGTCGCAGCAGAGTGTCCGCCGTGTCACGAATGCCTCTTTGCCACGCCCGTCCACCATTGCGGTGACTGGCCCACTGCCGGCAACATGCCACACATTGTCATGGGAGCAGGGCGCGGCTCGGTGCGCGCTCCGGTGGATAGAGGAGGAAACGCGATGTCAGATGCCAGCGCGATCGAACGCGGGCCGGGCGAGATGATGGGCAATGCCGGTCCCGGCATGCTTTCTGGCCTGCGGGTTGTTGAAATCGCGGATGAGCGCGCCGAATACACCGGGCTATTACTCTCCGGTCTCGGTGCCGAGGTGGTAAAGATTGAGCCACCGGAAGGCAATGCCACGCGCCGCATCGGCCCGTACCTGGAGGACCAGCCCGGCCTGGAACGCTCGTTGTTTTTCTGGAATTACAACCGCGGCAAGCAGTCCGTAGTGCTCGACCTGCGGGAAGCACCGGCACGGCAGCGGCTGCTGCATCTGCTGGAAGGCGCCGACATCCTGCTCGATTCATCGTGCGGTGCGCTAAATCAGGTGCTGGGGCTGGACCGCGCCGCGTTGAATGCGCGCTTCCCCACGCTGGTCACCGCGCGCATCACGCCATTCGGCGATGACGGGCCATGGGCGCATTTCAAGGGCTCCGACCTGATCCACCTCGCACTGGGCGGGGTGATGATGAATTGCGGCTACGATCCCGATCCGAAGTTGCAATACGACACGCCGCCGATCGCACCGCAGATGTGGCACGCCTATCACATCGCCGGCGAGCAATTGGCCACCGGCATCATCGCCGCGCTGATTCACCGGCACCGCACCGGTGAAGGTCAGGACGTTTCGGTCGCGGTACACGAGGCGGTGTCGAAAAATCCCGAGCTCGACATCATGCACTGGGTGATGCGGCGCGTGCCATTGTGGCGGTCGACCAATCGCCATGCGGTGGAAACCCCGAATCACTCGCCGAGCATCTGCCACACCAAGGACGGCCGCTGGTTCATGTCACATGGCATGGGCGCGCGGGACCTGAAGAACCTGGTGCCGCTGTTAACCAACTATGGAATGCAGGCCGATCTGCAGCCGCCCCCGCCGGACGCCGACCTGAAGGGTCGTCAGGTGCCCGGTTCCGCGGCCGGCGACGAGGCGCGTGCCCACATGCTCGATGTGGTGCAACGCTTCATTCGCGCCTGGACCTATGCCGACATGCCCTGGCGCGAGGCGCAGGATGCCGGATTGCTCTGGGCGCCGCTGCGCAAGCCGCACGAGAATGCGCTCGACGAACATTGGCTGCGCCGCAAGAGCTTTGCTGACGTGCCGCATCCGGAACAGAGTCGCAGCTTCCGCTATCCCACCAGCAAATGGCTCAGCACCGTGACGAGCTGGCAGGTCGGGCGGCGTGCGCCGCTGTTGGGCGAGGACACCGAAGCGGTGCTGTCGGCCTCACCGCGTCGCCCGACCGTGCCGGCACAGCCGCGCGGCAACCCGAACCCGCGTCTGTCGGCGCTGCACAACAAGCCGTTTCCCTTGCAGGGCGTGAAGATCCTGGATTTCGCCTGGTTCCTGGCTTCGGCCGGCGGCACACGGTTCCTCGCCGCGATGGGTGCGGAAGGCTTCAAGGTGGAATGGAAGGACAATCCCGACACGCGCCTGGCCGCCATGGCGCCCATCGGCGGACGCGCTGCACGCGACGCCGCCACCGGCCCGCTGCCCGGGGTGAAGGACCACGACATGGGCGGGCAGTTCAACAACAAGAACGCCGGCAAGCGCGGCATTTCGTTGAACATTCGCCACCCGAAAGGCTTGCAGATCGCCAAGGATCTGGTGCGCATTTGCGATGTGGTCGCGGAAGGCTTTTCGCCAGGCGTGCTGCAACGCCTGGGCCTCGGCTATGACGTGATGAAGTCGATCCGCCCGGACATCATCTATATCCAGCAGTCCGGCATGGGCGTACACGGGCTGTACGGTCGAATGCGCACCGTGGGCCCGGTGGCTGCGGCGTTCGCAGGCCAGGGCGACATGTCGGGCCTCCCCGATCCGGCGATGCCGGTGGGCTGGGGCTATTCCTATCTCGATTGGATGGGCGCCTACGGCTACGCGCTGGCCTTGCTCGGCGCGCTGTACTGGCGCGAGCGCACCGGGCAAGGTCAGTGGATCGATGCGTCGCAATGCGAATCGGGATTGTTCTTGACCGGAACAACGATTCTCGATTGGTCGGCGAATGACCGGGTGTGGTCGCGCTACGGCAACCGCTCGCCGTACAAGGCGGCCGCGCCGCACGGCGCGTATCGCTGTGCCGGGACGGACCGTTGGATCGCCATCGCCTGCTTCACCGATGTGGAGTGGCGCGCGCTGGCGAATCTGGCGGGGCAAGAGGCATGGCTGCACGACCGCCGCTTCGCGACGTTGGAATCGCGGCTGGCACACCAGCATGCGCTGGACGCCGCGGTGCAGGCGTGGACCGCGACGCAGGAACCGTTCGAGCTCATGGTCCGTCTCCAGCGCGCAGGCGTTCCGGCAGGCGTTTGCCAGAACGCCGAGGACCGTTGCGACCGCGACCCGCAACTGCGGCATTTGAAATGGCTGACCGAAGTCACCGGCACCAAGATCGGCACCTGGCCGATCTACGAGTTGCCAATGAAGTTCGGCCGCACTCCTGCCTATATCGGGGGCCCCACCAACCGCGGTGCACCCTGCTACGGCGAGGACAATGAATGGGTGCTCTCTAACCTGTTGGGCATGTCAACGTCGGATGTCGAACGGCTGGCTGAGGAAGGGGTGATCTGATACCCGCCGGTTGGCGTCGCCGAGGGGCTGCCCTGGGGCACCGCCCGGCTTCCCGTCATCCTCGCTCACATCAACCGCGGCATCCTGCGCCCCATCGCGCTCGCAGCGTTGCTGCTCGAGCGCGCTGCCGCCGCGACCCGACGCCGCCCGCCACACGCGCCGTCCCCCACACGCGCCGTCCCCCACACCCGCCGTCCCTGGGGCGGACGCTCATCTGCGTGCGCCAGTGTGCCTCAGTGGTTGCAATTTCTTGCTCTCCCGCCAACCGCACCGGATCGCGTTTCAGTCGCCATGCGCGGCGGCAGCCACCGGCGCTGGCAACGAACATTCGCACCGGGATCTCATGCACCAAAACGACGGGCAGAGCGCAGGGTGATTGCATCCGCCGACTTGGGCCGCGCGGTTACCGCCCGCGCCCGCGTCCGCCCTGCCGCGCCGCCGTCCGCGAGCCGCCGCGATTGCCCGACCGTTGCTCCCCTGGCCGCGCACCGGCCGGACCGGCAGCCCCAACCGGCGCCGGCTCGGCGCCACCCGCCGTGCGTGCCGACGGAGGCTCCCGCGGCGCAGCCGCCGGTCCAGGACCGAGCGACGCCTTCACCGCCTGTGTCTGCGGCGCCGCCACTGATTCCCGCCGCAACCGGTGCTCGCCCAGGAACAACAGGATCGGCGCCGCAATAAAGATCGACGACGACGTGCCCACGATGATGCCGAACAGCATCACCCAGGCGAAGCCGGAGATCGATTGCCCGCCGAACAAGGCGAGCGGCAGCGCCGCGATGAACACCGTCATCGACGTCCCCAACGTCCTGTTCAGCGTCTCGTTGATGGAGAGGTCGATCAGCTCGCGCAGCGGCATCGACTTGTATTTGCGCAGATTCTCCCGCACCCGATCGTACACCACCACCTTGTCGTTGGTGGAATAGCCCAGGATGGTCAGGATCGCCGCCACCATCACCAGGTCGAAATCGATGCGCGTGATCGCCAGGAAGCCGATCGCCTTGGTGATGTCCAGGATCAGCGTCACTACGGCGCCGACCGCGAACTGCCATTCGAAGCGGAACCAGATGTAAACCAGGATCATTGCCAGGCTGATGCCCAGCGCGAGCAATCCGTTACGGAACAGTTCGGCGGACACCGAGGCGCCCACCGCGTCCGCCTGCATGATCTTCGTGCCGGGCACCTTGGTATTCAGCGCGGCCTGCACGCGGTCCACCATCTGGTCGGTGGCCTTCTCGGTCGGCTGGGTGCCAAGCCGGATCAGCACATCGGACGGGCCACCGAAGCGCTGCACCCCCTGGTCCGGAATGCCGGCGGCGGTCAGCGCCCCGCGGATCTCGCCGAAATCCGCCGGTGCCGGCGTCTTCGCCTGGATCACCACGCCGCCCGAGAAGTCGATGCCCAGATGCAGCCCGGGGTGGAAGAACAACACCACCGAGGCAGTGGACAGGATCGCCGAGACGATCAGCCCCATGAAGCGGCCGCGCATGAACCTGATGCGCGTGCCGTCGGGGATGATGCGGAACATGGGACGGATGAACATGGCGATCAGACCGGCAGCAGGCGAGGCCGCGTCGCGGCGTACCAGACGGAGACCAGGAGCCGCGTCAGCATCCAGGCGGTGAACAGCGATGTGGCGATGCCGACGGTGATGGTCACGGCGAAGCCCTTCACCGGCCCTGATCCGAAGATGAACAGCATCACGTGGGCCAGGAAAGCCGTGGCGTTGCTGTCGAAGATGGTACTGTAGGCGCGGGTGAAGCCATGCTCCAGCGCCGCCAGCGGCGGGCGGCCGTTCCTTTGCTCTTCGCGGATGCGCTCGTTGATCAGGATGTTGGCGTCCACCGCCATGCCGAGCGTCAGCAGGATGCCGGCCATGCCGGGCAGCGTCAGCGTCGCCTGCAACAGCGACATGATGCCGAGCATCAGCACCAGGTTCACCACCAGGCACAAATTCGCGAACCAGCCGAACATGCCGTAGAAGACCGCCATGAAGGCGATCACCATCACGAAGCCGACGGCGAGCGAGATCGCGCCGGCGCGGATGCTGTCCGCGCCCAGTTCCGGCCCGACCGAGCGTTGCTCCACTACGGTCAGCGGCGCCGGCAGCGCGCCCGCGCGCAGCAGCACCGCGAGGTCTGTGGCCGAGGACGCGGTGAAATTGCCGCTGATCTCGCCGCGTCCGCCGGTGATCGGCTCGCGGATCACGGGGGCGCTGATCACCTTGCCGTCCAGCACGATGGCGAAGCGGTGGTTGACGTTGGCGCGCGTGATGTCGGCGAAGCGCCGCGCGCCGACCGAGTTGAACGCGAAGTTCACCACCCACTCGCCGGTCTGCTGATTGGTGCCGGCGCGGGCATCCGTCAGGTCGCCGCCGTCCACGTCGACGCGGCGGCGCACCGCGATCTTCTCATTCGGGTTGTCCTGCATCGGCAGGATCTCGTCGCCGATCGGCGGCGGCCCGGGGACATTCGGATTGGCCGTCTCATCCACGAGCTGGAACGTCATGTGGGCGGTCTTGCCCAGCAGTTGCTTGATGCGGTCGGGATCGCCGACGCCCGGGAGCTGCACCACAATGCGGTTGCTGCCCTGCTGGGTGATCTCGGGGTCTACCACCCCGGTCTCGTCGATGCGCCGACGGACGATCTCGATCGACTGCTGCACCGCGGCCTGGGCGCGCGCATTCAGCGCGACGGGCGACAGGGTCAGAGTGACGGTGCCTGGGGCGGGGCTGGCGAGATCGAGGTCGGGCGTGTTGGTCGGTCCCTCCGGCGAGATCAGCGGCTTCAGCGCCGCGATCGCCTCCTGGGTCTGATCGGGACTGCGCAGGGCGAGCAAAATACGGTTCTGGTCGGGCTGCGCCTGGAGGGTCTGGTAGAAAATCTCGTGCGGGCGCAGCGCCTGGCGGACACCGTCCAGCAGGCCGGCGAGCCGTTCCTTGATGACCGCGTTCATATCGACCTGCATCAACAGGTAGGACCCGCCGCGCAGATCAAGGCCGAGATGCACGGTGCGCCAAGGCAGTCCGGGCACCGGGGCAGAGAACAGATTGGGCACGCCGAGCAACGCGCCGAGCAAACACAGGCCCAGAATCACGGAAATCTTGAGACGGGAGAAGTACATCATCGCTTGGGCCGTTGCACTCCGGATGGCCGAGGCGGCGGCAGCCTATGCGCTGCCGGTCGGGGACTGTCCAGTGGGATGAGAGGTGCCCTGAAGGTGGGCGGGTCGAGGCCGACCTTGGCGGCGCGCGACAGGCAGTCGCTGCATCCCCTCTCGCCCGCTCCTGGCAACTGCGTCCCTGCCAGGAGGTTGGCGATAGTTGTACCGGACACGGGACCGCCCCATAGATCAGCCGCTCGAAATTGCTTTCCACAACCTACAGCCTTCCCCGGCCATTGAAGCAGAGCTGCGCCGCCACGTGGACAAGTTGGAGCGCCGCTGCCGCCGTCTCGTCGGCTGCCGCGTCTCGGAGCCAAGCGCGGACCATGGGTCTATCCGGACCAGTACCGGCTCACAGTGGTATTTTCATCGTGACAGCGTGACGAATGGCCCGTTCGAGGTCCCGAAGCAGGGCGAGATCGCCCACTATGTGGAGGCGGCAGGCGACGCCGGCCCGGTCGGCGCGAAGGTGCGCCTCGCCGCAGGGACGGAGAACTGAGACGCCTCGCCGGTGGCACGGAGAACTGAGACGCCTCGCCGGTGGGACGGAGAGCCGACCCCTGCCATCGCGGACCCTCGCTGCCATGCTCCGCGTTGTCGGCGCCGCGGAGAGAGCTACCCGATGCTCGGTTGCTCGCCTGCCCCGGGGGCTTCGAACATCGCGGTCGCCTCCAAGGCGGCGGCTTCCTCCTCGGCCTCGGCGCCGACCCGTTCGCCGCGCGCCTGCCGCTCCGCCTCCTCGGGGCTGCGAGCCACGTTCACAGTGACCGGTATCATGACCTCAGGATGCAACATCACCCGCACCTGGCTCAGGCCCAGCGTCTTGATCGGTTGGTTCAGCACGACCTGCGGGCGGCTGATGGTCAGCCCTGCCTCGGTGGCCGCATCGGCGATGTCGCGCGCCGACACCGAGCCATACAAGCTGCCCGATTCTCCTGCCTGGCGGATCACCACCACGCTCAGCCCACCGACGCGTTCGGCGACCCGTTCCGCCTCCTCGCGCCGCTTGAGATTCTGCGCCTCGAGCTGTGCCCGCTGCTGCTCGAAGCGAGCCAGGTTCTCCTTGCTGGCACGCAGGGCCTTTTTTTGCGGCAGCAGAAAGTTGCGGGCATAGCCGGGCTTCACCTTCACCCGGTCGCCCATCTGCCCCAGGTTCTCGACCCGCTGGAGCAGGATCAGGTCAACGGCGGCCATCTCCGATGCCTCCTCAGGTCACGATGTAGGGCAGCAGCGCCAGGAAGCGGGCGCGCTTGATCGCCTGGGCGAGTTCGCGCTGCTTCTTGGCCGAGACCGCGGTGATGCGGCTGGGCACGATCTTGCCGCGTTCCGACAGGAAGCGGGACAACAGGCGCACGTCCTTGTAGTCGATCTTCGGCGCATTCGGCCCGGAGAAGGGGCAGGACTTGCGGCGGCGATAGAACGGCCGGCGGGCACCAACGGCGGCGCGGCGTGCAGCGGGGTTGATCTCGCTGGATTCGGACATGTCGGCCTACTCCTCGGCGCCGACGCGGAAATCGTCGCGCATGAATTCGTCGCGGGCGCGGAATTCCTCGCGTTCGTCGTAGCCACGGCGGCGGCCGCTTTCGAAGCGTCCCGCCGGCTTGGGACCGCGGAAGGCACGGTCGCGGTCATCGGACTTGCGCGACAGGATGGCCGACTGCGCTTCCTCGATCTCGTCCACGTGGATGGTCATGAAACGCAGCACGTCCTCGTTGAGGCGAAGCTGGCGTTCCATTTCCGTGATGAAGGCGGGCTTGGCGTCGAGGCCGAGCAACAGGTAGTGGCCTTTGCGATTCTTCTTGATCCGGTAAGCCAGGCTGCGCAGGCCCCAGTATTCGCGCTTCTTCACCGCGCCGCCGTCGGTTTCGAGCTGGCCCGCGATGTTGTCGGCGATCCCGTCGACCTGCTGCTGCGTGACGTCGTTGCGTGCGATGAGCACGCATTCATAGAGTGGCATTTGTGCGACCCTCTGGCTGTCGGCCCCGGCCGGGATGGCCACGCCTCTGTGATGGTTGGATCAGCGAGGCGGCGGGCATAGCCGGGACGGTGCCGCCGCCCCGGCAGGGAGGGCGGCGGTTAAGCATGGATGGGCGCGCGGGGCAAGCGCGGCGACCGGGTCCAGTGGGTTCGCCATCTCGCACTTCGCGATCAACGGCCTCGATCATGCCCTTGCAATCAAGGGGTGGTTCGCCACACCGTTCGCGGTCCGATGTTACGGTGGCTTCACGTCGATGGGGTCGAAGCAGCGTCAGCCTGATGCGTGGCCGAAGACACACACGCTTTCCAGTCTCGCCGACCAGAGGAACTGATCCACGGGTGTCGCGGCCGCCAGAGCGTAGCCCGTATCGCGCAGCGTCCGGGCGTCGCGCGCCAGCATGGCGGGGTTGCAACTGACATAGACAACAGTCGGCACTTTGGCGGCGGCGATTTGAGCCGTCTGGGCGGCGGCGCCGGCATGGGGCGGGTCCAGCACGGCTGCGGCGAAGCCGTTCAGGTCCGCGGCCATGACCGGCTGCCGCGCCAGGTCACGCTGCGTTACCGCAACCCGCCCGCCGAGCCCTGCCCGGTTGGCGCCCTGGCGCAGTGCGGATGCCGCGGCGGCGTCTCCCTCCCAGGCGAGGACGCGCGCTCGCTGTGCCAAGGCGAAGGTCAGGGTGCCGCAGCCGGCATAGAGTTCGCCAATGCGGGCGCGGGCAGGCAAAGGCTGCGGCAGGCCAGCGAGGACGGTGTCGACGATGGCGGCCTCACCCGCATTGGTCGCCTGGAGGAACGCGCCGGGCGGCAGCTCCACCGGGACGCCCGACAGGGTGATGATCGGCGGTTGCAACACGATCACCGGCTCCGGCTCGGCTTTGCCCAGAGCCGAGGAGACGCGCACCAGGCGTTGCTCGCGCGCGAAGCGGATCAGGTGCTCGCGGTCGGAACGGTCCAGCGTTCTATCCGTGCGCAGCAGCAGATCCGAGCCGTGGTCAAGGAGATTGGCGACGACGGAGGCCTCACGACCGAGGGCGGACAGGCGCGGGAGGATGCGGCGCAGCGGTTCAATCAGGGCGAACAGGGTGGGGTGAAGAACCGGGCACGCGGACAGGTCGATGACTGGACGGGCACCATGTGGCGCCCTTGCCCGACCGCCGGACTGCTGCGCGGCCCGGCCAGGCGCAGCGGGAGAAGGGACAACATGGGCGGGCGAGGGGACGGAACGCGTGTGCAAACCCAGCGCGACGCCGTGCGGTGTGCGCCGGGCGGCAAAGTCCATGCGACGTCGTTGCATCGGGGCGCATCGTACCAGCGGCGCGATCGGCGGGTCGGTGTAACCCGCGCGGCGCAGGGCGTCCCGCAGCAGATCGGACTTCCAGGCGGCGTAGGCGTGGTCTTGCCAATGCTGCAACGTGCAGCCGCCGCAGGCGCCGAAATGCGGGCAGGGCGGCGTGACGCGATCTGGGCTCGATTGGCGGATTGCAGGACCGTCGGGGCCCGTCATGACGCGACGGGTCGTCGCGCCAACCTGCACGACTTCCCCAGGCAAGGTCAGCGGCAGGTAGATGCGTTCGCCATCGGGCAGAGTCGCGATGCCGTCGCCGTCGGCGCCGACCCGTTCGATCGTTACCTCGGCAACATCAGCCGCCGAAGGCGGAGAGACCGGTCTGCGCACGGCCCAGGATCAGTGCATGCACGTCGTGCGTGCCCTCGTAGGTGTTCACCGTCTCCAGGTTCATCACGTGGCGGATCACGTGGTATTCGTCCGCGATGCCGTTGCCGCCGTGCATGTCGCGCGCCGTCCGGGCGATCTCCAGCGCCTTGCCGCAGTTGTTGCGCTTCAGCAGGCTGATCATTTCCGGTGCCGCCTGCTGCGCATCCATCAGCCGTCCCAGCCGCAGCACGGCGTGCAGGCCGAGCGTGATCTCGGTCTGCATGTCCGCCAGTTTCTTCTGGATGAGCTGTGTCGCCGCCAGCGGGCGGCCGAACATCATGCGCTGCATGGTGTAGTCGCGCGCCGCCTGCCAGCAGAACTCGGCGGCGCCGAGCGCACCCCAGGCGATGCCATAGCGCGCATTGTTCAGGCACGAGAACGGGCCGCGCAGCCCCTTCACGTCGGGCAGCATATTTTCCGCCGGCACGAACACGTCGGCCAGCATGATCATGCCGGTGACGGAGCAACGGAGGGAGAACTTGCCCTCGATCTTCGGCGTGGTGAGGCCGGCCATGCCGCGTTCCACCAGGAAGCCGCGAATATCGCCGGCGTCGTCCTTCGCCCATACCAGGCAGACATCGGCAATGGGCGAATTGCTGATCCAGGTCTTCGACCCATTCAGCACATAGCCGCCGTCCACCTGCTTGGCGCGGGTGCGCATGGAGGCGGGGTCCGAGCCGGCGTCCGGCTCGGTCAGTCCGAAGCAGCCGACCAGGTCGCCGGTGCGCAGCCCCGGCAGGAATTTCTGGCGTTGCGCCTCCGAGCCGAACGCCCAGATCGGGTACATCACCAGTGAGGACTGCACGCTGAACGCGCTGCGATAGCCGGAATCGACGCGCTCCACCTCGCGGGCGATCAGGCCGTAGCTGACGTAGTTGATGCCGGCGCAGCCATAGCCTTCCAATGTGGCGCCGAGGAATCCCATCTCGCCCATCTCGTTCATGATGGCGCGGTCGAATTTCTCCTCGCGGTTGGCCATCAACGCACGGGGGAAGAGCTTGTCCTGGCAATAGGCGCGGGCCGCCTCGCGAATGGCGCGCTCGTCGTCGGACAGCTCGTTTTCAAACCGCAGCGGATCGTCCCACTGGAACGGCGTGAACTGGCCTTTGCGCGTTGCCGGAGCGTCGTTCATGCCTCGCTCTCCTGGGGTTCGGTTTTCGCGGCGCCACGGGGTCGAGCGCGCAGCGACATGAAGGCGGGCACGTCGTCGCCGAAGCCACGCACCGGCGGGCCGTGGTCGTCGGGGTGGCGGGGCTCATGGCGCGAGCGACGAGTCCGGGCCGCGGCATGCTCCAGCTCCCTACCGGCCTCGCCGGGTTGCAGCGGGGCGGGGCGACGAGGCCGGGCCGCTGCATGCTCCAACTCGCCTTGCGGGCCTGTGTCGCGAACTGGACCGGGAGCGGAGGGAGCCGGCCTGGTCCGAGGCGGAGCCGAAGGGGCTGCGCTCTCTACCTTTCCGCCTCCAACAACAGGAGCGGGAACCGTCTGGACCTGCTCCTCGGGAACCGTCCGCTCGCGCCTGCGCCTGCCCTCGGGCTTGTCCTTCTTCGCCTGGTCTTGCTTTTTTCCCTCGGCCGGCGGCTTCGCGTCCTTCTCGCGGCCCTTCTCCTTGCCACGCCCGCGGCGGCGCTTGCGCCCGTCCTCCTCCGCCCAATCCACCGGATCCAGGCCTTCGACATTCACCGCCGGAATCGCGTGGCCGACCAGCCTCTCGATCGCCTCCACCGCGTAGCGGTCCTCGGGACAGGCGATTGTGAAGGCGTTGCCCGCCAGCCCCGCGCGGCCGGTACGGCCGATGCGATGGACGTAGTCCTCGGCGTGATGCGGTACGTCGAAATTGAATACGTGTGACAGGCCGCCGATATCCAGGCCACGGGCGGCGACGTCGCTGCACACCAGCAACTGCAGTTCGCCCGCCTTGAATTTCTCCAGCGTGGCGAAACGCACCGTCTGCGCCATGTCACCATGCAGCGCACCGACGCTGAACTTATGCCGCAGCAACGACTTGTACAGGATGTCCACATCGCGCTTGCGATTGCAGAAGATCAATGCGTTCTGCACATGCTGCGTGCGGACCAGCCGGCGCAGCGATTCGCGCTTGTCATGCTCCGACACCAGCACCAGGCCTTCGGTGATGGTGGTCGCAACCGACGCGGGGCGCGAAACGGCGATCTCCTTCGGATTGCGCAGGAACGCCTCGCCCAGCTTGCGGATCTCCGGCCCCATCGTTGCGGAAAAGAACAGGGTCTGCCGCTGGCGGGGGAGCAAGGTGACGATGCGCTCGACGTCGGGGATGAAGCCCATGTCCAGCATGCGGTCGGCTTCATCGATCACCAGGATCTTGGCGTCGGAGAGCAGGATGGTGCCGCGTTCGAACATGTCGATCAGCCGGCCGGGGGTGGCGATCAACACGTCGACGCCCCGGTTCAGGACGTCGCGCTGGTCGGCCATGCTGTCGCCGCCGATGATCAGGGCGTGCGTGAGCTTCAAGTACTTGCCGTATTGGACGAAATTCTCGGCCACCTGCAAGGCGAGTTCGCGGGTCGGCTCCAGGATCAGGCTGCGCGGCATGCGGGCGCGGGCGCGCGAGCCGGACAGGATGTCCAGCAGTGGCAGGGTGAAGCCGGCGGTCTTGCCGGTCCCGGTCTGGGCGATCCCCATCACGTCCCGCCCCATGAGGACGAACGGGATCGCTTGCTCCTGGATCGGCGTGGGGTGGCGGTAGCCCATGTCGGTCACGGCATGCAGCACATTCTCGGACAGGCCGAGATCGGCGAAGGTCGTGCGCGACGGTTCCGTGGCAACGGGTGTGGACGCGGCCTCGATAGGCGCGTCGTCGGTCGGGTCCGCCGGGGCGGTCGTGGTGTCGGTCAAACCGGGTCCAGTCGATGGCAGGTCGCGGCAAGTGCCGCAACAGTCGCGCTTCCGGCGCGGCGCGCCTAGAGCGGGTGCTGACAGGGATATCAAGAGGGCGCGCGCGAATGTCAACCTTTACCGCGTGAAGTGAGCCAGTGCCGCAGAGGAGGCAGCGTGTGGTGCGCTGCTTCCGCTCTCGATGATCGCGCTTTCCCCGCCTGCTTTCGGGCGGCCACTCGTGCTACAGCGGTAACCTCACTGACCCCGGGAATGTTTGTTCAATGCCCGCATCTGCTGTCCTACTCCGCGATCTGACCCATGACCTGGTGCGCACCGATAGCCGCAGCTTCGTCTCCAACCTCCCCGTCGCGGAGCAAATCGAAGCCGCACTCGCCGGCTTCGACATCGAGCGGCTGGACTATACGGACCCTGCCGGGGTCGCGAAGCGCGTGGTGGTAGCGCATCGCGGCGGCAGCGGCGGCATCGCACTGTCAGGTCATATGGACACGGTGCCGGACACAGGCTGGCAGGACGACCCGTGGTCGGCCCGCATCGATGCCGACGGCACGCTGCATGGGCTTGGCAGCACCGACATGAAGGGCCCGGTGGCCGCAGCGATCGTCGCGGCGCAGGCACTGCCGGACTCGGTGCCGATCACGCTGCTGATCACCACCGACGAGGAGACCACCAAGCAAGGGGCGCGCCTGATCGCGGCGGACTCCGCGCTGGTGCGGCAAGTGAAGCCGCGCGGCATCGTGGTCGTGGAGCCGACCAACCTGATCCCGGTGCGCGGCCATCGCGCGCATATCCATTTCACCTGCACCGCGCGGGGCGTGCAGGCGCATAGCAGCACCGGCAAGGGCCGCAATGCCAACTGGGAGCTGATCCCGTTCCTGGTCGAAATGAAGGCGGTGTTTGAGCGGTTGCGCCAAGACCGCAGCCTGCAGGATCCGGATTACGATCCGCCGTTCAGCGACTTCAATCTCGTCATCGACAATCACGGCGCCGCCGTCAATGTCACGGTTCCTTTGGCGACCGCGCGAATCAAGTTTCGCTATTCCGCCAAGGTCGATCCCGCGCCGGTGCTGGCGGCCGTGCATGATGCGGCGGCGCGTGCGGGCGTGACGGTGACGGACGCGCGCGAAGGCTTTCCGCCCGAACTGCCGGCGGATCATCCGTTGGTGGCGCTCTGCGTCGCGGCTACAGGCCAGGCTGCGCGCACAGCGCCCTACGGCACGGATGCGTCGGAACTTCAGGCGATTGCCCCGTGCGTCGTGCTTGGTCCCGGCGACATCGCGGAAGCCCACACGCCGGCAGAGAAGGTGCGGCTACCCGATCTGGAAGCCGCGGTACCACTGCTCATTCGTATATCGGAACAAATGGCTCGGGCATAGCGGGGGAAGAACGAAGGGAAGAACGACTTCCCCTCCCCTTGCGGGAGGGGTCGAGGGAGGGAGCGTACACTCGACGGCTCTGTTGGTACGGACCCCTCCCCCAACCCCCTCCCGCAAGCGGAGGGGGGAGACTTCTTGCGTACACGGCGAAGCTTCGATCGTGGCCGAACCATCATCACGTGCACCGCCCGCATACGCGCCATAGCTTCGCGGTGTGTTCAACGCAGAGGAGGATAACATGCCGACGAACCAGCACGACGGCCGCCTCGCCTTCACGGTGACCTGGGAAGTGCGCGACGGCGAGGTCGACGCGGCCGCTGACATCATCGCGCGCTTCGCCCCGGAGGCACGCAAGGAACCGGGCCTGGAATTGCTCGTGGTGAATCAGGGCGCCGACAACCCCGCGCATTTCCTGTTTTTTGAAATCTTCAAGGACGCGGCGGCGTTCGAGGCGCACCAGCAGACGCCGCATTTCAAGATGATGATCCTGGAGGACGCCCTGCCACGACTCGCCCGCCGAGAGCGGGTGCAATACGTTCCGCTCTGACCAATAATGCCGCATCCTCTCCCGCACGCTACGGGGGAGGATGCGCTGCTTCGCATCAAGGTGGACAGGGTATGGACATCTATCACGTGTGGTGCAGCCTGAAGCCCGGCGTGGGCGACCTGGAATTCGCCGAGAAGGTCGGGGCCTATCTGGATCACTTGAAGGAGCAAGGACTGATCGAGGGTTGGCGGCTGACACGGCGGAAGCTGGGGCTGGCACCCGCAGGATTGGGTGAGTTCAATCTGATGATCGAGGTGCGTGACCTGGCGCAGCTCGAGTCGGCGTTCCAGCGTGTCGCCGGACGACGCGATCCGGTGGAAGGCTTTCATTTCGGCGTCAATTCGCTGGTGCAGAATGCGTCGTTCGGGGTGTATCGGGACTTTCCCGATCCGGTTCGGCATCACGGCGAAGAGCGGTTCTGATTTGCTCGATGACGCTGTCCCAGTCGCCAGGCCGTGGCTGCCGGAACAGGCGCAGCGATGCATACCAAGGGGTGTCGTCGCGGCCCAGCATCCAGCGCCAGTCAGGCGCGAAGGGCAACATCACCCAGCAGGGCACGCCCAGCGCGCCGGCGGCATGTGCCACGGCGGTGTCGACCGTCAGTACGAGATCGAGGTTCGCGATCAGAGCCGCAGTCTCGGCGAAGTCGGTAAGCGGCGCGGAGAGGTCTGGCAGGCCGGCCTCGCTGGAGCGGGGGCCGACCTGCAGGTTGATGGGCTGCGCATCACACGCGGCGACCAGTTGCGCCACCGCCCGCGGTGGCAGCGACCGTCGATGATCGTTGCCATGCGCTGGGTTGCCTGCCCAGGCCAGGCCGATCTTCCGGCCCGAAGGGAGCCGCGCGCGCCAGCACGCGACCAGCGCGGGATCGGCACGGAGATATCCGGCCGCGGCAAGGATCGTGTCGGGACGTGTGCCGAACATGAGCGGCAGGCTCATCTGGTCGATCCAGGCGTCGTAGCGCGAGGCCGGCGCGTCCTTTGGCATCGCATGAACACCCGGCAAGGACGCCAGCAGCCGCAGTAGCGGGCGGGCGCAGGCCAGCACCGGCGTCCCGCCGCTCGCGGCAATCAGCGGCAGGTAACGCGTCAACTGGATCGTGTCACCCAGCCCTTGCTCGGCACGCACCAAAATGGTGCGGCCCGCGGGATCGTCACCCGTCCAGACGGGGCCGGGCAGCACCGGGAAGTCGGCGTGGAACCGAGGATGCCGCTTGCGCCATTCATAAGCCGCGAAGCCACGAGCAAAATCCCCGGCCAGCAGCAGTGCTGTCGCGCGGTTCCAGTGTGCCTGGACAAAATCCGGATCGAGTTCGATGGCTGCTTCGCAGGCCGCGATCGCCTCGGCGAGGCGGCCCTGCGAGGTCAGCACAAAACCAAGGCTGGCATGCGCTTCCACCAGCCGCGGATCCAGGTGCAACGCCGCGCGGATGTAATACTCGGCCGCGTCGAGATCATCGAGATCGGCATAGGCGTTGCCCAGGTTGAGATGTGTGGGTGCATGCCGTGGCGCAAGCGCGAGCGCGCAGGTAAGCGTCTCACGGGCAGCGTGCGGCAGCGCGAGTTGATTCAGCGCCGTGCCGCGGGAGAACAGCAGTTCGGCGTGGTCCGGCAGCAGGGCGAGCGCGGCGTCGGCGGCGTGCAGGGCGCGCCGCGGATCGCCCGCCGCAAGCCAGGCTCGAACGAGGTTGACGCGCGCGCCTGCATGCGTCGGCACCGCGGCAACCGCCGCCGCGAGGCACTCTGCTGCCGCGGCCGCCTGCCCGGCGCGGAGCAACAGCAGCCCCTGCAGATACTCGTCGTGATCCCCGCGTGCAGGCGAGGTGGCGAAGGAATATGCGGCCGTGGATGCCTGTGGTGCGGGAGGATTCGATGCGGCCGCCATGCCCCTATTGTAAGCGTCTGGTGTTAATCAACTGCTAACACGGTCGCGTTCATTGCGGGCCGTGGCTTGGTGCCGTCCCGTAGAGCGTCTGCATATTAACCGGAACCGCCAGGTGCCGTCCCATAGAGCGTCTGCATATTGACCGGAACCGCTACGAGTACCGGGCGCGAGCCCAGGCGGCTGTGCTGCCTCCGGGCAGGACGCCCGCAGCCGCGCGCTCCTGTTGATTCGCCCGATCCTTAGCGTGCCTGCGCGCTTGCCTCGCTGCGCGTCGCTCCGGCGCGTGCCGCCAATGCCGCCGCCATGAATGGGTCCAGTTCGCCATCCAGCACCGCGTCCGGATTGCCCTTCTCCACCCCGGTGCGCAGATCCTTCACCAACTGATACGGCGCCAGCACATAGTTGCGGATTTGGTGGCCCCAGCCGATCTCGGTCTTGGCATCTTCCTGTGCCGCCGCGATCGCCTCGCGCTTCTGCAGTTCCGCCTCGTACAACCGCGCCTTCAACATCCCCATGGCAATCGCGCGGTTGCGATGCTGGCTGCGATCGGTCTGGCACGCCACGATGATGCCGGACGGCATATGCGTGATGCGGATCGCGCTTTCGGTCTTGTTCACGTGCTGGCCGCCGGCGCCGGAAGCCCGATAGGTATCGACCTTCAAATCCGACGGATCGATCTGGATGTCGATATTCTCGTCCACCACCGGATAGACCCAGACCGACGCGAAGCTGGTATGCCGCCGTGCCGCGGAATCGAACGGGCTGATGCGCACCAGCCGATGCACGCCGGCCTCGGTCTTCAACCAGCCATAGGCATTCGGCCCGCTCACCTTCATGGTCGCGGATTTGATGCCCGCTTGCTCGCCCTCACTCTCCTCCAGCCACTCCACCTTGTAGCCGTGTTGCTCGGCCCAGCGCGTGTACATCCGCTCGAGCATTTCCGCCCAGTCCTGCGCCTCGGTGCCGCCGGTGCCGGCATTGATCTCGACATAAGCGTCATTCATGTCGGCTTCGCCGGAGAGCAGGCTCTCGATTTCGCGGCGCTTGGCGTCCTCGGCCAAGGCACGCAATTGCGCCACGCCCTCGTCGGCCATCGCCTGGTCGCCATCCGCTTCGGCCAGCGCGATCAGTTCCGCGGTGTCGGCGACATCGGTCTCCAGTCTCTGCACCGCCTCCACCTGCGCGGCCAGGTGGTTGCGCTCACGCATCACCTGCTGGGCGGCGGCGGGGTCGTCCCACAGCGCCGGATCCTCGGAGCGGTGGTTCAGTTCGGCGAGCCGAGCCTGCGCGGCATCCCAGTCAAAGATGCCTCCTCAGCAGTGCCACCGACTGCCTGATTTGCTCTTGCAATGAATCCGATTCGGCGGACATCGATCCCGGTTCCTGTTGCCAATGGCTGCCGTGGCCGGCTCGCCGCGAAGGGGCGGCTCAGTACAACCCGCCCAGCGACATGTCCATGCCATTCCCGCCGCCGGCGCCACCCTGCGCCGCCGCCGGCGTCGGACCGCCGGGCGCCGTCTGGCTGGCGACACCCATGCCAGTCCCGAGTCCCTGCGACGCGCCCGGCACCTGGTCCGGTTTGAATGCATCGGTCACCGCGCCGTCGTGACCGCCCCACGACACCATCGTGACACCCGGCGGCTGCGGAAAGTTCAGCACCGGCCGGCCCTTCAGCGCCTGCGCCATGTAGTCATGCCAGATCGGCCCGGCGACCGCCGCGCCGGTCTGGTTGTCACCCAGCGTCGCCGGGTTGTCATAGCCGACCCAAACGACGGTCACGAGGTCGGGTGTGAAGCCGCCGAACCACGCGTCGAAATAGTCCTGCGTCGTACCGGTCTTGCCGGCGATCGGCCGGCCCAGATCCTTGGCCACCGGCACCCCGGTGCCGCGCTGCACGACGCCCTGCATCATCGTGATCAATTGGAAGTCACTCTGCGGATCGGCGATGACCTGACGGTTGTCGGTGATCAGCGGTGGCTTCGCCGCGTCCCCGCAGTCGCAGGTGATCCCGTCGGGCCGCCACACCACCTGCCCATCGCGATCCTGCACGCTGTCGATCAAAGTCGGCGTGACCAGGCGTCCGCCCTCGTCGATCGAGGCATACGCACCGGCTTCCTGCAGCACGGTCGTGTTGACCGCCCCGAGGGCCGCCGGCAGCACGCGCGGCATGTTCGTCACTTCGTGGAACGCGATCGCGGTATCAGCGATAGGCCCCATCCCGATCAGGCGCGCCACCCGCAGCGTCACCAGATTCAGCGATTGCTCCAACGCGACACGCAGCGAGGTGGGGCCGCCGAAATTATGCTCATAGTTCGCCGGCCGCCATGGGCCGTCCGGCGTATCCACCACGATCGGCGCATCGAGGAAGCGCTGGCTCGGCGAAATGCCGCGTTCCAGTGCGGTCAGATAGACGAACGGCTTGAAGCTGGAGCCTGGCTGGCGCTGCGCCTGCGTGGCGCGGTTGAACTGGCTTTGGTCGAAGCTCCAGCCGCCGACCATCGCCAGCACCCGCCCGGTGGTCGGATCGAGCGACACCAGGGCGCCCTGCACCAACGGAATCTGCCGCAGCGACAGACGGACCGGGGCGCTGCGGGGGACCGGTGCTTCGTGCCGCTCCGCCGTGGCGGCAGCTTCCTGAGCACTGGGCGCGGTCGAGGGTGGCGCTGCGCCGGTGGCAGCGGGCGGCTGCACCATCACCACATCGCCCGGCTGCATCACGTCCGCCATCCGCCGCGGCGCCGGCCCCGGCTTGTTGTCCTTCACGACGCGTGCCCAGGCGACATCGGACAGCGGGATCATGCCGGTCTGCGGGACCGGCGGCTGGTTGACCCCCGGCGCCGGCTGCAGCCAACCCAGCGTCGCCTGGGAGTCGGTCTCGGACAGCACCACGCCAAGCTGCCAATCGGGCAGCATGCCGGCAGGCCGCGTCATCTTGGCCAAGGCGGCCTGCCAGTCCTGGCCCATAGTGTCGATATGCGTCACCGGCCCACGCCAGCCGCCCAACCTGCGGTCATACGCCATCAGGCCGTCGCGCACGGATTGCTCGGCAACGTCCTGCAACCGGGGATCGAGGGTGGTACGCACCATCAACCCGCCTTCCGTCGTCTCGTCGGGACCGAATTTCTGGATCAGTTCCTGCCGCACCTCGGAGGTGAACCACTCGGCCCCCGGCACCGGCGCCGGACGATGGAATTCAATCGGGATCACCGGCTGCTGCTCGGCAGCCGTCGCCTGCGCGCGGGTGATGTAGTGGTCATCCGCCATGCGATCGAGCACGTAGTCGCGCCGTGCCTTCGCCGCTTCCGGATACTTGAACGGGTTCAGATTGTTCGGCGCCTTCGGCAGCCCCGCCAGGAATGCCGCCTCGGGCAGCGTGAGTTGGTCCAGGCCCTTGTTGAAATAGGCCTGCGCTGCCGCGGCGACCCCGTAAGAACCCATCCCCAGGTAGATCTCGTTCAGATACAGCTCCAGCACCCGCTGCTTCGACATCACCTGCTCGATGCGCATCGCCAGCAGCGCCTCGCGAATCTTGCGCGAGATCGACACCTCATTGCTGTCCAGCAGCATATTCTTCGCGACCTGCTGGGTGATGGTGGAGGCGCCGATCGGCCGGCGGCCGGAGCCCATATGCATCAGGTCGAAGACAGCGGCACGTGCGATCGCCATCGGATCGACCCCGCCATGGGTCCAGAAGTTCTGGTCCTCGGCAGAGAGGAACGCATCCGTGACGATGGGCGGTATCTCGCTGTAGGGGACGAAGATGCGGCGTTCGGCGGCGAGTTCGGCGATCAGTCGGCCGTTACCGGCGAAGACGCGGCTCATCACCGGCGGCTGGTAGTTCTTCAGGCCGTCCACATCCGGCAGGTTGGCGCTGTAGTGGCGCCAGGCGAGGTAGCCGATCACGGCGGCAGAGGCACCGCCCAGCACGAACAGGCCGAGCAATGCGCCCATGATGCCGCGGCAGAAGCGCACGAACCCGTTGGGCCGGCGGCCGGGCGTCTTGCCCTGCGGCGACGACCGCCGCGGACGCTGCGGGCCGGAAGGATGAGCCAGCGGCTCGCCTGCATGCAGAGGACCGGTCATGGGCGGAGGTATGGTCCTTTTCGTCCCGCGCCGCCAGCAACGAGACCGATAGGTGGTATTCGGGATCGATGGGTGTGGCGCGTGCGCCAGGGCAGCGACGATGGACGCTGGCGAAACCCGCCGCGGCCACCTTTCGTCGCCGGCGCTGGACCCGGTACTATCGGTTTCGTCGCTGCCCGTTCGTAACAGCACCGACCACCCACGGGCAAAGTCCTCACATCCGCGAGCAAAGTTCCGCCATGTCCGATTCCCTCTTCCATCCGCCCGAGACATTCATGGGTCTGCCGCCGGGCCCCCCTGGTCCGGGCTGCCGCGTCGCCATCATCGGCGTGCCATTCGACTGCGGCGTCCATCCGTTCCGGGTCGGCGCCCGCCAGGGACCGGCCAGCGTGCGGCAGCAATCGGGGCTGGTGCGCCGCTATCACCCGAGCCTCGCGGACGTCGATGTGCCCGCGCTGCTGAACGCCGTCGATTGCGGCGATGTGGTGCTGACGCCGGGCCGCATCGACGACGCGCTGCCCCGGATCGAGGCCGCGGCTACCTTCGTGCTGAACGCCGGCGCGGTGCCGGTAGGGATCGGTGGCGACGGCTCGGTGTCGCTGCCGCTGATGCGCGCCGCGGGGCGTCGCCATCGCGGGCTCGTCGCGCTGCATGTTGACAGCCACACCGACGCCTACGGCTATACGGCAGAGCAACGCTACACCTCCGCCAACCAGTTCACTCACGCGGCGGAAGAGGGCGCGATCGACGGCGGCGCGTCGTGGCATGTTGGCGTGCGCGGCTTCACCTACATGCCGGGCGTGCTGCCGCGCGCGCACGCGCTGGGTTATCGCGTCATGACCGCCGAGGATCTGCTGCGCCGCGGCTTCGCGCAGGCAATGGCGGAGTTCCGCGACACCGTCGGCGCGCGGCCGATCTATCTGTCATGGGACATGGACGTGTTCGATCCCTCGGTGGCACCTGGCGTCTGTACCCCAACCTGGGGCGGGCTTTCCTCGCGCGAGGGCATCGAGCTGATCCGCACCCTGACCGGACTGAACATCGTGGCAATGGATTTCAACACCGTCAGTCCACCGCAGGACGTGAACGGCATGGCGGCGCATCTCTGCGCGCATATGGTGATGGAGGGGATGCTGCTGCTGGCACGCCAGTTCGGACTCCTCGGATAGCGCAAGACTACGGCTCGCATAGCGCAGATTACGGCTCAGACGGCGCGAGAGTACGGCTCGGATCGCGCCAGGAGACGCCGCCGGCTGCTATGTTGCTGTCAGCCTGGTGAAGCCGTCGGCGCTCCAATCTTCGCTGCCGACACCATGATGAACGAAGAACAGGCCCTGTGGATCGTATTTTCGCTTGACGGCAAGCAGGCGTGGATAGCTGGTCCCCCAATACGCCTGCTGCCATCCGGTGGCGAAGTAATCGCTCTCGGCGAAATAGCAGCCGTTGTCCGGTGTCAGCGCCTTTAGCGCTGCCATGGCGGTGGCGACTTTGGCGGCGGACCCTCGAGCCGCCGGCAGATCGGGTGTGTGGCCGGCCAAACCAGGATAGCTGGGCGGACCCTCGCTGCCGATGATTGCCAGCACGAAGGCATCGAGCACCATCGGATTCATCGCCGTATCGCGCGTGCCCGCCACCGCATCGGCGGACGCGCCGGCCAATCCTTTCTGGAAATGCAGTTCCACGGGTGCATGCTGACTGGCGGCGCACAAAGCATCCGCCAGCGTTGCCTGACGTTGCGGTTCCAGCAAGGCACGCGGCAACCACAGCGACTGGTAGGCGTGGATGAAGTGGCCGGCCTCTGCGAGATTGGCGGCCCAGAAGATGCTTTTCCTGGTGGCGCCGGGGCGGTCGTCGGAGCGAACGAGCTGCGGGACATAGGCCCGCAGGAACGCTGGGTTCCACATGTCGCGGGCCAACACCGCGCCGATTCCGGGTGTTGATGCGGCGGTGAAGTCCTGCGGTGAGCCAGCGATCCATGCGAAGAACGGACGCCAGACCGCTTCGGCCTGCGCTCGATCGAGCCCGATGCATGACATCCGGATGTCGATCCTGCGTCCGGGCCGCAGGGTGACGATCTCGCCCCATTGCGGGGCGAACAGATTGTCGGCGTAGAACGCGATGAAGCGCCCGACGAAACGACGCAACGCGGCGTCGGAGGTCGCGTGGATCGTGGCATGCACGCCACCGGCCCATTCCGGCAGCGCATGGGTCTGCAAAGTGAGCCGCGTGACGACGCCCAGGCTGCCGCCGCCGCCGCCTTTCAGGCCCCAGAACAGGTCCGGGTGACGGCATGGATTGGCGATCCGTACAGTCCCGTCGGCGGTGACGACCTCGGCCTCGAGCAAGTTGGCGGCGGCGGTGCCGAACATCTTGGTGAAGCTGCCAAATCCGCCGGCCTGCACGAGACCCGCAACGCCGACCGTCAGGCAGCCGCCGCCCTGGACGTAGCGTCCGCCGCGTACCGCCACCTCATTGTAGATCTGGCCCCAGATGGCGCCGGCCCCGATGCTCACCGCCTGCCGCGGCGCCATGCGGCCGGCACAGCCGCGTGGCACGAACGCATCATGGTGCACCACGGCGTTCATGCGCCGCGTCCAGATCAGCAGTGAATCCGGAGCATTGGAGCGACCGAGATAGCTGTGCCCGCCCCCCTTCACCACCAGACGCAGATTATGATGCCGCGCAAACCGCACCGCCGCCACGACATCCGCGGTGGTCTCCGCCGCGACGACATAGGCGCTGGGCTCGAACGTCCAGGCGTCGAGCCAGCCGGTCGTCTGTGTCAGCCCGGGCTGATCGCCGATGTAGTAGGGGTTCTTCAGTTCGTGGAAGAGTTCAGCGCAGACGGCGCCTTCGGGCTCGTCCTGGCAGGCGGCCAATGGAGTTCTCACCGCGCCCAGGCGTCCGCGGGTATTGCGACGTAGCGCATCCCAGGCGGCGCGCGCAGGCCAGCCTGCATCGCCAGGGCGGACCCGCTGGGCCTTGGGCACGACGGCCGCGCGCGCCGGGGCCGTGGTGACCCCAGGAACGCAGGTTACAATCGGCGCGGCAGCGATCCCGCCGAGCAAGTCGCGTCGCCTCATGTTTCCTCCAACCGTCGCCTCATGTTTCCTCCAACTGTCGCCTCATGCTTCCCCCGACTGTCGCCTCATGTTTTCCCAACCAAAGAAGGCCAACCATATAAGTGGGCCGACGCCGCAGGCGACCCGGGCGCCAACCGTCGAGGCGTGCTTGCCGCTTCCGCCGCGGCGGCGGACAATCCATCGGACATCCTGCTCCGTCGCAACAGGTCAGAATCGCACGATGACACCGAACGAACTGAAACAGGCGCTGCCGATCGGAGGGTCCGCCAGCATCCCCTATGCCGATCCGCTCAATCCCGAGCGCAAGCTGGTGCTGGAATGCCATCGCCCCGCGAGGCATGCGCCCGACAGTCCGGTGGTGATCGTGCAGCATGGGATGAACCGCAACGGCAGCGAGTATCGCGACGCCTGGGTGCCGACGGCGGACCGGCACGGTTTGCTGATCGTCGCAATCACCTTTCCCACCGGCGAATGGCCCGGGCCCGGCCCTTACAACAATGGCCTGGTGCATGCCGACGATGGCGGGGTGCGTCCGCGCGAGGCTTGGTCTTATGCGATTCCGGGCCGCGTCTTCGCGCTGCTGCGTGACGCTGGCATCACGACACGCGACAAAGTGCATCTCTGGGGCCACTCCGCCGGCAGCCAATTCGTGCATCGATTGCTCGCGACGCAGCCGCATGGCTGGCTCGAGGCAGTCGGGGCAGCCAATGCCGGGGTGTATTGCGAACCGACCCTGGATCGCGCCTATCCATTCGGCCTCGGCGGCATCGGTCTGACGGGCGACGACGTAGCCAGACTGCTGGCCTATCCGCTGGTGATCTTCGCCGGTGATCGTGACACGGAGACGGAGGCCGATAACCTGCCGCGCCACGAGGAGGCGCAGCGACAGGGACCGCACCGTTTCGCCCGCGCGCATCACTACCTGGAGTGCGGCCGGGCCGCGGCGGCCGCGCTCGGCGTGCCGTGCAACTGGCGGCTGGTGGTGGTGCCAGGTGTCGGACATGAGGGCATGCGCATGTCCGCCTTCTCCGCCGCGCACTGGTTCGATAACGGAGTGAACGCCGGCGCCTGACATGCCGGCGGCGCGGCGCGTGGCCCGCATCGCTCCCCCGGCGCTCGCCTGTGCACTGCTGCTGAACGGCTGCACGCCGCCCGTGGGCGATGTCGCCCCGCCGGGTCCGGATGTCATCTACGCCATCGATCGCGGCTGGCACACCGATATCGGGCTTCCGGTGGAGGAGATGGGCGGTCGCCTCGGTTCGTTGCAGCAACGCTTTCCCGGCGTGCGCTTCCTCACCTTCGGCTTCGGCGAACGCCAGTACCTGCTGTCGCGGCGGGCGACGCTGGGAGAGATGCTGAGCGCATTGCTTCCCAGTCAAAGCGCCCTGTTGGCGACAGCACTGATAGCGCCTCCCGAGGCTGCATTCGGCGCGCAGCACGTCGTGGTGCTGCATGTCACGACCGACGGCATGGCACGCATCGAAGCCGCGATCTGGCAGGAGCTGGAGACCACACCCGACGGCACACCGAAGCTGCTGGCGGACGGTCCCTATCCTGGCAGCATGTTCTTCGCCGCGCGCGGCACCTACGACGCGTTCGATACCTGCAACACCTGGACCGCGCAGATGCTGCGCGCCGGCGGCCTGCCTGTCTCGGCCTCCGGCGTGTTGTTCGCGGGTCAGGTCATGGGCCTGGCGCGTGCGGTCGCGGCGCGCCAGGCATCAATGGGTCACGGTTGAGCCCGGCGGTACCACGACAGTGGTGTTATGCGCGGGCGGCGGCGGATCGCTGCTGCTGAAGGAAATGCAGCCGGCCAACGCCAGCGGCAACAACAGGACAAACAAAACCAGGCGCATCGCGCGATTTCCTCTGAATGCGGTTCGCCCGCGGCATATCGGCCCGCCTGGCATCCGCTGCCGTCACAAGCGCGTGCAGCGACGCCGAAAGGTTATGCGCTCTGGCCGTGGCGCGCTGCCGTCCGCTCGATCGCCCAGATCATGAGCAATAACAGGACAAGGCAGCTCCCGGCCTCGGCGGCGGAGTCGATCCATAATGTGGCGACGGCCGAGAAACCGGCCTGCCATGGCAGCACCACCGCGGCGGCAACCAGGGCGAGGCGCCCAATCTGCCAGGCCACCGCCGTGATCTGATATTCCAGCATCTGCAACGTCGTCGAAACGGGATGCAGCACGGCCTGCATCAGCCCTGCCAGGCTCATGGCGCGCAGATAGGGGATCGCGTTACCCCAGACACTGCCGAAGAAGATCGGGAACGCCCAGGTCGCGACCAGGTTGCCGAGCAAGATCCAGGCGAGTGCCATGGCAAACAGGCGCGGCACCACCTGATAGAAGCGGCGGCGCAACAGGGCGGGATCCTGCGAGATCGCCCGACCGGCCTCGCCGGTGAAGACCTGCAATAGTGAGGTGCTGACGATGACCAACGGCCGCATCAGCACCCGCTGCGACAGGAACATGAATCCGACCGTGGCGGAGGAATAGAAGTCGGAGAACAGTACGAAGACGATCGTGCCGGTGGCCATGTCGAGCAAGCGTGCCCAGCTCGCGAGCAATGGGAAGCCGGCATAGCGGCGCGCCACGGCGACGATGCCGCGCCAGGTGATGCCGCGCAGCAGGCCGCGTTGTCGGCGAAGCAGGTCCAGCAATAACAGCAGTGTGCCGCTGGTCTGGCCAATGACATAACCGCCGAGCAATCCCGGCGTGCCGGTGCCCAGCAGGCCGAGCACGAGCTGCGACACCGGGCCGCTGATGCCCTGGGAAATGCGCGTGCTGGCGATTTCCCGGAAGCTGCCGGCGCGCGTCGCCGCGGCGACCATGACGTAGTAGCCGCCAAGCAACGCGAGCCCGACCGGCAGCAGCCAGCGATAGTCGGCGAGCGGCGCGAGCGACACTTGTGCCAGCGTCGCCGCCGGCACCAGCCAGCAGGCAAGCCCCACCAGCGTCGTGACACAAGCCAGCGCGACGCCGCAGAGCGCGAGCAAGTCGGCATACTCGGCGTCGGCCATGCAGATCGGGATGGCGAGCTCGAGGCCGAGGCACGCGATGGTGCCGAGCGTGAGCAATGCGGTGTTGTAGACGCCGAGATAGCCGAACTGCTCCGGTGTGAACAAACGGGTGATCAGCGGCGTCATGGCCAGGCTGATTGCCTGGCCGGCGACGGTGCCCGTCAGCATCACGGAAACGTTCCAGGTGAAGCTGCGACGCGACGCGTGCCCGCGCAACGACCCGACACGGTCCAGGACCAGTGCGGAGACGCGATCCGTCAGCACGGAATGGACAGGCATCCGCGGCTCTTGTGGCTGGTTGAACGGGGTTGCGCGGGAATGATCGGTGGAGCGTGTCGGCGAGCGGAGACGGGATGCATGTGGGCCTCGGAAGCGTCGCATAGATGGGGCGTCGCGCCGGGCGCGGCCGGAGACTAACGCGGAAGTGAGGCGGGCAGCGCAGCGGGCCGGTGCACCTGGCGGCGCGATCGCTGCTTGTGGCCCCGTCGGTGTGAACATCGTCACCGATCGGAATCGGTCAATTCGCCGCGCGCTGTTGCGGGCTCCGTCTCCCTGTCATGGCGACGGCCACGTGCCATTGCGGGTACCGCAAGCGAAGCGCGGCGGGACGCGGCAATCCCGATCGGGTGAACGAACGACACGTCGGGACACAATTTCGGTCGCGATTGCGGCGATCCGCCGCGCTTGGCTCGCGGCCCTCGCAATGACGGCAACGGATCGCTGCGCATTGACCGGGATCGCGTCGCGATGAAAGCAAGTGACCGGGTCGCGATGAAAGCAAGTGACCGGGTCGCGATAACAGCAATCGGTCGATTGCCTGTCGATTGCCTGTCGATTGCCTGGCGATTGCCTGGCGATTGCCTGTCGATTGCCTGTCTATTGCCTTGGCTGCAAGGCGCGGCGACCTTAGCCTCTCGGCCCGATCATCCGACCACCGCCGCCACGCGTCGCGGAGATGGTGGCGGCCAGGACCCGCGGAGACATCCGCCATGACAGACCCCGACCCTCCCGAAGTCGCCGCCCTGGAAGCCACGGCCGAATGGCGGCGTCGCCAGGTCGACGCAAACCCGGCCGATCGCCAAAGTGCCGCAGCCGGCGAACGGCTGCAGCGGCTGGCCGATGCGCTCCGCCACAGTCAGGGATCGCCGCTCTATCGGGAACACGACGCGATCTGCAACTGGCTCGCTGAATCGGACGACATCAGCGACTTTGCCCAGCTCACGCACGAGTACCGCCTGCGGATCGGCATCGATGCATTCCCGGAAGGTGGCGACGACTATCTGCGAGCCTTGCTCGAGATCGCCCGGCGGACATTCGGCGGGTGATGCGAAGCGCACAGCAAAGCTCGTTACTGAAAGCGGTACCGGCGAACGCGCGATAACCGAGCCGGAGTCCCCACTCACCGCCGCCCGGCGACCCACCCACCGTCACACTTTCGCCATCATATCGCAATCAAGACTTCACAAGCCATGCCGCGCTCCTTGTGGCCAATGTCCGCGGGCGCGTGCCTCGTCCCGCCGCCAATCGGGAGCGGCCGCGGATTGCTGCCCGCGAGGCAGCCAAAACGGGGGAGCCATCGCATGAGCGACGTCGCAACGGCCGCGCGCCCCGCGCCGGCCAATGCCAAGTCCGTGCAGGAGTATATCGACGAGCTGCCGGCGTGGTCCGACGGGACCAACCTGAAATCCGCGCCGATGACGTCGATGCAGTGGCGCATCTGGGGCCTCGCCGCCGCCGGCAAGTTCTTCGAAGGCTTCGTCGTGTTCATGACCGGCGTCGCCCTGCCGCTGATCGTGCGCGAATTCCATATCGGTGCCGCCGAGAAAGGTATCGTCAGCGCCGCCAGCCTGTTCGGCATCCTGCTGGGCGCGATCTTGCTCGGCGGCCTGTCCGATTATTTCGGCCGCAAGCGCATGTTCATTGCGGAAATGATCCTGTTCTGTGCGTTCCTCGCGCTGCTGATCCTGTGCAACGACTTCCTCTCGCTGGCGATCTGCTTGTTCGGGCTGGGCATGGCCTTGGGCTGCGACTACCCGACGGCGCACATGATCATCTCCGAAAGCATCCCCAGCACCAGTCGCGGCAAGCTGGTGCTCGGCGCGTTCGGCTTCCAGGCACTCGGCGCACTGGGTGGAACCGGCATCGGCTGCCTGGTGCTCGTGCTCGACCCCACGCTGGATGCCTGGCGCTGGATGTATGCCACTGCGCTGATCCCGGCATTGATCGTCACGTTCGGCCGCTTCTTCATCCCGGAAAGCGCCAACTGGCTGTCCGTGCGCGGCCACCATGAGAAAGCCGAGCATGCGGTGCGCCGCCTGCTGCATCGCGAGCCGCGTTATCCCTCGCAGATCGTGCTGCACCGGCGGCCCGGCGAAGGGCAAGGCGGCCATGGCGGCAATACCTCCTTCATGGCCCTGTTCAACTCCCGCAACCGCCGCGCCACGATTTTCGCCTCGGCGCCATGGTTCATCCAGGACCTCGGCACCTATGGCATCGGCATCTTCACACCAACCATCCTTGCCGCGGCGTTCGGCGGCGGCGCCGACCACATCCGCAGCCTCAGCGACATGATCTCCGACGACGTCCTCGCCGCGAAAGGCGCGGCAATGATCAACCTGCTGCTGATCGTCGGCATTTTCTGCGCCGTGGTGCTGGCCGACATTACCGGCCGCATCAAGCTTCAGGTGTTGGGCTTCATCGGCTGCGCCGTGGGGCTGCTGATCGCGTCGTTCTCGATCGACTTCACCGGCTCGATGAAGATCGACCTGATCTTCATCGGCTTCATGTTGTTCAGCTTCATGACCAACCTCGGCCCCAACGCGCAGACCTACCTGCTGGCAGGCGAGGTGTTCCCCACCGAAGTGCGCGGCATGGGCGCCGGCTTCGCCGCCGCCATCGCCAAGGTCGGCGCGGTGGCCACCGCCTTTTTGTTCCCGATCCTGCTGGCCGGCATCGGCACGCGGTCCTTGCTCTATGGGCTGGTGGTGACGTCCGTGCTTGGCGCGGTGGTTACGTGGATCTACCGGATCGAAACCACCGGCGTGAATCTGGACGAAATCGGCCGGTGACGCGGCCGCAAGCAAGCAGGCCTGACGACAATGAGGCACCCGATGTCCTTCCGCCGACCCCGCCACACCGCGCTGCCGCGTGCAGCCTGTGCCATCGCCCTGAGCCTCGCGCTGGGGATGCTGCCCACCGCCGCCTCGTCTGCCGCCGACCAGACCTTGCACGAGGCCGGCTCGACGCTGCTGTATCCGCTGTTCCAGCGCTGGGTGCCCGACTATGTCGCGGCGCATTCCGGCATTGCCATCACCACCGATGGGTCCGGCTCGGGCGACGGCATTGCCGGGGCGATCGCCGGGCGCGTGCAGATAGGTGCATCGGACGCCTACATGTCCGATGAGCAGATGCAACAAAATCGCGGGATTCTGAATATTCCGCTGGCGATTTCGGCGCAGACGATAAACTACAACGTGCCGGGGCTGAACGGCACGGCACTGAAGCTGGATGGCCCCACCCTGGCTGGCATCTATTCGGGAACGATCCGCATGTGGGACGCGCCCGAGATCGCCGCCATGAACCCGGGTGCGAAGCTGCCGCACCAGGCGATCATCCCGGTGCGCCGGGCCGATCCTTCCGGCGACACGTTCGTGTTCACGCAATTCCTCGATTTCTCGACGCAGCGTTGGGAGGACAGGATCGGCTACGGCACTTCGGTCGCCTGGCCGGCAGTGGACGGTGAACGTACCGCGACAGGCAACGAGGGCATGGTGCAGGCGCTGGCCGCGGCGCCCTACACGATCGGCTATGTCGGCATCAGCTTCCATGATGCGATCGCGAAGGCCAGCGTGGGCACTGCCGTGGTGAAGAACCAGGCAGGGAAATTCCTGCTGCCGACAGCGAAAACGATCAGTGCCGCCGCCTCGGAGCTCGATCCGCGCACGCCGGCCGACGAACGGCTGAGCCTGGCGTTCGCGCCGGGGGACAATTCGTATCCGCTGATCAATTATGAATATGTGGTGGTGTCGGTGCAGCAGCCGGATCCCGGCACGGCCGCCGCGATCCGCCACTTTTTGCTCTGGACGATCGCAATCGAGGGCGGCAATGCGCCGAAATATCTCGATGCCGTCGAGTTCATCCCGTTGCCGGACTTCATCCGCGCGCTGAGCGAGAACCAGATCAATCGGATTCACTGACGCATCGCGCACCCCCTAGACCTGTACGAAGCTATTGGCATTGAACGTCCAGGCAGTGCTGCCGTTGGTCGTGAGCGTGCCAATCAGCGTGCCACCCCCGGCGAACGATCCGTTGCCGCTATAGTACAATCCGCCGGTATCCTGCTCGTAGACAAACCCTCCGTAGCCGTGGTTGGCCAGCGTGATCGCCTGGCGCGCGGTGGCGTTCGCGACATCCGCCAGATCGGTGCCCACCGTCAGCGCGGCGCCGCCGAGGTTGTAGGTGCTGGCTGAGAAGATCCCGCTTGCAGTGGTATCCAGCCCAATTCGGTCGCCCTTCGACGCGTTGAAATTCATCACCGTCGTCGCGTTGCCGGCGCTGTCCTGATCGAACACGAACAGATCCGCGCCCGTGTCGCCGGTGATGAAGTTGAGACCGCCGCCACCGATCACGGTCGCGGCATTCACGCCGGTCAGCACGATGGTGTCGTTGCCGCTGCCACCGACCACGGTCTCCACATTCGCCACCGTGATGCGGTTGGCGGCATTCGCCAGGGTCAGCGCGTTGCTGCCGCCGGCAAGATCGACCAGGCCATTGGTTACGCCGGTCGCGAGCGCGACCGCATCGTTGCCCGTGCCGCCGATCAGCGTGTTTACATTGGAGACGGTGCCGGTATTGGCGCCGCTCGCCAGTGTCAGCTTGTTGCTGCCACCGCCGAGATCGATCGACATGCCCGTAGTCAGTGCGCTGGCCAGCGTCACGGTGTCGTTGCCGGCCGCGCCCACGATCGACTCGAGATTGGCCACCGTCGCGCTGTTGGTGAAGTTGCCGAAGGCCAACGTGTCGTTGCCGCCACCCAGATCGACGCTGGCACTCACCGCCGCCGTGCCCAAAGTGATCGCGTCCGCCCCACCGCCACCGATCACCGAGCGCACATTGCTGACCGTTCCGGTATTGCCGCCATCCATGAGTGTCAGGCTGTTGGCGCCGCTTCCCAGAGTGATCGACATTCCCGTTGTCAGTGCGCTTGCCAGCGTGATTGCCTCGTTGCCTGCGCCACCGCTCATCGATTCGACATTCGCGACGGTGGCGCTGACGGCGGAGGCACCCAGGGTCAGCGAGTCCATCCCGGCGCCGAGATCGATGCTCGCATTGGTCAGCCCTCCGGCGATGGTAAGCCGGTCGCTGCCGGCGCCACCGACAATGGTTTCGACATTCGCCACTGTCGCGACGTTGGCGGCATTCGCCAGCGTCAGGCGGTCGTTGCCGACACCGAACGCGATGCTGCCGTTGCTGATGGCGGTTCCGAGCGTGATGGCATCCGCGCCGGTGCCGCCGATCAGCGTGCCAAAATTGGCGACCGTGCCGGTGTTGTTGCCATTCGCCAGCGTCAGCTTGCCGGTGGCACCGCCGAGATTGACAATCATCCCCGCCGTCAGCGCGGTAGCGAGCGTGATCGTGTCGGCGCCGGTTCCACCGTTGACGGTCTCCGCATTGGCGATGGTCGCGCTGTTTGCCGCGTTCGCCAGGGTGAGGCTGTCATTGCCCGCGCCCAGATCGATGCTGCCATTGGTCACGCCGTTTCCCAGCGTGATCGTATCGGCTCCGGATCCGCCAAGCAGCGTGCCGACATTGCTGACCGTGCCGACATTGCTGGCCGCCGTCAGGGTCAGGCCATTGCCGCCGCCTCCCAGATCCAGCTTCATGCCGCTGGTCAACGCCGTCGCCAGCACGACGGTATCGTTGCCGGTACCGCCGATGATCGTCTGGACATTCGCGACCGTCGCCTGATTGGCGAAATTTCCCAACTTCAGACTGTTCTCGCCGCCGCCGAGGTCGATACTGGCACGCGACGCAGCGGCGGCCAGCGTGATCGTGTCGTTGCCGCTGCCGCCAGCGAGCGTCTCGGCATTTGCGACCGTGGCGGCATTGGCGCCGCCAGCCAGCGTCAGGCTGTCGCCACCGCCGCCCAGATCGATGCTGGCACCGGCGACGGTGCTGCCGAACGTGATCGCGTCGGCGCCGGTGCCGCCAATCAGCGTGCCGATATTGCTCACGGTGCCGGAATTGCCGCCATTCGCCAGCGTCAGTTTGCTGGTGCCGCCACCGAGACTCACCGACATGCCAGCCAACGCGCTGCCCAGCGTGATGGTGTCGGCCCCGGCGCCGCCGGTGATGGTCCGGACATTGGCGATCGTGGCCGAATTGGTGCCGCCGGCCAGTGTCAGACTGTCATTGCCATTGCCGAGGCTGACGCTGCCTTTCGTCAGCGCCGTGCCGCAAGTGATCGCATCGTTGCCGCCGCCGGCGATCAGGGTACCGACGTTGCTGACACTGCCGGCATTATTGCCATTCGCCAGTGTCAGCGTATTGGCGCCTGCCCCCAGGTCGATCGCCATGCCGGTGGTAAGTGCAGCAGCCAGCGTGATGCTGTCATTGCCGGAGCCGCCAACTATGCTTTCGATATTGGCGACGGTGGCGCTGTTGGTGGAGTTGCCGAAGGTCACCTTGTCGGCGCCGGCGCCGAGATCGATCGAGGCACCCGCCGCGGCCGTACTCAGCGTGACGCTGTCGTTGCCGCTGCCGCCCACGATCGTCTCGGTATTGGCGATCGTCAGTCCGTTGGTGCCGTTCGCCAATGTGAGAGTGTCGTTGCCGGCACCAAGATCGACCGAGCCGCCGGTAACCGGCGTCGCCAGCGTGATGATGTCCGCGCCGCTGCCGCCGATCAGTGTTCCCACGTTGGCAACCGTGCCGGTGTTGCCGCCGTTGGCGAGGCTGAGTTTGTTGGCGCCACCGCCCAGATCGACCGACATGTTCGTGGCGAGGGCACCGGCCAGGGTCAGCGTATCGGCCCCACTGCCGCCAACGATTGTCTCCACGTTGGCGACCGTCGCCGTGTTGCTGAAATTACCAAAGGTCAGAGAATCGCTGCCGCCGCCGAGATCGACTGAGTAATTGGCGGCGGCGGTGCTCAGCACGATCGTGTCGTTGCCGGTGCCGCCCGTGATTGTCGCAACGTTGGCGACAGTCGCGGAGTTGGTGCCGTTCGCCAGCGTCAGCGAATCCTTGCCGCCGCCCAGTTCGACCGAGGCGTTGGTGAGAAGTTGCGTCAGCACCAGGTTGTCGTTGACCGGTCCGATGATCAGGTTCGGATCGGTGTACTGGCCGATATCGACTTCGACGATGCCGCTGGAAAGCTGCGACAGCGGAATCGCGGAGGGCTCGTCGAACCCCCAAGGGTTCGCCAGTTGCACCATCGGCGTGCCGTTCACCGTGGTGAGGCTTTCGAACATGTAGGCGTGGTCGTTGACCAGCCCATAGGGCAGCGTGCCGGAAGCCGCGGTATCCATCACGATCAGGTCGCCGGCCGCCATGTAGCCCTGTAGCTGTGACAGGGTCAGCGACGCCGGCGACTCGTAGGTGGTGGACTGTCCTGTCAGCTCCTCCATCGCGATCATCGGATTGCCGCCGTTGGCGATGGCGCTGTATCCGCCCTCCAACGTTGCGACGGCTTTTTCCAGCACCTGGACCCAGATTTCCTTCTGCCCGTTCACCACGTCCTGGGTCGCGCCGTTGTTGACGCCGTTGCTTGGGAAACTGTTGTTGATGGTGACCTCGGTGCTTTCGAAGCTCGTCGTGCCGTAGGTGGGCAACGAACCATTGGCCGCGAGATGCAGCGTCACCGTCTCGGTGCCGTCACTGTTGGCGCAGATCATGTTGGTGATGGCGCTGGAATGCCACAGCGCCAGTTCGCCGATCGACGACAGCAGGAAACAGTCGCCGATCTGTCCTTGGTGGATGTCGTCGATACTGATGGCGGACGAGTCGCCTGGTTCCTGCAAATAGAGCACGTCGGTCAGCGTCGCCGCCGCCGAGACCGGCACGCCGGCCATTGCCGCGGCCGTTTCGTTCGCGCTGCCGGCTACCTGGATCTGCGTGCCTGCAGGAGAGACGACAGCGACGCTGCCCTCAACCGATGCCAAGGCGTCGGTAGCGCCATGCCGTTCGTCTGCGACACTTGTCCGGTCGGCGCGGTTTCCCGGCAGTGCGGCCGGGCCAATCCCGCCGCCCAGGCTCCAGCCGCCGACATTCCAGCCGCCCAATCCCCAGCCGCCCAAACCGGCGCCATTCGCGCCATACCAGCCCGCGACAGCCCCGGGCGCGCCGGGCGCATAGCCACCGTCGCCGAGTGCCGCCGCTGCCGCTTGATAGGACCCGTCGCCGCCCGCCGCGCCAGACCCCCAATTCGACGTCTCCCCGACGCTGCCGTGCGCCATCCTGATCCGGGTGGCGGTGATGCCTGCCATGGCCCCCTCGCTGCGGTGCCCGAAGCAGGGGTTTCACCCTCTCCTCACAGGCGGTCCGGCCTTGCGAGTATTTCGCCAGGCATTCCCGCAAGGCCTCCGGCCGGGCGGGTCCACAGCAGGAACATAGCGACCGGAAGTGAACAAATAGTGAATCAAACCGTCAGGTGGGCAGAAATTTCCCGGCACTTTCTGCCCCCGCCGGACGCCGCCCGATCAGCCGAGCAATGCGCCGATCTCCCCCGCCGACAGCCCGAATGCGGCCAGCGTCTCCCGCGCATCCACCATGCCCGGCGGGCGGGGTGGCGGCGCCTTGCTGCGTGCGAATCGCGGCGCCGGTGCCGGCTGCGTCACGCCGCCCACAGCCATGAACGCGCCACGCGCGACGTTGTGGGGATGGCTCGGCGCTTCGTCCATCGACAGCACCGGGGCGAAGCAGGCGTCGGTGCCTTCGAGCAATGCGCACCAGTCGGCACGGGTGCGGGTGCGGAATTTCTCCGCCAGGATCGCCTTCACCCCGGGCCAGCCGGCGCGATCTTGCTGCGGTGGCAGTGTCGCGGGATCGATCTCCAGCAGGCGCATCAGCTCGGCATGAAAGCGGCCCTCGATCGAGGCGACCGACACATATTCGCCGTCGGCACATTGGTAGACTTCGTAGAAATAGGCGCCGCTGTCGAGCTGGTTGTGCCCGCGCGGTCCGCTCAGCCTGCCACCCGCCTTCATGGCATAGATCGGGGTCATCAGCGACAACGCGCCATCGACCATGGCCGCGTCCACGACCTGCCCTTCGCCGGTCGCACGGGCATGGATGATGGCGGCGAGCAATCCGGTGACCAGGTACAGCGCGCCGCCGCCATAGTCGCCGACCAGGTTCAGCGGCGGGGTGGGCGGCTGGCCGGCGCGGCCGATCGCATGCAGCGCGCCGGTCAGCGCGATGTAGTTCATGTCGTGCCCGGCGGCCTGTGACAGCGGCCCTGCCTGCCCCCAACCGGTGACGCGCCCATAGGCGAGACGCTGGTTGCGCGCGAGGCAGACCTCCGGGCCCAGGCCGAGCCGCTCCATCACACCGGGGCGGAAGCCTTCGATCAGCCCGTCGGCGCCATCGATCAGCCGCAGCACCGAGCGGATGGCTTCAGGCCGCTTCAGGTCGAGCCGGATGATGGCGCGGTTGCGCTTGGTGAAATCGGCCTTCGACGGCAGCTTCACGCCGAGATCGGCGTCGGCGACGCGATCGATCAGCAGCACGGTGGCGCCCATGTCGGCGAGCAACATCGCCGCCAGCGGGGCGGGACCGATGCCGGCGAACTCGATGATCTTCACGTCGGAGAGCGGTCCCATGGCGGCAACCCTTCTTGTCCTGGCACGGCCGGAGGCAGGCAAGTGTCGGCCGGCTCGGCCGGGCGCAGGCTAGCGGTCTCTGCGCTGGCGCTACAACCCGGCCACGAGCTGCTTCAGATCCGTCTGCGGCCTGGCGCCGTAATGGCTGATCACCTCGGCGGCCGCGATGCTGCCCATGCGGCCGCAGACCGGCAAGGGCCGCCCCGCGGTGTAGGCCGCGAGGAAGCCCGCCGCGTAGGCGTCGCCCGCCCCCGTCGTATCCACGACGTGGACGGGTTCCGCGGCGATCTCCACCGTCTCGGCGCCACGCTGGATCACGCTGCCGGCCTCCGACCGGGTCAGCGCCGCCAGGGCCACGTCGCGGCGTGCCGCCTCGGCGGCGGCCTCGAAGGTGTTCTCCTCGTAGAGCGAGGTGATTTCGGCTTCGTTGGCGAACAGGATGTCGACGTCGTGCGCCACCAGTTCGCGGAACGCGCCGCGGTGGCGGTTGACGCAGAACGGGTCGGAGAGTGACAGCGCCACCTGTCGTCCCGCTGTGTGCGCCGCCGCGGCGGCCTTGCGGAACGCCGATTGTGCCGCGGGGGGATCGAACAAATACCCCTCCAGGTAGGTGACGGCGGCGGCGGCGGCGATCGATTCGTCGATGTCCGTCACGTCCAGCTTCACGCAGGCACCGAGATAGGTGTTCATCGTGCGTTGCCCATCGGGCGTTACCAGGATCAGGCAACGCGCCGTGGGGGCGCCGGCGATCAGCGGGTGCGACGGGAAATGCACGCCGATCGCCTGTATGTCGTGACGGAACACCGCGCCCAACTGGTCGTCGGCGACCTTGCCGAAATAGGCAACGCGCGCACCCAGCGCCGCCGCCACGGCACAGGTATTGGCGGCGGAGCCGCCGCTGCTCTCCTCGCCGGGCGGCATGGCGGCATAGATCGCCTCGGCTTGCTCCGCGTCCACCAGGATCATCGCGCCCTTGTGCATGTCATGGCGCGACAGGAAGCTGTCATCCGCGCGTGCCACCACGTCGACGATGGCGTTGCCGATGCCGAGGATGTCGAATGTCGTATCGGTCACTGTGCACCTTTCTGTTGCGTTCGGGACGTGTCATTGCGCACTGGGTCATGGCGCACTGTGCCATTGCGAGGTCGGCGAGCGAAGCGTGGCGGGGCGAAGCGATCTCGTTCGTAGCTGCGTTCGGGTGACCGAGATTGCTGCGGCACTGCGCGCCTCGCAATGACATGAGAAGGGGCAGAGCGCCTGGCAATGACACGGTGGGACGCCGTGCCTCGCTACGCTGCTATTTCGGCGGACGCGCGCGCACCGCCGCTTCGTTCACTTCCACCCCCCAGCCCGGACCGGTCGGTAGCAGCAGCTCACCGTTCTCGATCGCCGGCGGATTGAGAAAAAGTTCGTCGCGCCAGGCGACGCTGTCGATGTCGATCTCCATCACGCGGAAATTCGGCACCACGGCGCAGAACGCGGCGCTGATGCCGGAGCAAAGATGGGCATAGTAGTTGTGGGGCGCACAGTTGACTTCGTAGGCCTCCGCCATGGCCGCGATCTTGATCGATTCCAGAAAGCCGTTCCAGATCACGTCGATGATCGCCACGTCCTGGGCGTAGGCATCGAAGAACGGCCGGAACGCGCGGCGCCCGCATACCGACTCCAGCGACGCGATCGGACAGGGCGCTTTGCTCCGGATCAGTGCCAGCGACTGCGGGTCCCAGGTGTCGATCTCCAGCCAGGTCATGTCGAACGGCGCCACCGCCTTGGCGACCTGCAGATAGCCCTCGGTCTTGAAATGGTAGTTGACGTCGAGATGCAGCCCCATCTCGGGCCCGGCGCCCTCGCGGAACGCGGCAAGCTGGCGGTGCAGGCACTGCAAGGTGTGGCGGTCGATGTTGAGTTCCGGCCAGCCCGGCGTGCGGCCGAAGCCGGGGCCGAAATTGGTCAGCGTCGAACCGTCGAATGGCAGGATGTTGGTCTTCAGCGCCTTGAAGCCGCGCCGCTTCACCTCGGCGCCGAGGATGGCGATGTCGTCGTAGGTGCGCAGCGGCTTCGCCCCCACCAGCTCATGGTTGCGCACGCGATAGGAGCCGCAATGCGACCAGTAGACCGGGATGCGCGTGCGCACCGGGCCGCCGAACAACTCGTAAACCGGCACGCCGAGCGCCTTGCCCTTCAGGTCGAGCAATGCGTTCTCGATCGCGGCAATGGCGCGCGAGTTGACCCCGCCGGGCGCCTGCACCTGCCGCACCCACAGCGCGGAGGAAATCTGCTGCACCGGCCGCGGGTCCTGGCCGATCAGCGGATCCGCCAGGCCGTGGATCACGCCGGTCAGGCCGCGGCTGCCGTCGGCCTCGGTGTATTCGGACCAGCCGGTGATGCCGTCATCGCTGGTGATCTTCAGGAAGGAGAAGGTGCGCCATCCGGCGTCGCAATGCAGGTCTTCGATGCGGGCGATCTTCATGCGGTCCTCCCAGGCGGCAACGCTGCGTCAGTGCGACAAGTGTAGCGGCAACGCAACTGCCCGCGGCAGATTGTTGCGGGTCCCCGCCCCGGGCAAGCCAGCGGTCCTGTGCGGTCGTGCCGAGGCAAGCCGGGACTTGGGAGGCCTCGCTGCCCATTTACCTGCGAGTGGCGGCGGAGTTTACCTGGGAATGCAGGCGAAACCCGTTGCCGCCCCGCCAATTGGATCGAGACCATGTATCGCTTGCTCTACCCCCTGACCCGGGCCATCGGCCAGATGCGGGACCGCGCGTTCCTTGGCGTGGTGTGGCGCTGCCTTGCCTGGTCGACGGTCTGCTTCGTCGCGCTGCATATCCTCGCCGTCTGGGCGGCCGAGCGCGTCTTGCACCGGCACGGCCTGCTGGGGTGGGCCGTGGACTTGCTCGCCTCGTTCGGCGCGACGCTGCTGGCCGCCTGGTTGTTCCTGCCACTCGCCGCAGTCATCGCCACGCTCTACATCGAGCGCATCGCCGCTGCCGTGGAGCATCGCTACTACCCCGGCTTGCCGCCAGCCCAGGGTGCCTCCATCGCGACGCAAGTCTGGGACGGTGTTTGCCTCGGCGGCCGCATCCTATTGCTCAACTTGCTCGCCCTGGTGCTGGCGCTGATCCTGCCGGGCATTGGCGTCTTGCTTGCCTGGGCCATTGCTGCCTATGCCTTGGGCCGCGGCTTGTTCATGATGGTGGCGATGCGCCGGATGCCACGCGGCGCTGCCAACGCGACCTATCGCAGCGCGCGCGGCATCATCTTCGGCTACGGCGGCGTCATGGCGCTGGCGGCATATTTGCCGTTGCTCAACCTCTTCATTCCGATTCTCGGTACCGCCTCGATGGTGCACATACTCGATCTGGCACTGACACGGACTCGTGAGTACGCGTGGCGGTAGCGCGATGATTGTGGATAAGCGCGGTAAAGTGGTTGTTCGTCAATCGGTCCCGTGTTAGGCCGCGATTGCTTCAAGGGGTTACCGCGACTCCGTCAGCATGCGCGAGGGGGCCTTGTTCAAACGTCGCAAACCAGATGAGGTGCCGACCTCTGCGGGAGCTACCCGGCCTGCCGGGGCAGTGCCCGATTCGCCGGACGGGACCGGGTCCGAGTCGCAGACGGCGGTGCATCCCACCGTGTCATTTGGATCGCCGTCCGCCTCCGGGGACACCGGCCTCGGCGTACCACCATTCCGTCCCGCCCCACCGAAGGAGGCGCAATCCATGTCTCGACCGCCGCTGTCGCCGGCCGCCGCCGGCCTTGCCACCCCGCCTGCGAGCGGCCCGCGGCCCGCGCTGGCGCCGGCCCGGCCTCAGCCGCGCGAGCCGGGTGAGCGCCGCACCCTGGTCGTCGGCCGCGGCATCAGCGTGCAAGGCACGGTGCAGGATGCCGAGCGCCTGGTCGTCGAGGGCACCGTGGAAGCCACGATGATCCATGCCGCGGAGCTGTCGATTGCGCCGGGCGGCGTGTTCAAGGGCGAAGTGGAGGTCGAGGAAGCCGAAATCGCCGGCACCATCGACGGCACGCTGACCGCGCGCGGCGCGCTGGTGATTCGCAGCTCCGGGCGCGTGCTGGGCACGGCGCGCTGCCGCCGGCTGCAGGTGGAGGATGGCGGCCAGATCACCGGCCGCATGGAAATGCTGACCGAGGGCGCCAAGAGCGACCTGCCGCGACCGGTCGCGGCCGAACCCGCGGCGTAACAGCCGGCCGGCGTGCGGCGTCGCCGGGGCTCGCACACAGCCGATCTGCCGGCGTAGCGCAGGCAGGCAGGCAGGTGGCCTCGCTTGGTCATGGCCGGGGTTGACCCGGTCAACTTCCCTCGTAGATCGGGCGCTGCCATCGCCACTGGTGCGCGCTGCCAGGCCGGTTCGGGGGAACCATGACGAAATACGTCGGCGCGATCGATCAGGGCACCACCAGCAGCCGTTTCATCGTGTTCGACCGCGCCGGCAACACCATCGCCCTGGCGCAACGCGAGCATCGGCAGATCCTGCCGCAACCCGGCTGGGTGGAGCATGACCCGCGCGAACTGCGCGACAACACCCTCGCGGTGATCAGCGATGCGCTGCGCGGGGCGAACCTGTCGGCGCAGGACCTGGCGGCGGTCGGCATCACCAACCAGCGCGAGACCACGCTGCTGTGGGACCGCGCCACCGGGGAGCCGGTACACAATGCGCTGGTCTGGCAGGATACCCGTACCGACGCGCTGGTGGCCGAGTATGCGCGCAACGGCGGGCAGGATCGGTTCCGCGCGCAGACCGGGCTGCCGCTCGCGAGCTACTTCTCCGCCCTGAAACTGCGCTGGTTGCTGGACACCGTGCCGCAGGCGCGCCGGCGCGCCGAAGCCGGCGACCTCGCCTTCGGCACCGTCGACAGTTGGTTGCTCTGGCACCTGACCGGGCAGCATATCACCGACGTCACCAACGCCAGCCGCACGCAGTTGATGGACCTTGCGACACTGCAATGGAGCGACCCCTTGCTGGCAGCGTTCGGCATTCCCCGCGCGCTGCTGCCGCGGATCGTGCCGTCGTCGGCGGTCTACGCCACCGCTCGCGCGCCGCTTCAGGGCGTGCCGGTCGCCGGCGCGCTGGGCGACCAGCAGGCGGCCTTGCTCGGCCAGGCATGCTGCGAGCAAGGCGAGGCGAAGAACACTTACGGCACCGGCTGCTTCCTGTTGATGCATACCGGCACAACGCCACGTCCGTCGCGGCACGGGCTGGTCACGACTGTGGCGGCGCAGATCGGCGATGCACCGGCGAGCTATGCGCTGGAGGGTTCCATCGCGGTGACCGGCGCTCTGGTGCAGTGGCTGCGCGACAATCTGGGCTTGATTCGCACCTCCGCCGCGGTGGAAGCCTTGGCCGCCTCGGTGGCGGACAACGGCGATGTGTATTTCGTGCCGGCGTTCTCCGGGCTGTACGCGCCGTACTGGCGCAGCGATGCACGCGGCGTGATCGCGGGGCTGACGCGGTTTGCCGGTGCCGGCCATATCGCGCGCGCAGCCCTGGAGGCAACCGCCTACCAGACCTTCGATGTGGTCCAGGCAATGGAGCAGGATTCGGGGATTGCGATAACGACGCTGCGGGTGGACGGCGGGATGGTGGCGAATGAGCTGCTGATGCAGTTCCAGGCCGACATGCTGGGCGTTCCGGTGGTGCGGCCAGGCACATTGGAGACAACGGCGCTCGGTGCCGCGTATGCGGCGGGGCTGGCGGTGGGATATTGGCAAGGCATCGACGACCTGCGCGCCAACTGGGCAGTGACGAAGACCTGGACGCCATCGATGCCGGCGGAGCGGCGCGCGGCGCTGGTCGCCGGGTGGCGGAAGGCGGTGGATCGATCATTCGGGTGGAGTTGAGCCGACCCACCCGTTCCCGCGATCCGCGGCAGCAACCGCGCAATCGTCATATTCCTATTGCGCCCGTCACATTCCTACCGCGCCCGTCGCATTCCTATTGAACGCGCCACATTCCTACTGCGCCCGTCACATTCCTACTGCGCCCGTCACATTCCTATTGCGCCCGTCACATTCCGACCGAGAAGCCTCCATCCACCGGAATCGCCGCCCCGGTGACGAAATCCGATGCGGGGCTGGCGAGGAAGGCGGCGATGCCCGCCATGTCCCCTGGCGTGCCCCAGCGCGCCGCGGGCGTGCGGGCCGCCACCCGCTCATGCAGCCCCGCCACCTGCTGGCGGGCGCGCCGCGTCAGGTCGGTATCGATCCAGCCCGGCAGGACCGCATTCACCTGGATGTTGTCCGGCGCCCAGGCGGTCGCGAGCGCACGGGTCATCTGCACGATGCCTCCCTTGCTGGACCCGTACGGCGCCGCATAGGGCGCGCCGAACATCGACATCATCGAACCGATATTGATCATCTTGCCGCCGCCGGCCCGCTTCATCGCGTGGTACGCCGCCTGGGACAGCAGGAACGCGCTGGTCAGGTTAGTGTCCAGCACCTCGTGCCACTCGGCCTCGGTGTAGTCCTGCGGCATTTTGCGGATCGCCGTGCCGGCATTGTTGACCAGGATGTCGAGCCGCCCGAACTGCGCCTCGGTCTCCGTCACCAGTTTCTCGCCTTCGGCTTTTTTTGTCACGTCGGCGGGCAGGAAAGCCGCCTTCACGCCATGCGCGCGCAATGCATCCAGCGCGCCGCGTGCCTTCTCGGCATTACGGCCGGAGATGACGATGGCGGCGCCGCAAGCGGCCATGCCTTCCGCCATGCCGAGGCCGATGCCGCCATTGCCGCCGGTCACCAGCGCGACCTTCCCGGTCAGATCGAATAAATTCATCGCTGCCCGCCTCCCCACGTGCGGTGGCGCAATGTGCTGGCGGATCGCCGGGGGTTCAAGACCAGCCGGGGGAGCGAGCCATCCGAGGCCGCGGCCCGCAAACGGCCGTCATTGCGACGGGGCACGCGTCGCAGCAGCGCCGAGAGATCAACCCTCGGCCTGCTGCATCAGCGCGGCGATACGGCGATGGAGCTCCTCCGGCGGCACGTTCTCGATGCGCGTCGCGATCCACCATTCATTACCGCAAGGATCCGTCACGCTGCCACTGCGGTCGCCATAGAACTGGTCCTGCGGCTGCTGTCCCGCCGTCGCACCCGACGCAACCGCGCGCTGCCAGGTGGCATCGGCGTCGGAGACGTAAACATACAGCATGCACGGACGCTCCTTGTGACCGTCGCGCGCTTCGCCCAGCATCACCACCGAGTCGCCGATCCGCAGCTCCGCATGGGCGATGCGATGGTTCGGCGCGGCGAGCCGTTCGGTCTCCTGCGCGCCGAAAGCGGCAACCAGGAACTCGATCAGCCGTTCGGCGTCCTTGACGACAAGATACGGCGTGACGGTGTGGTAGCCCTCGGGCTGCGGCATCGCTGCCATGGCGCGGTCTCCTCCTCGCTGGCCAGCAACGTAGGCGCCGCTTTGCCCGCGTGCCACAGCCGCGCAACGCACAATCCCGCGGTGCAATCCGGCCATTCATTGCACTGGCCCGTCCCATTCCGCCGGGCCACAATGCCGCCATGTGTCGCCTGGTCCCCTTGCTGCTGGTCTTGCTCGTGCTCGCCGGTTGCGCCGATCCGCCGCCAACCTGCAACCTGGTGCCGCTCGCCTCGATGCCGCTGGAGACCAGCCGCAATCTCTTGTTCATCACCGCCGGGGTCGGCGGCCACCCGTTGCGCCTGCTGGTCGATACCGGCGCCGAACGCACCGTGCTGACCGGGGCGGCCGTCGCCCGCCTCGGCCTGCCCCGCGATCCGCGCCACATCACCCGCAGCTTCGGCATCGGCGGCTCCAGCGCCAATTGGGACGCCATCATCCCCGGCCTCACCCTGGGCGACACCCGCTTCCCGGTTCACCACGTGGCGGTCGGCGACTTCGCCATCGACCACACCGGGGGCCCGCCCGCCGACGGCTTGCTCGGTGCCGACATCTTGCTCGCCTTCGACCTCGACATCGACGAGCCCGACCATCGCCTGACAATCTATCGCGTGCGCCGCTGCCCCGATGCGCCGCCGCCATGGCATCAGCCATCCGTCGAAATCAAGGGCCTGGAAGCGCAGCGCGACCGCCTGCTGGTGCCGATCGCGCTGGATGGCGTCGATGGCATGGCGATCCTCGACACCGGCGCCCAGGCCACCACGATCGGCATGCCGATGGCCCGGCGGCTGGGCCTGACCGAACCATCGCTCGCCACGGACCGCATCATCATCGCGCATGGTGCCGCGCCGGCGCCGCTGGCCGTGCACGTGCACCGGTTCCGCGAGCTGCTGGTCGGCGACGCGCGCATCAGCGATCCGATGCTGGCCGTGGTGCCGCACGAGTCGGCGATGGGCGACGCCTTGCTCGGCGGCGACTTCCTGCGTGACCGCCGCGTCTGGCTCTCCTTCCCCACCCGGCGTCTGTTCGTGAGCATCGACCGGCGATCGCAGCTCGCGGCGATGCCCTGAGCCGGCAACGGCAACATTTACGCAGGCCGAAAAGCTGGCGTAGGCTCCGTGCCAACCTTGCAACGGGAGTGTCCAAGCATGAGCAATGGCCCCGAAACCTGCCTGACAGGCATGAAGGTCCTGGACCTGACGCAGTTCGAAGCCGGCCCGTCCTGCACCGAGGCGCTGGCCTGGATGGGCGCCGAGGTGGTGAAGGTGGAGAACCCCAAGGTTGGCGATCCCGGCCGCACCGCCGGCGGCAAACCCGGGCAGGACGCGTATTACTTCCTGCAATACAACGCCAACAAGAAGTCGGTCGGCATCAATCTGAAGGATCCGCGCGGCGTCGATCTGGTGAAGCAGATGGCCAAACAGGCCGACGTGTTCTGCGAGAATTTCGCCCCAGGCGCGATCGAGCGCCTCGGCCTTGGCCCCGCCGTGATCCGCGCCATCAACCCCGGCATCATCTACTGCCAGACCAAGGGATTCGGCGAGGGCAGCGCGTTCGAGAAGAGCCTGGCCTTCGACATGATCGCACAGGCGGCCGGCGGGCTGATGAGCATCACCGGCGAGGAAGACGGCCCGCCGTGCAAGCCAGGCGCGACGATCGGCGATACCGGCACGGGGATGGTGATGGCGATCTCGGTGCTGGGCGCCTATGTGCGCAAGCTGCGCACCGGGCAAGGCGAGCATCTGCAACTCGCGATGCAGGATTCAATCCTGCACTATATCCGCAATTCGTTCACCTACATGGAGCGCACCGGCAAGCCGGCGCCACGCGCGGGTTCCAAGACCGTGGGCGGCGGCAATCCGCCGATCGGGGTGTATCCTTGCAAGGGCGGCGGCCCGAACGACTACGTCTATGTCTATTGCAGCCGCGCCAATCCCGAACATTGGAACCGGTTGCTGCGGGTGATGGGACGCGAGGACCTGATCGGCGATCCGAACTACGATTCGCCCGATGCGCGCACGGAGCATCGCGAGGAAGTCGACGCGATCGTCGCCAACTGGACCCGCCAGCACGACAAGCACGAGGCGATGCGGCTGGTCAGCAGCGCGACCATCCCGGCCGGCGCGGTGATGGACACGATGGAACTCGCGAACGACAAGACGTTCGAGACCCGTGGCATCCGCCAGACCATGCAGCATCCCAAGGTCGGTCCATACACGATGAGCGGCTGGCCGGTGCGCTACTCCGGCAAGACGCTGCCGATCGCGTCGGCGCCATTGTTGGGCCAGCACAGCGAGGAGGTGCTGGCGGAATGGCTGGGCCTGGATCGTGACGCGCTCGGCACGCTGCGAAGCGACGCGGTGATCGGCGGCCGGGAGTAGCCGGCAAGGACGAAGAGCGGGCAGCGGAACAGGCTCCCCCCTTGCGGCAGGGGAGCCTGTCTAGACTGTGCGGCGCTGGCCCGGAGTTCTCCCTCCGGTCATGTCACCCCGGCCGTCGCAACGGCCTCGATGCGGTGCCCGTACCGACGCTCGATGCGGCGCCCGTACCGACGCTGCCGCCATAGCAGCAGCCGCCATGTGAAGCGCGCCGCCCAGTCGCCCAATCGCCCGCGCGGCTTCACGCCCACCGCCTTGAGCACCATCCCCACGCCGCGCTCGACATGGCGGAAGCGGTAGCATCGCATTGCCCGCGCCATGTACGCCGCGGTGCAATCGGCGCGGACGAATCGCTGGCCCTCGGCTTGATTGCCGCAATGCCAGGCGAAGGCCAGTTCGTCGTCCTCGCTTTCGCCGATCCGCCCCAGTGCGATGCGCAGCCGGCGCGCCATCCCGATGTTCTCGCGCTTCAGGTAGCGGCGCATATGGTCATAGAAAAGCTTGTAGTGGCGGAATTCGTCGGCGGCGATGTGCTTGCAGATCTGGCGCAGCACCGGCTCCTGCGTCGCGTCGGCCAGTGCGCTGTAGTAGCTGGAGGTGCCGGTCTCCACCATGCAGCGCGCGATCAGCTCGCCGGTGCGGGAGCCGCGCACCGACGCGGTCGCCTCCAGCGGTAACTTGTAGCCCGCGCGATAGCGCGCGAACGCCGCGGCATAATCCCAGCCCGGATCGGCGAGCATTGCCCAACGGCCAAGCGCGTCGCCATGCTGCACTTCTTCCTCGGCCCAGTGGTCGGCGGCCTGGCGAAAGTCCGGGTCGTCGGCGAATACGCGGTTCAGGTATACGGCGTAATCGGTGCCGTTGCGCTCCACCATGGCGGCGGCCTTGACCAGCGGCACCAGGTCCGGATCCAGCTTGCCGGCATCGAACCGATCCCAGGCCACGTCGTCGATCCGCCAATGCTTCATGACCGCGCACGCACTCCTGTCGGCTGCGGCCGGCTGCAATCGATTCCGGCCCCGGTAACCCCATAGGGCCACCCTATCGGGTCACCCTATAGCAGGATGGCCGCCGGGCGGAAGCGGCCGGCCATCGCCGCGGCAGCCCGCCGCTCAGCGTCAACGATGCATGAATAGGGCGTGCCGCAGGCGGGTTCGTGCCGATAATGAAACCTTGACGCAAGAATTACAGCCCCACTATCCGGCCGCTCCTCTGTACCGCGGAGGTCAGGTTGGGACTGCGTTACCCGGGCCGCGCCACATTTTTTGCGCTCCGCGCCAAGATCTTGCTCGCCGTCCTGGGACTGACGGCGATGACGGCGTGCCTCGCCTTCGGCGCGATGCACGGCGCCGTTGAAGCCGAGACATCCGCGCTGCGCAATTATGACGGATCGCTGCAGGCGCTGGCCCGGGCGGGCAGCATGGAGCAATACCGGCTGTGGGTCCTGGCCGCGGCGCTGGTCGCCATGCTGGTGGGAACGCTGATCGCCGTGTTTCTGTCGCATCAGATGCTGCAGCCGATCACCGCCCTTGCCAGCGCCGCGCGGCGCATCGCCGACGGTGACCTCGACGTCGACATTCGTGCCTCGGGTCGCGACGAGCTGGGCGAATTGTTCCGGGCGATGGCGACGATGCGGGACAACATCCGCGCCATGGTGGAGCGCGAGCGCGCTGACCGGCAGTCGGCCCAGCATCATCTGGTGCATGCGGTCGAGGGCCTGAACGAAGGCATCGCCCTGGTCGGTGCCGATCGCCGCCTGATACTGCGAAACGGGCAGTTCGCCGCGTTCTTTCCGGCGCACGCCCGCGATCTGGCCGCGGGGGCCATGCTGCCGCCCGGCGTCGAAGCGGCGCTCGCCGGGCCCACCGGGGAGATGCGGATCAGCGACGGACGCTGGCTGCGCCTGAGCAAGAGCGAACGCAGCGATGGCGGGTTCTTGCTGATCGCCAGCAACATCACCCCGCTGAAGGAGCGCGAGGCGGCGTTGCAGGCGGCGAAGGAGCAAGCCGAGGCGGCGAACCGGGCGAAGACCGAGTTCCTGACCAATATGAGCCATGAGCTGCGCACGCCGTTGACCGCGATCATTGGCTTCTCCGAGATCATCGCCAACGAATCGTTCGGCCCGGTCGGCCAGCCGAGATACCGCGAGTTCGCCGACGACATCCTGCACAGCGGCCGGCATTTGCTGGAAGTGATCAACGACATGCTGGACATCGCCAAGCTGCAGTCCGGCATGACGGAATTGCGGCTGCAGCGTGTGCCGTCGCGGAGCATCGTCGATGCGGCGGTGCGCATCGTGCGCAAGCGGGCGGAGCAAGCGGGCGTCGGGCTGGAGGTGGCGCTGCCGCCCGACATGCCGATGATCGACGCCGACCATCTGCGCATGCGGCAGGTGCTGCTGAACCTGCTGTCGAACGCGATCAAGTTCACGCCGTCCGGCGGAACGGTGTCGGTGATCGCCGAATGGCGCGATGCGGCACTGGCGATCACGGTGCGCGACACCGGCATCGGCATGGCAGAGGAGGACATTCCGCGTGCGCTGCAGCCGTTCGTGCAGGTGGACCACAGCCTGGCTCGCCGCCATGGCGGCACCGGCCTCGGCCTGCCGCTGGCGAAATTGTTCGTGGACCTGCATCGCGGGCAGTTCACCGTGCACAGTGCCTTGGGCAAGGGCACGTCGGTGAGGATCGTGCTGCCGGCCCCCGCCGCCGCCCCGGCGGGATTCGCAACGGAGCAAGCGGCGTAGCCGGATTGCTCCGGGCGGAACGACTCCGCGATCTGCCGGCCTGGCGCCGCGGGCAGCGAAGCAGGGATTCGACTGCCGGTTTCCTGTTGAAGCAAGCTTCGACAAGGATGCGCCGACCGGTGCCGTGACGAGGGTCGCAGACGACTTGGAACAACCGGTGCACGCAGATGCACACCGATGGGATCCGGGGCGAGGTTGCCGCGCGGCTCACCCGCGCCGTTCCAATCGTGCCGGCGCAGCCGCTGCCGAGGGTCACGTCGATCGATGTGCATCGGTGGTCCCCTTATGTCTGCATCGGTCCATGCCGTTCGGAGATTGCTCCCGGTCAGCCCAAGTCATCCGCGGCGCCCCTGAAACGATACCGGAACGATAGCGTCGAATCTCCGCCGCCGGGGCCGGCCGTCACCCGGTCCCGTGCGTTTGGTCATGGTTATGCAAGCAGAACGAGTCAGGGCGGCCTGCCGGCGGCAACATCCTGCACAGGTAGCGGCGAGACCGGCCATTCCACTGCCGGCATGATCTCGGCCCGTTCGGAACAGAATGCCTCCCCCGCGGCCGCGCGCCGTCCGGCTCCGGGCGATGGGCATGTGGATGGGTATTCGTTCGGCAGCAGGCGTGCGGCCGCTCGCTCGTCCGGCATTCGCGCCGGTGGCGGCGCATCGCAGGGTGTCTGCGCCGATGGCGTCTGCGCCGGTGGTGGCAAATCGAATGGTATCGGCGCCGATGGCAGCGCTTCTGTCGATGGCAGGTCGGCCTGCGCCGCTGC